>DATJLS010000010.1:0-5536 GCA_035509315.1 Acetobacteraceae bacterium | reverse complement strand
TCCTCTGGGTGCTGGCGCAGCCCTTCACCTACTCGCTGATGCATCCGCTGCAAGTGACCCGGCGCATTCCCTTCGACGGCTGGCTCGCTGCCAACATCGCGGTGGTGCTCGCCGCCGACGCGGCGGTAGTCTATGGCTGCGGCTGGGTGTCGCTCCTCTACCTGGCGCTCTCGACCTATTTCGCCGTCGGGCCGCATCCGACCGGCGCCCATATCCTGCAGGAGCACATCATCTTCGAGGGGAGCTACGAGACCGCGTCCTACTACGGGCCGGTGAATGCGATCTCGATCAATCACGGCTATCACCTGGAGCACCATGATTTCCCGAACGTGCCGGGGCCGCGCCTGAGCGAGCTGACGCGGCTCGCGCCGGAGCATTACACCGGACGCTTCCGGCACCGCTCGCGGCTGCTCACGCTCTGGAAATTCGTCACCGATCCGCGGATCACCATCGACAGCCGGATGATCCGCACAGGGGCCGCTGGCATCGAGGCCTAGGGCTGCTTCAGGGCGCGCCGGCTTCCGCTTCCGCGCCCAGCAATGGCTGCACGGGGGGCCGCCTCCTGCGGCGCCGCGATCCGGCCGTAGCCAGCAGCGCAATGCCGATCACCGCAGGTGTCGCCGCTACGAGATAGTAGATGACCGCGAGCGATGGCGTGCGGGTCACCAGGGAATGGGTGACGACGAAGAGGCCGTGCCAGAAGGCAATGCCGGCCGCGATGCCGAGCACATGGAGCGCGCCGCCAGTGCGGTGGTAGTGCGAGCGCAGCAGAATGCCGAGGGCGAAAAGGACATAGCTCAGGCAGAGCACCGGCATCAGGATGCGCTTATGTGCCTCGGCGATCCAGTTGCCGTAGTCGACCGGATTCATCCGGACCTCCGGCGGTGGGTTGAGCAGGGTATCGATTCGCTCCTCAAAGAAGCCGCGCCACTGTCGCGCCTTCGGGCCGGCGCCCGAGGCCTGCAATGGCACTACCAGATCGTCGAAGTTGATCGGCGTCACCTTCTCCTGAGGGTTGTGTCGCACGATGTAGGAACCGTGCTCGAGCACGATCATCCGCTCGGGCTCGGGCTTGGCATCCCGCGTCACGAAGCGGCCGCGGTCGGCGAAAATGTAGGTAAAGGAGCCGGCCTTGCGCCCGTCAAGGATGGTCACCCCCTGGATGGCGTCGCTCGCGATCCGCTTCTGGAAGGACAGCGACAGGTTGGGGGCGATCTCCTGCAAATAGCCGTCGTAAAGAACGTTGGTGGTGAGGTTGTAATAGCCCGCGTTGTAGCGGATGTCCTCGAAGACCCGGAACGAGATCGGCAGCAGGTACAGCGACATCAGCGCGGTGAACATCAACCCGACGGTCGCCGCCACCAGCGCCGGCGCTGCCAACCCCGCATTGGTGAGGCCGGCGTTTCGGAGCGACAGGATCTCGTTGTGCCGGATCCATTCGTGATAGGCGAAGATCACCGCGATGGTCACGGTTATCGGGACGTCCAGATAGAATTGCATGGGCAGGAGCATCACCAACGCCACAGCGAACTTCTCGACTGGCATGGCGCCCTGTGCCGTCAGCTGAATGAGGCGCTGCGTCGTGATCAGCATCACCACCGTCGTGAAGACGAGGGTGACCGCTCCTGCATAGATCAGGAGGCGGAAAAACATGTGCCGCTGCATCAGCGCGAAATGACGGAGCACGTTCTATCGCCGGCGGTAATCATTGATGGAGATCGACTGCTCATTGCCGAGGATGATAGCGGGATGCGGTGCCGAATTGAATTACCCCGACGATCGATGGTCTGGCTGGATTGCAATGGCGCGAAGCAGCTGCTCGCGCGCCGCCTGCCTCGACGGATCATCGAAGAGCGTTTCGACCGCCCGCGCCGTAGTACACGGCCGGCTGCCATCGAGGGCCTCGCAGAGCGGCGCGGGTACGATCGCGACCTCTGTTTGTGGTGCGGCGGCGCGGACGGGAGCAGCCTCCTCCTCTGAACGGCAGATCACGCAATCCGCCTCTCTCCAGAGGCGGTGCAGCCGCTCCTTGTCCTGTCCACCCTTTTGGGTGCCGCAGTAGATGACGCGAGCAGCCGTGTGGCGGCGAATGGTCGACAGGGATCGCGCCGACGCGTCGCCGATCAGCAGCACCATGTCGAGGAATCGGCCGTTCCTGCGGAACCAGCGATCGATGGTTCGACGGGTGGAGCCGGTCTCGCAAATCAGCTCGACGCCGATATCCTGCAAGGCCTGGCAGCGGGTGGGTTCGACCATCAGGTCGTGCGGCAGGAACTTTACCCGGTGGCCTGCGGCGATGAGGAGGCGCATCAGGAGCGTGGCCGCGGGCATGGCGATGTCGCGCTGCGCCTGCGGAGCGAGGTGCTCGATCACGAGCACGGACTTCGCGAGAATGCCATGCTCGCGTGCCTTGAAGATATCTTCGCCTGGGGGCGCGTGTTCGGCGATGAGCACCTTGCCCCAGCGCTCGAGCACGCGAGCCTGGTTCAGCGGGCGGAAGACGCTCGAGATGCCGCCGGTCACGTCCTTACCATGCGACACGCCCTCGCTATGGACAATCACGGAGCGAGGTTGGTAGTAGACCTTGCGGCCGGCCGCGCGGACCTTGAAGGCGAGATCGACATCCTCGCAATAGGCGGGATCATAGATCTCGCTGAATCCACCGAGAGCTTGAAAAAGCGAGCGCTCGATGAGGAGCGAGGCGCCCGACACGTAGTCCGTCTCGCGCAGGTAGTTATAGGCCGGGCGTTGCGGGTTGTCGCCGCCGCCGAAGTTGGAAGTGGAGGCGTTGCGCCACACGATGCCGCCCGCCTCCAGCAATGTGCCGTTGGGATAGAGCAGCTTGGACCCGACGATGCCCGCGTCGGCTCGGGAGTGGAAGACCGCGATGAGCTGGTCGAGCCATCCCGCGGTCACTTCAGTGTCGTTATTCAGGAAGTGAATGTAGCGCCCTTTCGCGATGTGGGCGCCGAGATTGCAGTTGCGCACAAAGCCGAGATTATATTCGTTCTCGACCAGGCGGAGATTGGCGACCGAGCGAAGGTACTGCACATCAGGATCGCCCGACGCGTCTTCGAGAACGATGACTTCGATCGCCGCCTGCGGCGCATGGCGGGTGATCGAAATGAGGCAGCCGAGCGTATACCTCACCTTGCCGAAAGCCGGAATGATTACGCTTACGTCCGGCCCCGGTGGAGACGGCAAGGCGATTTGCGCCGCCAGCGCGGACAGGTCCGGCTCCTGCGCGGACTGCCCGCGTCGCGGCGGCGGCGACCGCAATTCCTGCCACTTGCTGTCTATGATGCGAGGCAGAACATGGAACGGCCACATCAGCCACCAAGCGAACGACCGAGCGGATTGCGTCGTCGCTCTCAATGCCGCCGCGAACGCGTCACGTCGCCGTCGTTCGAACTCCAATGCGCGTCCGAGCTCGCGCGCCCTGAGCGTCGCCGCATCGAGCGCTCGCTTAAGCTCGGCGTTTTCGGCCTCGATGGCCGGAAGCGTCCGCTCCAGCTGTACCATGCGCTCTTCGCTTTTGGACGCCGGGCGGGGACCATCCCGCTTGCCGGCAGCCTCATTGCCGGGCGGGGCATCCTGCGACTCAAGTCGATGAGGCCAACCGTCTGACGAGGCGGTAGGTTCGCGCGGCGTGATGCGCTCGGCGCTCACGCGGGTGATTCGACGCTGCCGGTGGCGGAAGCGCCGTGCCGACTCTTCTCAAGCTGAATGTCCAGCATCGGTATGCCGACCAGCCCGTGCTGGACATGGCTGGGCCCGACCGTGAGGATCATGGCCTCGTCCGCCCAGTGATGCTGCACGTGCTCTTCCTGGGTGCCGTCCGCGAGGGCCGCGTTGACCACGTACTCGCCCTGCGGCAGGTAGGGCAGGCGAAAACGGAACTGGGCGGTAAACCGCTCGCCCGCGGCCACATCCAACGGCGTGCCGCGAAAGGTCCAATACGTGTTGTCGCCAAACAGCGCCTGGCCGAGCCGATCGCGAACGTAGAAGCCCACGATCGGGCGATAAAGGGCGGTATGCGCCTCGCACTCGATTTGCAGCATGACTTCATCGCCGCCGCTCGGCAGCGACGCTGGATCGCTGACGTTGATTATGCGCGCGTCGACAATGCTGGCGCCGCGGCGGCCGAACCAAGGGCTGTTCGGATCGAACGCGAACACACGGGTCTGGCTCGAAAGTCCTTCCGATGCCAGGGATACCGCTCGATGATCCGAGACGTCATCCCTGTCCGGATCTTCCTGCCGCCCGATGACCTGAAATGCCGACGCATTGTCCTTTTCGCGTTCGGCTGCCGCCACGTAGGCGCGGCATACATCCTTCGCTGGTCCCATCTCCCGAACCTCGCCTTTCTCGAGCCAGACGGCGCGATTGCAGAGGCTGAGCACGGCATCGGGACTATGCGAGACGAACAGCAGCGTTCCGCGCTCGCAGAAGGAGCGGATGAATCGCATGCATTTCTGCGAGAAGGAGATGTCGCCGACCGAGAGGATCTCATCGACGATGAGCACGTCGGCATCGACGTGCGCGGCAACCGCGAAGGCGAGGCGCGCATACATGCCGCTCGAGTAGGTCTTGACCGGGAAATCCATGAAATCGCCGATCGCCGCGAAGTCGGCGATGGCATCAAAGCGCTCCGCTATCTGGTCGCGAGAAAGGCCCATGACCATGGCGGAGAGAACGACGTTCTCCCGGCCGGTAAACTCAGGGTTGAAACCGGCTCCCAATTCCAGCAGCGCGGCGAATCGCCCCTGGCGCTCGATGGTCCCGGTCGATGGTTCAAGCGTGCCGCAGGCGAGCTGTAGGAGGGTGGATTTGCCGGCGCCGTTGCGCCCGATTAGGCCCACGGCCTCGCCGCGGCCAACCTCGAGATTGACGTGCCGAAGGGCCCAGAACTCGTCGTAGAAGCGACGACGGGGAAACAGCATCTGTTTCAGCCGATCCTCCGGGCGGCGCCAGATCCGATAGGCCTTGCCCAGATCCTGGGTGCGCAAAACGAGGTCGGGAGACATCAGAGAAGACCGTAGTTCATGTGGCAGTCGCGGCCAAGGCGGGATAGGGACGTCGGCACACGGGACTTCAATCGGCGCCCTCCGCGCGCTTCACATGGATGAAACGGCCTCCCCATGCTGCTTCTGTTCTGCCCCTAGTCGACGCCGACCGCACGATCCTCATCGCCAACAAGCATGGATTCGGCCGCCATTGGCGCTCATACGGCTCTGGGTTTACAGGCTTTCCCCTGCGTTCGGAAGCCTCGCCAAAACCCGCACGAAACGGCACAATCTCTAGTATAATCGACCTAATTCAACAAGAGGCGGCTGTGCCATGAATCGCCGCTCGCGGCGGCTGGGTGAGAATCGCTGTTAACCGGCCGACAGGTCGCTGCCCCAAGATCGCGCTGGACGGAGGGGGGATCCCACTGATGGTCTTTCCGGTGTCCGAAATCGAGATTGTCTAGGTAGCCCTCATGAGCGCGCATTCATCACCGGCATCACCGGCCAGGACGGCGCCTATCTCGCGC
>DATJLS010000009.1:0-29355 GCA_035509315.1 Acetobacteraceae bacterium | reverse complement strand
GGTGCCGTCGCGCGCCCGCATCATGCCCCGGCCCGTCAGCGCGAGCGAGCGCATGGCGCCCCCGGTCAGCTGGCGCGTCATGCGCTCGCGGCCGGTGATCGTTGCGGTTCTGCTCCATCTGCTGGTGCTGGCGCTGCTGGTGGTGGTTGTGCGGCCACGGCGGAAGCCGGTGGAATTCGTTCCGCCCTCGTCGGTGGCCCTGGTGTTCGAGAACGGCGGCGCGCAGCAAGCAACGGCACCGAAGGCCAAGCGGATCGGTCCGCCGGAACGGGCATCGCCGGCGCCGAGTCCCCCCGCATTGCAGCCGGTGCAGCCGCGGGCGCTGGCGCGGGCCTTGCCGCCGCCCCCGGTTCGGTCCCCGGCCGTCACGCAGTCCCCGCAGGTGGCCCCGCAGGAGGCCCCCCAGGTGGCTCGATCCTCTCCCGTGCCGCTGCCCGCGCCGGCGGCGCCGCGTCCCCTTGTTGAGGCGCCTGTCCCGAGGCCGGCACCGCAACCGGCCTTTCCGCCGGCGAGGCTTGCGCTCGCCGCGCCGCCGACGCCGCTTCGTCCCTCGTCACCGCCGCGCGCCGCCCCATCGGCGGCCGCGCCCCCGACCACGGCGCCGGCGCCGCTCGTGACCGTGCCATCACCTTCGGAGCAGCAATATTCGGTGTGGCTGCCGCCCTCCGAAACCCAGGCGCTGCTGCGGCCCCCTTCCATTCCCGCGCCGCGCCCCTTCGTCCCGGCCCCTCTGCCGGTGCCGCCGACACCGCCGCGCCATGTGCCGCCCCCGCCGCCGCAGCCGGTCTCGGCGCCAGCACCCCCGGCGCAGCATTACCTCGTGCTCAATCACATGTCCTATGGCACGCCCAACGAGACGGACACGCCGGCGCCGCAGAGCAGCGGCCGGCTCAATCTCGCGCTCAACCAATCCCTGCTCAATGCGTCCCTTTCGCGCGAGTTCAACATTCAGGGGAATATCGGTCCGGACTGGCGGGCCGAGCTGACGCAATGGGTGAATGAGCGGAAATATTATCCTGAGCAGGCGCTCGAGCTCGGCCAGCAGGGGGCGGTCATGATCCGGCTGGTGATCGCGCGGGACGGCAGCGTGCGCGATGTGCAGCTCCTGCAAAGCTCGGGCTCGCCTTTTCTCGACTCGGCCTGGCTCGGCCTTTTCGAGGGTGCCCATCTGCCGCCTTTCCCGCCGGGCACGCCTTCGGATCAGGTCACGCTCGAAGCGACCATGCACTATATCCTCGTCAATGACTGATCTTTTCCTTATCTGACGCGGCGATGAGCGTGCGTGTCCGTTTCGCGCCGAGCCCGACGGGGTTGCTCCATGTCGGCAATGCCCGGATCGCGGTGCTGAATTTTCTTTTTGCCCGCTCCCATGGCGGGGAATTCCTGCTGCGGCTGGACGACACCGACAGCGCGCGCTCCCGACGCGAATACGAGGAGGCGATCCTGCGCGACCTCGCCTGGCTCGGGCTCGCCTGGAAGGGGCCGGTTCGCCAGTCCGCACGGGTTGCGCGTTATGCGGAGACGGCCGAAGCGCTGCGGCAGAGCGGCCGGCTCTATCCCTGCTACGAGACCGCGGCGGAGCTCACAGCGAAGCGGGAGGCGCAGCGCCGGCGCGGCCTGCCGCCCGTCTATGACCGCGCCGCGCTCCGCCTCACCGATACCGAGCGCGCGCGGCTGGAAGCGGGCGGGCGGCTTCCCTACTGGCGCTTCCGTCTTTCGGAGCGGACCATCGCCTGGCCGGATCTCGTGCTGGGGGGGCGACACGTGCCGCTCGGCAGTGTTTCGGATCCGGTGCTGGTGCGCGAGGACGGCACGCCCCTCTACACTTTCACCTCGGTCGTCGATGACCGCGATCTCGCGATCACGCATGTCATCCGCGGCGAGGACCATGTGACCAACACCGCCGTGCAGATCGATCTCTGGCAGGCGCTCGATGCCGCGCCGCCGCCGGTTTTCGCCCATCTGCCGCTGCTTGCCGACGAAGCGGGGGGAAAGCTCTCGAAGCGGGTGGCGAGCCTCGCGATCCGCCGGCTCGCCGAGGACGGGGTGGAGCCGATGGCGCTCGCGAGTTATCTGGCGCGGCTCGGCACCGGCGGCGAGCCGGAGCCCGCGCCCCTCGAGCAACTTGCGGAGGGTTTCGATCTTTCGCGCTTCTCGCGCTCGCCGGCGCGCTTCGACATGCGCCAGCTCCTCGCGCTCAATCGTCAGGTGCTGCAGCATCTTCCCTTCGCCGCTGTGGCCGGACGGCTGCCCGCGGGGGCAAGCGAGGCATTCTGGCTCGCGGCGCGCGGCAATCTCGATCTCCTGAGCGAGGCAGAGCATTGGTGGGACGTGGTCGCGGGTGAGATCACGCCGGAGATCACGTCCCTCGGGCTGGAGGGCGAGGGTGAGTTTCTGCGCGAAGCGGGCGCATTGCTGCCGCCCGAACCCTGGGATGAGAGCATCTTCGGCGTCTATGCCAAGACGCTCGCCGCCGCGACGGGGCGGCGCGGCCGTGCGCTTTTTCATCCGCTTCGACTCGCCCTGACGGGCGAGGAGAGCGGGCCGGAGCTCGCGCGCCTCCTGCCCTTGATGGGCCGCGCGCGCGTGCTCGAGCGGCTCCGCCTGGCATCGGGGACAGACCGGTGCTGAGAGAATAGCGGGACGCGCGAGATCGATATGGTTTCCGGTGGCAACGGGGCGCCGCGCCGACAAATCGGCGGCGAGCCCGCGCGGAGCGATCCACCAAAACCATAAAATTGATCGAGAAAATAAAGGGAAAGCGAGAGTGTGATGATCAAAATCATCACACTCCGGGCGGCGCGAGATCGATCCCGCCGATGATGCCGCGCGTGGCTGGGGCGGCCGTCGAGGAAAGTCGTTCCGGCACTTTGCGCTGCGGCATTGTCATCGAACTGTCGCCCCGTTGTCATGCTGTGGTTATCGTCGAAGCCTAACAGGCCGGGGAGGGCGAACGCGGGGGACCGGTTGGATCAGACGTCGCGGTTGACGCTGATGGCGTCCCTGCCGGTCGGCGCGGTCCGGCGGCGGACTCGCGTGGCGCGGCAGCGGAGCATGCTGGCGGCCTTCCTGTTGCTCGCGCCCTCGGGGCTGTTCCTTGCCGCCTTCACCTACTGGCCGGTGATCGAAGTGCTGGTGCGATCCTTCATCGACCAGCAATACGGAGAGGCGGCGCGGTTCGGGCTTGGGAACTATGCGCGGCTCTTCGCCGATCCGCATTTCCGTCAGGCCGCGTGGAACAACGCGGTCTATGCGGTCGGCACCATCGTGCCGAGCCTGGCGCTCGCCCTGCTGTTCGCGCTCGGTTTGCGCGAGAACCGGCGCTTCATCGCCTTTCTGCGCACGCTGCTCGTGCTGCCGATGATGATCCCGCTGGTGGCGGCATCGGCGCTCTTCATCTTCATCTTCCTGCCCGGCGAAGGCCTGATCGATCATTATCTCGCCTTCCTCGGCGCCGGAGAGACCAACTGGCTCGGTGAGCCGTCGCTTGCGATGCCCTCGATCATCGGCATCACGGTGTGGAAGAACACTGGCTATTACATGCTTTTTTTCCTAGCCGGCCTGGCCGGGATCCCGGACGATCTCAACGAGGCGGCAATGCTGGAGGGGGCCGGTCCGCTCCAGCGTTTCCGCCATGTGACGTGGCCGCTGCTTGGTCCGACACTTGCCTTCGTGCTGGTGATCGCGCTCATCAACGTGCTAACGCAGGTCGATCATATCGTGGTGATGACTGATGGCGGGCCATCCGATTCGACCAATGTCCTTCTCTTCTACATCTATCAGCAGGCGCACCAGAACAATGATATGGGGCTTGCCGCCGCGGCGACGGTGGTGAGCGTGGCGGTGCTGTTCGTGCTTTCGGCCGGATCGCTCCGGGTGCTCGAGCGGGGGATTCATTATGAATCCTAGATCAATATGGTTTTGGCGGATAAGCGAAGCAATCCGTGAAAAGCCATGAAACTGGTCGAGAAAATAAAGCGAGAGCGTGATGATCCGAAATCATCGCGCCCGAGGCAGGGGCGCGAGGTCGGGCTTTTCGTCATGCTGGCGCTGTCGGCGACGGCCCTGATATGGGCGATTCCCTTCGCGTGGATGCTGGTCGCGAGCCTCCGTTCCGAAAGTGCCAGCACCTCCGAGATCGCCTCCCTCATTCCTTCCGGAGCGATGGGATTCGGCAATTTCCGAGAGGCCTGGAGCGAAGGAAGCTTTCCGCTCTGGTACTTCAACACTTTCCTGATGTGCGCGGGCATTCTCGCGGTGCAGTGCGTCACGGTGAGTGCTGCGGGCTATGCCTTTGCTCGCCTCGCCTTTCCCGGCCGCGCCTGGCTCTTCTATCTCTTTCTGCTGCAGCTCATGCTCGTGCCGCCGATCCTGATCGTGCCGAATCTGACGACGATCGTCTCGCTCGGGCTCTATGACCGGCTGCCGGGAGTGATGGCGCCTTACTTCGCCTCCGCCTTCGGCACGTTCCTGATGCGCCAGACCTTCCGCTCCATTCCGCGTGATTATGAGGACGCGGCGATGCTCGATGGAGCAAGATTGCCGCAGGTGATCTGGCATGTGCTGCTTCCCCTGGCGCGGCCGGGTCTCGCGGCTTTCGCCATCGTCTCGGTGAGCTATCACTGGAACGAGTTTCTCTGGCCGCTGATCGCGCTTTCCTCGCCGGCCAATCAGGTGCTGACGGTCGGTCTCGCCTCCTTCACCTCGGGAGCGGAGAGCGCGACGGAATGGGGCGTGATCGCGGCGGGAACGCTGCTGGTCGCTGCGCCGCTGATTCTGATCTTCGTCGTCTTTCAGAGGCGCATCGTCTCGAGCTTTGTCTTCACCGGCATCAAGTAAGGAGGCCCTTCATGCTGAGACCATGGCGCGCCGCGCTCGCGGCGGCGGCAGGAATGCTCATCTCCGCGGGCGCGGCGCGCGCCGCGACCACCGATATCGACCTTTATTTCCCGGTGCCGGTGCAGGGCAAGCTCGTGATCGAGATTCGCCAGCTGATCGCCGAATTCAACAAAGGGCATCCGGATATCCATGTCACTGCGGTCTATGCCGGCAGCTATGACGACACCAATCTCAAGACCACGGCCGCGATCAAGGCGGGGAATCCGCCAGCCGCGGTCATCATGAGCGCCAATTTCGTGCGCTCGTACGAGATCAACCATCTGGCCATCTCCCTCGATCCGCTGATCGAGAAGGACGGCATAACGCCAAAGAGCTTCATGGCGGAGTTCTGGCCGGCGCTCGCCGACAATGCCGTGATCGACGGACACGTGTATGGCGTTCCCTTCCAGAATTCGACTCCGCTTCTCTATTACAGCGTCGATGCGTTCAAGTCGGCCGGGCTCGATCCCAGCCACCCGCCCGTGACGTGGCAGGACTTCGTTGCGGACGCCAGGAAGCTCACGGTCGTGAAGGGAGGCACCGTCGAGCGCTATGGCTTCGAGATGCCGGGCACTTACGATTATCTCGGCTGGATCGTGAGCGGGCTCGCCATGTCGAACGGCGGGCAGTATTTCAACCACGATTATGGCGGCGAGGTCTATTACGACCAGCCGAGCACGCTGGGCGCGGTGATGCTGCTCGATGAGATGGTCAATAAGCTGCATGTGATGCCCCCGGGTGTCATCGACGCCAATGCGGCGGCGACCGCCTTCTTCACCGGGCATGCGGCGATGATGGTCCTTTCGACCGGGGCGCTCACCTTCGTTCGCAGCAACATGAAATCGCCGTTCAGGGTCGCCTTCATGCCGTACAACATCCAGCCGGCGGCGCCGATCGGCGGGGGCAGCCTGATCATTCCGAAGGGCAATTCGCCCACGCGCGTGGCGGCGGCCTGGACGCTGATCAAGTGGCTGGTAAGCCCCGATATCGCCGGGCGCTGGAGCCGGTTCACCGGCTATTTCGCGCCGCGCATCGCGGCCTATGACCTGCCGGAGATGAAATCCTATCTCGCCAAGTATCCCAACGCGAAAGTTGCGCTCGAGCAGCTGAAATACGCCGTGCCCTGGTTCGACACGTTCGAGACCGTGGCGGTGCGCAAGGCGATGGAGAACCAGGTTCAGGCCGTGCTCTCCGGACGCGCCACGCCGCAAGCGGCGGTGGTTGCGGCCCAGGCGAGCGCGGAGGCCCTCATGAAGCCTTACGTCGATCAGACCGCGCTCAATATTCCGCAGTAACGCCGGCCCTGTGCGCCGCGCGGCAAGAAAGAAAAGCCACGCGGCGCGGACGGGGCCCGGGGCAAGGCCCCGAGCTCACTTCCCGAGCGTGAAGATCGCGACGGCGTCGCCGAGCGGATAGCCGATCTGGAAATTTCCGCCGGCGGCCACGGCGATATATTCCTTGCCGTTCACCTGGTACGCGACCGGCGGCGCATTGACGCCGGCCCCGAGATTGAACCGCCAGAGCAGCTTGCCGCTGGTGGCATCGAAAGCATCGAACCAGCCATTGCCCTCGCCCGTAAAAACGAGATTGCCGGCCGTGGCGAGCGCGCCGCCCATCATCGGCTGCGGCAATGTCTGGTTCCACACGATCTTGCCGGTATTCACGTCGATCGCGGTGAGCGTGCCGTCCTGCACGCCGCCCTGCACATTCGCGAAGCTGCTGCCAAGGCGGATCAGGCCCGGGATATCCGGGGTCGTCTCTTCGGTCTTGAAGGTCATCAGCTGATTCATGCCAAGGACATAGACGGCATGGGTGAGCGGCGAATAGGCGGGCGGCGACCATTCGCTGCCGCCATTGGCGCCCGGCAGCATCTGCACGCCCGCGACGGTGGGCTGGGAGAACATGTTCTGCTGCTGGTCGAAGGCTTCTGACCTGCGGATCAGCTGGCCAGTTTCCCGGTTGACGATATAGAACCAGGCGGTCTTGCCGGCCTCTCCGGCAGCCGGGACCATCGTGCCATTGTCCATGGCATCGAACAGCACGACATTGCTGACCGCGTCATAGTCCCAGACATCGTGCGGCACTTCCTGATAGTACCAGGCGAGCGCGCCGGTCTTGGCATGAAGGGCAACGATCGAGTCCGAGTAGAGATTGTCGCCCAACCGCACCTTGCCATTGAGGTCCGGATTGGGATTGCCGACCGAGAAGATGACGAGGCCGCGCGCCGTGTCGATCGCCGGCGTGGTCCAGACGGCAGAACCGCCCTTCTTCCAGGAATCCCCTGCCCAGGATTTTGGGTCCGTGGTGTCGAAGCGCCAGATCGCCTTGCCGTCCCCTTCGCTGTAGGCGGCGACGAACCCGCGCGTCGCCCATTCGCCGCCGGCGCTGCCGATGATCACCATGCCATCATAGGCCTGCGGCGCCATCGTCTCCGAATAGCCGACCGATGCGTCGGCGACGAGATCAGACCAGAGCTGTCCGCCGGTCTTCGCGTCGAGCGCGATCAGATGATCATCGAGCGTGACGAAGAAGACCTTGCCGTACGCCGCGACGACACCGCGATTGACCGGTCCGCAGCAGATATGGTTGAGCTTGTCGTTATAGACGAAGCGCCACATCTCGCGGCCGGTCGCTGCGTCCATCGCGATGACGGCCTGCTTGTCGTTGACCATCGGGGTCGTGACGTACATGACGCCGTTCACGACAACCGGCGTGGTCTCGAAGCTCGCGGTGAAGCCGGTCTGGGCGATCGCGACCGGGACGAGGCTGGTGACGTTGCCCGCATTGACCTCATTGAGCGGCGAGAAACGGTCGTTGGCGTAGCCGTGGCCGGAATTGGTCCAGTTGGCCCCGCCCGGATCGCTCAGCATCGCGTCGGTCACGTTGACATCGGTGGTGATGGTGGGCGACGTGGCGACGGCGACATTCCCGCCGCTCTCGGACGGTTGCGCCGCCGCCGGAATGGCATGGCCAGCGAGCCCGGCCAGGAGAGTGAGGATGAGCGCCATGCCGGCCAGGGTGGAGGCGGCATGGATTTCCTTGCACGGCTTTTTTGCCGAGAGCGAATGGCGATTTTTCATCCGTTCCTCCTTTGTATGATTGTTGTTGTGCGGTTATCGGACTTGCCGCCGGTTCCGAAGTCAGTGGCTCTCTCGTCGAAGCGGGCCGGGATCATCCTTCCTGCAAATCAGGAAAGATCGGCACGCAAGCTGACAAATCTACATTACGAAGGAAAGTTCTCATCCTGCGAAGCCGCGCGCGTGATGCGGGATCCGCGTGGCATCCAAGCCCGAGCGCCCAAAGCCCCGCTCTGCGAGAACGCAAGAAAGGCACGAAGTTGCGGACCATTGGCCGCAGGGGATGCCACCCCATCGGGCAGAAGCCGCACGCGTCGTGCCGCATCGCCTTGTTGGACTCATTCCCACCCCGAAACCTCCCGCCGCGGGACGAGCGCCCGCGCGCGGCATTTTTTGCAACGCTAACTCAATTAATGCGACGCTGCAACATCAGCGACCGGTCTTCCGAAGACGTGCCCGCCTCTGTGTTTTCCGCCGCGGCGGAGCGGCGCGCGATGCGGCGGCGCAACAAGGCCTCGATCGCCATGGCGCCGGAGAGTGCGAAGGGTGAGACGAGCACGAGATTGTAGCGTGTCTGATTGACGGAGACCGCGGCTGAAAAAAGAAGCAGGAACCAGCTGGGCAGGCTTGCCGCGAGAAACAAGGCGTCGCCGCGGCGAAGCGCACGCCAGGTGAAGAAGAGACAGATCGGGGCCAGGATCAGACCCCAATAGCGATGGACCCATGCGCCGCGCAGGGCAAACGAGACTGTCACCATCGTGAATTTGAAGAGATGGGGCAGGATGTAGGTATGCAGCAGATAGGGCAGCACATGCGACCATCCGCCCGCTGCCGCAGGCACTTCATCCTTCAGGGGGCCATTGCCGATCGCATAGAAATTGTCGGGCCGGTCGGACCATTGGAAGCGGTGGCAGGCGCCTTGCCCGAACAGCAGGCTTCCCATGCCGTTGCCGTCCGGCAGCCAGCAGAGGAAGGAGAGGCGGTACTCCGCCCAGCTCATCTCATCGAAGGCAACGCGCTGGACGAGAACATCCGGCCCGTAGCCGGCGGTGAGCCGTGCGTCATGCAGAACGATCGCGTTGCGTATGATCCACGGGGCAATGACGAGCGCTCCCGCAAGCGCGAAGGCGAGGGCGCGCCGCAACCCGGGCGCGCGCATGCGCCGCCATGCCGCGATCACGAAGCCGGCCGCGGCACAAACGAGAAAAACGTAGAAAAAGGCCGGCCGCGTCAGGGCGGCAAGGCCGGCAAGCGCGCCGCCGAGCGCAAGCCACCACGCGCCGCGCGGCTTCGCGAGCCCACGCACGGACGCGGCGGTCGCGGCGATCGCCAGTGTCAGCGCGGTGATCTCGGTCATCATGTAATTCACATAGCCGAGAAGCTCCGGCGCCGTGATCAAGGCGAGCACGAGCGCGATCCAACCCGTGCGCCGCGAGCCGCTCACCTGCTGCGCGATCGCCCGGATGAGAAAATAAACCAGTCCGAGCATGAGGAATTGCAGCAGCCGGGGCAGCCGCGCGTCACGCGGGCAGGCTGGATCCTTTCCGCGCGAATGCACGAGGCAGCTCATCGCCCGGGAGAAAGGCGGATCGAGCGTGGCGAGACCGGCGAGCAGCGTGGGATAAAGCGGGGTGAAGCGCATCGCCGATGGCCGCTGCGCATCGGAGAGTCCGTGATCGAAGACATAGCCGCTCGTGAAGCGGCCATAATGGCCGATATCGTAGGCGATGCCGAGATAGAAGGGCTGGTCGAAGGCCGTGAAATTCTGGACCTTGGCGAGGGGCCAGCAGGCGCTCATGACGGCAAAGATCAGCGCCAGCGCGAGGAGCGGCTCGAGGAGGTGTCGGAGTCCGGGGATCCTGCCGAGGGTCAAGGGCGATCGAGGGCCTTCGTCGTGACGATATGGAACATAAGGGGCATGTTATGTGCTGCCCGGCCGGATTCGCGCCAACCGTGGCGGAGAGGAAGTTCCGCCCCTGGAAGGCGATTGCCGCGAGAGCGGCAAAACCTCATCCGGGCACGAGGCTGCTTTCTGCCATTGCGGCCCGAGGCTGCCAAGGGCGTGCCCGCGCCGGGGATCGGTCGCTTCCAGTCCATCCGGAAGGTCGGCTGAAGACGCACGGTTGGGATGAGATTTGGGCAGGGCAGGGACGGGGTGGCGGGGTTGACCGCATGCCTGCCCGCACGTTAGATGACGGGCTATGGCACCGATACGATCCGCCGCTGCACGATTTTGGTACCGCTGGCACAGCCCGGCGGCCTAGGATCGTCTTTCTCTGAAACGAAACCGAAGCCGCCCCACAGAGGCGGCTTTCGTGTTTCTGGTGTCATTTCGCGAAATTCCCGCCATCGGTGGAGCGGCCTCCCAGCCCGAAGGAGGTTCGCATGAATTCTTCCCCGTTCGATTTCGACGTCGTCACCGGCCCCCCCGCGCCACGCGAGCAGCCCAAGGCCCCGTCGCGGCCCGAGAGTACGAGGGAGCCGCAAACGGGCACGCCGCCGGGTGAGCCCGCGCCTTCGAAATAGCCACCCTCACCGGCGCTGCCAGGATGTGCGCGCTCTGACGATGCGCGGCCGATATCGATGGATCGGGCGATCCAATCAGGCTACCCATTGCCGCGGGGACGGACGCGACGGAGAGAGACCCATGAAACTCAGATTGGCCGCACTTGCCATCGTGCTCTCGGTCGGTTCGGCCGGCGGGGCCCTGGCGGCGGTCACGGCCTCGAGCTTTCCACCA
Source organism: Acetobacteraceae bacterium (assembly GCA_035509315.1). GTDB lineage: Bacteria > Pseudomonadota > Alphaproteobacteria > Acetobacterales > Acetobacteraceae > JAKAWQ01. The sequence continues at coordinate 18,660 of DATJLS010000009.1, read as the reverse complement.
AAAACGGTCCGTGATCTGCTGAGCCTCTGCATGGCCCCCAAGAGCGATCCGATGATGATGGCCGAGGCCGGCTTCTGCCACGGCTACGTGGAAGGCGCGGTCGTGGTCGAGATGGCGCATGAAAGGCAAAAGAACGCGCACGTGATGTTTTGCATTCCCTCGCCGCCTCCGAACCATAGCCAGGTGATGGCTTCCTTCGCCGCCTGGGCGGACGCACAACCCGCGCGGCTGGACCAGCCGGCGATCGATGGCTTGTTCACCTACCTGGCGCAGGCCTATCCGTGCGCCAGGCACATGTGATCCGGCGGGAGGGCGGGAGCGATGAGCAATCGCGTTTTGGTGGCGCTGGCGATCCTGGTCTCGTTGGCCGGCTGCAACGGTGCTGCGTTCTCCGGCTCATCGGCAGGCGCAGCCGGATCACCTTATGGGGAGGAAACCCTGTCGACCGACGCTGTCGGCGGTGATTTCGGCGTCGGTTCCGGAGCCTGGGCGGCTCCCGGCCTCGCCGGAGGCAGTCTTTACAACGACCTCGTCAACAAGACGGGCGGAGGCCACTAAAAACAAAGAGCGAGTGTCCCGACGCATGATGACGATATTTGCGAGTCGGGACACTAGCCGCGCCAAAAGGGCTTGCCGCGCTCGAAATTCGCCTGGGCTCGGCTGATCCCGAGATCCTTGAGCGAGGCTTCATCGAGGGCAAACATTTCGGCGCGCTCACGCTGCCGCTTCCGCCAGGCTGCGACCTGCTCGCCCAAGCTCCTGAAGGCGGCAAGAGCGACGCCGAGTGGCCGGGACGAAGAGGGGGTTCGGCGCGCGATCACAAGCTGGTTCATCGCCATTTTCCTCACAACAAAGCGGGATGTTCCGACTTCTCTCTTCTCCCGCGATCTTTTCTCTGCCCTGCATTTTGGAAGGTTTTTTGCTGTCAACAATCGAATAATCGTCATAGGGTACGTGATAGAAACTCACGCGATTTGGAGATCGATGGCCCGCCGGCTGCCCCCTCTCAACACCTTGCCCGACTTCGAGGCTGCGGCCCGACACCTCAGCTTCACCAAGGCGGCCGAGGAACTGCACGTCACCCATGGCGCGGTGAGCCGGCAGGTAAAATCGCTTGAGGATCATCTCGGCCTGCGCCTCTTCCGGCGCATGAATCGTGCGCTGCGGTTGACCGACGAGGGGCAGGCCTATGCGCAATCGGTGCGTGAAATGCTCGATTCCCTGGCGGATGCCACGCGGCGGCTAAGCCTGCCCAAGGAGGGGAGGGAACTCACGGTCAGCACCACATACTCCTTCACGAGCGGGTGGCTGGTGCCACGGCTCGGGCGCTTTCGCGCGCTTCATCCGGATATCGACGTGCGTCTTCAGGCGAACGAGCAGATCACCGATTTCGCGCGCGACAATGTCGATCTCGCGATTCGTTACGGACGCGGGCACTATCCGGGCCTCTCGGCCGAGCGTTTCATGGGCGATGATTATGTGCCGGTGTGCAGCCCGAGGCTTCTCAAAGGAGAATATCCGCTCAAAAAACCGGCGGATCTGCGGCACCATGTCCTGCTCCACGATGAAGGGACCGAGGTGGACTGGCGGATGTGGCTGATGGCGGCCGGAGTCGAGGGTGTCGATGCCTCACGCGGACCGATCTTCAGCCACTCGAGCATGGTGGTTCAGGCGGCGATTCGCGGCGAAGGGGTGGCGCTCGGCCGAACATCGCTCATCGAAGAGGAGCTTGCGAGCGGGCAGCTCGTGCGGCTCTTCGACCTCAGGCTCAAGGCGGAGCTCGCCTATTACATCGTCTATCCGCCGCGATCGCTCGAACGGCCCAAGGTCCGCGCTTTCCGCGACTGGCTTCTGGCCGAGGCAAGCCAGGCTCCGCAAAGGGCATCATGAACCCTCCCCCCCAATGCCCTGCGCGGTCAGCAAAAAGAAAGCTGTTCTTTCTTGAAAGAAAGAACCAAAGAACTTTCATCCTTTTGTTCGTAGCCCTCGGCCAGGGCCTGGTCCGGAAAACGGATGAAAGTCTTTTGGCTTCTTTTTCTTCAGAAAAAAGAGCCTCATTCTTTCCGCCACTTCATCAAAGTGCATAACGCCTTCCAAGCCCCGCGGCTTTGCCTTTTCTCCTGATTCTTTCTATTTCCGCCGCTTGTCCGGAAGGGCTCCGCTTGCACGCAGCGCCGCAAGCCTTTCCGCCGCGAACCCGTGCTGGCTCAGAACCGTTTCGGCGTCGGCGGCGAAGCTGGGCGGCTTGCGGCGCGTGCCGCCCGGCGTGCGGGAAAGCTTGATCGGCGTGCCAAGCCCGCGATAGCCGTCCAGCGCCGTGACCATGGCGCGGTGGGCCGTGTGCGGCGCGGCGATCGCCTCGTCCACGGCGAGCACGGGCCCAACCGGCAATCCCGCCGCGAGCAGGCGCGCGGCAAGCGCATGGCCATCCTCTTTCGCGAAGGAAGCGGCAAGTTCCTCCGTGAGCACCGGCCGATGGGCGAGGCGCTCGGCATTCGTGAGAAAGCGCGGATCCTGCGCGAGCTCGGGTCGGCCGATCTCATGCGCGAGCCTGGCGAACTGTCCGTCATTGCCGATGGCGAGGAAAATCTCGCAGGTCCGCGTGCGGTATTTCTCATAGGGTGCGATGTTCGGATGCGGATTGCCGAGCGGGACCGGCCTTCTGCCATTGAGGAAGAAATTCGCGGCCTGGGGATGGAGCAGCGCCAGCCCGCAATCGTGGAGCGTCATGTCGAGGAACTGGCCCTGGCCGGACCGCGCGCGCTCGAAGAGCGCCATCATGATGCCGAGCGCGGAGAAGAGCCCCGTGGCGAGGTCCACCACCGGCGTGCCGAGCCGGACCGACCCGCTCGCCGGCTCGCCATTCACGCTCATCAGCCCGGTCATGGCCTGCAGGATCGCGTCGTAGCCGGGCATTCCGCCGAGCGGGCCATCGGCGCCGAAGCCCGAGATGCGGCAATGAACGAGGCCCGGAAAGCGCGGCGCGAGATCGGCATAGCCGAGGCCCCAGCGTTCCATCGTGCCGGGCTTGAAATTCTCCACAAGCACATCGGCCTCGGCGAGGAGCGCCAGCAGCACCTCCCGCCCCTCCGGCTTCGCGAGATCGAGCCCGACCGAGTGTTTATTGCGGTTGACGCCGATGAAATAGCTCGCCGTGCCATCCGCATCGAAGGGTGGGCCCCAATCGCGCGTCTCATCGCCCTGCGGCGGCTCGAGCTTGATCACGTCGGCCCCGTGGTCGGCGAGGACCATGGTGCAGAACGGCCCGCCGAGCACGCGGGAGAGATCGATCACCTTGAGCCTGGCGAGCGCCCCGGCGGAGGCGGCGAGCCGCGCGGCAGCCGAGCCTTCCATCAGGCGCTCCGCCGCGCGGGCGCTTCCGGCCAGAGGCGCGCGGCGAAGGCGGGATAGATCGGCGCCATCGCCGCCGCGACCGGCCCGCGCAGGAGCGCCAGCTCGTCCTCCGTCGGCTCCGGTGTTTCCGCGAGCCCGTCCGCGACGTCGTAATCGAAACCGGTCGCGGCGCGGATGCTCGCCTCGCTCTCGCCTCGATGGACCGAGATCAGGGTGAAGCGGGCACGCTCGGGGGAGAAACGGAAGACGGCGCGGCCGGTCACCAGCGCATCGGCGTGGCCGCGGCGGAAAATGCCGGGCGCGGAGGTGCCGGGGGCGGAGATGCGCGCGACGCGCGGCACCAGCACGCGCTTCGAATGCTCGAGGCGGAAGAGGATCGTCCGCGGCACCATCAGGTACATGAAGGCCGAGCCGAAGCTGCCCGGAAAGCGCGCCGCCCGGCCCGGCCATTCACCGATCCCGATCAGGTTGATATTGCCGGCCCCGTCGATCTCGCCCCCGCCCAGAAAGAAGAGATCGATGCGGCCCTGCGCGGCCAGATCGAAAAGCTCCCCGGTGCCGTCCGTGAAGGGATTGCCATCACGCTTATAAAGCAATGAAATCCGCAAATTGCCGGTGATTTCCCGGGCCAGGAATGAAGCTGCCGCCGGGATCGGGCTTGCGGCGCCGACCGCCACGTGGCGGGCGGGCGGGATCCGCCGGGCGATCGCGGCGATCAGGCCCTCCTCGGTCATTCCGCGGCCTCGGCCGGCCTTTTGTGCACATGGCGCGCGAGATAGGCGCGGAACCCCTCCTCGGTGCGGGCCAGGGCGGCATATTCGGCGAGATGGGCGTCGTCGTCCGGATATTCGCCGGTCAGTCCGCCCGGCCAGGCGCCGCGCTCCGCGATCGCCACCGCCTCGATATAGGCGCCGCTGACGGTTCCCGCCGCCAGATGCGCATCGGCCAGGAGGTCGCGGTCGATCACCCGCTCCACGGTGACGAAGGTCCGATGCGCCGCATGCGCCATCACGGCGAGCTCGCGGTGCCGCCCGATCCAGACATTGCCCTCGCGATCGGCCATCACGGCGTGGAAAACGGCGAAATCGGGCGCGAGCGCGGGCAAAAGGACGATCGGATCATCCTTGGCGAAGGGATTGTCGATCACGAGCCAATCCGGCCGGTGGGCCAGAAGATCGCTGCCGAGGATGCCGCGGATCGGGATGAAGGGAATGCCTTTGGCCGCCGCCTCCAGCATCGAATGCATTGCCGGGCAGGTCGCGTCCCGCATGCGGAGCGTCCCCGCCTTGATCGCGCGCGTGAAACAGGGGGCAAGGCCGGCTTCGTCGAGCGAGACCGCGCTCGACTGAACCTCTTCCACGCAGCCCGCGCCGATCAGGAGGTCGGTCGCGTAGCCGGAAACCGGCACGCCGACGAGGCGAAGCCCAAGCGCGTGCCCCCGGGCGCCGGCCCGCACGAGCGCTCGGGCGAAGGATGACGGCGTGGCCGAATTGTCCGGCGGGATGGCGAGCATCGCCCCCGCCGGCACCATTCCGGCCAGGGTCTCGAGATCGACGAGGCGCATCCGGACCTCCTCCCTGGAAGCAAGCGGGAATATTAGAGCGTGATGACCGGAGGTGGAATCACCGGAGGTCTGAATCACGCGGGAAAACAAATGGCGGGAGCGGGATGCGCCCGCTCCCGCTCTTGCGCCTGCAGGCGACGCCTCGCCAGGGCGGCCACGTTCTCTCCCGCCTCGCCTTGCGGCCCATTCTCGCCGATGATGCGGATCCGATCTCATTCTTCCCGGAGGCCCGATCACCCATGCAGCGTGAGGACCTGGTGTTCGCCGGCATCTGCGATTGGTCGGGGCTCGTGCGCGGCAAGGCTTTCCCCGTTGCCGACACCGAGACGCGGCTCGCCAAGGGAATGGGCCTGACCCATTCCAACATCATGATGTCCTGCTTCGGCCCGATCTATGTGACGCCCTTCGGCACCGGGGGCGACCTGATCATCCGCCCCGACCCGCGCGCGCATGTCGCGGTTCCGTTCGAGGACGGAACCGCGGAGCGCTTCTATCTGGGCGATATCCAGAACACGGACGGCAGCCCCTGGGAATGCTGCCCGCGCGCGTTCCTCAAAAGCGCCATTCTCTCCCTCGCCGGCTTCGGCCTCAGCCTCAAGGCGAGCTTCGAGCAAGAATTCGTCTATACCGGGGTCGAGGACCGGCCCGGCTCGACCTATGCGCTCGATATGTTCCGCCGCCAGGGCATTTTCGGGGAGGCGCTGACGGCCGCGCTGAACGCAGCCGGCCTCGTGGCGGACAGTTTCCTGCCCGAATATGGCGCGCGGCAATTCGAGGTCACGGTCGCCCACGAGCCGGCGCTACGGGCGGCGGACGGGGCGGTGATCATGCGCGAGATGGCGCGCGGCGTTGCCTGGCGGCTCGGCCATCGGGTCATCTTCTCGCCGATGCTCGAACCGGGCGGCATCGGCAATGGGACCCATATCCATATGAGCCTTTGGGAGGCCGAGCAGCCGGTGACGCATGATCCCGGCCGGCCGCGCCTCATCAGCCGGCGGGCGGAGCCCTTCTTCGCCGGCATTCTTGCCCACATGGCGGCGATTTCGGCCTTCTCGGCGCCCGCGGTCGCCTCCTATTTCCGGCTCACCCCCAATCGCTGGGCCCCGGTGCATGCGGATCTCGGCGTGCAGGATCGCGGTGTCGCGCTCCGTGTCGCCCCGATCTTCGCCACCGCCGCCACCGCGCCCGCCGATCAGTTCAATGTGGAGTTCCGCGTCGCGGATGCCGCAGGCTGCCCTTACCTCGCGCTCGGCGCGCTCATTCATGCCGGGGTGGACGGGCTCAGGCGGGGCCTCGTCTTGCCGCCGCTGGGCACGGCGGCGCCGCTGCTGCCGCGCAGCCTGAAGGCGGCGCTGGAGGCGCTCGCGGGGGACGAGGCGGCCAGGAGCTGGTGGAGCGAGACGGCGATGTCCGCCTATCTCGAATTCAAGAAAGCCGAGATCGCGGCCCTGGATGGGCTCGAGGATGCGGAGATCTGCGCCCGCTATGCCGATGTCTATTGAGCCGAGGGGGGAGGCAGCGTCCTTGCTCGGGCTGGACGAGCCCTTTCCCGTCCGCCAGGTCAACCCGAACGGAAGGAGCGATTTCCTGCTCACCGCCGATCATGCCGGGCGACGGATTCCGGCCTCGCTCGGCACGCTCGGCCTTTCTCGCGGGGAGCTCGGCCGGCATATCGCCTGGGATATCGGCATTGCCGGCGTGGTCCGCCGCATGGCGCGGGCGCTCGATGCCGCTGCGCTGCTCCAGCGTTATTCCCGCCTCGTGATCGACTGCAATCGGCAGCCCGGCGTGCCGAGCGCGTTCCCGGAAGTGAGCGAGATGACGGAGGTGCCGGGCAATCGCGCCCTCTCGCCCGAGGAAAAGGCGCGGCGCCGGCAGGCGATCTTCAAGCCTTACCATGACGCGATCTCGGCGATCATCGCGCGCCGCCGCGCGGCCGGCCGCCGGACCCTTTACGTCGCGATGCATAGCTTCACGCCGATCTTCAAGGGGGCGGCGCGGAAGATGCATTGTGCCGTGCTTTTCAACCGCAATCCGCGTCTTTCCCTGATTCTCTCGGCCCTGCTGCGGGCCGAAGGCGATCTCGAGGTGGGCGAGAACGAGCCCTATCGCCTGAGCGATGCGACCGATTACGGCGTGCCCGTGCATGCCGAGCAAGGCGGCCTCGATTATGTCGAGATCGAGATCCGCCAGGACCTGATCACGACCCTCGCCGGCCAGGCTCTCTGGGCGGAGCGTTTGGCGCGGCTTCTTTCCATCGCCGATCGGCGCATCGCGGAGAAGGCGGCATGAAGGATTTCGGCCTGAGCCGTGACGTTCCGGTGGAGAAGGGCAAGACCGTCCTGCTCTTCATCGATGTGCAGAAATATTCGGCTCCCGGCGGTGGCGGCACGTCCGGCCTCTCACCCGAAGAGGTCGCGGCGACCTACGGCTATTTCTTCGAGGAGATGCGCCAGCACGCGGTTCCCAACATGCAGCGCCTGCAGCAGGCCGCCCGCACGGCCGGCGTGGAAGTGATGTACACGGTGATCGAAGCGCTGACGAAGGACGGGCGCGATCTCAGCCTCGATTACAAGATCTCGCGGCTTTTCTGCCCGAAAGGCTCGCGCGATGCCGAAGTGCTGGACGAGATCGCCCCCCAGGACGATGAGATCATTCTTCCGAAGTCGTCCTCCTCCGTCTTCATCTCGACGCACCTGCACTATGTGCTCGGCAATCTCGGGGTGAAATATCTCATCATCGCCGGCGTGCTGACCGACCAGTGCGTCGATTCCGCCGTCCGGGATGCCTGCGATCTTGGCTATCTCGTGACGCTCGCGACCGATGCCTGCGCCACCTTGAGCGCGGCGCGGCACGAGAATTCGCTTGCCAACAATCGCGGCTATTGCCGCCAGGTCACCACCGCCGAACTCTGCGCCGAGCTCGCCGGCCTGAAATGAACGGGCGAGGGCGGCTCCCCTCTGAGCCGCCCCGGACCGCGATCAGCCCCTGCGATCAGCCCCTGCGATCAGCCCCTGCGATCAGCCGAGCGCAGCGACCAGCGCCTCCACGCTCCTGCCATTGGCGATCGCCGCCGAACGCCCGTCCCAGTGAATGCCGCCGACGCGGGCGAAGGCATGATCGGCATTGGGATAGACGTAAGTGTGGATCTGCGGGTGGCCCTTCGCTGCGGCGACGACCTTCGCACGCCCCTCCGGCGGGAAATATTCGTCCTTGTCCGCGATGTGCGCGACGAGCGGCTTCTTCACCCTGGAAAGCCCGTCGAGCAGGCTATCGAGGCCGATGCCATAGTAGGAGACATTCACATCCGCGTCCGACTGCTCCGCCATCATGAAGGCGAGCCTTCCGCCGAGGCAGTAGCCCATCGTGCCGACCTTCCCGTTGGCGCCGGGAAGCTTGCGCGCCTCCGCCACGGTCGCCTGCAAATCCTCGATGCCCTTTGCCTGGTCGAACTTCTGAAGGAGCTCGAGAGCGCGTTTCCACTCGGCCTCGGTCTTGTCCGTGATGTCGATCCCGGGCTCGATCCGCCAGAAGAGGTCCGGGCAAACGGCGATGAAGCCGAGATCCGCCACCCAGGCGGCGGCCGACCGCATCGCATCGTTGACGCCGAAAATCTCCTGGATCAGCACGACCGTGCCGGCCGGCTTCGCCTTCGGTTCCGCCACCAGGGCATGGAAACTGCCGGATCCATCCGCCGCCTTGATCGAGATCGTCGCCATCGCTTCACCTCCGGTCACAATGCGTCGGCCAGGAAGAGGCCGCCGCGCACCCGCTCATACGGGGCCCGCGGGCCGGCTGCCAAGCCTTCCCTCTTCTGCCTATCCGTGCTGCAATTCCGTGACAGGCTCACGCGAAATGGGCCGCCAAGCCGTCCCGCCACGGAGAAGAGCCATGAACGTTGTCAGCCGCCCGGCCGTACGCCCCGGCATCCCGGACGAAGAATGGCAGATTCGCTGCGACCTTGCCGCGCTCTACCGGCTGCTCGCGCATTTCCGCATGACGGACCTCATCTATACTCATCTGAGCGCGCGCATCCCCGGCCCGGAGCACCATTTCCTGATCAACCAGTACGGCACCTTCTTCCACGAGATGCGCGCTTCGGACCTGGTGAAGATCGATCTCGACGGAAATATCGTCGATCAGGACGACCGGCAGACCAAGCGCGTCAATGTCGCGGGGTTCGTCATCCACTCCGCGATCCATATGGCCCGGCCCGATCTTCTCTGCGTGATCCACACCCATACCGCGGCCGGGATCGCCGTCTCGGCGCAGAAGAAGGGGCTGCTGCCGATCAGCCAGCATGCGCTCAAATTCTACGGGCATCTTGCCTATCACGACTATGAAGGCATTGCTTTCGATCGCGCCGAGCGCGAGCGGCTGATCGCCGATCTCGGCCAGCGCAAGGCGATGATCCTGCGCAACCACGGGCTTCTGGTCGGCGGCAATTCGATCGCCGACGCGTTCGACCAGATCTATGTGCTCGAGCGCGCCTGCCAGGCGCAGATCGCCGCGCAGTCGGGCGGGGGCAAGCTCGTCTTCCCGTCCAAGAAGGTGCGCCGGCACACAGCCGCGCAGTTCAACCGCGAGGGAAGCGGCGGGCTCGTCGAAATGGCGTGGCAGGCCTCGCTCCGTCTGATCGAGAACGACCGGCCGGATTATCGGAGCTGAAGCCGGGCGCGGTTTCCGCGCCGGCGAACGACGCGCGATGACTTCACTGCTCGCGATCGAGGGCTTGCGCACGGTCTTCCGCCAGAAGTCGGGCGAGGTTCCGGCTGTGGATGGGGTCGATCTCACGGTCGAGCGGGGTGAGACGCTCGGCATCGTGGGCGAGTCCGGCTGCGGCAAGTCGGTGCTCTCGCTCTCGATCCTGCGGCTGATCGCGCCACCCGGGCGGATCGGCGCCGGGCGCATCGTTTTCGAGGGCGCCGACCTTCTCGCGCTGCCCCCGGCGGCGATGCGGGCGATCCGAGGCAACCGGATCGCGATGATCTTCCAGGAGCCGATGACGAGCCTCAACCCCTCCTTCACGGTCGGGAAGCAGATCATCGAGGCGATGCGCGCGCATGACCGTTCGCTGAGCGCGCGCGCCTTGCGCGCGCGGGCGGTGGAGGCGCTGGCCCATGTTCGCATCTCGGCGCCGGAACGCCGCCTCGACGAATATCCGCATCAGCTTTCCGGGGGCATGCGCCAGCGCGTGATGATCGCGATGGCGCTCGCCTGCCGCCCGGACCTCTTGATCGCCGATGAGCCGACGACCGCGCTCGATGTCACGGTGCAGGCCGAAATCCTCGCTTTGCTCGGCGATCTTCAGCGCGAGACGGGCATGGCGATCATCCTGATCACGCACGATCTCGGCGTCGTCGCCGAGATGGCGGACAAGGTCGCGGTGATGTATGCGGGAAGGATCGTCGAGCAGGCGCCGGCGGATGCGCTTTTCGGCGATCCGCAACATCCCTTTACGCTCGGGCTGCTCGGCAGCGTTCCCCGTCTCGAGCTGGAGCGCGAACGGTTGCTCGCCATCGAGGGCACCGTGCCGCCACCTTTCGCGCTGCCCTCCGGCTGCCGCTTTCATCCGCGTTGCGCGTTCGCTGCTTCCGCCTGCGCCGAGATCGATCCGCCGCTCGCGGAGATCGCCGCCTCCCATCGCGTCGCGTGCCTGCGGGCGCCACTCGACCAACATGGCGTTTGGCAGGATCGCGAAACGGTCTCGGAAAGTCGTGAAATTGATCGCCCGACAGAAGCGAGAGCGTGGTGATCTTTGACGATCACGCTCTCGGCCAAGCGGCGAGCAGCGCTGCATGATGGCCTCTTTGCTCGAGGTCGATGGCCTCACAAAGCATTTTCCGGTCGAACGCGGCATCCTTTTGTCGCGGAGGTTCGGCACGGTGCGCGCGGTGGACGGCGTTTCCTTTTCCCTCGCGCGGGGCGAGACTCTCGCGCTGGTCGGGGAATCGGGTTGTGGCAAATCGACGACCGCGCGGCTCATCCTCCGCCTCATCCCGCCGGGCGCGGGCAGCATCCGCTTCGGCGGGACCGATATCACGAAGCTGGAAGGCGAGGCGCTGCGCCGCGTCCGCAGGCGCATGCAGATCGTCTTCCAGGACCCTTTCGCCTCGCTCAATCCGCGCATGACGGTGGCGGAGACCCTGGAGGAGCCGCTCAAAGTGCACGGGATCGGAAGCCGCGCGGAGCGGCGGGCAAGGGTTGCGGAGCTGCTCGGGCTGGTGGGCCTTGCGAGCTATCACGCGGGCCGCTATCCGCATGAATTCTCGGGCGGACAGCGCCAGCGCATCGGAATTGCGCGGGCGCTCGCGCCCAATCCCGAGCTCGTGGTGTGCGACGAGCCGGTTTCCGCGCTCGATGTCTCGATTCAGGCGCAGGTCGTCAACCTGCTCGGCGATCTCAAGCGGGAGCTCGATCTTTCCTATCTCTTCATCGCCCACGACCTGGCGGTGGTGAAGCATGTCGCGGACCGTGTCGCGGTGATGTATCTCGGCCGGATCGTCGAGATGGCGCGGAAGGAGGATCTGTTCGCCGCCCCGCGCCATCCCTATACGCGCATGCTGCTCGCGGCGATCCCGCGCCCGGATCCGCGGCTCAAGCCGGCGCCGATCGCCTCGGGCGACATCCCGAGCCCGCTCGACCCGCCGTCCGGTTGCCGTTTCCATACGCGCTGTCCCTTCGCGATCGCGCGTTGCCGCATCGAGGATCCGAAGCTCGCGCCCTTCGCCCCCGGCCATTCCGTCGCCTGCCACCGGACCGGAGAATTGCCGGCGATGGCCCTGCCGCACATGGCCACCGCGCTGCCGCCGAACACGGAGCGGAGGCTTGCGCTCTATGCCGCGCTGAGCGGGCGGGGGTGAAGACACGGCGTGCGGGAAAGAGGCGCGCGCAGAATATCTTTCGCGCAGAACTGGAGATTTCACGCACGCGGGCGGCGCGGATGTCACATCCGTGAATGAGTAGCGCGTGTTTCATTTGCTCTTCCGAAGGAGACGGATCATCCTGTCCGTCGAGCACCCCCTTGCATCCGGCGCCGATCGGAATGAGGGCGGAGAGCACAATCGCTTTCCATTTCCTGGGACGAACATGCCTGCGGGAGCGGGACGCCCGCCCCATCATCCTGAAGAGGTTCAAGGCATATCATGCAGTACGTGAAATTCGGGCGCACGGGCCTCAGTGTTTCCAGGCTCTGCCTGGGGACGATGACTTTCGGCCTGCAATGTGACGACGCGCTGAGCCGCGCGATCCTGGATGAAGCCGCTGCCGGCGGGATCGATTTCCTGGATACCGCCGATGTCTATCCGCTGGGCGGCGGCGACAAAACCGCCGGCCGGACCGAGGAGATCGTCGGCGCCTGGCTCAAGGGAAAGCGCCACCAGTTCATTCTGGCAACAAAATGCGTGGGCCAGATGGGCCCCAAGCCCTGGGACCAGGGCATGTCGCGCAAGCATATTCTCGACGCGATCGACGCCTCTCTGCGGCGTCTCGATACGGACTATGTCGATCTCTACCAGCTGCACAGCTACGATGCGCGCACGCCGGTCGAGGAGGCGCTGGAAGCGCTCGATGCGATCGTGCGCGCGGGCAAGGCCCGATATGTGGGGGTTTCCAACTGGCCGGCCTATAAGATCGCCCGCGCGCTCGGGCAGAGCGAAATCAGGAACATCGCCCGCATCGAGTCCGTTCAGCCGCGGTACAATCTGCTGTTCCGCAGCTTCGAGCGTGATCTGCTGCCGCTCTGCATGGAGGAGTCGCTCGCCCTGATCCCCTACAATCCGCTCGCCGGCGGGCTGCTCACCGGCAAGCACAGCCGTCAGGCCGCGCCGCCGGAAGGCTCGCGCTTCCAGCTCGGCAATGCCGGCGCACGATATCAGGAGCGGTATTGGCACGACCAGGAGTTCGAAACCATCGAGGCGCTCCGCAAGGTGGCCGACGAGGCGGGGATGAGCATGGCCACGATGGCGATGCGCTGGGTCCTCTCGCATCCGGCGATCACCGCGCCGATCATCGGCGCGAGCCGTCCCGAGCAGCTCGCGGACAGTCTCGCCGCCGGGGAGCAGGGGGCGCTGCCGCCCGATCTCAAGGCGAAGCTCGACGAGATCACGCATGGCTGGCGGGCGGTCGATGCCGAGCGTTAGAACGATTCGGCTTCCCGCCGCATTGCCTCGCTCTTTGCCGACGCCATGACACCGACGGACCGAACGAACGGGTCTCATGACGATCCCAGAGTCTTCATGAGACCGAGGGGAATGAATCGATGCGCTACAAGACACTCGGCGACACAGGATTGCTCATATCGGAAATCTGCCTCGGCGCCATGACGTTCGGCGGCCGCGGCGTGTACAACGTCATCGGCATGCTCGATCAGCCGGCCGCCGACCGGATCGTCGCACGCGCGCTCGATGCGGGTGTCAATTTCATCGATACGGCGGACGTCTATTCCGAAGGTCTTTCCGAAGAAATCACCGGCCGCGCCATCGCAAACTCCGGCCGCAAACGCTCGGACGTGGTGCTGGCGACGAAAGTCTTCGGCGTTGTCGGTTCCGGTCCCAATGATCGCGGCGCGTCGCGCGGCCACATCATGGACGGCGTCAAGGCCAGCCTGAAGCGGCTCGGGACCGACTATATCGACCTCTACCAGATTCACGCTTTCGATCCCCTCACGCCGATCGAGGAAACCGTCCGTGCGCTCGACGATCTCGTGCGGCAAGGCCATGTCCGCTATGTCGGCGTCTCCAACTGGCCGGCCTGGAGCATCATGAAGGCGCTCGGCATCGCCGACAGGAATGGCTGGACGCGGCTCGCGACGCTCCAGGCCTATTACACCATTGCCGGCCGCGATCTTGAGCGGGAGATCGTGCCGATGCTAATGCCGGAGAAGCTTGGGCTGATGGTCTGGAGCCCGCTCGCGGGCGGTCTGCTCTCCGGCAAATATGACCGGAAAGGCCAGGGCCCCGAGGGGGCACGCCGCGTCTCCTTCGATTTCCCGCCCGTGGACAAGGACCGTGCCTTCAACTGCATCGACGAGATGCGCGTGATCGGGCAGGCGCGTGGCGTCTCCGTGGCGCGCATCGCGCTCGCCTGGGTGCTGCAACGAAATTTCGTCATGTCCGTGATCATCGGCGCGAAGACCGTCGCGCAGCTCGACGACAATCTCGCCGCGACCGAGATCGCCTTCAGCGCCGAGGAGCTTCAGCGGCTCGACCGCGTGAGCGCGCTGCCGGCGGAATATCCCGGCTGGATGCTCGCCCGCATGGGCGCCGCCCGTTCGCTGAACGCCTGATCCGACAGGGTTTTCAGAACGAAGGCACGGTGCGTCCGATTCCCGGCTCGGGGGCGGCGCCTCGTCACGCTTGACGCCGGCTCTGCCGACGGCCCAACCTTCCCCTCTTCGCCGCGGGCAGGTGGCATTCGTCCCGTGGAGAAAACGAGAAAGCCGGACCGGATCCGGCAATGAGGGAACCGTTCATGTGGAAGTTCGTACGTGCCAAACGTACCATTCCCAAACCTGAGTCGTCCGCGGCGATGGAGCAGTTGCGCCGGATCGCGGGGGCGGCGCGTGAGCAGCCTTTGCCAGTTGAGGAAAAGCCCCACTTCGATGCGGAGCTGCTCGAGCTCTGCGCGGAAATCAGCCACCAGAGGAAGATTGCCGACGCGGCGTGGCGGCGCTTCAGTGAGGAGAGCCTTTCCCTCTGGTGCAGCAGCGCCCGTGCTGACGCGCTTTACGCCGCTTCCCGAAAGGAGACCCAGCGCCTCGATTTTCTCCTCCGGGAGGCCGGCAAGCTGCGCGCGAAAACAGGTGCCGGGATCTATGCCAAGGCGCTCGCGATCACGCGCTTGAGGAGCGGCGGGCTTGCGCTTTGCAAATCCCTCGCCGAGGATTTGATTGACAACCCGGCCTTGCGGGCCACGCTCTGGGGCGCCGAGCCGGAATCGGCGCCGGACCCGGAGGCGCTGCCCGAGCCGCGAAAGCCCCGCCCGGACCTGGTGCCCGATCGCAGAGAAAAGTGACTCGCGGAGCGAGCACTTTTCGCCGCGTGAATCGGGCACTTGGACAAAGAACTCCGTGCCAGCTTTCCATGAAAGCTGGCACTGGCGTGAAATCCGGCGGCGTCCGCCGGAACTGCCATCATTCGCTTCTGTAATCCCGGCTCGCACCATGGCGCTCACGGCGAAACTGGCGTTGCTCGCTGTCGTGGGGAGCCTTGCCTATCTCGGGCTCGCCATCCTCGGCTGGGGTGGGTTCGCCATCTTCTTCGCCGATCGGGCCCGGATCGCGCTTGCCATCGTGCTCTTCGCCCTGGTCGGCACGGCGCTTTTCAGCCGCGGCAATCTCAGCCCCGGAGAGCGCGAGGATCGCGACAATCGCTGGGTTCTCATCGCCTTCGCGGCGATCGGGCTGCTCAGCGCCTACCTGCCGGCCTGCACGGAAAGGGCAGGGTTCTGGACCTTCGGGGGCGAGGCTGTTCGCTGGCTCGGTGTCCTGCTCTTCGCCGCCGGCGGGGCGCTCAGGCTCTGGCCGGTCTTCGTCCTCGGACGAAGGTTCAGCGGGCTGGTCGCGATCCAGCCCGGGCACAGCCTGGTGACCGACGGCCCTTATCGCTTCATCCGCAACCCGAGCTATCTTGGGTTGCTCGTCACCTCGCTCGGATGGGCGCTCGCTTTTCGCTCCGGCGTGGGCCTGCTGCTCGCCGCGCTGCTCCTGCCGCCGCTGCTCGCGCGCATCCACGCGGAAGAAGCGCTGCTGCACGCCCAGTTCGGCGCGGAGTACGATGCCTACCGCGCCCGCACCGCCCGGCTCATTCCGGGGCTTTACTGAGTTACCCTCGTGCCTGCCCGGGGCTCTTGGCCGGCCGCGGCGCCGCGCGCGCGTCCTGACGGAGCCTGTTTTCGCCCAGCAGAAGAAGAATGGGGGCGGCGATGAAGATCGAGGAGGAGGTTCCGACCACGATGCCGAACAGCATCGTCCAGGCAAATCCCGAGAGGGAGGCGCCACCGAACAGCGCGAGCGGCAGGGCGGCGAGAAACACCGTCGTCGAGGTGCCGACGGTCCGGCTCAGCGTTTCGTTGATGGAAAGATCGATCAGCTCGCGCAGGGGCATCGACTTGTATTTGCGCAGATTCTCGCGCACCCGGTCGTATACCACCACCTTGTCGTTGGTCGAGTAGCCGAGGATCGTGAGGATCGCGGCGACCATCACCAGATCGAACTGGATGTGCGTGACGACGAGAAAACCGATCGCCTTCGTCATGTCGAGGATCAGCGTGACGACCGCGCCGACCGCGAACTCCCACTCGAAGCGGAACCAGATATAGACGAGGATCATCAGCAGGCTGAGGCCGAGCGCCAGCAACCCCTTGTGGAAAAGCTCGGCGGAGACGCTCGCCCCGATCGCGCTCGTCCCCAGAATGCGGCTGCCCGGGGCCGCTTTCTGAAGGGCCGCGGAGATTCGCTGCACGGCCGCATCGGTCGCCGCGTCGGTCCGCTGCGCCTCGAGGCTGATCATGATCTCGTTCGCGCCGCCAACCCGCTGCAATCCGGCCCCGCCGAGGCCCGCCGCGGCGAAAGCTCCGCGCAGATGCGCGAAATTCGCAGCCCCCGGCGTCTCCGCCTGGATGACGACGCCGCCCTTGAAATCGATCCCGAGATTGAGGCCGGGATAGAAGAAAAGAATGATCGAAGTGGTGGACAGGACGGCCGAGACCATCAGGCCGAGGAACCGCCCGCGCATGAAGCGGATCTTCGTATTGTCGGGAACCAGGCGGAAAAGCGGGCGGATGAACATCTTGGTCACACCGGAAGAGCGGCCGGGCGGATGGCGACATACCAGCGCGCCATCAGCAGCCGCGCGACGAGCGTCGCGGTGAAAAGGGTCGAGATGATGCCGAGCGTGATGGTCACCGCGAAGCCGCGAACCGGCCCGGTCCCGAAGATGAAGAGCATGACGTGCGCGAGCAGCGTGGTCGCGTTGCTGTCGATGATGGTGCCGTAGGCGCGCTTGAACCCGGTCTCCATCGCGGCGAGCGGCCTCTGGCCGAGCCGCGTCTCCTCGCGGATGCGCTCATTGATGAGGATATTGGCATCCACCGCCATCCCGAGCGTGAGCAGAATCCCCGCCATGCCCGGCAAGGTGAGCGTGGCCTGCAGCACCGACAAAAGCGCCATCAGGATGATCAGGTTCATCACCAGCGCGATGTTCGCGAGCCAGCCGAACAACCCGTAGAACGCCCCCATGAACCCGATGACGAGCAGGAAGCCGACGATGAGCGAGATCGTTCCGGCGCGGATCGCATCCGCCCCAAGCTCGGGGCCCACGCTCTGCTGCTCGACCACCGCAAGCGGCGCCGGCAGCGCGCCGGCCCGGAGCAGGAGCGCGAGGTCGGTTGCGGACTGGGCGGAGAAATTGCCGCTGATCTGGCCCCGACCGCCCAGGATCGGCTCGCGGATCACCGGCGCGCTGATTACCTGATTGTCGAGCACGATCGCGAAGGGCCGGCCGACATTGGCCCGGGTGATATCGCCGAACTCCTGAGCGCCCAGCGAATCGAAGGTGAAGTTCACCACCCATTGGCCGGTCTGCGGATCCTCGCCCGCCTGGGCATCCGTGAGATTCGCCCCGTCCACGGCGACCCGCTCGCGCACGGCAAGGTGCTGTCCGGGCTCACCCTGCACGGGCAGGAACAGATCGCCCGGCGGTGGCGGACCGCCGGCGGCCGGGTTCGCCGCCTGATCGATCAGGTGGAAGGTGAGATGGGCGGTCCGGCCGAGCAACCGTTTGATCCGGTTCGGATCGCTGATCCCGGGCAGCTGCACCATGATGCGGGTCGCGCCTTCCTGGGCGATCTGCGGATCGACCACCCCCGTGCCGTCGATCCGGCGGCGGACGATCTCGATCGATTGCTGCATCGCCGAAGCGGCGCGGGCCGTGAGCGCCGGTCGCGAAAGGGTCACCGCCACCTGTCCCCCCGGCAGGACCGAGACGGTGAGATCCGGCCGGCCGCCCGGCGCCACTTCGGCAGAGGCCATTCCGGAGAGGGCGGCGAGCACGGCGGACTGATCCCCGGGCATGCGCGGCGTCACCACCACCCGGCCATGGCCGGAATCGATCGCGAGACTATGATAGCCGGTGCCGGCGTGAAGCAGCGTCGTCCGCACGCTGTCGAGCGTATTGCCGAGCTGCTCGTGGACCACCGAATCCATGTCGACCTGCAACAGCAGATAACTGCCGCCCTGCAGATCGAGCCCGAGCCGCACATGCCGCCATGGCAGCCAGGACGCCGGCGCCGGAATGATATTCGGCAGCGAGAGCAGAATCCCGAGCGCGCAGATCCCGAGGACCATCGCCATCTTCGCGCGGGTGAAAAACATCATGACGCGCCGCCGAATTCGTTCACTGCTCTCAACCGTCCCCAAAGGGGGCCGGAGAATGACCGCCTGCCGAAGCTCATGCAACCCCGCGCGCGGCCGCCTCCCGCTACCGCAGACCCCGCTGTCGTTAGAGACTGTTTGAGAATGCGCTGTGGTGAGTCGGTTCGTTCCAAGTCGGGGGCGCCTGCGGCGCCTCCCACTCATCACAGCGCATTCTCAAACAGTCTCTTAGTGTCTGACTCGGAATGCGACGTTGTCTATCAGGCTCTTGCAAGGGTTCTGGTCAGCCTGCGGACGTGAGCGATCAGCGTCCAGGCAGTTGCGCTGGCGATGGTTGCTTCGAAGTCCTTGGCGAGCCTGCGGCATCGTC
>DATJLS010000008.1:0-92549 GCA_035509315.1 Acetobacteraceae bacterium | reverse complement strand
CGGCTGGCCCGCGCGATCGACGAGTTCGCGGTGATCGGGATCGAAACGACGCTGCCGCTCTTCCACCGAATTGCTGAGTCCGCGGATTTTCGGGCCGGGCGCTACAATGTCCACTGGCTGGAGCGCTTCGTCGCCGGTACCGCCTGAAGCCGCGCCAGAACCGCATCGACACCGGTCAGCACCTCAAAGAGCCCACGCGCCGAGGGTTCGGCGAAGCTCTGCGCGATTGCCGCCTCGACGAAAGCGATGAAGGGTGCGGCGGAGCCTGCGACATCGCAGATCAGCACCGGCTTTTCATGCAGCCCGAGCTGCCGCCAGCTCACCATCTCGATCGTTTCGTCGAGGGTGCCGATCCCGCCGGGCAAGGCGATGAAGGCATCGGCGAGATCGAACATGCGCTGCTTGCGGGCGGCGAGGTCCCGTGTGACGACCAGGCCGGAAAGGCCGGGATGCGCGATCTCGGGCTTGCGCAGCGCTTCGGGAATGACGCCGACGACCCTCCCCCCGACCGCCAGCACCGCGTCGGCAAGAACGCCCATCAGGCCGACCCGGCCCCCGCCATAGACCACACCGATCCCGGCCTCAGCGAGGCGCCTTCCGAGCGATGCGGCGGCGCGGCGAAAGACGAGGTCGGCCCCGTCACGCGAAGCGCAAAAAACGGCAACGGTGCGAATGGGCGCCATGGCCGCTTCGTAGGCGCCGGCTGCGAAAAACGCCAGGGCATGGCGGCGGATGGGTGCCGGGAAGGCGTTGGTGGAGGGGGCTCCGCCCCCTCTAGCCTTCTCTCAAAACTGTATTTTCGCAAAAGCCCATGAAATTCAATGGGATAGAAGAAAATTTGGCCGACGCTACACTCTAGACTTCTAGGCTGGAACTGCCGCGAGCGCGGAATATCCTTCAGGGGAGGGTTCCTGGGAACGGAGACCTCCTGATGCGGGCGCCGATCCTGGTCGAGCCGAGGCCGAACGCCCGCTGGCCGGTCGACTTTGCCCACGACCTGCTCTCCAACGGTCGGCGCATCCGCATCCTCAACGTGATCGACGACGTGACCAAGGAACGCCTCGCGGCGACCGCCGACACCCCGATCTCGGGCCGCCACGTAGCCGGATCAACCGGCATTTCATCGCCCCCGGCAAGCCGACGCAGAACAGGATCTGCGAGGCGTTCAAAGGCCGCATGCGCGACGAACTGCTCAACGAAATGATCTTCCATGATCTCGATCACGCTCATGCCGCATTGGCGCGCTGGCCGTCGGATACAATCACCAGCGCCCCCACTCGGCGCCCGGCCATTTCGCTCCGCCGATGTTTACAGGACGATGTTCACAGGAACTTTCACCGCGCGGACTCTTCGGCGCTGGAGGAAGATGGGATTTTGCCCACCATTTTGTGAGACGAAAAGCGCAGGCAGGAAGCCGGTAATTTATTATTCCGAGAGCCGGCCGTGGGCGCGGATTTTGGCGCACATGCGTTGATCCCCGCGTTTTCACGAAAACGCCGTCCCACAACCCGAGTTTATGAAAGAAACTCCTTACGACCGCAGGTGATTAACCTCCACCTCCGGTTCCCTCCACCAGACGAAGGGAATGATCATATAAAGGAGATTGGCCGGCGCTCGAATATCCACTTTCCACGGCGCATCCCGCAACCGATGTGGCGAGCAGGGCTCCAGCAAGCAGCCGAATAAATTTTTTCACGGGCAAAATCCTTCGCAAGGATGTCTTTGGCGTATTTCAAAAAGTATGTCGGGATAGGTTGGGTTCGGCGCAATACATCAAGTGGACTTAAGGTATTCGCTACGCTTATTTCATAAGCGCCTCGGAAACCGGGAATCGTCTGAAAATTTTTCGCGAGGGCAATCTGAAAGGAAGACGAATCCCTTGGCTGGCCCGCATCTCCCATACCATATCCGCATAGCTGCCGCAAACGATTGAAAGCAACTACAAAAGTCATACTACGAAGGGAGGCTTTGGAAAAATAGAGGCAGGAACGCGGGGAAAATCGAGTTGACAAACAGCCAATTGGCCTTGCGGGCGCTATCTCGTTAGGCCCTGTAAGTCACTAGAATCATTGATGGTAAAATATATGCGAAATAGCAATGAATCTCCGGCCGATTCCACGCCAGGGGCCACGAGGAAGGCAGTACAACGGGCGAGCAAAGCTGAGGCCGGGATCCATACTGGCGAGCTGAACGGCGGCTGTAGCGGCTCCAGGATGAGAAATTCCGAGAGAAGTGTTGCGGTGGCTGTCCGTTTGCGCCTGTTGCAAGCTATCATGCCGGATACAAACCAGCCTTCCAATTCAGCCACGCTGTGACGAGTCGAGCCGTCAGGCGGCGTGCTTCGGTCAGTGCCAGTTGCGGCTTTTGCATCTCCTCAAGGCGCTTCAGTGCCTTCCTGCCTTGTTGGGAGTTTCGAGCATGACGATAGAGCGTTGCAGTGCTGCAGAACCACTCAATGTCATCGGATGGCCAGCTCGGGATGACGTGCCGATCGCCTTGAATCATCTCCCATGCCTTCCAGAGGTCAAACCAGTCGGGGTCCCGACCCAAAGCGTGGAGAATATCCGTAACCGAATCCGCGTCAGCCCCGTCCGCCAGCGCGATCCAAGTTGCCGGCCGAGGTGGCTTATCTTCGGGAGGAATGGGCACCTCGTCTGGCCCCATCACTACCAGCCCCTTTGCCTCAAGCCGTCCGCCTCCTTGGAGAACAGTAAGAGAAGCGTAGTTCGTTCCATGGTTCCAATTCCCCGCAGCGTCCTGCTCGTACACCAAGGCGGTATTGATGTGCGATCGGTCCGAATCAAGCGCGAAAGTGGCCCCGTTAATCAAGGCCATTAGTCGCTGGGCCACCGCGAGTGCATCCGGGCCGGAGGCAGCGTCATTGAGATCGTCTGCCATGAGTGCAGTGATTTTGCGGTCGGGTGGAACCTCCAATTCAACGACCCGAGGCGGACCAGCATTGAAGATGCGACGGAGATCCGCCAATGCGGAGGTCTCACCCTCCAAGCCTACCGCGCGCGTGATGTTTTTTGCCAAGTCAAACCTCCTCAGCGGATCCCGACGGGCAGGGGACCGTTTGGACGCTTTTGCGTGATGCTCGAGCTGCGGAGAACGCTGCCGAAGGTGGCCTTTTCGCTGGACAACTTTTGGCTTTTCACAAATTGCCCAAAGTCAGCCCGAAATCGCAGGGCAGCGCTATAAGGCCGACTCGGATGGCCCGCATGTGTTCCGGAGCGAACGGGGCGGGCCGATGAGCCCGGACGCGGTGCAGGTGATTGCAAGGAGAGCGGGCGGGCTGGCCGGGTTCGGATTCCGAATGCATCCCCATCAGCTCCGGCATGCTTGCGACTTTGCTTTGGCCGAAGACGGCACGGATACACGGCTGATACAGGATTGCCTTGGCACAAGGATATCAAGAACGCAGTTATTTATACGGAAACCAGTCAAGGGTGACTGACCAGTGTCCGAGTGCATCAAAGCAATGGGGGAGGCAACGACATGGGCAAGCACGAGCAGTATGGGAAGCAAGTCCTACGCGCAGCAGCACTTCAGAGTCTTATGAATGGGGCGACCGTCAGAATTGATCACGGCGCTGGAGATCCCGCCGTGATAGACGCGACAGTCGGCAACATTGCGGTTCAAATAGAGGCAAGGACACCAAAACAGGTACGCGGTGCTATTCCCGATTTGATCTGCCGTCCGCGTCCAAAAAACTGCTCATGCTTTTGTCCCTCAACCCAGCCTCTCCAAAAACTGCAGTTGCGCAGTGTCAGAACATCCTTGGGCGTTTTGCCCCCGGGGCTCCTACCGAGTCGTGTTCCTGAAAGATGACGGCCACGATCCTCAGCTTGCCAATGATGAAATGATTGTCGCAACTGCTCTTGCGGACCTTGGGATAGGACCGGCAGGATCGACGGCAGGCACGTGGTCGGCCTTTTGCCTTAAAAAAGAAAGTGTCGCCGCAGAGTTTAGAGCATAAGTGCCGGGGCATTTGCTGTGCAAATGCGGGCGCCGGCCCGGGCGATTCTGAAGCGACTTGTCGGAACCTCATTTTATTCACTTGCTTGGCGAAACCGCAGAACGCTCTCGGACTCAGGAATTGTGATTATTGTGAGACCGAAGAGGCAAGCGCACGTGCCGCGCTGTCGCCATCGATTCGCCATTGGAAAGCTTTGCGGGCCTCGCATCGATGCAGGCTGTGGAAGATTGGAGATTGCATATGTTGATCCAGACATGGCGACGCTTGAGATTGCCGCTCCTGCTGATTGCGATGGCCGCGCTCGGCGGGTGCTATTACGGCCCGGGCCCCTACTATCATCACGGGTGGGGCGCCGGCTATTGGCACGCTCCCGGCCCCTACTACCATAACGGGTAGGGAAACGAATGAGTCTGCGGGTTCAGCCAATGTGACGGCGATATAGGCCCGCATTGCGAAGGAAGGCGCACGCATGGGGTCAGGGCCTCTTCGTGAAAACGTGGGGCCGGCAATCACCGAACGGCTTCTCCTGGCCGTTCTGAATGACCCCATCGAGGCTGACAGCGCGGAACAAGGTCTCGATATCCTGGCGACGCGCCTGGGGCGTTTGCGGGCAAACGCGGGAGCCGACGTGCCGCGAACGCTCATTGCCGCAGCGATAGCGGATGGTGTGCGGAAAGGGCTGATACAGGAGCCTGTGCGGCTGGTTGAAGGTGCCTTGCACTGCTTCTGGCGCCTGGAGCTGACCGCCCATGGTAGGGCTCAGGCGCCACGTTCACAGTAGAGCAAACCAATGCCCTGCTTCGGGAAGATTTCCCCCGCATGGATGGGCTCGCCTGGACGGTGCCCGGCCCGGCAGGGAGGCAAGGAAGGCGGCGCGACTCGGTAAATCTCTTTTACGAGACGCCGTGCCACAGACCTGCTGAGGCTTTCCTGGCGGCTTCCCTTGAACGGCCATTGAATATCAATTCATGGTCGCAGTCATGGGAACGCGCTTTGGTGGTTATTAAATATGTAAATAAATCAATGCGCTAATAGGCAATTTCTGGTGGAGGGGGTTGGATTCGAACCAACGTAGGCGTGCGCCAACGGATTTACAGTCCGTCCCCTTTAGCCACTCGGGCACCCCTCCGCCGCGCGGCCTATGGCCGAACGGCGCGCTTGTCAACGAACCGGATTTCGTGCTGACGGCAGTGCGCTCATGTGGCAGGCCCCGTTATCGCGCTCCGCGATCTGCTCTATAGGGGCGCGATGATGGACCATCGCCCGCCCGCCCGCCGTCATGGGCCCCCCCCACGGCCGGCACGGCCGGAGGCGCCGCGCGGGGGGATGTGGCTCTATGGCCTGCACGCGGTTGCCGCGGCGCTCGTCAACCCGCATCGCCGCGCGCGCCGCCTCCTTCTCACCGAAGAGGCCGAGGCGGCCCTCGGACCGCAGGTTGGCGGGCCTTGGCCGCTCGCGCCCGAGCGCACCGATCGCGGCCGGCTCGACCAGCTTCTCGGCCGCGGCACCGTCCATCAGGGTGCGGCGCTGCTCGTCGATCCGCTGCTCCAGCCGCCGCTTGCCCAGGTTCTCGCGCGACCGGGTCCGCTCCTGGTGCTCGACCAGGTTTCAGACCCAAGGAATGTCGGCGCCATTCTCCGCTCGGCCGCCGCTTTCGGCGCTGCCGGCGTGATCGCCCAGGAGCGCAACGCGCCGGACGAGACCGGCGCGCTCGCCAAAGCGGCCTCGGGCGCGCTCGAGACCGTGCCGCTGCTGCGGGCGGTGAACATTGCCCGCACTCTGATCGCGCTGAAGGCCGCCGGCTGCTGGACAGTGGGCCTCGCGCCGGATGCGCCTGCCCCGATCGCCGGGCCCACCCTGCAAAGCCGGCGTGTGGCCCTCGTGCTCGGCGCGGAGGATGAAGGGCTGCGTCGGCTCACCCGCGAGACCTGCGACGAGGTCGCCCACCTCGCCATGCCCGCGCCCGCCGCCGGGCCGGCGATGCCGAGCCTGAATGTCGCGGCGGCCGCCGCGATCGCGCTTTACGAAATATCCCGCCCGAAGGACGCCCCGGCACCATGAGCATGACCGCCGCCCAGGCCATCGCCGAGGAGCTTTTTGCCGCGCGCCAGGCACACCAGAAGCTCGCCGTGCTGCCGGAGGTCCTGCGCCCGGCGGACGTGGCGGCGGGGGTGGCGGCCCAGCACGCGCTTGCCGGGCGTCTCGGCGCCCTGCCACCGGGCGGCTTCAAGATCGGCGCCACGGCTGAGCATATGCGCGTTTATCTCGGCCTTGCCGGTCCCATTGCCGGCTTCATGGCGAAAGGCGACATCCATGCCAGCGGCATCCGCCTCCGCTTCGCCGATTTCCAGTCCCCCGGCGTGGAATGCGAAATCGCGGTGCGGCTCGCCCATGATCTCCCGCCCGGGCCGTGCGAGCCGGCGCGTGCCGCCGAGGCGGTGGACACGGTCTCGGCTGCGATCGAAATCGTCGAAAACCGCTATCCGGATCTCAAGGAATTCGGCACGCCTTCCCTCATCGCCGATCAGGTCTTCCATGCCGCCGCGGTGACCGGCGCGGCCGAGCAGGAGTGGCGCAAGCTTGATCTCAAGGCGATCGAGGGGCGCATTCTCGTCAATCAGGCCGAGCGGGGCCGCGGCAAGGGCGGGGAGCTGCTGGGCGACCCGATGGCGGCCCTTGCCTGGCTTGCGGGCTCGCCCTTCGCCGCCGGCTTCGGGGGGCTCAAGGCCGGGCAGATCATCCTGCTCGGCAGTGTCACCCCGCCCATCTGGCTGCTCGGTCCTGCTGCAGTCGAGGTTTCGTTCCCGCCGCTGCCGCCGGTGTTCCTCACGCTCGAATAGATCGGGCCGAACCAGATCGAGCCGGTGGGTGGTCAGCTCTTCGATTTGGACAGCAGCGCGTCGATCGCCCGAGCGAGCGCCACATCCCGCTCGGTGAGCCCGCCGGCATCGTGGGTCGCGAGCGTAATGTCCACCCGGTTCCAGACATTCGACCATTCGGGATGATGGCCGTGCTGCTCAGCCAGCAACGCCACCCGGCTCATGAAGCCAAAGGCTTCCGAAAAATCGCGGAAGCGGAAGCTCCGCTGGATCGCATCCCGCCCTTCGGCCATCGTCCAATCCGCCAGCTCCTTCGCCAGCGCCGCACGCGCCGCGGCATCCAGGATTTTCACCATCCATCTTTCCTCCTTGACTTGAATTCGGCCGGCCACTTGACCCGGCGTGCGGCGGACCTGCCAAAATAGGCGGCCATGCCCGCCGATGCGCCCGGCTTTGTCCTGCCCCCGTCGCTCGAGGACCTTACCATCCTCGCCGAAGCGACCCTTGCTGCCATCCCCCCGCAGCTTGCCCGCCATCTCGATGGGGTTGGCATCATGGTCGAGGAACGGCCGGACGATGAGACACTCGAGGAAATGGGGATCGATTCGCCCTGGGACCTCACCGGCCTTTACCGTGGCACGCCGCTTGGCAGCCGAAGTGTCTCCGACCCCTCCCGCATGCCGGACATGATCTTGATCTACCGTGAGCCGATCCTGCTCGAATGGATCGAGACCAGCGTCGATCTCGGGCTTCTCGTGCAGAATGTGGTCGTTCATGAGATCGCGCATCATTTCGGCTTCAGCGACGCCGAGATCGAGGCGCTCGAACAGGAAATGAAGCCGCCGCAGCGTTAGAGCGTGATGACCGAAGGTGGAATCGCCGCAGGTCTCAATCACGCGAGAAGACAATGACCAAGGGCGGGATGGGCGAACGCGAGCGATCTCGTCACGCCCGAAGCGAAAAGACTATCGCCAGCAGCAGCCGTAATACCCGCCGCGCCAGCCGGGACGGCCCCACCAGCCGCCGCCGACGAAGACGCCGCCGGTCACCACCGGGCTGCCGTAATAGCCGTAGTAGCCATAGGCCGGATAGGCCGGCCCGTAATAGCATCCCGCAAGAGCAGCCAGCAGAAGCAAGGCCGCCGCGGGCAAAAAGCGGCGCACGCGTGACATTGTTTGCTTCCATCAATCTGATCGCCGAGACGTGATAATTTCGCGCCATCACGCCTTGGGCTTGTCCGCGCGATATGGGCGGCAATTGCGGCGAACCCGTGTTAATCCAGTGCTCGCACCGTGTATCTTTGTGTGGCTTTTTGCAACGGAAGGCGCAGTTTCGTCCGGGTGACGGAAATTTTTACAGGATGAAGTGACGAAGATCGCTCTTCGCGGCCATGGGTGCCACGCGCTCCTGCACATAGGCGGCATCGATGACGATGGTCTCGCCCGGGCGGTCGGAGGCCGAAAAACTCACCTCCTCGAGCAGGCGCTCGAGCACCGTGTGCAGGCGGCGCGCGCCGATATTCTCGACCCGCTCATTGATGTCCGCGGCGAGCTCCGCGAGCGCATCGATCGCATCATCGGTGAAGGAAAGGAAAACCTTCTCGGTGCCGAGAAGCGCCTCGTACTGCTTGAGCAGGGAATGCTCGGGCTCGGTGAGGATGCGGCGCAGATCGGCGCGCGAGAGAGAGGCGAGCTCGACACGGATCGGCAGCCTTCCCTGAAGCTCGGGCAGGAGGTCAGCAGGCTTGGCGAGATGGAAAGCGCCGGAGGCGATGAAGAGGATATGATCGGTCTTCACCGGCCCATATTTCGTGGAGACGGTGGTGCCCTCGATCAGCGGCAGAAGGTCACGCTGCACGCCCTCGCGCGAAACATCGCCGCCACGGAATCCCCCCTCGACGGTGCGGGCGCAGATCTTGTCGATCTCGTCGATGAAGACGATGCCGTTGTTCTCGGCATTGCTCACCGCCTCGCGGCTCATCGCCTCGGTATCGAGCATGCGGTCGGCCTCGTCGCGCTCGAGCGCGGTGCGGGCCGCCGAGACCTTCATCCGGCGCCGTTGCGGCGCGCGGCCGAACATGCCCTTCATCATCTCGGAAAGATTGATCATCTGTCCGGGCGGCATGCCGGGGATGTCGAGCTGGCCGATCGGCATGCCGGCCGGCTCGGCGACGCTGATCTCGACCTCCTTCTCATCGAGCTCGCCGCCGCGCAGCATGCGGCGGAATTTCGAGCGCGTCTCGGCCGAGGCGCCCTCCCCCACCAGCGCGGTGATCAGCTTTTCCTCGGCGGCGAGTTCGGCCTTGGCCTGCACGTCCTTGCGCGCGGCATCGCGGCGCATATTGATGGCGACATCGACGAGATCGCGCACGATGCTTTCGACATCGCGCCCGACATAGCCGACCTCGGTGAACTTGGTCGCCTCCACCTTCAGGAACGGCGCCTCCGCGAGCTTGGCAAGGCGGCGCGCGATCTCGGTCTTGCCGACGCCGGTCGGGCCGATCATCAGGATGTTCTTCGGCATCACTTCCTCGCGCAGCCCTTCGGAGAGCTGCGCGCGACGCCAGCGGTTGCGCAGCGCGATCGCGACGGCGCGCTTGGCATCGTTCTGGCCGACAATGAAACGATCGAGTTCGGAGACGATCTCGCGTGGCGAGTAGCTCGGCGCGTCCATCCTTCAGAGCGTTTCCAAGGTGATGTTGCGGTTGGTGTAAACACAGATATCGGCGGCGATCTCGATCGCGCGGCGGGCGATCTCGGCAGCGCTGAGCTCGGGGACGGGCAGCAGCGCGCGCGCCGCGGCGAGCGCGAAATTGCCGCCCGAGCCGATGCCGATCACGCCGTCCTCCGGCTCGAGCACGTCCCCGTTGCCGCTGATGAGAAAGCTCCGCTCGCGATCGGCGACCGCCATCATGGCCTCGAGCCGGCGGAGATAGCGGTCGGTCCGCCAATCCTTCGCGAGCTCGACGGCGGCCCTTTCGAGCTGGCCGGGGAATCGCTCGAGCTTCGCTTCCAGCCGCTCAAGCAGGGTGAAGGCATCCGCGGTGGCGCCGGCGAATCCGGCAAGCACAGCGCCGCCGCCGATGCGGCGGACCTTGCGCGCATTGGCCTTGACGACGGTCTGGGCGAGGCTCACCTGGCCGTCCCCGGCCATGGCCACCGCGCCGTCGCGACGCACCGCAATGATCGTGGTGCCGTGCCAGCCGATCGGGTCGGGCACGGCGGTCGGAAGGGAGAAAGAAGACATCGCGCCGGAAATGGCCCGCCACGAGCGGCGGCGCAAGATGGCGCATTCCGGACCCGCATCCCGCCTGGCGCAGCTCGCCGGCCAGCACACGTTTGCCATCACGGGGTTTGGAACTGCTGCCGGTTTGGGCTAGTGCTCGTTCATGAACCGCACCGCCGCGATCCACAGGGTGACGACCGAGACCGACATCCGGCTTGCCCTGCTCCTGGAGGGCAGCGGCAAAGCCGAGATCGCGACCGGGATCGGCTTTCTCGACCATATGCTCGGGGCCTTCGCCCGGCATTCGCTCTTCGACCTCTCCGTCGCCGCCAGGGGTGATCTCGAGATCGATGCGCACCATACCACCGAGGATGTCGGTATCGTGCTCGGCCAGGCGCTCAAGGAGGCGCTCGGCGAAAAGCGTGGCATTCGCCGCTTCGGCCAGGCGCTGGTGCCGATGGACGAGGCACTGGCGGAGGCGGTGATCGATCTCTCGGGCCGACCGCACCTTTCCTGGGATATCGCTTTCCCCATTCCGCGGCTCGGCGGGATGGAGACCGAGCTGTTCCGCGAATTCTTCGCGGCGGTGGCGACGAATGCCGCGCTGACCCTGCATCTCAGCGCTCGCGCAGGAGAGAATGCGCACCATATCGCGGAAGCAACCTTCAAGGCCTTCGCGCGCGGGTTGCGGATGGCGGTCGAGATTGACCCGCGCATGGGCGATGCGGTTCCCTCGACGAAGGGGCTTCTATGAGAGTGTTCACCGCCCATACGCGGCTGGACCGGAACCCGGAGCTCGTGGTGGAGAGCTTCCGGTGGGGAGCGCTGTTTTTCGGGCCGCTCTGGCTTGCCTGGCACCGGGCCTGGATCCCGGCAGCGCTGGCGGCCGCCGCGCTCATCCTCGTCCTCACCATGCCCGGCGGCGCGGTGCGCGATGTCCTGCTTCCGGCGCTTGTGATCCTGTTCGGACTGATCGGCAATGATGCGCGGCGCTGGTCGCTCACACGGCGGGGCTATGTGCTGACGGATGTCGTCGCGGGGCGCGACGAAGATGCGGCGGTGGCGCGGTACCTGGCGGAGAGGCCGGAACAGGCGGCGCGACTGACATGAGGAGCATCCCATGAAGGTCGCTGTCGTCGATTATGGCAGCGGCAATCTCGCCTCGGCCGCCCGCGCCCTGGAGCGGGCGGCCGCGGAGGCGGGCATCTCCGCCAAGGTACGCATCACGGAAGCGGCCGGGGACGTTGCGGCTTGCGATCGGATCGTGCTGCCGGGCCAGGGGGCCTTCGCCGATTGCGCGGCGGGCCTCGCCGCTGTGCCGGGTATGCGCGAAACGATCGCTCGCGCCACGGCCGACGGCACCCCGTTTCTTGGCATCTGTGTCGGCATGCAGCTGATGGCGGAGAGGGGGCTCGAGCATCGCATCACTCCGGGCTTCTCCTGGATCCGGGGGGAGATCGCGGCCATGCCGGCAGACGGCCTGCGCATGCCACAGATGGGATGGAACGCGCTCTCCTTTCCGGCCGGGGCCCGGCATCCGCTGCTTGCTGGGCTGGCGCCCGGGCAGCATGTCTATTTCGTGCACAGCTATGCGCTGGCCGGCGCCGATCCCGGGGACGTGCTCGCCACCACCGAGTACGGCGGGGAAGTGGTTGCGATGGTGGCGCACGGGAACCGCGCGGGCACGCAATTCCATGTCGAGAAGAGCCAGCGTGTCGGGCTAAGGATCCTTGCCAATTTCCTGAGCTGGACGCCGTGAAGGCAGGTGCGCATGAACGAAGCCGATCCGATGGCCGGGGCGCGGCCGGTCGTGCGCCCGAGAATCACGGTGGAATCGGTCACCGAGTTCACGCCGGATGACCTGAATGCGCTCTGCGAGGCCGCCAACGCGGCGATCATCGACGGGGGCGGTTTCGGCTGGATCAACCCGCCCGAGATCGGGGTGCTGGCAAGCTATTTCCGTGGCGTGCTGCTGGTGCCGGAACGCGAGCTCTTCGTCGGCCGGCTCGACGGGGTGATCGTCGCCTCCGCCCAGCTCGTGCTGCTGCCCCGCAACAACGAGGCGCAGCGCTTCAGCGCCACGCTGACGCACGCCTTCACGGCACCTTACGCGCGCGGGCACGGGATCGGGCGGATGCTCGTGCGCAAGGCCGAGGAGCGGGCGCGGATGCTCCACCGCTACGTGCTCAATCTCGATGTGCGGGAAACGCAGGAAGCGGCGATCCGGCTTTACGAATCCATGGGCTTCGAGCGCTGGGGGGTGCATCCGGCCTATGCCCGGGTGCGCGGGCAGACGGTGCGCGGGTTCTTCTATTGCAAGCTCTTGGGGCGTCGCGGCCGCGCGTCTGCCGAGACCGGCGAAAACAACGAAGGGCCCGGCGAGAGGCCATGAGCGAACTCGCGCTCTACCCCGCGATCGACCTCAAGGAGGGCAAGGCGGTTCGGCTCCGCCGCGGGGAGATGGCGGAGGCGACCATCTACTCGGATGCGCCGGAGGCGGTGGCGCAGGACTTCGCGGCTGCCGGGTGCCGGTGGATCCATGTCGTCGATCTCGACGGTGCCATAGCCGGCCGGGCGGTGAACGGGGCCGCGGTGCGTGCGATCCTGAAGGCGGTTTCCGTCCCGGTGCAGCTCGGCGGCGGGATTCGCAACATGGCGGCGATCACGGGATGGCTGGAGGCGGGCGTGAGGCGCGTGATCCTCGGCAGCGCCGCGGTGAAGGCGCCGGATCTCGTGCGCGCGGCCTGCCGGAACTTTCCAGGCCGGGTGGCGGTCGCGATCGATGCGCGGGACGGGCGGGTGGCTGCCGAGGGCTGGGCGGAAACGACGGAGATCGAAGCCGCGGAGCTTGCGCTGCGCTTCGAGGACGCGGGCGCCGCGGCGCTGATTTATACGGATATCGGGCGGGACGGGATGCTCGCGGGGCTCGATCTCGAACGGACGATCGCGCTCGCGCGGAGCGTCCGCACACCGGTGATCGCCTCCGGCGGGGTGGGAAGCGTGGTGGATCTCGAACGGCTGAGGAAGAAGGCGGAAGGCTCGCTCGCCGGCGTCATCGTCGGACGCGCGCTCTATGACGGCAGACTGGGGATTGCCGAGGCTTTGGAAGCGCTGGGAGCGTGATATACGGCGATGGCGAGCGGGGTACCGGCCATTTGATGAGCTGTAATCGTTTCCAAGCCTTGCCCGATTCCGATTGAGAGATTCAAAACCCCCTCCCGAAGGAGTTCACGCCGCTGCTGAAGCTCAGGATCATTCCCTGCCTCGACGTGAAGGAAGGGCGGGTCGTCAAAGGGATCGGATTCGTCAGCCTGCGTGACGCCGGAGACCCGGTCGAGCAGGCCGAGATCTATGACCGTGCGGGAGCCGACGAGCTCACCTTCCTCGACATCACTGCGAGCCATGAGAACCGCGACACGATGGTGGACGTGGTGCGGCGGACCGCGGCGAAGATCTTCCTCCCGCTTACGGTCGGCGGGGGTATCCGCTCGATCGGCGACATGCGTGGGATGCTGCTGGCCGGGGCGGACAAATGCAGCATCAATTCCGCGGCGGTCGCCCGGCCTGAGCTGATCGGCGAGGCGGCGGAGAAATTCGGCAGCCAGTGCGTGGTGGTGGCGGTGGACGCCAAACGAACCACTGCCGGCGGCTTCGAGGTCTTCACCCATGGCGGGCGGCGCGGGACCGGGATCGACGTGATCGGCTGGTGCCGCGAAGCGGAGCGGCGGGGAGCGGGAGAAATCCTGCTCACCAGCATGGACCGGGACGGCACCGGCGAAGGGTTCGACCTCGAGCTTCTGCGGGCGGTCGCGGGCGCGGTGCGGGTACCGCTGATCGCGTCCGGAGGCGTGGGGCAACTCGATCATTTCGTCGCGGGAGCACGGGCGGGGGCGAGCGGGTTGCTTGCGGCGAGCGTCTTTCATTTCGGCACCTTCACCATCGGCGCGGTGAAGGAAGCCCTGGCAAAGGCGGGGCTCGCGGTGCGGCCGGCCGCCGAGGCGGCGTGAGGCGAGACGATGGGCAAAGGTGCCAAGCACACGCGGCGGAACGGCGAGGCGGACCCCGCCAAGCCGGGAAAGAGGAACAAGGCTCATACGCCCATGCCGCCGCCCTTCCCGCTGCCGGTTGGAATGGGCCAGGCGCCTTCGTCCGCGGTGCTGGAGCGGCTCTGGGGGGTGGTGATGTCGCGGCGGGATGCCGACCCGGCGGTGAGCCACTCGGCCCGGCTGCTTTCGCGCGGGATCGCGAAGGTCGCGCAGAAATTCGGCGAAGAGGCGGTGGAGTGCCTGATCGAGGCGGTGGCCGGCAATCGCGCCGCGCTGATCGGCGAAAGCGCGGACGTGCTCTACCACCTGATCGTGCTCTGGGTGGCTTCCGGCGTCCGCCCAGAGGAGGTGTGGGCCGAGCTGATGCGGCGCGAGGGGGTCAGCGGAATCGCCGAGAAAGCGGCGCGGGGCGCGGCGAACGGGCTCGGGAAGATTCCCTGAATCCTTCCGCGCGTTCGGAATGACTCCAGCCTGGTGATTTTTCACGCCACCCGCATTCCCCTGTGATTTCGAATCGAATGTGTTTTCGAAACGGAAAACAACGGCTGGGCCGGACGATTGGCCGCGGCGAAGGGATTTCGAGATCGCGGTTCATCGACATCGCCGGAGCGCGATCGCCGAAGGAGAGGTCACCGAACGTCTCTCTTGCGCGGGAAAACAAATGGGTAAAGCGGGATCAGTAAGCGAGAGCGAACGCATCCCGTTTCAGACGTCTCCGGGGCGGCACGAATCCCGTGCACCGTCTGAAGCAAACGACGGATCATTCTAGAGCAGATCGCGATCAGATGGAATCGGCTGATCGCGTGAAGATGCTCGCAAAACAAACACATAGAGCGGATTGCGTGAGCCCGTGCAAACGCAATTCGCTCTAGAGGGTGATGATTTCAGGTCATCACGCTCTTGCTTTGTTTTCTCGATCAATTTCATGGTTTCCCCTTGGGCTTCCGCCTGGGGCCTCCCCTCGGGCTTTGGCAGATCGCTCCGCGCCGGGGTCCCCGCGAACGTGTTCGCGGGGACCCCGATCCACCAAAAGCCATATTGATCTGGCTGCCGCCGACCCGTCGATTCCCGAACTCGTGATTCCCGAAACGGGCGAGCTCCTTTTCCTCACGCTTCTCGATCACGACGTGAGTGGGCGCGCATGTTGGCCGTGGCTTGACATGAAACATGACGAACATCATGTTTAGCCGCGAGTGCCGACCACGGAGTTTCCGATCTGATGACCTTGACCCACAACACCGCTCCGACCCTGTTTATAGAGGCTTCTGGCGTGCGATATGCCCATCGCCGCTTTGGTGCGGCGACAGGCGTGCCCCTGGTCTTCCTGCAGCACTTCCGTGGAGGGCTGGACAATTGGGACCCGCTTGTGACCGACGGGCTGGCGGCAACGCGGCCCGTTATCCTCTTTAACAATGCCGGCGTGGCGAGCTCCGGCGGAGAGCCGGCGGACTCAGTGGCCGGCATGGCTGCGCATGTGCTTCGCTTTCTCGATGCCATGGGACTCAAGCAGGTTGATGTGCTGGGATTTTCTCTGGGCGGGTTCGTTGCGCAGCAATTGGCGGCTGATGCGCCGACACGTGCTCGCCGCCTGATCTTGGCGGGAACAGGCCCTCGCGGTGGTGAGGGGATGGACAGCTTGTCCCCGGATGTGCTGGCACACGCCACCACGCCTGAATCATCGGAAGAGGACTTCCTCTACCTGTTCTTTGCGCCGAGCGAGACGAGCCGCAGTGCGGGCCGGGCCTTTTGGTCCCGACGTCATGAGCGCAAGGACCAGGACCTGCCCAGTTCGCCTGCGGCAATGCAGACGCAGGGCCAGGCTATCGCAGCGTGGGGAGCGCCTGCCGAGCCATCCTCTCAGGGCCTGGACCGCATCAGACAGCCGACCCTGGTCGTTAACGGCCACAATGACATCATGGTGCCGACGATCAATTCATTCCGGCTTCAGCAGGGGCTGCGCAACGCAACTCTGATACTGTATCCGGACTCCGGCCACGGCGCCTTGTTCCAATATGCTCGACAGTTCGTTCGATCGGCGACCGACTTCTTGAACGCGGACTGATCCCCGAACGTCTGGACCTTCGAGACGAAACCTGAACCAGGACCAATATGATGCCATTGCGCTGGCGCACTCGTCAGGGCGAGCGGCTGCCCGATGCAGCACCGATCCAACAGGTCTTCGCCAAGCCCGAAGCCTCGTCCCGCCGCGCCGAACCGCGGACTCGCGCAAGCCTGCGCATGG
This sequence comes from Acetobacteraceae bacterium, assembly GCA_035509315.1. Taxonomy (GTDB): domain Bacteria; phylum Pseudomonadota; class Alphaproteobacteria; order Acetobacterales; family Acetobacteraceae; genus JAKAWQ01. Next base: position 76,238 of record DATJLS010000008.1, on the reverse strand, counting down.
GCTCATCCAAATTCCTCCATGGATTTGTTTTGCCTGCATCTTCGCATGTTGAGACGATTCCGTCCGGTCGCCTTCCGCTCCAAGCGGCATCGCGTTCGAGGCGGGAGCCATCGGTGGATTTTCGCAACAATCGTAATATTTATCAATTCCCGCTGAAATCGTTCTGAAGCGTTCGCGGGCCATACCATCCGCGTTCCGCGGCGAAGAGCCCCGCGCTTTCTGGGATTGGAGGATCACGATGTTCCATCGGTTCGGTGTGCTGGCAGTCGCGCTTGCGCTGCTCGTCGCCGGGAATGCTCGTGCCGATGCGCTCAAGCCGACCGAGGCCAAGATCGTCGATCTCGGGACGGTCAGCGGCGTCGTCTATTACACCGTGGAGCCCACGGGGTACCGCGTGGTCGCCACATTGCGCTCCCTGGATCATTCTCCCGTGGTTTCGCGCGTGGTGCGCCTTATTGTTACGCTGGCGCCCGAGCAATCCATCACGCTCTCCACCCCCCGCGCCGCAGGCGAGCCGGCGATCGAGGTGCGATTGGTCCGTCACGGCGGGCAGGTGTTCGTCGAGGATGGCGGGCCGGCCGAGGAGGGGACATTTGCTTCGCATGCTACGGCAGTGCGCGAGAACGGGATGACCGAAGAAGGAATCACCACAGGTCTCTCTCACGTGATAAAACAATGACCGAGAGCGGGATGGGGAGCGATCCCATCCTGCTCCAGGGATCTGTTTGCCGCGAGGGTGCGAGGATCTTTGATCCTCACGCCCTCGGCTTGTTTTTGCCGATCTTCAACCACCCGCCGAGGCGGCATGAACGAGATCGTCACCGTTCAAGGCTTCGAGAGAGACCCGAGCGGTCTCGGGAACGAGCATTTGCGTAAGGAGAGCGCCCAGTATTGATAACGCTGCCAGCAATATGATCACGCCGACTTCCCCAAGACGGATGAAAAGAACCGGGAAAAGGAAGGCACTGATGGAGGCGCCGATCCGCCCACCAACGACTGTGATGCTTTGGCCAACGGTACGGATGCGAGTGGGGCTCAGCTCGACACCGAGAATCCCCGCCCCGCTCACCGCCGCGGCGCCGTTGATCGCGACATTGTAGAGACCGAAGACGACGAAACCGAGAATGGGCAACGCGACAAGCGACTGTTTCATTGTCGCGAAAATCGCGAGCATGACCGCGGCACCGATGAAGCCCCAAATTTGAAGCGGCTTTCGACCCACTTTGTCCAGCACGTAGAGAGCATAGAAGACGCAACTCGGGATGACGAAGATCGCCTGGGTCAAAAGCGCGAATTCGATCGGTCCCATGCCAAGGCCCTTCGCGATGAGCGACGGGCCGAACAGAATGCTGGAATAGATAACGATATCGAACACAAGCCAGAGCAGGGCCGCGGAAAAGATGAGTCGCGCATGTTGGGCGAATACAACGCCAAATGGGCGCGAATCTTCCATGGGAGCGGTGACTGTCCGGCCACTGATCGTGCGCATGACTTCCGCTGCCGCGCCTGGATCGGCGGCGAGACGCGCGAGATAGCGGGCCGTCTCCGGCATGCGGCGGCGGAGATAAAGCACCGAAAAGGCCGGGATCGCCCCGGCCGCAAGCACGATGCGCCACTGCAAGTCGTGCGAAAATCCGAAACCCGCGAGGATCAGGTTCAATATCGCAGCCGTGAAAGCGCCGAGCGGCCACATCACCCCGAAACCGATACCAAGCGTTCGGCCACGGTCGGCGCGATTGGCATGCTCAGCCATGATGGTGGGGGAAAGCACGTAATCCGCACCGATGCCAATGCCGAGAACGAATCGGATTGCGATCAGCCATTCGAGATTCGGAGCAAAGGCCTGGGCGACTGACATGATGCCGATCAGCAGCACATCGAGGCCGTAGAATCGCTTGCGGCCATTCTGGCCCAGCAACCCAAAGATCAGTGCGCCGACGGCGGCGCCGACCAATGCGGAGCCGGCAAGAAAGCCGGATTCAATGCTGCCGATCTTCGCGATGCCAAAAGATGGGAGCACGAGCGGCAGGACGATGCCGATCGAGGAGAGGTCATATCCGTCGCAGAAGACACCGAGGCCGGTGGTGACGATCGCGCGCCAATGGAACGCCTTGAATTCCTGCTCGTCGATAGCCGAGAAGGCGGAAGACTGAGACATCATGATCCTCGCGGAAGTCCCGATCACTCCGTCATGATAGGGGGACCAGCCGAGTCATGAATGACAGCCATATGAAGCTTTTTGTTATTTTCCCCAACAAACAGCAATTTTTGCGTTTGTCTAGTTATCGTCAATTCGTGAATCTTGAGACGCGGACTGCCAGCCTAGACAACAATGCGTTTACCGTTGCGTCGGCAGCGATGCGAGCGCAATTCCGGCGAGGACGAGACCCGTCCCGAGAGCGAAGACGGGACCGATGCGATCGCCAAACAAGAGTGCCGACGCCGCGACCCCAATGATCGGCTGGAGATATTGTGTGCCGGCAGCTATGCGCGCCGGCAGCCGCCGCATTCCGGTAAGCCAGAGCCACATCCCGGCGACGGTTGTGAGCAGGCCGAGATAGAGAGCCACCCCTATCCCGCTCAGTGTCGGATGGAATGGAGCATGGAGCAGTTCGAATCCGGCCAGCAACGCAAGGCCAGGCAGGCCGGCAAGTGAGCTCCAGGCGGCGACGTCGAGAGCCGTGGTGCGGATGGCGAGCACGGTCCCAAGCACGTAATAGCTCGCGATGCTGAGGGAACAGACGAGCAGAAGCGCATCGCCGCCGAGCCCGCTTGAAGCAAACCTCCCGGGCTGTCCAAAAACCGCGCAGCCAACGCCGCCAAACGCAAACGCGAGGCCGAGGATGTGCCGTGGCATGAGCCTCTGGCCCAGCTTGAACACGGCGAGGATGACGGTGAAGAGCGGAATTGTGGCGGTGATGACCGTGGCGATTGCCGCGGAGGTTCTTGAAACGCCGAGAATTTGCGTCACCTGCCCAAGATCGACACCGGCCACGCCGAGCCCGATCATGGCAAGGAACATACGGGGTGGCGGCATGGGCCGGCCGAGGAGGAAAAGGACAAAGCACGGCGCCGCGACGAGGTAGCGAAGTGCGGCGAGCGTGAAAGGCGGAACGGATTCGAGGCCGAGCTTCATCGCCGGCACCGAAAGCCCCCAGATGACGACCAGTACGGCGAGACCGAAGAGGGGCAGGGCTTCGCTGGCCAGGCCGCCGGGGCCCGTTTCGGTGCCGCCGGAATTGATTGCCCGCGCGCGCCGCGCTGCCATGGCGGGGGCTTAGAACCCTTCGAGCACGATCTTCCCGCGCGCCCGGCCACTCTCGATCAGGGCATGCGCCCGCCTGAGATTTTTGGCGTCAATGCGCCCGAAATGCTCGGCGAGCGTGGTGCGAATGCGCCCTTGATCGACGAGATGAGCCATGGCGTTCAGGAGGCGGTGCTGCTCCACCATGTCGGGTGTTGTGAACAATGGGCGCGTGAACATCAGCTCCCAATGCAGGGAGGCCGATTTCTGCTTGAGCATGCGCACATCGATCGGGTCGGGGTCATCGATCAATCCGACCTTGCCCTGCGGCGCCACGGCTTCGGTGATTGCCTTCCAGTGCCGGTCGGTTGCGTTGGTGGAGAAGATATATTCGACGCCGCCTATGCCGATACGCTTGAGTTCGGCCGCGAGCTGGCCTGCATGGTCGATCACGTTGTGCGCGCCGAGCGAAAGGCACCATTCTCGCGTCTCCGGGCGGCTTGCGGTCGCGACCACCGTGACCCCGGTGAGCTGGCGGGCGAGTTGGATGGCGATCGAACCGACACCGCCGGCTCCGCCGATGATGAGGAGCACCCCTTCGCGGTGCGCGCTCAGCGGGATCTGGAGCCGGTCGAACAGCATCTCCCAGGCGGTGATACTGGTCAGCGGCAACGCCGCCGCTTCCGCGTAAGAGAGGGAAGCGGGCTTGTGGCCGACGATGCGCTCGTCCACAAGGTGGAGTTCACTGTTGCTGCCAGGACGGGCAATGCTGCCGGCGTACCAGACGGCATCGCCAACACCGAACAAGGTCACGTCCGGGCCGATCGCGGTGACCACGCCGGCGGCATCGAACCCGAGCACGCGCGGCTCCCCAACCGGATCGGCACGCCGGCGAACTTTCGTATCCACCGGGTTGACCGAGACAGCCTTCACCTCCACCAGGATGTCGTGGTGCCGTGGTGCCGGGTCCGGCAGCTCCACGTCGAGCAGCGCATCCTCCTCCGTCACGGGGCGGACATGGGTATAGGCGACAGCCCTCATCTTTCACCTCGCGCGACCGATGGAAGGGTGCTAGCCGAGAACCGACAGCGGGGAAATCCAGGGGACGCGTTCGGGAAATCGGCCAGGAGGTTCGCCCAGGAGGTTCGCATGGACGTCGCGACCATCGATCAGCAATACCAGCAGCTTCAAACCCAGGCGCAACAGACGATCCAGGAGATCCGAGAACTCGCCGGAAAGCTTTCCGACGCAGCCAAGGCCGGAAATCAGGATGCGCGGGAATGGCTATTGGACCTCAAATCCATCGCGCTTGCCCTCCAGGCCGAACAGAATCAGGTCGGGCTTCTCCTCCAGGCCCTGCACGGATTTGTCGCCAACCAGGGGGCCAATCAGGGGGCGATGATGCCGGCGCCGGCACAGAACCCCACGCAAGGACCCTGGAGCGGTGGTCCGCCGATGGGGGCAGGTTATCAGAGCGGTTTCGGAACCGGACCCATGGGTGGGGGGATGCTGGGTGGTTTCCTCAACTCGGGGTTTGGCCGTGCCGTCGAAATGGGCCTTGGCTTCGGCCTGGGGGACGATCTGATCAACAAGATCTTTTAACGGCGCCGCGAAAGCCACGTGGTTTGTCCCCCGCCCGAAAAAGTTCAGCCGGATTGAAGAGAATGGCTTTTGTTCTTGAAGTTGTCACGCCACTGACACAAATAAATATAACGAAAACAAATAGTTAACGCAGTCGCACAAAATCAGTGCGGGTTATGCACTCAGCGCCAAAAGGCTGTTCGGCGGCGGGAGAGGTCGAGTTCGCCCACAGATTTGTCCACAGCTTCGCAATGGCAGTGGGCGGAGGAAAGTGGCGTCGCACTCGGATCTTGAGATAGGGCCGTTCCGGACCAAAAATTACGGACATGGCAGAAACGGGAACAGTTTTGGGGACGGACGCAATCGCGGCGGCGCTGACGACCATGCCGGCCGTGCCCGGCGTGTACCGCATGCTCGATCGCCGCGGGGCTGTCCTTTATGTCGGGAAGGCGCGCGATCTGAAGAAGCGCGTCGCCGCCTATACGCAGCCGGGACGGCTGCCGGAGCGGCTCCGCCGCATGGTTGCCGAGACCGCTTCGGTGGAAATCGTGACCACCCATACCGAGGCCGAAGCCCTGCTGCTCGAGGCCAACCTCATCAAGCGGCTGAAACCCTGGTTCAACATCGTCCTGCGCGACGACAAGTCCTATCCGTGGCTGCTGCTCACCAAGGACCATGATTTTCCGCAGATCACCAAGCATCGCGGCGCCCGGCTGCGGAAGGGTGATTACTGGGGCCCCTTCGCGTCTGCGTGGGCGGTGAACCAGACCGTGACCACCATGCAGCGCGTATTTCTTTTGCGCTCCTGCGCGGACACCGTGTTCGCCAATCGTACGCGGCCCTGCCTGCTCTACCAGATCCGACGCTGCTCCGCGCCTTGCGTCGGGCGCATCAGCCAGGCCGACTACGCGAAGCTTGTCGCCCAGGCGGAGGCCTTCATGGCCGGTCGCGGGGCGGCGGTGCAGAAGGAGATGGCGGCCGAGATGGAGAAAGCGGCGGCTGCATTGAACTTCGAGCAGGCCGCGCGGCTGCGCGACCGCATCCGGGGCCTCACGCACGTCCAAGGGAGTGGCGTGGTCAACCCCACCAGCTTCGGGGACGCGGACGTGATTGCCGCCTGGCAGGCGGCTGGGCAGACGGCGGTCGAGGTCTTTTTCGTCCGCGGCGGCCACAATAACGGCAACCGCGCCTTCTTTCCCGCTCATGCCAAGGGTGAGACGGAAGGCGAAGTGTTGGGCGCTTTCGTCGGCCAGTTTTATGACGACAAACCGCCCCCGCCCCTCGTGCTGCTGAGCCATGAGCCGCCCGAACGGACGCTGATCGCCGAAGCGCTGACGATGAAGGCCGATCGGCGTGTTGCGGTGATCGTCCCGCAGCGCGGCGAGAAGCGGGCGGTGATAGAGCACGCCGCGGCGAACGCTCGCGAGGCGCTCGAGCGCAGGCTCGCCGAGGCAGCGGGGCAAGCGAAACTGCTGGCCGAGGTGGCGAGCCTCTTCGGCCTGCCGACACCCCCGGCGCGGATCGAGGTCTATGACAACAGCCACATCATGGGGACACATCCCTATGGCGTGATGGTGGTGGCGGGACCGCAAGGATTTGAAAAGGCGGCGTATCGAAAGTTTATGATCCGGGGCCCGATCGCGCCCGGCGATGACTATGCAATGCTGCGCGAGGTGTTCGAACGGCGCTTCAGCCGCCTTGCCGCCGAGCAGGCGGCCGGCGCGATGCCGCCGGCACCCGATCTCGTGCTGATCGATGGCGGCGCGGCCCAGCTCAAGGTGGCAGCCGAAGTGCTGCAGCGGCTGGGCCTCGGCATGCTTGGGATCGCGGCGATCGCCAAAGGGCCGGACCGCAATGCCGGGCGGGAATGGCTGCATCAGCCAGGACGGGAGCCGTTCCAGCTGCCGCCGACGAGCCCTGTTCTTTACTATCTTCAGAGGCTGCGCGACGAGGCGCACCGTTTCGCCATCACGAGTCATCGAAGCGGCCGGGCGCGCGGGCTTCGGCATAGCGAGCTCGACGAGATTCCCGGCATTGGGCCGGCGCGGCGGCGCGCACTCTTGAACCATTTCGGCTCAACGAGAGGGATCAAGGGCGCGGGGCTGACCGATCTCGAGGCAGCCCCGGGCGTGTCCCGGGAGACCGCCCGGCGCGTATATGCATATTTTCATCCGGGCGCGCGCCTCTCGGACGTTTCCTGAGGCCTCGCGGCGCACTAGTCTCAGGTGCGATGCTGACGGATCTTCCCAACGTCCTGACGCTTTCCCGGATCGCGGCGGTGCCGCTGGTCGTGATCCTTGCCGCGCTCCGCCGTCCATGGGCGGATCTTGCTGCCTGCCTGGTGTTCAGCGCTGCCGCCATCACAGACTATTTCGACGGCAGGATCGCCCGGTTCCGCCAGCAGCTATCGGATTTCGGCCGGATGCTCGACCCGATCGCGGACAAGCTCCTGGTGGGGGCGACGCTCATGGTCCTGGCCGGCGAAAGCCGGCTCGGGCTTTTCTTCAGCCTGTTCCCCGCGATCATCATCATGCTGCGTGAGATTCTGGTGAGCGGCCTCAGGGAATACCTGGCAGGGGTTCGCGCCGGGCTGCCGGTCACCCCGCTTGCCAAATGGAAGACCGGGTTCCAGATGGGCGCACTCGGCTTGCTGTTGGCCGGTGATCCGGCGGCGCGGCTGCTTGGCCTGGGATTCCTGCACGTCACCGCGATTGGCTGCTTCATGCTCTGGATCGCGGCGGGGCTGACGCTGATCACCGGCTGGGGTTATGTTGCAACCGGATTGAGCCATGTGATGCCGCCGGGGGCGGGCATGCCGGTCTCCTCCCTGCCGCAGGCGGGTCGGGCCGGCAGCGGAACCAAGGAGCCTTGAACATGCGGCGTATCGCCGTTGTCGGCATCCTGCTGCTGTTGTCGGGCTGCGAGGGGTTCAGCGGCTTCGTGAATGACACGTTCAGCCGCAACGGCGACCCGAATCAGCCCGTCGCGACGGCCGAAAACGTGCAACGGGCGAACGGCGGTCAGCCGGCATCGACGCCGATCGCGGTCCAGTCGGGAAATGTCTGGCCTGGCCCGATTCAGCCGCTGCCCTCGCTTGCAGACATCGCGAAGACCCTGCCGCAGTCCGAAGGCGTGCCGCTCCTGCCCGCGGTGCCGCCCGCGATCACGACGCAGCCGCGCACCGCCGTCCCCGTATTGACGGCACCACCATCGACCGTGCAGCCGGCGCCTGCTCCCAATCCGAGCGCAGTGGACGCGCCCAGCCTCCGCAAGGGGACGGAGATTCAGACCTCCCGCGGTCCGGAGGTGGTGTCCGGGGGGACAGGCAACTTCCTCACGCTGACATCGCCCAACGGAGAATATGCCGGCATCATGGTGCCGAACGGCAATGGAACGAGCACCATCATCCGGCCGGATGGCTCGGTGGAGACGGTGACCGAACCGCGTCCATAAGATGCTGCGGCTTCTCTATTTCGCATGGCTCAGGGAGCGGATCGGCCACTCCGAAGAGGAAGTGGTCCTGTCTTCTTCCGTACGCACAGTGGGAGAGCTGATGCGTTGGCTTGCAGCGCGTGACACTGTCCATGGGGCCGCATTTGCCAAGCCCGGCTTGATCCGTGCGGCGGTGAACCAGGAATTTGCAGGCCCTGAGACTGAACTCCGCGACGGCGACGAGGTCGCGTTCTTCCCGCCCGTGACGGGTGGTTGATGGCTTACGTTGCGGTGCAAGAGGCTGATTTCGACCCGGGCGCCGAAATCGCGAGGCTCACCGGGCATGCCGGTGGCGCCGGCGGGATCGGCTGCTTCATTGGCGTCGTCCGCGGGGAGGGAGGAGACCGCGCGATCACCGCCATGACGCTCGAACACTACCCCGGCATGACCGAGCGGGCATTAAGAGTGATTGCCGAGGAGGCGGAGCGGCGCTGGAATCCGTGCCGGGTGCGGGTCGTCCATCGTGTCGGGCGGCTGACACCGGGCGAACGCATCGTGCTCGTGCTCGTTGCCGCCCCCCATCGGAAGCCGGCACTCGCGGCAACGAGCTTTTTGATCGACTGGCTCAAGACCAAGGCGCCGTTCTGGAAGAAAGAGCATTTTGCCGACGGTTCGACCGCCTGGGTCGAGGCGCGCGCGGAAGACGCCGAAGCGGCAGCCCGCTGGGGTTAAATCGATATGGCATCACGTTGCGATCAGCCAAAGCCATGAAGTTGACCGAGAAAACAAATCTAGAACACGATCGCCGGGGGTGGAATGACCGCAGGCGTGAATCACGCGGGAAAACAAGTCGCGAGAGCGAGATATGTGGGTGCGGGCGGACGCATCCCGCATTAGCTCTGAAAACGTCGGGCGCCGCGCAGAACCAGGAACCCGGCAATCCCCGAAATCAGTGAGCCGAGGAGGACGGCCAGACGGACGTCGGGATTGTAGCCGTCAGCCGGGAAGGCGAGCGTGCCGATGAAGAGGCTCATCGTGAAGCCAATCCCTGTCAGCAGTGCCACACCGTGCATCTGTCGCCAGCTCGCCCCCTCGGGGAGCGCGGCAAGGCCAAGGCGCGCAACGGACCAGACCGTAACGAGAACACCGCATTGCTTGCCGACAAGCAGGCCAAGCCCGATACCGATCTGTATGGGGTCGGCGAGATCCTTGAGGCCGATATCGACGAGGGTGATGCCCGCGTTGGCGAAGGCGAAGACTGGCAGCACCCCGAACGCGACCCACGGATGGAGGGTGTGCTCGAGCCGCCGCAGTGGGGAGACGCCCGCCGCATCGAGAGGGATCGCCAGTCCGACGATGACCCCGGCAAGGGTCGCGTGAATGCCCGATTTGAGCACGCTTACCCATAGACAGAGGCCGATAAGCATATAGGGGGTGAGGCGGGATATGCCGGAGAGGTTCAGGATGACAAGGGCAATGACCCCGATCGCCGCGACGCCCAGCGCAACCGTGGAGAGATGGCCGGTATAAAACGCGGCGATGATGATGATGGCGCCAAGATCATCGATGATGGCGAGGGCCAGAAGGAACGTCTTGAGCGAAGGTGGCACGCGCTCTCCGAGAAGGGCGAGCACGCCAAGGGAGAAGGCGATGTCGGTTGCCGTGGGGATGGCCCAGCCTCGCGCCGCCCCCTGGCTGCCGGCGGTGACGGCGAGGTAAAGGAGTGCCGGCCCGGCCATGCCGCCGATGGCTGCGAGCGCCGGCAGTGCCGCGTTCGAGGGCCTCGACAATGCGCCCTGCAGCGCCTCTCGCTTGAGCTCGAGGCCGACCTGCAGGAAGAAGATAGCCATCAGCCCGTCATTGACCCAGAGCACGAGCGGCTTGGCAATGACGAGATGGCTGAGCTGAATTGCGACGGGAAGATCGAGCAACCGGGCGTACAACGGGCCGAGGCCGGAGTTCGCAAGGATGAGGGCCATTGCTCCAGCCGCGCAAACGACGATTCCGCCTGCGGCCTGCCATTCGAAGAACTGCGATGCTCGTTTCAGCGGCAAGTCGCTTCGCCTCCGGCGTGCGTTGGGGTATTGGCCAACGCGGGAGGGAGAAAGTGCCGGCCACGCGCGACCGGTGGCAATGATCGGCGGGTGGGCGGACCTGGTCTACCAACGGGGTGCAACCTGACCTACCGTTCCGCCAGCCGACAGAGGTGGAGAAACAATGTCTGAGGAAACGAAAGGCCTGCCGCTCGGCCATCTGCCGGGCACCCGCTACCCCGATGCGCGGATCGAAGTCCTGGACAAGAGATTTCCGCGCCAGGGGAATGCCGGGATCGAACGGATTGCGACGGGTTTTCGGTGGGCCGAAGGGCCCGTCTATTTTCGTGACGGCGGCTATCTCCTCTGGAGCGACATCCCGAACAACCGGATCATGCGCTGGCTTGAGGACGATGGGCATGTGAGCGTTTTTCGCGCGCCATCGAACTACTCGAATGGCAATACGCGCGACCGTGAAGGGCGGCTCGTGACCTGTGAGCATGATTCACGCCGTGTAACGCGCACCGAGCATAACGGGCAGGTCACCGTCATTGCCGAGCGTTACCGGGGCAAACGACTGAACGCACCCAACGACGTGGTCGTGGCTTCCGATGGAGCGATCTGGTTCACCGATCCCGGCTACGGGATCGACGGCGAGTACGAAGGCCATAAGGACGTTTTCGAGCTTCCGGGGCATGTCTATCGCTGCGATCCCGCTTCGGGAGAGCTCACGGTGGTCGCCGAGGATTTCGTGCGCCCCAACGGCATTGCCTTTTCTCCGGACGAAAAACGGCTCTATGTGGTGGATACTGGCGTCACCCATGGCGGGCCCTCTCACATTCGCTGCTTTGCGGCGGAAGGGAATCGGCTTCGTGACGGCCGTGTCTTCGCCGGGGATTTCGCACCCGGCATGAGCGATGGAGTCCGGGTCGATGTGGAGGGCAATCTCTGGTGCAGCATGGGCTGGGGCGATCCAGCCGAGGATGGCGTGCGCTGCTACACCCCGGAAGGCGAGCTGATCGGCAAAATCCACCTGCCGGAGGCCTGCGCCAATCTTTGCTTTGGGGGGAAAAAGCGAAATCGGCTTTTCATGGCCGGGAGCACCTCGATCTACGCGCTTTATCTGAACGTGCAGGGCGCGCAGCTTCCCTGAGCCGCGGCGTCCGGCCATCGGGCAAGACCACGCAGAGGAGGAAAGCCCGGGGGTTGCGACGAGAAGACCCTCTCTTGATTTGAGACGGGTTGGCGATGGGCACGAGTTGCTTGCTTCAGGCCCCGGGGCGGGAGGAAATTTTCCTGTCCCGAGCGCCAGACAGTGGATATTTGCTCCGCGCAAAGCTATGACGGCATTGGCTACGGTACCGCAGCCCTCGCGAGAATGTTGGCTGCGGGGAATGCCGTGCTGCAAGATCGGGTGACAGGGCACATGCCGCTGATCTTCATCGTTGATGACCTTTCCACCAACCGGCGCATCTATTCCCGCCTGGCGCAGTCGATTGGCGCGCATTGCAAGGTGATATCGTTCTCCGACCCGGCGCAGGCGCTCGCCGAGGCGGAAAAGACCATGCCCGATCTCGTCATCGCCGATTTCAAGATGCCGCTGATGGATGGCGCCGAAATGACCAGGGCGCTGCGCCAGCTGCCCGATGGCGGCGAAGTTCCGGTCATCATCATAACAGTCCATGACGATTATGATTTCCGGATTCTGGCGCTGCGTTCCGGGGCCACGGATTTTCTGCTCAGCCCGGTCGATCACGTCGAGTTCCTGACGCGTGCCAAGAATCTGCTCAAGCTTCGACGTCAGCAGGTGGTTTTGCGCCGCTGGGCCCGGGCGCTCGAGCGCCGGCTGCAATCGAGCGAGCAGGCCAAGGTGCAAATGCTGCGTGATAATCACGAAAGATTGATCCAGGTCATCGATACTGTGCCGGCAATGATCAGCGCGTCGGATGCCGAAGGGCGGCTCATTTTCACGAATGTCTGCCTGGCACGTTTTGCAGGCTCAGATCCGGCGACCCTCGCGGGACGGGAGCTTCGCGCGCTGTTCGGTGAAGCCTACGCCCAGCGCAACCGCAAGCTCGATGCGGAGGTCCTGGCGATCGGGGAGGCAACGCCGGAGTTCGAGGAGGAGCTGGTCGACTATAACGGGAGGCGGCGTTTCTTCATCACCACCAAATCGCCGTTGCGCAATGCCGACGGCAGTGTGGGCGGCGTGCTGACGACCTCCCTCGACATTACCGACCGCAAGCGCGCCGAGGAACGGCTGCATTATCTCGCCCACTACGATACGCTGATCAATCTGCCGAACCGGACTCTTCTCGGCGAACGTCTGGATGCCGAGCTCGCGCGGGTCGAGACCGAAGGGGGCATGCTTGCGCTGCACTTCATAGACCTCGATCGCTTCAAGGCCGTGAATGATGCTTTTGGCCATCACGTCGGTGATCAGTTCCTGAAAGTCGTGGCCACGCGGCTGAGCGCTTCTGTCCGGGCAAGCGATGTGGTTGCCCGCCTCGGAGGCGATGAGTTCGCAATCGTCCAGCCGAACATCACGAGCGAGGAGGACGCGGTCGCGCTGGCACGGCGCGTGATCGATGCCATGCGGCAGCCCTTCTTTTTCGAGAGGCACGAGCTGAAGGCGACAGCAAGCATTGGGATCACGATCTGTCCTCGTGATGCGACCACGGGCGACGATCTGTTGCGCAACGCTGATTTGGCCATGTACCGCGCCAAGAGCAGCGGCAGGGACGCCTATTGCTGCTTTGCCGACGAAATGCGTCGCCGGGCTGCAGGCATGATGGCGCTTGAGTCCGAGCTGCACGTGGCCCTGCAGAAAGAGGAGTTCGTACTTTATTATCAACCACAGGTGGAGATCGGCACGCGGCGCATCGTCGGGGTCGAGTCATTGCTGCGCTGGAAGCGGCCGGGCCATGGTCTCGTCCTGCCGAGCGAGTTTCTCTCTCTTGCGGAAGAGTCCGGATTGATCGTGCCGATCAACGAGTGGGTGCTCCGTGAAGCCTGCATGCAGGCCCGTGCCTGGACAAAGACAGACGGCACTCCCCTGCGGGTGGCGGTGAATTTGTCGGCCGAGCAGTTCCGCAAGCAAAATGTCAGGGATCTCATTCTGTCGGTTCTCGACGAAACCGGGCTTGATCCGGCGAATCTGGAGCTCGAGCTGACCGAGCGCGTGGTCATGGCGAATGTCGAGACCATGGCCCGCGAGATGCAGCAGCTTCATGACCTTGGCGTGCGGATGGCGATCGATGATTTCGGCACAGGGTATTCGTCTTTGACCTATCTGAAGATGTTCCCTGTGCACCGCCTCAAGATCGACCAGAGTTTTGTCAGGCCCTTGACCACCAGCCGCGCAGATGCCGCCATCGTGCGCGCGATCATCAATCTCGCGCACAGCCTCGGCGCTCAGGCCCTCGCGGAGGGGGTCGAGACCGCCGAGCAGTTGTGCCACCTTGCGGGTGAGGATTGCGACGAAGTGCAGGGCAATTACCTCTCGGCACCGGTGCCTGCGGAAGAAATAGGAGCGTTGCGAGAAGTCGGTCGGCTTGCCGTTCGCCCGAACGGTGCGCCGCCGGAATCGGCGAAGCCCGGAAGAGAACCCGCGGCCGCGGTGAGCGCCGTTCTGGGCGCCGGGGAGTAGCCAAGCCGCTTGCGCCTTCTCCATCCTGCCATTCGGCCTGTCGGACGAGCCATCACCCTTCACTTCGACGGAAAGGAGATCCCGGCGCTCGAAGGGGAGAGCGTTGCCGCCGCACTTTCCGCCTCCGGCCATCTTTCGTTTCGTCGCATGCCTTCCGGTGCGCCACGCGGTCTCCACTGCGGCATCGGCGCCTGCTTTGACTGCCTCGTCACCATCGATAGCCGCCCGGGTCAGCGCGCCTGCCTGGTCGCCGCCGCCGATGGCATGGAGGTGCAGAGCGGCGCCCCATCCTCCTTTGCGCCCCTCGCTCCTTTTCCCGCTCGATTCGAGCCCGAAACACATACCCCCGATGTCCTTGTCGTTGGTGGTGGGCCTGCTGGCCTTTCGGCGGCGATCGCCGCCCGAGAGGTCGGGGCTTCGGTCATTCTCCTCGACGAGCGGGCGAAGGCCGGTGGCCAATATCTGAAGCCGCTTGCCGCGAGCCACGCTTACGCCCACGGCGCGCCGGATGCTCAATTCCGTGAGGGGGATGCGTTCCGCGCGGCTTCTGCCGCGGCTGGCGTTGCGATCGAGACGGATGCGCTCGTCTGGGGCGCCTTTGCACCGGACGAGATCGCGGCGCTCGTCCATGGTCATGAGACGATCTTCCACCCTCGCCGCCTGATTCTGGCGCCTGGCGCGCATGAGTGCCCTGTCCCGCTGCCGGGCTGGACGCTTCCAGGCGTGATGACCACGGGCGCTCTCCAGACCCTCGCCCGCGCGGGGCGTGTTTGCCCTGCGGAACCGGTGGTCGTTGCCGGCAGCGGTCCGCTCAATTTCCAACTTGCCGCCGAGCTTCTCGCCAATGGAGTCCGTCTCGCCGGTCTGGTCGAAGCCGCACCCCGACCCGGCGCAGCCGCGCTTGCCGAGCTATGGGCACTCGCCCGTAGCGCGCTTGCTCTTCTGCGCACCGGCTTCGTCCATCTTCTTCATCTCAGGCACGCCGGCGTGCCGATCTTCTGGGCCAGCAGGATCGCCGCGATCGAGGGCGTAGACCGCCCCTCCGCCGTCCGCATCGAGACACCAGACGGCGAGCGCCGCATTGCCGCGGGCCTCGTCGCTCTCAATGCCGGCTTCCAGCCGGAAACCGCGTTCGCCCGCGCCCTCGGCGCGGAGCACCGTTTCGTCGATGCGGGGCTCGGACACCTCGCCACGATCACTGACGAAGAGGGAAGAACGAGTCTTCCGACGGTCTTCGCCGTCGGTGACGGGGCGGCATTTGGTGGGGCTCGCATTGCTGTTCTCCGTGGCCGGCTTGCCGGTCTCGCGGCCGCCCGCGACCTGGGGTTTCGCCTGCCTGCGGATCAGCTTGCCACCCGTCCTGCCCTTGCCCGCGCGGAAACCTTTCAGCGGGCGCTTTGGCGGATTTTCCCCCCACCCCGTTTCGAGCGGGGGACTCTCTCCGACTCGACCATCGTCTGCCGCTGCGAGGAGATCACCGCAAGCCGCCTGCGTGCCGAAATCGCCCAGGGCGCGACATCGCTTCCCACCCTCAAAAAGGCCTGCCGCGCGGGCATGGGGCCTTGCCAGGGCCGCTTCTGTGCCGCCGTTATTGCCCGCCTCTGCCCGGAGCAACCGGATCCCTTCGCCTTCGCCTTTCCCCGCCCGCCGGTCCGCCCGGTGCCCATCGCGCCGCTGATGTTTCCTGGCCCCGAATTCGAGGCCGGGCATATTCCGGAACCGACGCCGCCCCCTTTGCCCCCGGCGCGCCCGCAGCCCGGGACGACGCCCACGACAACGCCCACGACAACGCCCCTGGCCGCAGATGTCCTGGTGATCGGGGGCGGCATCGTCGGCCTCGCCGCGGCCTTTTACCTCGCCCGCGAGGGCATCGACGTGCTTGTTGCGGAACGCGGACAGGACTTCGCCATGGCGGCGAGCACGGCGAATGCAGGCAGCCTGCATGTTCAGCTCCTCGCCTACGATTTCTCGGAATCGGGTCCACAGGATGGCGGACCGGCCGCCGCGACGCTCCCTCTCGGTCCGCAAAGCATCGCCCTCTGGAAGGAAATCGCCGCCGAGGCGGGAGAACCGCTCGGCATCATCACCGAGGGCGGGCTCATGGTCGCCGAGGATGAGGGAACGATGCGCTGGCTCGCGGCGAAAGTCGCGATGGAGAACCGTCACGGCATCGAAAGCCGCCTGATTGGCGCGAATGAGCTTCGCGCCATTGCACCCGCCCTTTCGCCCACGCTCGCGGGCGCCGATTTCTGCCCTGGTGAAGGCTATGGCGATCCATTGCGGGGCAGCTTCGCGCTTCGTCGTCTCGCGGAGCAAAGCGGGGCCCGGCTGCTGGCCCGCGCCGAAGTGACCGCTCTTGCCCGCGCCGGCTCGGGCTGGAGCGCCGAGACCAGTCATGGCCCGATTCGCGCCGGCCGCGTCGTCAATGCCGCCGGCCCTTATGCCCGCCGGATCGCTGCCATGGCCGGGCTTGCCGTGCCTGTGAGCGGAACCGTCCAGCAGGTCATCGTCACGGCTCCTGCCCCACCCCTGACCCGCCATCTCATGCTGCTCGCCAAGCGCCACCTTTCTCTCAAGCAGCAAGCCAATGGCAGCTTCCTCATCGGCGGGGGCTGGTTCGGCGATTACGAAGCGGCGACGGGCGCGACGAGGCCGTTGCGCAAGAATATCGAGGCCAATCTTTGGGTTGCCGGACGAGCCCTGCCATCGCTTGCCGGCCTCTCTGCCATCCGCGCCTGGACCGGCATGGCCCCCGAGATCGATGCGGCACCACTGCTCGGGGAAGCGCCGGGCCTGCCGGGTTTCTTCAACGCCCTGGCCGCCAATGCCTACACGCTCGGCCCTGTCATCGGCCGGCTGACGGCCACGGCGATCCGCTATGGCACGTCCCTCGACCCTGCCTATACCCTCTCCCGTTTCGCCGCGGACTGACGCTCTGTGCTATAAGCCCGCCGCCTGATCGGGATTCCCTGGATGCGTTGTCGTCTGACCCCTGCCATGCTCGTCCTGCCGCTCCTTCTCGGGGGGTGCGGGCTCTTCGGTGGCCCGACCGTCAAAAAAACGGTGGCGGCGCCGACCGCCGAGAGTCTCTACCAAAGCGGTGTCGCGCAGATGAACACCGAGAACTACAAACAGGCGATCGACAATTTCGATCAGGTCGAGGAAGATTTCCCCTTCTCGCCTTGGGCCACGAATGCCCAGCTGATGCATGGCTACGCGGCCTATCTGCAGCAGGACTACACCGGAGCGATCGACGCGCTCGAGCGTTTCATCCAGCTTCATCCCGCCAATCCCGATATCGCCTATGCCTATTACCTCCGGGCGCTCTGCTACTATGAGCAGATCTCGGATATCCTGCGTGACCAGCAGGCCACGCGGGAGGCGATCACTGCGCTTCAAGACGTTGTGAGCCGCTTTCCCGGAAGCGCCTATGCCAATGATGCGCGCCTGAAGATCGACCTCTGCCGCGATCATCTTGCTGGCCACGAGATGGCGATCGGGCGTTATTACGAACGCCAGAGCGACTATATCGCGGCCATCGGCCGCTACCAGACAGTCATCCAGGAGTATCAGACCACCAACCATGTCCCCGAGGCGCTGGAGCGTCTGATCGAATGCTATCTCAAGCTCGGCATGAAGACCGAAGCGGCGCATGCGGGCGCCGTGCTGGGATACAATTATCCAGGCAGCGTCTGGTATCGTGATGCCTATGCGCGCCTGCACGAGGCCGGCGTCGTCACGGCGGAAGCACGGCGGCCAACGAGCAGTTCAGGATTTTTCGCCAGCATCTGGGACGGGATCTTCTGATTCCGGCGGGTGGAGATGCTGACGGCGCTCTCCCTCCGCGATGTGGTTCTGATCGATCGGCAGGATATCGTCTTCGGCCCGGGGCTCAGCGTACTCACGGGCGAGACCGGGGCCGGGAAATCGATTCTGCTGGATGGGCTCGGCCTGGCGCTCGGCGCCCGCGCTGATGCCGGCCTCGTCGCCAGGGACGCTACCGAGGCGAGCGCCGTTGCTTGCTTCGCCCCACCTTCCGACCATCCGGTGCGTGCCCTGCTTGCCGAGCAGGGCATCGGTGCGGAGGACGAAATTCTGCTCCGGCGTGTCCTCTCTCGCGACGGGCGCTCGCGCGGCTTCATCAACGATCAACCCGTGGGCGTAGGACTTTTGCGTCGTGTTGGCTCCGCCCTGGTCGAAATGCAGTCCCAGAACGCACAGATCGGACTTGCCGATCCGCCTGTGCAACGTGCCCTGCTCGACGCGTTCGGTGTGGACTCAGAGCTCACCGGGGCCGTGAGCACGGCTTTCTCGGCATGGCGCACGGCCGCCCGCGCCGCCGAAGAGGCCGCCCTGGGACGGGAGCGGACGGAGCAGAATGCGCAGTGGCTCGCCCATGTGATCGAGGAGCTTGATGCGCTTGGTCCCGAGCCTGACGAAGAGGAGCGTCTGGCGATCGAGCGCCAGACGCTTCAGGAGGAGGAACGCCGGGCGGAGGCGTTTGCCGCCGCGCTTGCCGAGCTTGCTCCGCGCGGAAGCCGCTCCGGTTCATCCCCCGCGGCTGCGGTCCGGGCGTCGATTCGCGCGCTTTCCCGTCTTGTCCCGCCAGCTGCCGGGGCGATGGCGGCACTCGAGCGGGCGGAGGAGGCGCTTGGCGAAGCCGAATCCCTGCTGATGCGTCAGGCCGAGACGGAAACGGGCGACCCAAGACGGCTGGAGCGGGCGGAGACGCGTCTTTTTGCGCTTCGTGCCGTCGCGCGCAAGCACGGCGTGAGCGTCGCCGAGCTGCCGGAACTTTGCTTGCGCCTGAAGGCCGAGCTTGGGGCCATCGAGGACGAAGCTGCCATCGCCCAAGCCCGCACCCGGGATGCCGCTTCTGCCCGGGAAGCCTATGTCGAAGCGGCGGGCCGGCTTGCCGCCGCCCGGGCGGAAGCGGGACGGCGGCTCGAAGCAGCCCTCGCTCGCGAGCTGGCGCCGCTTCGCCTCGAGAAAGCACGGTTCCATTGCCGTCTGGAGAATTTCGCCGAGAGAGACTGGGGACCCGAGGGAACGGAAGCGGTGTCCTTTCTGCTTGCGGCAAATCCTGGCCAGGAGCCGGCCCCACTCGCCCGCGCCGCTTCCGGAGGCGAGCTGGCGCGCCTGATGCTTGCCCTCAAGGTGGTCCTGATCGGCGCCCGCAACCCCGGCACCCTTATTTTCGACGAGGTCGACGCCGGCATCGGGGGTGCCGCTGCCGCGGCGGTCGGCGAACGGCTTGCGCGTATCGCCGAGCGCGTGCAGGTCCTTGTCGTGACGCACAGCCCGCAGGTTGCCGTCCATGGTCGCCAGCATTTTCGCATCACCAAGGAGGCCGGACGTGGGCGGGCGACCACGCGGGTCATCGAACTCGAAGGCTCGCTCCGCCAGGAGGAGATTGCCCGCATGCTCGCCGGCGCGACGGTGACAGACGCTGCCCGGGCCGCGGCCGCCAGCCTGCTCTCCGGCCCCCAACCGGCGCCCAGGCGCCGCGGTTTGCGGGCCGGCCGATGAAGAAGC
This sequence comes from Acetobacteraceae bacterium, assembly GCA_035509315.1. Classification (GTDB taxonomy): domain Bacteria; phylum Pseudomonadota; class Alphaproteobacteria; order Acetobacterales; family Acetobacteraceae; genus JAKAWQ01. The sequence goes on along the minus strand of DATJLS010000008.1, from coordinate 56,764 downwards.
CCGTCGAAAGCATCGTCGAGGGACTGGACGAGAGCGACGCCAGGGTTGAGCTCGCCCGGCTCGCGGAGCGCATCGCCGAAGCGGATCGCGCCTACTATGAAGCGGATTCCCCGGTCATGACGGATGCCGAGTACGACCGGCTGCGCGTGCGGAATGCCGCGATCGAGGCACGCTTTCCCTCACTTGTGCGCCCCGACTCGCCAACCCATCGGGTCGGGACCGCGCCCGCCAGCGGCTTTCACAAGCTTCGTCATCGCGAGCCGATGATCTCGCTCGACAACGTTCTCACTCCGGCCGAATTCTCTGAGTTCGTCGGCCGTGCACGGCGATTCCTCGGCCTTGATCCCTCCCGCGCCCTGCCAATGGTTGCCGAGCCGAAAATCGACGGCCTCTCGATCTCCCTCAGCTACGAGAATGGGCGCTTCGTCTCCGGTGCGACGCGCGGGGACGGCATCGAGGGAGAAGATGTGACCGCGAATCTGAAGACGATGAAGGCGGTGCCGCAGCGCCTGCATGGAGGGGCGCCTTCGTTCATCGAGATCCGCGGTGAAGTGTACATGACGAAGACCGATTTTCTCGCGCTCAATGAAGCGCAGGAGAAAGCCGGGGAGAAGGTTTTCGCCAATCCACGCAACGCGGCCGCCGGCAGCCTCCGCCAGCTCGATCCGTCGATCACCGCCTCGCGCCGCCTCTCCCTATTCGCCTACGCGATGGGTTCGGCAAGCGAGCCGGTGGCGGACACGCATTGGGGCTATCTTGGACGGCTTCGCGGCTGGGGTTTCGCCGTCAATCCGATCTCGAAACATGTGCGCGATGCGGATGAGGCAGGGGCGTTCCAGGAGAAGATGGCCGAAGAGCGTGCGACGCTCGGCTATGACATCGATGGCGTGGTGTACAAGATCGACGATCTCGCCTTGCAGCGCCGGCTGGGCGCGGTCGGCCGTGCCCCGCGCTGGGCCGTTGCCTGGAAATTCCCGGCCGAGCAGGCGATCACGAAGCTTGAGGACATTCTGATCCAGGTCGGCCGCACAGGGGCCCTCACCCCGGTGGCGCAGCTCACGCCGGTCAATGTCGGCGGGGTGCTCGTCTCTCGTGCCAGCTTGCACAATGAGGACGAAATCGAACGAAAGGACATCCGCATTGGCGACTGGGTACGGATCCAGCGCGCCGGAGATGTGATCCCGCAAGTGCTTGGCGTCATCACCGAGCGCCGGCCAAAGGGCGCCAAACGTTTTGTCTTCCCCGACACGTGCCCGGTCTGCGGCAGCCGAGCCGTGCGCGAGACGGGCGAGGCGGTTCGCCGCTGCACGGGCGGTCTTATCTGCGCGGCCCAGGCCGTCGAGCGGCTGCGCCACTTCGTCTCGCGCGGAGCCTTCGACATCGAGGGCTTGGGCGAGAAGACGATCGCCGAATTCCATGCCGATGGCCTGCTGAAGAGCCCGGTGGATATCTTTTCGCTTCCCGCGCGGGAGAGCGAGATCGCCAGGCGCGAGGGCTGGGGCGAGACTTCGGCGCGGAACCTCTCGAACGCCATAGAAGCGCGGCGGCGGATCCCGCTGGCTCGTTTCATCTACGCTTTGGGCATCCGGCGGATCGGTGAGACGAACGCCCGCCTTCTTGCCCGCCATTACGGTTCCTATCGCCGTTTCGCGGCCGCCATGCGGGCGGCCTCGAATCTCGATTCTCCTGCCCGGCACGCCCTTGATTCGATTCTCGGGATCGGTCCGGCGATCGTCGAGGAACTCGTTGCGTTCTTCGCCGAGCCACGCAACGTCGCCACTCTCGAAGCGCTGGAACGCGAAGTCACGATCGAGGATGCCGAATCGTCCCCGAGCGAATCATCGCCCCTTTCCGGCAAGACGATCGTTTTCACAGGCACGCTTGCGACGATGACGCGAGCGGAGGCCAAGGCCCGTGCCGAGGTGCTCGGCGCAAAGGTGACCGACAGTGTTTCCCGCGCGACGGACCTTCTGGTTGCCGGGGCAGATGCTGGCTCCAAGGCACGCAAGGCGGCCGATCTTGAGGTGCGCACGATCGACGAAGAGGAATGGCGCAAGCTTGCCGGTTTTTGATGCCGACTTGCCTGCCGCGGGGGGAAGGTATTTTTCAGACGATGACGCCCGAGGAGCGCAAGGCGCAAATCTCCGCGTCGTCATAGCCCAATTCGTGAGCGATTTCCGTGTCGTGCTCGCCCGGGGTTGGAGGCTCGCGTCTGAGGGGGCAAGGCGCGCCGTCGATCGCGATCGGCAGAGCCGGCAATTTGGCCTCCGTCCCATCCGGCAGCCGCGTGCGCAAGAGACCGCCCGAGGCATTGAGATGAGGGTCATCGAAAAGGTCAATCGGCTTGCCGATCGGTGCGAAGGGAAGGCCCCGTTCCTCGCATCGGCACATCAGTTCGGCACGCGTGAAGCGGCGAAATACCTCGGCGATGCGCGGGATCGTGCGGGCGCGTTGCGCCACCCGTTCGGCCTGTGTGGCAAGGGTAGGGTCGACCGCAAGATCATCCAGAGAAAAGGCCTTGCACAGAACCTGCCACTGACCGTCGGTGACGGCACCGATGAAGATCTGCCCATTATCGGCGGTGTCGAAGATGTCGTATACCGGCCAGGTCGGGGCGCGCTGGCTCATCGGCGCGGGCGCCTTGCCGGTGACGGCGATCTGGGCCATGTGCTGACCCATCAGCAGGACAGTATTCTCGAACAGCGCGGATTGCACGTACCGGCCACGCCCGGTTGCCTGGCGCTCATGCAAGGCGGCAAGAATGGCGATGACGCCGAACATGCCGCCCATGATGTCATTGACGGAGGTGCCAGCCCGCAGCGGCCGATCGGGCAGGCCGGTCATGTAGGCAAGCCCGCCCATCATTTGCACCACTTCGTCGAGCGCCGTGCGATGTTCGTAAGGCCCCGGAAGAAACCCTTTGCAGGAGCAATAGATCAGGCGCGGATTGGTGGCTGCCAGCGCAGCGTAATCGAGGCCGAGCTTGTCCATCGCGCCCGGCCGGAAATTCTCGATCAGGATATCGGCTCCGTCGAGGAGCTTCCGCACGAGGCGCATGCCTTCGGGCCGCTTGAGATCGACCGCGAGGCTCCGCTTGTTGCGGTTGAACATGACGAAGAACCCCGCACCGGCGCCGGTGAGGCGACGGGTATTGTCGCCGTCCGGCCGCGGCTCGACCTTGATCACATCCGCACCAAGATCGGCGAGGACGAGACCGGCTGTCGGCCCCATCACCATGTGGACGAACTCAACGACCTTGAGGCCGGCAAGAGGAGCGGGCGGCATGGCGTGAGCTAGGCGGCGGCGCGAAAGGTCTTCGGGATGCCCGCCTTCGGCACCTGGCCGTGCAGCGGCTCGCCCGGCAGCCCTTTGTGCAGAAGATCGCGCGCGGCGATGAGCGCGGCGAGATCGATCCCGGTGGCAAAGCCCATGCTCTCCAGCATGAAGACGAGATCCTCGGTCACGATGTTGCCTGAGGCACCCGGGGCAAAGGGACAGCCGCCGAGGCCGGCCAGTGCCGCGTCGAAATTCCGGATGCCCTCCTCGAGGCCGGCCAGCGCATTGGCAAGACCGAGGCCCATCGTATCGTGCAAATGGAGCCCCTCGAGCCTCTCGCCGATCGTGGCGCGCACGGCACGAATCGTCTCGTGGATCTGCGCAGGATGCGCGTAGCCGACCGTGTCGGCCAACGCGACCGAATCGACACCCGCCTCGGCGAGGCTTGTGGCAACCGCGACGACATTGCGGACCGGCACGACCCCGTCGATCGAGCAGCCGAAAGCCGTGGAGCAGGCAGCCTCAACCTCCATTTTCCGTGACTGGCTTCGCACCCACGCGACGATGCGCGCCGCCTCCGCAACCTGCTCGGAAGGCGAGCGGTTGAGATTGGCGCGGCTATGACCCTCGCTCACCGAGACCGGAATGCTGATGCGGTGCGCGCCCGCCGCATGGGCATTCTGCGCTCCACGCAGGTTCGGTGCCAAAGCAACAACGGTGAGGCCGGGAATTGTCACGGCATGCCGAACAATCGCGTCCGTGTCGGCCATTTGCGGCACGAGTTTCTCGGGAACGAAGCTTCCGACCTCGATCTCGGGCACGCCAGTGGCCGCGATCGCCGCGATCCAGCGCGATTTCATCTGGGTCGGCATGATGCTCTTGGCCATCTGCAGGCCGTCCCGTGGGCCAACCTCGCAGACAGTCACCCTCTTTTGGGAGTCTCGGGAGCTCATCTCAGGGAACCTTCCAGGGCGGGGGCACGGACGAGATCATTGGGCTCTCTGCTCTGTCTCAATCCATAAAGTGAAGCGGACGAGGATGTTTACAAGCAGGTTTACAGGATCGAACAGCCAATGAGCGCGAAGCGGAGCCTCCTGAGAGGAGCCGTATAGGAATGGCCGGCCGAGCCGAACCATCCCCGCACCCTGCGACGCGGACAGGTTCGAGGCAAGAGCGGGCCACAATGTTCCTTGCGACGATTGACCTCTGCCACGCCCGGCCCTTAACTAACTGAATAGGCGCTTCATCCGCGCGGTGCGACCACGACCGCGATTTCGGGTGAAGGTGGTCCGGGGGAAGAACGATCCATGATTCTGCGTCGGGCCATCGGCCTGGTTGCAGCCGTGCTCCTTTGCGTCCCATTCCCCGCCGTTGCCCAGGCCCCAACGGCGGCGCCGCCGAGCGTCGGTGTCGTCACGGCCAAGATCGAGCCGATATACGAAACGAATCAGTATGTCGGGCGAATTCTCGCGGAGAGGATCGTGCATCTGGTCGCGCGCGTGACCGGCTTTCTGGAGCGCCGGCTGTTCCAGCAAGGGAGCGACGTTGCCGATGGAGAGCTTCTCTATGTGATCGAGCAGCCGCCCTATCGGGCGGCAGTGGCGCAGCGCCAGGCAGAGGTGGCGCAGGCCGAGGCGCAACTCTCCAACGCCATCACGAACCTCAACCGCGCGATGCAGCTTCTGCATACCCCCGCGGGCCAGCAATCGACTGTCGATAACGATCGCGCGATTCAGCTCTCCGATGCCGCCCAGCTTGCCTCGGCGCGGGCGCTGCTGGAAACCGCGAACATCAATCTGGGCTATACGGAGATCCGGGCCCCGATCGCGGGCCGCATCGGCATCACCAACATCTCTGTCGGCAATGTTGTCGGGCCGTCCTCTGGGACGCTCGCAACGATCGTAAGCCAGGACCCGATGTATGTGGCTTTCGAGTTGCCCGTCGTCGACGCTCTCCGGCTGAATGACCGTTATCGCCCCGAGGGCGGCCTTGCCGCGCTCGCCATCCATATCGTCCTGCCCGACGGCAAGCCCTACCCTTACACGGGCAAGGTCGAGTTCATGAGCAATGCCGTCTCGAGCAGCACCGATACGATCCTGGTGCGCGGGACGATCGCCAATCCGGCGGTGGCAGGCCACGTGGCCCGGGGGGTGAGCAACCGCGAATTGACGGACGGGGAGTTTGTGACCGTGATTCTGCGAGGCCTGAAGCCGGAACAGGCCGTGGTGGTGCCACGCCAGGCCGTGCTGGACGACCAGCTTGGCACCTATGTCCTGGTCGTTGACGCAAAATCGACGGTCGAGCGGCGCCCCGTGACCCTCGGCCAGACCACACCCGCGACTGCCGTGATCGCGAGCGGTCTTTCGGCCGGAGAGCGTGTCATTACCGAGGGCATCCAGCGCGTCCGTCCCGGGCTGAAAGTGAACGCGCAGGAGCTCCCGGCCCCAAGCGCGCCGACGACGCAGGACTAATCCTGACGGCATGATATCCGGAATTTTCATCGACAGGCCGCGCTTCGCGGTCGTCATCGCACTGATCATCACGCTGGGCGGGCTCCTCGCGCTCGTCCGCATTCCGGTCGCGCAGTTCCCGAACATCGTGCCGCCCCAGGTTCAGGTCACGACGACATATCCCGGCGCCTCCGCCGAAGTGATCGAACAGACGGTGGCGCAGCCGCTGGAGGAGCAGATCAACGGCGTCGAGAACGAACTCTATATGCAATCCACCAGCGGCAATGACGGCACATACAATCTCACCGTCAGCTTCAGGCTGGGCAGCGATCCCAATATCGACACGGTCAATGTCAACAACGCCGTGCAATCGGCACTATCGCAACTTCCACAGGAGGTACAGCAGGAGGGGCTGACGGTACGCAAGCGGAGCTCCTCGGTGCTTGCGTTCATCTTCTTCTACAGCCCGGGCGGGAAGCTCTCCCCCCTTCAGGTCAGCAACTATGTCACCATCAATGATCAGGACACGCTGGCGCGCGTTCCCGGGGTTGGCCAGGCCTTCATCTTCGGGGCCCAGAATTACTCGATGCGGATATGGTTCAGCGCCAGCCGCCTGACCGAGCTTAGCCTGACCCCTTCGGATATCATCAACGCGATCGAGTCCCAGAACGTCCAGGCCCCGGTGGGCACCATCGGCGCCCGACCGATCGGCAAGGACCAGCAGTACCAGATGACCGTCCAGACCGAAGGGAGGCTCTCCACACCCGCCGAGTTCGGCAACATCGTGATCCGCGCCAACCCTGACGGTTCCGTGCTGCGCCTCAGGGATGTCGCCCAGGTGGAGCTGGGCGCCCAGCAGCTGACCACCCAGGACGAGTTCGACGGTAGTCCGGGCGTCGGGATGGGAATCTTTCTCACGCCGGGCGCCAACGCCGTGGCAACCTCGACGGCCCTGCAGAAAGCTTTGGCGCAGCTCAGCCAGCGCTTTCCCCCGGGGCTCAAGGTCGCGACGGTCTATAATTCCGCAAGTTTCGTCTCCGACACGATCCGGGAAGTTGCGATCACGCTCGGCGAGGCATTCCTGCTGGTCGTCCTGGTGATGTTCCTCTTCCTCGGCAATCTGCGCGCGGTGATCGTGCCGACCGTGGTGGTGCCGGTGAGCCTGATCGGCACCTTCGCGGCACTGCTGGCGCTGGGTCAGTCCGCCAACACCATCAATCTTCTGGCGCTCGTGGTCGCGGTCGGCATCGTCGTCGATGACGCAATCGTCGTCGTCGAGAATGTCGAACGGGTCATGGAGGAGGAGCCGGAGCTTTCGCCGGCGGCCGCGACCAAGAAGGCGATGGAGCAGATCACGGCCCCGATCATCGCGATCTCGCTGGTTCTGCTCTCGGTCTTCGTGCCTGTCGCGTTCATCCCCGGCCTTTCCGGCCTGCTGTTCAGCCAGTTCGCCGTGACCGTCAGCATCGCCATGCTGATCTCGGCGAGCAACGCACTCATTCTTTCTCCGGCGCTCTGCGCCATCTTCTTGAGACCGGCCGACCGCCGCCGCGGCTTCATGGCGCCGGTACTGCGCGCGATCGATGCCGCGCGACGAGGCTATGCCGCCGCGGTCACGCGGCTGGTGCGGGTGTCCGTGCTTTCCCTGCTCGCCATTTGTCTTTTCGGCGCCGGCGTCTACGTGCTTTCCTCGCGGGTGCCGGGGGGGTTCCTGCCGGATGAGGATCAGGGCGCCTTCTTCATCCAGATGCAGCTTCCGCAGGGAGCCTCGCTCGCACGCACGCAGGCTGCAGTCGATCAGCTCTTTCCCAAGATCAAGGCCTTGCCGCAGGTAGAGGATGTGATCGCCATCGTGGGGTACTCGCTGCTCGACGGGATTTCCGAATCCAACGCGGCCTTCCTCGTTGCGAGATTGAAGCCGTTCTCGGAACGTCCGGGTGTGCGCAATGGCGTCGATACCGTGATCGGTGAGGTGTTCGGCCTCGGGCAGCAAATTCTTGCGGCGACCGTCATCCCCTTCAATCTGCCGCCGATCATCGGACTTTCGACCAACGGCGGGTTCCAGTACATGCTCCAGAATCTCGAGGGCGCGAGCACGTCCGACATGACGAGCGTGGCCAACGCCCTGATCGTGGCCGCGAACCAGAATCCGAATCTCGCGCGCGTCTTCACGACATTCTCGGCAAGCACGCCTGCCGTCTATCTCGATATCGACCGCACGAAGGCTCAGGCACTCGGCGTTTCGATCAGCGACATCTTCACCTCGCTGCAAGCCACGCTCGGCGGTTATTATGTCAACGACTTCAATCTTTTCGGCAGAGTCTGGCAGGTCAATATCCAGGGCCTGCCGCAGGACCGCAACGATATCAGCGCGATCTGGAAGATCTATGTCCGCTCCAACACCGGGGCGATGGTGCCGCTGCGTTCTCTCGCGACGGCGCACATCGTGCTCGGGCCGGCTTACATCACCCGTTACAACGATACGGAGGCCGTTCCCATCAACGGTTCGCCCGCGCCCGGCGCCGCTTCCAGCCAGGCGCTGGCGGCGATGGAGGAGATTTCCGCGAAGACGCTGCCCTCCGGCTACGGGTATAGCTGGACGGGCACCTCGTTTCAGGAGAAGGCCGCGAGCGGCAATACAGGTGTCATTCTCGGTCTTTCCGTCCTCTTCGCCTATCTCTTCCTCGTTGCCCTTTATGAGAGCTGGGTGATCCCTGTCGCGGTGTTGCTTTCGGTCACGGTTGGTGTCTTCGGTGCCTATCTCGGGGTGATGGCGGCGGGATTGACGTTGAACCTTTACGCCCAGATCGGACTCGTCGTGCTGATTGCCGTGGCGGCGAAGAATGGCATCCTGATCGTCGAGTTCGCGAAGAAGCAGCGGGAAACCGGAACACCGGTTCGGGAGGCTGCAGTGCTCGGTGCGCGAATCCGGTTTCGCGCCGTGATGATGACATCGCTCGCCTTCTGCGTCGGGCTCGTGCCGCTGGTCACCGCTCAGGGCGCGGCGGCCATCAGCCGGCGGGATGTCGGCACGGCTGTGTTCGCGGGGATGCTGACCGCGAGCCTGATCGGGATTTTCCTCATCCCGATGCTTTATGTGACTTTCCAGACATTGCGGGAAAAGGCGAAGCTGCGCCGCAAGGCAATCTCTCGAAATTGAGGCCGACAAGACCGTCCAGGAAGCGCGGCTATCGCAGGGCGATGCCGGCGGGCTGCCCAGCCGATGCCGCCTTGGACGAAGGATTCTTTTCTTTATTTATGCAAAGCTGCGAAATTGGTCACAAAGACAGACCCCCAATGATAGTGGCCGAAATTTACGACGCCGCAGGCCGGCGGACAGGCCGAGAGCGGGATCGGTGAGTGCTATCGATCTCATCCCGCCCCAGCAGGACCGGCGGCAGGACAAGCCACCGCACATTTTGGCTGGAATAGGGCACAAGCGTTCTTCCCAATAAATCAGGACCCAGACATGCAGCAGGGTCTGGTTTTGGGCTACGCACTCTTGCCGTCCTGGAGAGGGCGCTTGCGAGCGACGGGCGGCCCGTGGCACGAATCCGGAAGCCTTGCCAGCCGTCTTGACCCTTGTCCCTTGAGAATTCGGAGACTTTGATCGTGATCAAGCCTTTGCGCAAAGCCGTGCTTCCAGTTGCCGGGCTCGGAACCCGCTTCTTGCCGGCGACCAAGGCAATGGCCAAAGAGATGCTCCCCGTCGTCGATCGGCCGCTCATCCAGTACTCCGTGGACGAGGCACGCGCCGCCGGCATCGAACTTTTTTGCATGATCACGGGTCGTGGTAAGACCGAATTGGTCGAATATTTCGACGTCGCGTATGAACTTGAGACGACTCTACGCGAGCGCGGCAAACGTGACGCGCTGGAATCCTTGCGCGACAGCTCGACCGCCCCGGGAACGATGGTGACAGTACGTCAGCAGGTGCCGCTCGGCCTCGGGCATGCCATCTGGTGCGCCCGAGCCTTCATCGGTGATGATCCTTTTGCGATTCTCCTCCCGGATGATCTCGTGCTGTCGCAGACACCCTGCCTCAAACAGCTTGCTGACGCCTATTACGAGACAGGGGGGAACGTCGTCGCCGTGGAGGACGTGCCACGCGAGCAGACCCATCGCTATGGAGTGCTGTCCATTGGCAAGGATGATGGCCGACTTGTGGAGGTGAAAGGGATGGTCGAGAAGCCGGAACCGGCGAAGGCGCCGTCAACGCTCTCGATTATCGGGCGTTATGTTCTGCTCCCCTCGGTGCTGCAGCACCTCGCGCACCTCGAGCGTGGTGCGGGCGGGGAAGTCCAGCTCACGGACGCGATGGCGCGAATGATCGGCGAAACCCCCTTCCATGGGCTACGTTTCGAAGGGCGCCGGTTCGACTGCGGCGACAAGGCGGGCTTTCTCGAAGCGCAGATCGCTTTCGCCCTCAAGCGGCCGGATCTTGGACCGAAGGTACGCTCCTTCCTTCCGCACTATCTCAAGTCCTGAAGATGATGCGATATTGCAACTGCTGATCTGGAGTCGATATGACTTTCTCGCACCATTTCCACCCGTCCGTGCTGCGCGAGTACGACATTCGCGGCATTATCGGCGAAACGCTCGGGCCTTCGGATGCTTTTGCGGTCGGCCGCTGTTTTGGCAGCGTCATCGCGCGTGAGGGGGGCCGATCCGTCGCGGTTGGATATGATGGACGTCTTTCATCGCCATCCCTCGAACCGGAACTGGTCGCGGGACTCAAGGCGAGCGGAATCACGGTGGCTCGAGTCGGGCGAGGCCCGACGCCGATGCTCTATTACGCATCCGTCACAGAGGCGACGGACGGCGCAGTGATGGTCACCGGCAGCCACAACCCGCCGGATCACAATGGGTTCAAAATGATTCTCGGCGGCAAGCCATTCTACGGAAAGGCAATTCGTGATCTCGGGCGCTTGGCGGAAGCCGGCGATGTCGTCCCCGAAAAGACGGGCAGCGAGCACGCCGTGTCGATGGCGGAGGCCTATGTCACACGCCTGCGCGAAGGATGGGACGGCGGGAACCGCGAACTCTCCGTCGTGTGGGACAACGGAAACGGCGCGGCGGGCGAGGTCCTTGCCATGCTGATCAAACGGCTTCCCGGCAGGCACGCGCTGCTCAATGGGACGATCGACGGGCGTTTTCCCGCGCATCACCCGGATCCGACCGTCCCGAAGAACCTGGAGCAGCTTATCGCCGAGGTTCGTGCGCGCGGCGCAGATGTCGGCATCGCGGTGGATGGAGATGCCGACCGCCTTGGCGTCGTCGATGACACGGGGGCGATCCTATTCGGCGATCAGCTCATGGTGCTCCTTTCGCGCGACTTGCTGAGCCGTCATCCCGGCGCGACTATCATTGCTGATGTGAAAGCAAGCCAGGCCCTCTTTGATGAGATCGCCCGCGCGGGGGGCGAGCCTTTAATGTGGCGTACGGGGCATTCCCTGATCAAGGCCAAGATGGCGGAAACCGGTGCCCCCCTTGCCGGCGAGATGTCCGGGCATCTTTTCTTTGCCGAACGCTGGTACGGATTCGATGACGCGATCTACGCTGCGGTCCGGTTTCTCGGCGTGCTCGCCCGTCAGTCTGATCCTCTCTCGGCGCTGCGCCGTGCGCTTCCACAACTTGTGAACACGCCCGAGTTGCGCTTCCCTTGTCCTGATGAGCGCAAGTTCGCGATCATCGACGAAGTGGCCGGCCGTCTTCGCAGAAACGGCGTTGCCTTGACCGATATTGATGGCGTGCGCGTGACGACGCCGGACGGGTGGTGGTTGCTCCGGGCATCCAACACGCAGGCCGTGCTTGTGGCCCGTGCCGAAGCCAAGGATGATGAAGGGCTTGAGCGGCTGAAGGCTGCGCTGGTGGCCGAACTGGAGGCGGCAGGCGTCGCACCGCCCGACTTCACGGCGGCTTCATCCGGGCACTGAGTCCCACGCGCCACGATGTCGGAGCTTGATCTCGCGGCCATCGGCAACTGCACGGTCGCCTCGCTGATCTCACGTGACGGCCGGCATGTCTGGTTCTGCTTCCCGCGACTGGATGCTGATCCGCTCTTTCATTCTCTACTGGGAGGCAGGACACCCGATCGCGGATTCATGGACGTGGTCCTCCGCGAGCAGGTGAGTGCCAGGCAGAGCTACATCGTCAATACGGCCCTGGTCGAGACGGTGCTTACCGATTCTCTCGGCGGGTCCATCAGAATCCTGGATTTCTGCCCGCGCTTCCGCCGCTACGGGCGAATCTTCCGCCCGCCGATGATCGTCAGACGCATAGAGCCGCTCACGGGGCGCCCGCGCATGACGATCCGGATCAGGCCCGGCTTTGATTACGGATCCGTGGTGCCTGCGGTGAGCATCGGCAGCAACCATCTTCGCTTCATCGGCGAGAATACGGTCGTGCGGCTTACCACGGATATGCCGCTTTCCTACGTTGTGCACGAGACCGATCTGGTGCTCGACAGGCCGATCAATCTGTTTCTTGCCTCCGATGAGCCGATTCCGGAGAATCCGGACGCTCTGTCGCGCCAGTTCCGTGATGAGACGGTGCAGTATTGGCAGGATTGGGTGCGCGATCTCAGCGTGCCGTTCGATTGGCAGGACGAAGTGGTACGGGCTGCCATCACGCTCAAGCTCTGCAGCTATGATGATACGGGCGGCATCGTTGCGGCCCTCACCACCTCCATTCCCGAAGCACCGGGTTCAAGACGCAACTGGGACTATCGCTTCTGCTGGCCGCGGGATTCCTGGTTCACTGTCACCGCTCTCAATCGCTTGTCGGCGACGCGAACCATGGAAGGGTTCATGCGCTACCTGCTGGATACGGTGCTGAGAGAGAAGGGTCATGAGATCGCGCCTCTCTATCCGGTGGCGCCCGGCTTCACGTTGAGCGAGCGCGTCGCGCCCGGCCTGGTCGGTTTCAATGGTGAACAGCCGGTGCGCGTCGGCAATGCCGCGGAAAGCCAAAAGCAGAATGACGTTTATGGAGCGATCATCCTGACCGCGACCCAGATGTTCTGGGACCGGCGGCTCCCGCGGCTTGGTGACCGCGCGCTCTACGAAGAGCTGCGCCCGATCGGCGGAATTGCCGAGCGCATCGCGCTGGAGCCGGATGCCGGGCTCTGGGAATATCGCGGGCGCGCCCGCTCGCACACATTTTCCGCTGCCATGTGCTGGGCGGCCCTGGATCGCCTCGGGCGCATCGCTTCGCTCCTCGGCATCCCGGAGGATGCCGAGGAGTGGTTCCATCGCGCGAAGAGGCTGCGCGAACTCGTGCTCGCGCGCGCGGCCGGCAATGGCACGATCTCCGGCACACTCGAAGGCGATGTTCTCGACGCGTCCGTACTGCTTCTGCCGGAGATCGGGCTGATTTCAGCGGAAGACCCTCGTTTCGTTGCCACCCTCGCGTTGGTGGAAAAGCGCCTCCTGCGCAACGGATTCGTCATGCGGTACGATGAGGCGGACGATTTCGGTCAGCCGGAAACGGCGTTTCTGGTCTGTACTTTCTGGTACATCGATGCGCTGGCGGCGGTCGGCAGACGCCAGGAGGCACTCGCCATCTTCGAAAATCTTCTCGGCCATCGCAACCATGTCGGGCTGCTTTCGGAAGATATCGATCCCAGAACGGGCACATTGTGGGGCAATTTCCCGCAAACCTACTCGCAGGTCGGGCTCATCCTTTCGGCGATGCGCCTCTCACGGAGCTGGGAGGCAGGGCTCAGGGATCTGCGGTAAGGGAGTAAGTTCAGGATCACAGCGCCGCACCCAGCCGCAGCCAGGCGCTTGGGTCGGCGGGCTGGCCGAAACGCAACCAGCTCGGGTGCTCTGCAAAACGCCTGACAAGGATGCCGGCGCGCCCAAGCCTTGCAAAGGTCGAGAAGGCATCGTTTGCTTCGGCCAGCCGGAACAGGCGGGTCCCGCCAATCACGCGCAAGCCCGCGCGGGCAAGCTCGGCATCCAGCATGCGGGCGGCATCCGCGAGCCGGCACGCAGCCTGGGCACGCCACGCCGTGTCTGCGAGGGCCCGGCAGCCTATCGCGATGGCCGGGCCCGAGACTGCCCAAGGGCCAAGCGCTGCCCGGATCGTGGAGGCCCGTTCCGGCGCGGCAAGGGCAAAGCCAAGGCGAAGCCCCGCCAATCCGTACGTCTTGCCAAAGGATCTGAGCAGGACCAGCGCCGGATGGGGCAGTTCACTCGCCAGGCTCAAATCATCACCTTCCAGATCGACGAAGGCCTCGTCCACCAGCAATAGCCCGTCGCGCGCGGCAAGCTGGTCGGCCAATGTCAGCAATTGCCCGGGCGCGATCCTGCGGCCATCAGGATTGTTCGGGTTGCAGACCACCGCGACATCGGCCGCGGCGAGGGCGGGTTGGGTTCGCTCGCGTTCACCCATCCCGCTCTCGATCACTGCTTCATCGCCCTCCAGCGCCGCGAAGCAGGTGACCTGGTTCACCGGGCAGCCGATGCTGGCCCACGCCCTCGCATGCTCGGTGTAGGTCGGCCCAAGCACGGCAACGGACCGTGGCGACGGCCACAGGCGCGGCAGCAGGTCGATCAGGATCTGCGTGCCCGGCGCGGCGACCACCATGCCCGGGTCCGCCACGCCATAGGCGCTCGCCGCGATGCGCTCCAGCTCCCCCACCGCATCGGGCTCCGGCAGGCGCGTGAACACATCGGGTCCAAACGGCGGCAAAGCGTAGGGAAAGGGGTTGATGCCGGTGGAGAGGTCGAGAAAAGGTTCCGGCGCACCGGGGAAGAGACGTCGCGCCTCAGCCAGGTGTCCGCCATGTGTTACGCCCCCTTCCGGGCGGAGGCCGCTCACCCTGCCGCGCGCGTTCAAGGCAAACCTCGAATCGTACTGCCGTGCATTTCGCAGCAAACCTTCCCATCCTGGCCGACGCCCTGCTGCTCGAGGCCGCGTTTGGCTATCCGAAGCGGCTCTTTCGCGCCATCCGCCATCCCGTGGTCTGGATCGGCGCGATGCTGGGATGGCTGGACCGGCGCTTGAACCGTGAGTCCATGCCACGCTGGCGACGCCGCGCGCATGGCGTGCTCGCGCTTCTTGCCGTGCTCTGCGCCGCCATTCTCCCAGCGATCGCGGTGCAGGCTGCCTCTCTCACCCTGTGGGCGGGTCGCGCCGGCTTCATCGTTCCGGCTGTGCTGGCAAGCGTTCTTTTCGCCCAGCGGAGCCTCTGGAGGCATGTCCGCGCCGTTGGCGATGCGCTTGACCGGGGCGGCCTCACGGCCGGGCGCGCCGCCGTCTCGCAGATTGTCGGGCGCAATCCCGAAAGCCTCGATCAGGCGGGCGTGCTGCGCGCGGCGATCGAGAGTCTCGCCGAGAATTTCTCCGATGCGGTGGTCGCCCCTTCGCTCTGGTGCGCGCTGTTCGGCCTGCCCGGCATCGCTGCCTGCAAGGCGATCAATACCGCGGACAGCATGCTTGGGCATCGCACGCCACGCCATGAAGCCTTCGGCTGGGCCTCGGCCCGGCTCGATGATCTCATCAATCTGCCTGCCTCCCGGCTTGCCGCAGGATGGCTCATCCTGGCGGCGCTGCTGCATCCGCGCGCGAATGCCGGCAGCGCCCTCGGCATCGTCTGGCGCCATGCGAGGCGGCATCGTTCGCCGAACGCCGGATGGCCGGAAGCGGCGATGGCAGGCGCGACCGGGCTTCGGCTGGCCGGACCGCGCGTCTATGGCGCCGTGTGTGTCGAGGATCCTTGGATAGGCACGGGGCGTCAGGAGGCAACGATCGCTGACCTGCGTCTCGCCCTCTCGCTCTACCGCCTCGCCTGCGGCATCGAGATCGCCGCCGTGCTCATCGCCGCGATCATCGTGCAAGGCTGAGAAGCCGCCCGACATCCACATGCGCCTCGATATGCGCGGCAAGAGCATCGAGCGTCGCTTCGATCTTCCCCGCATGGCTGCCGGCGCCCGCCACCGCGCCGTGGGCGGCGAGAAACGAGGCGCGGGCCGAATCGGAGAGAAAAAGCCCGTGCAGATAGGTCCCGGCCACGCGCCCGTTCGTGGACTGCGCGCCGTCGGTCCGCCCATCATCCAAGAGCGCCAGCGGCCGGGCCGTCGCCGGGCCGGTCGTGCATCCCACGTGCATCTCATAGGCCTCGAATCGCGCACCGCCGGGCGCCAGCGCGCCCGTTATTCGCTTCAGCTGCTTGGCTCCGCCCAGGATGGTCTCGACATCCAGAAGCCCAAGCCCCTCGGCCGTTTGCGGCGGTCCTTCAATGCCCTGGGGATCGGCAATCCGCCGGCCGAGCATCTGGTACCCTCCACACAGCCCGAGCACCCGCCCCCCTGCCCGCACATGCGCCGCGATATCGATATCCCATCCTTCCGCACGCAACGCGGCCAGATCGGCGATCGTCGCCTTCGAGCCCGGCAGGATGACAAGATCGCACGCACGCGGCAGCACCATGCCCGGGTGCAGGAAGCAAAGCTCCACGTCGGGCTCGGCCCGCAAAGGGTCGAGATCGTCGAAATTGGCAACCCTTGGCAGAAGCGGGACGGCGATGCGCAACCGCGCGCTCGGCCGCGCCGCGCTCTCCAACGCTTCCACCTCCGCTGCATCCTCGGCCGGCAGGGCGCGTGCTGCCTGAAGATAGGGCACGAGCCCGAGCGCAGGCCATCCCGTGTGGCGGGCGATCGTCTCCATTCCTTCCGAAAAAAGGCCTGGATCGCCGCGCATGCGATTGACGATGAAGCCGCGCACGAGGGCCGCATCTTCCGGGTCCAGGACCGCCCGTGTGCCGACGAGGGCGGCGATGACACCACCACGATCGATATCGCCGATCAGCACCACCGGCAGGCCCGCTGCCCTGGCAAAGCCCATATTGGCAATGTCCTTTCGCCGCAGATTGATCTCGGAGGCGCTGCCCGCGCCTTCCACCAGCACGATCTCCGCCGCTTCCCGCAGCCGCGCGAAGCTCTCCAGCACACTGGGCAGCAATCCAGCCTTCATCTCCTGATAGGCGCGCGCCCGCGCATGGCCGATCATCCTGCCGTGCACGACGATCTGGGCCCCAGTCTCGCTCTCTGGCTTGAGCAGAACCGGATTCATGTCCACGGAGGCGGGAACCAGGCAGGCCTGCGCCTGCAGCGCCTGGGCGCGGCCGATCTCTCCGCCATCTTCGGTCACTGCGGCATTGTTGGACATGTTCTGCGGCTTGAACGGCCGCACGGAAAACCCACGCCTGACCAACGCACGGGCGAGCCCCGCGATCAGGACGGACTTGCCGACGCTGGAGCCGGTGCCCTGAAACATGATGGCGCGGGCAGCCATCAGAACTCGATGCCCTGCTGGGCTTTCACGCCGGCGGCGAAATGGTGCTTCACGGCCACCATCTCGGTCACCAGATCGGCCGCCGCAATCAGCTCCGGCTTCGCATTGCGCCCGGTGACGACGACATGAAGCGCCGGAGGCCGGTCGCGGAGCGAATCCAGCACCTCATCCAGCGGCAGATAGCCGTAGCGCAGGGCGATGTTCAGCTCATCGAGCACCAGCAAGGCCAGCTCGGGTTCCGCCATCAGCGCGAGAGCACGGTCCCAGGCACGGCGGCAGGCGGCGATATCCCGCGCCTTGTCCTGCGTTTCCCATGTGAAGCCTTCGCCCAGGCTATGCCAGCGCACGAGATCGCCGAAGCCTTCCAACACTCTGCGCTCGCCGGTGGACCAGGCCCCCTTGATGAACTGCACCACGGCGGACCGCCGCCCATGACCGACCATCCGCAGCAGCAGGCCGAACGCTGCGGTGGATTTGCCCTTGCCGGGGCCGGTGTGGACGATCAGCAACCCTTTCTCGATCGTCTTGCCGGCCACTTCCTCGTCCTGCACGGCCTTGCGCCGCGCCATCTTTTCCCGATGCCGCGCAGCGTCCTCGTCCGCCTCACCCATTGCGCCCTCGATCATTTCACGCGCATCGGCAATCCGGCCACCAGGAACAGCACCCTATCGGCCCGCCCCGCCAGATGCTGGTTGAGCCGCCCGGCGGCATCGCGAAACGCCCGCGCCAGAGCGTTCTCCGGCACGATTCCCAGGCCCACTTCGTTGGCCACCAGCACGGTTGGCGCCACCCGCCGATCGAGCGCCGCATCCAGCCCGCGTGTCGCCGTGTCCACCTCATGGCCGCCGAGAAGAAGGTTGGCCAGCCACAAGGTCAGGCAATCCACGAGCGCGGGATACGGTCCGGCCGCATCCAGCGCGTCCGCAAGATCGAGCGGAGCCTCGATGGTTGTCCATTCCGCGCCCCGCCGCGCGCGATGCTCGGCAATGCGCGCCTCCATCTCGGCATCCAGCGGCTGCGCGGTCGCGATATAGCGCCATGGGCCGGGCAGGGCCGTCACGATTCCCTCGGCGTGGCGGCTTTTGCCGGACCGGGCACCGCCCATCACCAGCGTCATGGACCTCGAAGCGTCCGGCACCGATCCTCCTTTGACGCCGCTTCGCTCCAGCGGCTATTAGACCAGGGTCGATGGTCCTTCCATGACGGAAGGTGAAAAGGGAATGCGGTGCGGGAGCGATCCCAAAGCCGCAGCTGCTCCCGCAACTGTCAGCGGAAAGCAGCCCGTCACATGGCCACTGGGTGATCCCGGGAAGGCTGACGGGCGGCGCCCGATCCGCGAGCCAGGAGACCTGCCATCGTCCATGGGGCGTGATGCCGGGCGGGGTGCCCCGGTCACGCCGGGCCTTGACGTTGCGCGCGGCTATCCCGGCCGCTCGGGCACCCTTTTTGATCGTCTCCGTGGCGCCGCGGGTTCGGTGCCGACGCGGGGGGGCCGTGACCGAAGCGCTTCGTCCATGCCTCATTCTATGCGCCACCTGTCGCAGGAGCGGAACGCCGCCCCAGGGTGAAGAGCCGCTTGGCGCCGTGCTCCACGCCGCGCTGCGAGCCCGACTCGACGACCAAGGGGCCACCCGGATCGATCTGCGGGCGGCCGCCTGCCTCGCCAATTGCGATCGCGGCTGCAGCGCGGCTATCGCCATGCCCGGGAAATGGACCTACCTTCTCGGCTTTCTCGATCCGGCCCTGGCCGATGATCTTCTCGTTTATGCCGAGAGCTACGCGAGATCGGAAACCGGAATCGTCTTGCCTTCACGCCGCCCTGCCTCGCTGCGCAACATGATCATCGGCCGCATCCCCGACCTGGAGTTCCGCCTATGATGATGGAAGGCCGAATCCCCGCCACCATCGTCACCGGCTTTTTGGGCGCGGGAAAGACCACCCTGGTTCGCCACATTCTTGAACATGCCGACGGGCGCCGCATCGCCGTCATCGTCAATGAATTCGGAGCGCTCGGCATCGATGGAGAGATTCTGCGCGGCTGCGGCATCACCGGCTGCACGGAAGAGGACATTGTCGAGCTCTCCAATGGCTGCCTCTGCTGCACCGTCGCCGAGGATTTCCTGCCGACGATGCAGGCGCTGCTGGAGCGGCCGAATCCGCCCGAGCAGATCCTGATCGAAACCTCCGGGCTAGCATTGCCCAAGCCGCTCCTGAAGGCTTTTGGCTGGCCGGCGGTCCGCTCCCGTGTCACGGTCGATGGTGTCATCGCGGTCGTGGACGGACCGGCCGTGGCGGCCGGCCGCTTCGCCGATGACCCGGACGCCGTTGCGCGGCAACGTCTGGCGGACCCTTCGGTCGCGCACGAAAACCCGCTCTCGGAAGTCTATCAGGATCAGCTTCAGGCCGCGGACCTCGTCGTGCTGAACAAGACCGACCTGCTCGACGAAACTTCGCTCGCGCGGCTCAGGGCCGAGATCGCTGCTCTCCTGCCGCGGGCGGTGAAGCTCGTGCCGGCGCGGGAGGGACGGATCGATCCGAAAGTGCTGCTGGGCCTCTCCGCCGCGGCCGAGGACGATCTTGCAAACCGCCCTTCGCATCACGATGCGGTGGACGGCGCGCACGAGCACGACGATTTCGAGAGCTTCATCGTCGCGCTGCCGGAGATCGATGCGCCCGATCGGTTGCTGGCACGCCTGCGCGCGGCAAGCGAAGCGCACGACATCCTGCGCATCAAGGGCTTCGTTGCGGTGCGTGGCCGTCTGCTGAGGCTCGCGGTTCAGGGGGTGGGCGGACGGTTTCGCCACGAGTTCGATCGCCCCTGGGACGAGGGGGCAGCGCGCGAAGGCCACGTGGTCGTGATCGGGCGGACCGGTCTCGATCGCGCCGCCATCACCGCTTCCATCGTCGCTTCCACCACCGGCGCCGGGCCGGAATTGGGGGCATGACGCGTGCACCTGCTGGTCCGCGAAACCAGGACGCTGGACGAGGAAGAGAGCGCGGTCGATCTGGGCCACGATCCGGCTGAGCTGGTGTTCCTCTCGTTTGCGGACAGCGATCTCGGCGCAGCTTCCTCGGCTTGGCTCTCGATGGAAGCGGAGCGGCCGTCATTGCGGCTTGCTCGCCTCGCCAGCCTGCGCCATCCGATGTCGGTCGATCTCTATGCCGAACGAGTGATCGCCCATGCGCGGGCGGTGGTCATCCGGCTGCTCGGCGGCCTCGACTACTGGCGCTACGGGGCGGAGGAATTCGCTTCCCTTTGCCGCGCGCAAGACATCAGCCTGGCCCTGCTGCCGGGAGATGCGCGTGAGGATCCTCGCCTGGCCGCGCTTTCGACCGTGCCGCCCAAAGCTCTCGCCGCGCTGCACGCCTATGTGCGGGAAGGCGGGCCGCGGAATCTTCGCCAGGCCCTGCTCCTCGCCGCCCGTCTCGGCGGCATCGGCCAAGGCCCCACGGCACGCCCCGCGGCGGTGCCGTGCGCCGGCGAATATGCGCTTTCCGTTCCCGCCGAGGGTGCGCTGGGGAACGCGGCGATCGTCTTCTACCGCTCGCATCTGCTGTCCGGAGACATTGCCCCGATTGAAGCCCTGGCCGAGGCTCTGCGGGCGCGTGGGCTTGGCGCACGAGCGCTCTATGTCTCCGGCCTGAAGGACGAAGCGGCGGCCACATTCGCCAGATCGCGGCTCCGCGAATGGCGGCCTGCCGTGGTGTTGAACGCCACAGGTTTCTCCGCCCGCCAGGGTGACGAAGGAACGCCGCTCGATGCCGCCGGCGTTCCGGTGCTCCAGCTCGTTCTCTCCGGCGCGTCGCGCGCCACGTGGCAGGCCTCGTCCCGCGGCCTCTCGCAGACCGACCTTGCCATGCAGGTTGTGCTGCCGGAGCTGGATGGGAGGCTGCTGACCTCGACGATCGGCTTCAAGAGTGAGGCCGAGCCAATCCCCGGGCTGGATTTCGTCCGCAAGCTTTTTCGCCCGGATGCGGAGGGAGTCGCGCTTGCCGCCGGTCGGGCAGCCGGTTGGGCACGCCTGGCCGCGACCCCGCGCGCGGAACGGCGCATTGCCATGTTGCTCTCGGATTATCCAGGAGCAGGCGGCGGGCAAATCGGTTATGCGGTCGGGCTCGACAGCCTGGCGAGCCTGGGCAAAATCGCCCGGCTGCTGCAGGACGCCGGCTATGACGTGGACGACCCTGAAACCCTCGCCGCCAGCCTGCTGCATGCCGGTCCCCTGGCGATCCTCACGCTTGGGGAATACCGGTGCCTTTTCGCAAAACTTCCGGAAGCCGTGCGGGAGCGTGTCCTTGCCGCCTGGGGTGACCCTTCGGAGGATGCCACGCTTCGCAACGGCTCCTTCACGCTTTCCTATGTGGCGGCTGGAAAATTCCTCGCCGCCGTCCAGCCTGACCGCGGCAGCCGGCTGGATCGCAAAACCTCCTATCACGACCCGGATCTGCCACCATGCCACGCCTATCTCGCCTGCTATCTCTGGCTGCGCGAGCGGGTCGGCATTCACGCGCTCGTTCATCTCGGCACGCACGGCACGCTGGAATGGCTGCCCGGCAAAGCGGCAGCCCTGTCCGCGGCATGTTTTCCGGCCGCTCTCGCAGGCGGGCTGCCTGTGATCTACCCGTTCATCGTCAACAACCCAGGCGAGGCCGCGGTCGCGAAGCGGCGTCTCGGAGCGGTCACCATCGGTCACCTCACTCCGCCGCTGAGATCCGCAGGCACGCACGGCGCCGCACTCATGCTGGAGCGGTTGATCGAGGAATTTGCCGCGGCGGATGGGCTCGATCGCCGCCGCACGTCCATGCTCCGCCGTGAGATCCTGGATCGCGCCGCATCGTCGGGCCTGCTCGCCGAAAGCGGCGGCAGCCCGGACGCATCTGAGGATGAGGCGCTCGCCAGACTCGATGCCTATCTTTGCGATCTCAAAACAATGCAGATTCGCGACGGGCTGCATGTGTTCGGCCGGGCGCCCGCCCCTGACCAGCGCGCCGGCATCCTGGCGGCTCTGCAAGCCGCCTGCCCCGCTCTCTCGGCCGCGCATCTCGATTCCTTGCTCGATCGTTCGGCGAATGCGGAGCGAACAGGTTTGCTCGCCGCGCTGGATGGCGGCTTCGTCGCGCCCGGACCGGCCGGCGCGCCGACGCGCCGACGCATGGACGTGTTGCCCACCGGCCGCAATCTTTTCTCAGCCGACCCGCGAGCCATTCCGACACGGTCGGCGGTGACGCTGGCGGAACGCGCGGCTGCGGATCTGCTGCGCCGGCACAGGCAGGATCATGGCGAGTGGCCACGGAGCCTCGTGGTCGATCTCTGGGGCAGCACGACGATGCGCACCGGAGGAGAAGACATCGCCCTGGCGCTGGTGCTGCTCGGCGCCCGACCGGTCTGGGACGAAGGGTCCGTGCGTGTCACCGGCATCGAGATTCTTCCATTGGCAGCGCTCGACCGCCCGCGCGTGGATGTGACGCTCCGCATCTCCGGCTTGTTCCGGGATGTGTTCGACGCGCTGGTGCTGCTGTTCGATTCCGCGGTGCGGGCGATCGCCGGCCAGGATGAGGACATGGCTTGGAATCCGCTCGCCGGCGCCGCGCGCGGCCTCGAGGGAAGAGCCCTGCGCCTTGCCACCGCGCGTGTGTTCGGGCCGGCGCCCGGCGCCCACGGCACCGGCATCGCAGAGATGTTTGAGCATGGCGCCTGGGAGAGGCGCGAGGAACTGGGCGCGGCCTATCTCGCCGGCTCGGCCCATGCCTATGGCCGGAGGCTCGATGGCGTCGCGAATGCGGACGCCTTCGCTGCCCGCATTGCGGCGGCGGACGGGTTCGTGCACGCGCAGGACCATGAAG
The DNA here is from genome assembly GCA_035509315.1 of Acetobacteraceae bacterium. Taxonomy (GTDB): domain Bacteria; phylum Pseudomonadota; class Alphaproteobacteria; order Acetobacterales; family Acetobacteraceae; genus JAKAWQ01. Next base: position 33,893 of record DATJLS010000008.1, on the reverse strand, counting down.
AGACCGATCTGCTCGAAAGCATCGATCCTGCCGCTCACGAAGGTGGATTTGCGGCCGCCGCCCAGCCCGGCGTGGCGCTCTACCATCTCGATACCACGCGCCCCGAGGCGCCGCGCACACGCACGCTGATCGAAGAGATTCGCCGCGTGGTGCGCGGCCGGGCCGCCAATCCCGCCTGGATCGCGGGCATGATGAACCACGGCTATCGCGGGGCGGCGGAAATCGCCCGATCGCTCGACGCGCTCCACGGCTTTGCCGCAACGCTTCCGGAACGGCTGGATCGCCAGTTCGACCTGATGTTCGAGGCGACGCTCGGTGATCCGGCGGTCGATTCGTTTCTCCACGCTTCCAATCCGGCCGCGCGGGCGGCCATGGCAGCGCGATTCGAGGAAGCGATCCGTCGCGGCCTCTGGCATCCGCGGCGAAATATTGTGGCCGACAGCCACCAGGGCGGCGAGCAGTGAACGAGGCCGTGACCAAGGGCTGGTGCCCAAGCCTGTTCGAACCGATGAACGCGGCAGACGGGTTGCTGGTCCGGATCAAGCCGCCCGGCGCGAAACTGGGCCTGGTCGCGGCACGGCGTCTTGCCCAGGCGAGCGGGCAATTCGGCAATGGCGCGATCGAACTGACCGGCCGCGCCAATCTTCAGGTGCGCGGCCTTTCCGCGGAGGGAATTGCGCCGTTCGCCGAAGAGATCGTCGCGGCGGGCCTCGCCGATCGAAATCCGGCGATCGAACGACGGAGGGCAGTGATCCATCCGCCGCTGGCCGACGATGACCCGACCGCCGCCCGTCATGCCTCCGCGCTTGCGACCGAAATCGAAACGGTTCTGGCGGGGGATGAACGGTTCGCTCGCCTGCCGGCGAAATTCGCCGTCGCGGTGGATGGCGGCGGCCTTCTTCCGCTGGGAGAGACCGCCGCCGATCTGAGGGTGATTTGCGCTCATGGTCGTTCGCTGATCGCGCCGGCCGGTGCGATGCTTGCCGCCGAGGTGATGGACGCGGGTGTCATCGCGGCGGTGGCGCGGCTGGCGGAGGTTTTCCTGGAGCTTTCCAGCCGCTGCGCATCCCGGCCGCGCCGGATGCGCGCTCTGATTGGAAAGATCGGGCGTGCACCATTCTTTGCCGCCGCAGGGTTCCAGAATCTTGCGCCAGTGCCGCCGTTTCCCTCGCTTCGGTCGGTCGGCTGGCTGGCCTATCCCGACGGCGCTGCGGGCGCGTTCGGCCTCGGCCTGATGTTCGGGGCGATGACGGCCTCCCTGCTCGCCGCGCTTGCCGACCTTGCCGGGGAATATGGCGATGCCACGCTCCGCCTGACCCCTTGGCGAACGCTCGTCCTGCCCGGCATCGCCGAACGCGATGCTTCCATGCTGCGAAAAAAAGCCCTTGGTCTTGGCCTGATCGTCGAGCCGACCGACCCGCGGCGCGCCCTCTTTGCTTGTCCTGGGCGCACGGGTTGCGCTTCCGCCTCGGTCGATGCGCGCGCGGACGCGGTCTTGCTTTCAAATCTCGTCTTGCGCTCGGTCGTGCATGTCTCGGGCTGTTCCAAAGGGTGCGCCCATCCGGAAGCGGCGCCGGTCACGCTGGTCGGCGAGGATGGACGCTATGCACTCATCCGTAACGGCCGGGCCCAGGATAGGCCGATGCTGCGCGGCCTGACCATGCGGGAGGCGATCGACGCGCTGGGAAAAAGCGCGTGAGCCGCCATTACGACTATCTGCGTGACGGTGCCGCGATCTATCGGCAATCCTTCGCCACCATCCGCGCGGAAGCCGATCTCGGAGGATTTGACCCGGCGGAAGCGAGGGTCGCTGTGCGCATCATTCATGCCTGCGGCATGGTGGAGATCGCCCGCGATCTTCGTTTCGCAGATGGGTTTACCGCTGCCGCCACCGCTGCGTTGCGAGATGGCCTGCCGATCTTTTGCGATTCGGAGATGGTCGCCCATGGCATCACGCGCAGCCGGCTGCCGGCATCGAATGAGATCGTCTGCACCCTGAACGCGCCCGGCGTGCCCGAACTGGCGGCGAAGCTCGGCATCACACGCTCGGCCGCTTCGCTCGATCTGTGGGGCGAGCGGCTGGGAGGGGCGCTGGTGGCCATCGGCAATGCGCCGACGGCGCTTTTCCGCCTGCTCGAACTGCTCGATGAAGGCGCGCCGGCCCCGGCGGCGGTGATTGGCATGCCGGTCGGGTTTGTCGGCGCCGCCGAAGCCAAGGACGCTCTGGCAGCGAATGGACGCGTGCCGTCCCTGATCCTGCGGGGGCGCCTCGGCGGCAGCGCGATGGCGGTGGCGGCCATCAATGCCCTGGCCAGCGACGCGGAATGAGCATGGTGCAGAGCCAGGCCGGCACGCTTTATATCGTCGGCACCGGACCCGGGGATCCGGAGCTGATGACACTGAAGGCGGCGCGGGTGATCGGCAGTGCCCGGACGATCGCCTATTTCGCCGGATGCGGCCGGCAAAGCCATGCACGCGCCGTCGCCGCGGCGCATATTTCGCCGGATGCCGAGGATCTGCGGCTGGAATATCCTTTCACCACCGAGTGCCACGTGAACGACGAAAAGTACATCGTCGGCATCTCCGAATTTTACGCCGAGTGTACTGCCCGCATCGCCGCCCGGCTGGATGCCGGCATCGATGTCGGCCTGCTCTGTGAAGGCGATCCTTTCTTCTACGGCTCCTCTCAGGCTCTGCTCGATCGGTTGGGAACCGCATATAAAACTGTTGTGATTCCTGGCGTAACCGGCATGAGCGGGTGCTGGACCCGAGCCGGCACGCCGATGGCCCATGGTGATGACGTGCTGACGGTGCTGCCAGGCACGCTCGACGAAAACGATCTGGCCGCGCGTCTCGCGGCCAGCGATGCCGCCGTGATCGTGAAGGTCGGTCGCAATCTTCCGAAGATCCGTGCCGCCTTGCGGCGCTCCGGCCACGCGGGGCGCGCCGTCTATGTCGAGCGCGGGACGATGACGGGCGAGCGGATCCTACCCTTTGCGGAACTCGACGAGACGGCAGCACCTTATTTCTCGCTGATCCTGGTGCCGGGTCGGCAACGGCGGCGATGACGGGACGGCTTGCTATAGTCGGCCTCGGGCCGGGCGATCCGCGGTATCTGACACCAGAGGCTCTCGCCGTTTTGGCCGATGCCTCGGACCTCGTCGGATATGCGCCCTATCTGGCGCGGCTCACTTGCCGACCGGACCAGCGGCGCCACGGATCGGACAATCGTGCCGAGCGGGAGCGGGCTTGCCAAGCGGCTGCCTTGGCGGTGGCCGGACTGCGCGTTGCCGTCGTGTCGTCCGGCGATGCCGGCGTTTTCGCCATGGCGAGCGCGGTGTTCGAGGCCATCGAAGCCGGTGGACCCGAGTGGCGTGCGCTCGATATCGAGGTGGTGCCGGGCATCTCGGCCATGTTCGCCGCGGCGGCCCGAATCGGCGCGCCGCTCGGTCATGATTTTTGCGCCCTCTCGCTTTCCGACAATCTCAAGCCTTGGGCGGTGGTGACGGCGCGCTTGACGGCGGCTTCATCCGCGGGCTTCGTCATCGCGCTCTACAACCCGCGCTCGCGCGCACGGTCGTGGCAGCTTGGCGCTGCCTTTGCGCTGCTGCGCCCGATCCTGCCGGCAGCGACGCCGGTGGCATTCGCGACCGCCGTTACCTGCCCGGAGGAGCGGATCGACATCACGACGCTGGCCGAGGCCGACCCGGAGCTTGCGGATATGAGAACGCTGGTTTTGATCGGCTCCGCCGCGACGCGGCGCATCGATCGATCGGGCACACGCCCATGGCTCTATACGCCGCGTCGAGAGAGCGCTTCATGACGAAGCGCGAGCCAGGTGAGCACCTCCTCCACGTTGGCGACGCGATCGCCGGTAATGGCAGGCGGGCGCGCGACCATCACCACGGGCACACGCAGCACGCGCGCGGCATGCAGCTTCGCCACGGTCGCGCTGCCACCAGAATTTTTCGCGACCAGGATTTCGATTTCCCGCTCCGCGAGCAGACGGCGCTCATCCTCTTCCCGGAACGGCCCGCGCGCAGTGATGATCTCGGCGTTCGGCGGCACCCGTTCGGGCGGCGGCGGATCGACCGAACGGATGACATAGCGGTGCCAGGGCGCGGCCGCGAAGGGGAAGAGATCCTTCTGCCCGATCGTCAGCAGTACGCGCCGCGGCGTTTTGCCGAGCGCTTTCGCCGCTTCGCTCATATCGGCGACCGGAATCCAGTGATCACCCGTTGCAGGTTGCCATTCGGGCCGCTGCAACGAGAGCAGCGGAACGCCGGACGAATTCGAGGCCAATTCCGCGTGGCGGCTGATCTGCGCCGCGAAGGGGTGGGTCGCATCGATCAGCGCATCAACCCGTTCCGCGGCGAGATGGCGTGCCAGCCCCTCGGCGCCGCCGAAACCGCCGATCCGGCAGGGCAAGGGCTGGGGTGCCGGGTTTCGGGTTCGCCCGGCGAGCGAGACCATCGCCGCGAAACGCGGATCATCGGCCAAGGCGCGACCGAGTTGCACGGCCTCGCTCGTGCCGCCGAGGATCAGCAATTTCATCCGTCGCGGGACTTCGTTCGACGATGAAGGCGGGGATGCGATCTCCATGGCTTGCCATCCTGGGAATCGGCGAGGATGGAGTCGAGGGCTTGTCGGCGGCAGCGCGCGCGGCGATCCGCGAGGCGGTGCTCGTGGTGGGCGGCGCGCGGCATTTGGCGCTGGCCGCGCCGCTGATCAAAGGGGACCGACTCCCATGGCCACGCCCCTTGAGCGATGCATTCCCCGCCATCCTCGCGCATCGCGGCCGCAAGGTCGCGATCCTCGCCTCCGGCGATCCCTATTGCTACGGCATCGGCGGAACGCTGGCAGGACTGGTGCCGGTGGCCGAGCGTTTCTGCATCCCGACGCCCACCGCCTTCTCGCTCGCCTGCGCACGCCTCGGCTGGGCGGCGCAGGATGTCGCCACCCTCTCCGCCTGCGGTCGTCCACTCGCCGCGATCCAGCCGTTTTTGCAGCCGGGCTGCCGCATCCTGGCGCTTTCGGCGGATGGGGAGACGCCGGCCGCCCTGGCCAAGCTGCTCGCGCAACATGGTTTCGGTGCCTCCGTGCTGCATGTGATGGAGGCGCTCGGCGGCCCGAAGGAGCGGATTCGCTCGGTCGTCGCCGGCGAGACTTTGCCGACCGATATCACTCCCCTCAATCTGGTGGGGATCGAGGTCGTCGCTTCACGGAATGCGCGCGTCATCCCGCGCGCGGCGGGCCTGCCGGATTCGTTCTTCGAGCATGACGGCCAGATCACCAAGCAAGAGATCCGCGCTGTCACCCTCGCCGCGCTGGCGCCGTGCGCCGGGGAACTGCTCTGGGATATCGGCTGCGGCTCCGGTTCGGTGGCGATCGAATGGTCGCTGGGGCATTCGTCCAACCGGGCGATCGGCATCGAGCGGTGTCCGGAGCGGGCCGAGCGGGCGGGACGCAACGCGCGCGCGCTTGGTGTACCCGCCGTCCGCATCGTCACTGGCGCGGCGCCTGCCGCCCTGGATGGACTGCCAATGCCGGACGCCGTCTTCATCGGCGGCGGCGCCCAGGATGCAGCGCTGATCGAGGCCGCCTGGACGGCTTTGCGGAACGGCGGAAGGCTGGTCGTGAACGCGGTGACAATCGAGACCGAGATGCAGTTGTTCGGGGCTCAAAAAATGCATGGCGGCATGCTGACGCGCCTTGCCGTCGAACGGCTCGACAGGATCGGCAACCGCCACGGCTTTCGCCCGGCGATGAGCGTGACCCAATGGGCTGCGGTGAAGCCATGAGCGGGAAGCCATGAGCGGGCGGATCATCGCCGGAATGGGATGCCGCCGGGATTGTCCGGCCGAGGCGATCATCTCCTTGCTGCGTCGTGCCGCTCTCGAGGCGGGCCGCTCGGCCACGGCGCTGGCGGTGCCTTCCTTCAAGGAAGACGAGCCTGGTCTCCGGGAAGCGGCGCGGCAGCTTGGCCTGAGGCTTATCCTGGTAGAGCCGTTATCGCTCGCGGCAGCGCAGGAACGCTGCGTCACGCGGTCCGCCCATGCGGCGCGGACGACCGGCATCGCCTCGGTCGCGGAAGGTGCGGCATTGGCCGCCGCCGGTGCCGGCGGGCGGCTGATCCTGCCGCGCATTGCCGGCGGCGGCGCAACCTGCGCATTGGCGGAGACCGCCCTGCCATGACCGTCCATTTCATCGGCGCCGGCCCGGGTGCTGCGGACCTGATCACGCTGCGCGGGCGCGATATTCTCGCGCGCTGCCCGGTCTGTCTCTATGCCGGCTCGCTCGTCCCGCCGGAGCTCCTGAGTTATTGCCCACCGGGCGCGCGCATCATCGACACGGCGCCGATGACGCTCGATGCGATCGAGGCCGAGTATCGCGCGGCGCACACACGCGGGAAGGACGTGGCCCGGCTGCATTCCGGCGATCTCTCGGTCTATAGCGCCATCGCCGAGCAGATCCGCCGGCTCGAGCGCTGCGGCATTCCTTATACGCTGACCCCCGGCGTGCCTTCCTTCGCCGCCGCCGCCGCCGCGCTCGGGCGCGAGCTGACCGTGCCGGAGGTGGCGCAGAGCCTGGTGCTCACGCGTGTTTCCGGACGCGCCTCCGCCATGCCGCCGCGCGAGACGCTCGCCGCGTTCGGGGCCACCGGCGTGACGCTTGCGATTCATCTCGCCGGCCATGCGCTGGAACGGATCGTGGGAGAGCTCGTGCCGCTTTACGGCGCGGACTGTCCGGTGGCGATCATCGTCCGCGCGAGCTGGCCGGACCAGCGCATCCTGCGCGGCACATTGGGCACGATCATCGCCCTCGCCGCGGCCGAGCCGATCGGGCGTACGGCGCTGATCCTGGTCGGGCCCGCGCTCGGCGCCGAAGATTTTCGCGAAAGCGCGCTTTACGATCCGTTCTACGATCGCCGCTTTCGTCCCGCCCGTGCGTCTTCATGACCGTCGAGGCCAACCGGGGCGAAGCGGGCGCGGCCAACCAATTGGCCAGCGCGATCGAATACCGCGATTTCGAGAGCGATCGGCGCCGGCCGCAGAATTGCGGCCGCGACTTCCCAGGCATCCTGTGCCACCGCATCGCCCAGGGTGAGATTGGGGGCGAGATTTGGGGCGAGATTTGCAGTGGCGGCGAAAGCCTCGGCAACGGTGTTCGAGATGGCGATTCGGGCCTCGGTGACCTCGCTCGCACCATGAGCGCGCGCGAGCGCCGCAAGCGCCGCGAGATCGACCTCGCCACGCTTGGAATGAAGATCGAGCCGTCCCTGCGCGAGCTTCGTCATCTTGGCGATGCCGCCGGCGATGGTGACGCGCGGCAGCGGATGACGGCGCAGATATTTCAGCATACCGCCCACGAAATCACCCATCTCGATCAGCGCGATCTCGGGCAATGCATGCAGCGCCCGAACGGCGTCTTCGGAAGTGCGGCCGGTGGCGCCGGCGATATGCGCAACACCGCTCGCGCGCGCGACATCGATTCCGCGATGAATGCTGTCGATCCAGGCGGCACAGGAATAGGGGATCACGACGCCGGTGGTGCCCAGGATCGAAAGTCCGCCGACGATCCCGAGGCGTGGATTGAGCGTCTGACGTGCGAGCTCTTCGCCCCCCGGAATCGAGATCTCCACGAGGACGTCGGGGGCGAGGCCGTGCGCCGCGGCGACCTCGGCGACCGCAGCGCGGATCATCTGCCGTGGCGCGGGGTTGATCGCTGGCTCGCCCGGCGGCAACGGCAGGCCGGGGCGTGTGATGGTGCCGACGCCCGGGCCCGCGCGAAAGATCACGCCCGAGCCAGGCAGCCCCGCGGCAACGGCGGCGCGGACCAGGACACCATGGGTGACGTCCGGATCATCGCCGGCATCCTTGACTACGCCGGCAGTGGCGATGCCCGTGCTCTGCGAAGTCTCGGCCAAGGCAAAGGAGACGCGCAGGCCGTTCGGAAGCGCGATCTCGACCGGATCGGGAAATGCATCGCCGAAGAGCGCCGTCGCCGCCGCCTTGGCGGCTGCGGTCGCGCATGTGCCGGTGGTCCAGCCCCGGCGCAGTGGCCGTCTCTGCTGCACTGCGCGGGATATATCGGCCCGATGCACGCTTGTCATCGCGGCGGACGGCGTGCATGAGCTTGGCCTCGGCGCTCGATGCGGCCTTGCGCGGCGTGCCTGAGCTTCGTCCGGGCGAGGTCTGGCTGGCAGGGGCCGGTCCTGGCGACCCGGCGCTTCTGACGCTGCATGCCCTGGCTGGGCTCGACCAGGCCGAAATTGTCCTGCACGACTCGCTGGTCGATCCGCGCGTATTGGCGTTGGCGCGGCCCGATGCCAGGCGAATCTTTGCCGGCAAGCGCGGCGGCCAGCCCTCCACCCACCAGGGTGACATTACGGCGCAGCTCGTGGGCCTCGCCCGCGAGGGGGCGCGCGTGCTGCGGCTGAAGGGCGGCGACCCCTATGTGTTCGGACGCGGCGCGGAGGAGGCTCTTGCGCTCGCGGAAGAAGGCATTCCTTTCCGGGTGATCCCGGGAATCACTTCCGGACTCGCGAGCCTGACCATGGGGCTCATGCCGGCCACGGTCCGCGGCATCAATAGGGCGATCCTGCTCGCGACCGGCCACGGCATCACCGACGGGAACAACGACCATGATCTCGATTGGGCACAGATCGCGCGGCTCGGCCAGCCGATCGTTCTTTACATGGCGATCGCCCGTTTGCCAGCGATCACCGAGGCCTTGCTGGCGGGAGGGCTGCCGCCCGATACCGCCGCGGCGGTGATCGGCTCGGCGACAATGCTGGAGGAGCGTGTCGTGGTGTCCACGCTCGCCAGGCTCCCCGATGACATCGCGCGGTGCGGCATCAGTGCGCCGGCGATCGTGGCGATCGGCGAGATCGTGCGGATGCGCGCGAAATTGCTGGCCCTGCTGCCCCAGCTTGGCAAGGAGGCCCCACCGTGGCCGCCGGGCTGATCATTGCCGCCCCCCGCTCGGCTGCCGGCAAGACGACCGTGACACTCGCAATCCTGGCGGCGCTGCGGCAGCGCGGCATCGCCGTGCGCGCCGGCAAGTCCGGGCCCGATTACATCGATCCGGCCTTTCATGAAGCCGCGAGCGGCTTTCCCTCTTTTAACCTGGATAGCTGGGCGATGGCGCCGGAGCAGCTCGATGCCGTGGCTGCCGAGCTGACCAAGGCCGCGGAGATCGTCCTGATCGAATCGGCCATGGGCCTGTTCGACGGCGTGGGCGAGGAAGCGGGGCGAACCGGCGCGGCTTCCGATCTTGCCGCCCGCTACCATCTGCCGGTGCTGCTGGTGCTGGACGTGTCGGGTCAGGGGCAGAGCGCGGCGGCAGTGGCGCGCGGCTTTCTGTTTCATAACCCGGCGGTGCGGATTGCCGGCGTCGTGCTCAACCGTGTCGGCAGCGATCGGCATCGTGACGGCATCGGTCAGGCACTCGGGGTGCTGAAGCTGCCGCTTCTGGGCAGCGTGAGACGGGACGCAACGATTGCCCTGCCCGGGCGGCATCTCGGCCTGGTTCAGGCGCGGGAGCAGCACGGTCTTGGCGAATTTCTGGCGCGACTGGCCGATCTGGCGGAAAGCATGCTCGATCTCGACGGGATCCTCGCCATGGCGGCTCCATTCTCGGTGGCCGGTGCCTCCGCTGCCATGCTGCGCCCGCCGGGACAGCGCATCGCGCTGGCGCAGGATGCCGCCTTCAGCTTTCTCTATCCTCATGTGCTGGCTGGCTGGCGCGCGGCCGGTGCTGAAATCATTCCCTTCTCGCCGCTCGCCGATGAGCCGCCGCCCGAGGATTGCGACGCATGCTGGCTGCCCGGCGGCTATCCCGAGCTGCATGCGGGGCGGCTTGCCGAGGCCGGTCGTTTCCGTGCCGGCATGCTCCGCTTCGCCGCGAGCCGAAGCGTGCACGGCGAATGCGGCGGCCACATGGTTCTGGGGATGATGCTGGAGGATGCCGAAGGCGCGGCGCACAGGATGCTGGGGCTGCTCAGCCACGCGACCAGCTTTGCAAAACGCAGGCTGCATCTCGGCTATCGGGAAGCGACCCTGCTCGAAGATGCCGCGATCGGATCCGCGGGCACGGTCCTGCGCGGCCACGAATTCCACTATGCCGCCATCAGCGATCCCGGCGCCGACGCCCCCTTGTGGCGGCTTTCCTATGCATTGGGGCAGGATCTCGGCACCGAAGGTGCAAGACGAGGACGTGTCAGCGGCTCGTTCTTCCACGCCATCGCTTCCGTTCCAGCCAAGAGCAGCGCCTGATGTCGAAAACCCGTTTCGCAACCGTCGAAGCCGTTCGTGAAGCCTGCCGCACCTTGCCGGATGGCGATGAACACGCCACGGAGGTGGTGCGTGCGCGCCAGCGCATCTTGACGAAGCCGCCCGGCAGCCTGGGCCGGCTTGAGGAGCTGGCGGCCTGGCTGGCGTGCTGGCAGGGACGGGAAATGCCTGTGCTGGAGCGGGTGGAGGTGCTGATCTTCGCGGGCAATCACGGCGTGGTGGCCCGTGGCGTCTCACCCTATCCGCCCGAAGTGACGACACAGATGGTTGCGAACTTCACCACCGGGGGCGCGGCCATCAATCAGCTGGCAAAGGTTGCGGGCGCGAAACTGCGGGTGATCCCGCTCAGCCTCGAGACACCCACGTGCGATCTGGTCGAAGCGCCGGCGATGGAGGAGGCCGAGTTCCTGGCTGCGATCGACACAGGGTTCGCGGCCGTGGCGCCGGGCACCGACCTGCTCGCGCTTGGGGAGATGGGTATCGGCAATACGACCGCGGCCGCGGCCGTGGCAGCGGCGCTGTTTGGCGGCGGCGGGCAGCGCTGGGCCGGCCGTGGCACCGGGCTGGATGATGTCGGGCTCTCTCGCAAGCAGGCGGTGATTGATGCGGCCCTGGCACGCCACAAGGACGTGCTGCTTGACCCGCTGCAAGTGGCGATGGCGCTCGGCGGCCGCGAACTGGCCGCCATCATGGGCGCGGTGCTGGCAGCGCGACTTCATCGCACGCCGGTGCTGCTGGACGGCTTTGTCTCCACCGCCGCGGCAGCGCCGCTGGCGCGGATTGCGCCGAGGGCGCTCGATCATGCCCGCATCGCCCATTGCTCGGCCGAGACCGGGCATCGCGCATTGGCGACCGCGCTGGGACAGCAGCCGCTTCTCGATCTCGGCATGAGGCTCGGCGAGGCTTCGGGGGCCGCGGTCGCGATCCCGGTTTTGCATGCCGCCATCGCCTGCCATGCCGGTATGGCAACCTTTGCCGCGGCCGGCGTGCGCGATCGCGATTGATATGACGTTGCTCCTAGAGCGTGATGACCGGAGGTGGCCTAACCGGAGGTCTGAATCACGCGAGAAAACAAATGGGTAGAGCGGGATGGGTGAGCGCGAGCGAACACGTCCCGCTCTAGAGCTGGCGGGCGCCTTCGTGCTGCTGACGCGGCTGAATCTGGCGTGGTTGCTCGCTGGCCATCCGCCAGTGACAATCGACCGGACTGTCTGGGCATTCCCGCTGATCGGCGCGGTGGTTGGCGTTGTGGGCGGAGCCGCCTATGCAGCCTGCGCCTGGGCCGGGATGCCGCCGGTCGTCGCTTCCGTTTGGGCGCTGACCGTCATGGTGGTGGTGACCGGCGCGCTTCATGAGGATGGGCTTGCGGACACGGCCGACGGGTTCGGCGGCGGGCGAACCCGGGAGCGCAAGCTCGAAATCATGCGCGACAGCCATATCGGCAGCTTCGGGGCAATCGCATTGATCTTGTCGCTGGCGGCGCGTGGTGCGGCGATCGCTGCGCTGGGGCGGCCATTGCGTGTGCTGCCGGCCTTGGTGACTGCCGCTTCCTTGGGCCGTGCCGCCGTGGTGGTGCCGCTGCTTCTTCTCGTGCCGGCGCGTTCGGATGGTCTCGCTGTTGGGCTGCGCGCAATGCGGCGATCCCGCGCCGTCGCAGCTTTGGCCATCGCGGCCTTCCTTGCCCTGGTGTTGATGCCTCTCGGCGCCGCGCTTCGCGCGATGGTCGGCGCGGTGATTGTGGCAGTCGTGCTTTCCTGGATCGCCTGGCGTCAGATCGGCGGATATACGGGCGATGTGCTCGGTGCGGTCTCTCTGGTCGCGGAGTGTGTTGCGATCGGGATGATGGCCATCATGAAGGCGGGCCATTGACCCGCTCACGTTGGAGAAGAGGAGGGCAAAGCCGGGACCTCATATTTCGCGAGCTGCGCGTGGATGAGCTGCAACGCCGCATAAAGCCGCGCATGCACGGTGTTGAAGTATTCGTCATAGATCGGAATCCAGTCCGGACACGGATCGACCACGAATGTCTCTCGCTCGATTTCGGCGAGCGCTCGGCGAAGATCCGGCCAGAGTCCGGCAGCGATGCCGCCCAGGAGCGCAGCGCCGAGCGCGGTTGCCTCCGGCTCGGCAATGACCGTCATCGGCCGTCCGTAGGTGCTGGCCTTGATCTCGAGGAGCAGCCGGTTCCTGGTGTTCCCTCCAATGACGATGATCGCCTCGGGTTCCCCAAGCCCCGCAAGATCGGTCATGCCCGCAACGACGCTGCGGGCTTCCATGGCCAGGCCCTCCAGCACCGCCCGGAACATCTCGCTCCGCCCCTTGGCACTCGTGAGGCCGAGAAACGCGCCGCGCGCGGTGATATCGGCATGAGGCGGCGCACCATAAGCGAGATGGGGGAGAAAACTGACTCCGTTGCTGCCCGGGGACAGGAGCTCGGCCTCGCCGATCAACGCCTGGTGTGAGAGATCCTGGCCGAAAAGCCGGCGCGTCCATTCGACCGCGCCGCCCGAGCTATAGATCGTTCCGCCGAGATAGAAGAGAGGCCGATCGCGCGCGGCCGCGCCCTGGGCATAGCCCTGCCGCAAGAGATCCGGTGACATCACCGGTTGGCGCATGGCGGTGAGGATGGCCTCCGCGGTGCCCATGCTGTCCAGGACGACACCGTTCGACAAGGCGCCGGCCGACAAAGCACCGGCCGAGAATGCACCGCAAACATGATCATGAGCGCCAACACCCACGATGGGTGAGCCGGGAAGACCTGTCTCGGCCAGCACCTGCGGGCGAACGGGACCGAGCGCCGTGCCACTCGCACGGATTGGCGGGAAAATTTCGATGTCGAAACCGACCTCGCGAAGCAGCGCCGCAGACCAGATTCGGTTGGGAAGATCGAGGCAGGCGGTACGTGAGGCAAGGCTGAAATCCGTTGCCACCTCGCCGGAGAGGCGGAAGGCGATCCAATCCGCAATATTGAGCATTCTCCGTACCGATCCGAAACGATCCGGCATCGTCCGCCGGGCCCAGAGCAGCTTGAAGAGTGTGTAGGTGGGATCGGGGGCAAGCCCAGTCAGGGCGAAAAGACGCTCGGGCCCGATCCGTTCGGTAAGCCAGGCCGCATCCCTCTCGGTCCGCCGGTCGAACCAGGCCATTGCCTTGCCCAGCGCCTGGCCATGCGCATCGAGCAGGACACAGGATTCGCCGAAGCTTGCCGCGGCGATCCCGGCCACCGCGTGCCCCTTCGGAACCTGGGGCGCGAGCTCGCGGAGGATGGCGAGCGTCGCCTGCCACAGCGCTTCCGGATCGTGTTCGGCGGAACCTTCGCGCATCCGCAGTGTCGGCGTCGGCCGGCTGGCAAGCACACGCAGCCGGGCGCTCCGGTCTATCAGCAGGCCGCGCAGGCTTTGGGTTCCGATATCGATGCCGATCAGACAATCGGCGCGCAGAGCTTCGTTCCCCATCCAATCTTCGGTCCGGTGCCCGCCGCTATCCCTTGACGGCGCCGAACGAGAGGCCGCGGGCGAGGAATCGCTGAACGAAGAATGAGAGAATGACCGGCGGCATGACCGCGAGCAGGGTATTGACGGAAGCCGTGTTGAAATCGACCCCCCGCGTCGAACGGGAGGCCAGGATGAAGGCCGGCATGGTCATCGCATGCTGGGAGGTTAGGGCTGATGCGAACAGCGCCTCGTTCCAGGTAAAGGCGAAGACGATCACCGCCGACACGATCAGCCCGTCGACGGCAAGCGGCAAAGCGATCAGGCGAAAAATCTGCCAATGCGTCGCCCCTTCGACCTTGGCCGCCTCCTCGATCTCGATGCTCGCGTCTCGGAACACATCGCGCATGATGACCACGCCGAACGCGAGATTGAATGTGGAGTAGCAAAAGATCAGCCCGGTCCAGGTATCGATCAGGCGGAGCGCCACCATCATCACATAGAACGGAATCAATACGACCGCCGGTGGCAGCACGCGCTGGGAGAGAAACCATAACGTGATATCCCGCGAGCGGCGCGGGAAGAACCGGGCCAAGGAATAGGCCGCCGGCGTGCCGAGCAGAAGGACGAAGATCGTCGTTCCAAGACTTACGATGGTGCTGCTGAGGAGCGCCTGACGCGCCTCGGGATCGCCGAGCACGCTGCGCCAGGAGGTGAGCGTTGGCTTGAAATCGACAAAGGGAATGAGTGCACCCGCGCGAAACGTGTCCGCGACTGTCTTGACCGAGTTCACGACCGCCCAAAGTGCGGGGAAGATCACCCAGAAGGCCGCGAGCAGCAGGATCACGTACGCGAGAAGGCGTGCCGGCCGCGAAATCCCGCTCCAAAGAATGTTGCTCATGAGGGGAATGTCCTCATGCCCGTCTCCCGCGTCACTCTATGTTCCGACGCATCTGGCGAAAGAAGAAGGTGATGATGATCGAGACGAGAATTAAGAAGATGATTCCCATCGCCGAGCCTTTGCCGAAATCGAAGAACTGAATGGTCGTCAGGTAATCGGCGATGCTGAAGACTTGCGTGCTGGTGCCGGGCCCACCGCTTGTCAGCGCGAAGGGCAGCCCAAACACCTTGAGTGCCTCGATCAATCTGAGCAGGATCGCGACGGTCATCACCGGCCAGCAGAGCGGGAGCGCGAGCCGCCACATGATCTGCCAGTGGCTTCGCGTATCCAGCAGCGCCGCCTCGTAGATCGTGGCCGGGATCGCGCCGATCGCAGCGAGAGCGATCAGGAAGACGAACGGGGTCCAGCGCCATATATCAAGAATAATTGCGCCCAGGAGGCCGCCCCAACCCGTGGAGAACCAGGGGATATGGATGCCGAGTAGGCCGAGGACGAGCGTGATCGGGCCACCCTGGTCGGTATAGAGGGTGACGCCAAGATAGCCGACGGCGACGCCCATCGTGAACAAAGGCGCGGCGAGGATGCCGCGGAAAACGCGGCTGCCCGAGGCGCCAAGGCTCACCAGCCATGCGAGCAGGAAGCCCAGAACGACCTCAATCGGCACCGCCACCGCGACATAGATCGCGGTGATCGCGATGCTGTGCCAGAACTCTGCGGATTCCAGAACATTGATGTAATTCTGCAAGCCGACATAGCCGGTGATCCCCTGCCCCAGCACGTAGTTCGTGAAGCTGAAATGGAGTACCGAGATCAGGGGAAAGAAAGTGAAGGCGATCACCCACACGATCGCGGGCAGCAGCATCGCATATTTGAACCAGCCGCCATCATCGCCACGAGCGCGACGTCTTGCCGTTGCCGCTCTGCCTTCTCCGCCCCTCGGCATAGGCGTGCGCCGGACCGGCACCTCGCCGGCCCGGCTTCCTGCGTCGCTCAGGAGAAGGAAGCGTTGTAAAGCGCTTTCTGCCGGGCCCGGCCATAGCGCTCGGTCACGCTCTCCCAGGACGAGGCGGTTTGATCAAGAGCGTCCTTGGGCTTCATCTGGCCGGCAAGCACGGCCGAGATGTTGAGGTCGAGTTCATGCCAGTATTCGGCCGCACCCGGAATGCGCAGATAGTTTTCCTGGGACGGCAAGGTGAGATCCGCGTAGTAGGCATGCAGGTACTGCGCGCAGTCGGATGCGTTCCACCCTTGCGCTTGCCACTCGGCGATCGTGCTGGTCCCCGCTGGCGCGAGGTACTCGAACTTCATGCCCGGCTGAACTCCAGTCCAGCCATGCGTGCAGTTGAAGAAGGCGTTCTTGTTGTTGGCCATGAAGGCCATGAAGTCGTAGGTCGCCTCCTTGTGCTTGGAGAGGCGCGAAAGCACCGGGTGCCAAGTGCCGCCATTGACATTGCCCACCTGGTTGAGCGCGTATTTTTTCCAACTGCCCGCGATCGGGTTGAACGCCTCGGTCGTGCCGGGGATCGGGCCACCTCCGACCTTGCCCTGTACTTTGGAAGATTTCGGGTCCTGCGCGAGCGTCGGCAGGTCGCCCCAGGTCGGCTCCATCGCGCAATGCCCTTCGAGAAAAAGGTTCCAGCCCTGGCCAAGCGTCCAGGCGATTTCCTCGCGCGGTCCATTGGCGAGAAACTTCACATAATCTTCCAACGCGCGCAGATGTCCCTCGGAGTTGATGAGCGGTTTCATCGTATCCGGATGGAAATAGAAATATTTATTGTCGGGCGAGACCACGTAAGGCGCGGCAAGGGTGAGGAAATGAAAGAAGCCCTGCTCATTGACCTTGGCGTGCAGCGCCATGCCCCAGTCCTTGCTGCCATCGCCATTCCAGTCCCAGCCGGTAAAGAAATCGGCGAGGTCGTGCATCTGCTGCGTGGTCGTCGGCGGCGCTGGCAGGTCGTACCCGTATTTCTGCTTGAATTTTTGTTGGTTGCCCGCGTCGGCGAAGACATCGCGCCGATAATAGAGGCATTGGGCATCGCCGTCGAAGAGGGACCCATAGGTCTTCCCCCCCCAACTATAGAGCCTGCGCATCGGTGTCAGCCAATCGTCCGGGTTCCAGTACGAATAGCGTGGATCGGCGAGATAGGGTTCGAGCGCGACGATATAAGGATCCTTCGGCACGAAATAATCACCGTAGAACCAGCATGCCGTCTGGTATGCATCGTAACGGCCGAGCCCGCTCGCCAAATCCGCAAAGATCTGGGTGTGCAGTGTCTCGATCGGCACCTCGGCGACATTGACGCGGCCGCCAGTGATCTCCTCCCAGTGCGGGGCGTGATACTTGACACAATCGCCCACCGTCGCCTTCACCGCCATGACGTTGATGGTGGTCCCCTTGTAGGGCTTGGTCTTGAGATAGGCGACCCGCTGTTTGGTGATGGGCGCCTCGTACGGCGATATCGGATCGGAAGGCAGAAGGTCAGGATTGGCGGCGCAGGCCGGCCGCACCAGCTTGCCGAGAATTGCTGCCGAGAAGCCGAGGCCGCCTGCCAGTTCCAGGAAACGGCGGCGATCGAGGCGGCCTTTGTAATAGGATTCTGCGAGATCCTTGAATTTTTCTGCATTGTTATCGTCCGGCGACATGGCTCGTTTCCCCTCTGCTCTACGCTTCGCCGCGTCTCGACGCGGCGTACGTGGCTGATTTGTCAGCCAGGGGGAAACGGCGGGCGATCAGTCCTCCCCCCATCAGGGCTGACATCTTTTCCTTTGGGCGAAGTTATCCCTTCGTTGCCGGCCACCGTCAATAGCCAGCCGCCGCGACGATCCCAGCGTTCCGGGATGGCATCTATTTGCGCTTTTGCAGGAACTCGCAATATCGCGCCCTGTGCGAGCAGCGCTTCCCGCGCCCGTGAATCCGAGGCAGGATGACGGAATGAGCGCGATCGGGATCGATCTCGGAACATCGAGCCTCAAGGCCGTCCTGATCGGCAGGGATGGTGCTCTTCTGGCGGAGGCGATCGCTCCGCTTTCCGTCTCATACCCGCATCCTCTCTGGAGTGAGCAGGCGCCGGAGGATTGGTGGGAGGCCGCAAAGACGGCGATGACGATGCTTCGCGCGCAGGCGGATCTTTCGCAAGTACGGGCTGTCGGTCTCGCAGGGCAGATGCATGGTGCGGTGCTTCTGGATGCTGCGGACAGGGTGCTGAGGCCGGCGATCCTCTGGAATGATGGACGTTCCTCGGCGGAATGTGTTGCGCTCGATCCGCTCGCGCGCCGGATCGCGGGCAATCTTGCCATGCCCGGCTTCACGGCACCGAAGCTCATGTGGATACGCCGCCACGAACCGGACGTCTTCAGCTCTGTCTCCCGTGTGCTCCTGCCGAAGGATTGGCTGCGCCTTCGGATGAGCGGGGAAGCCGTGTCCGACATGTCGGATGCATCGGGGACGCTCTGGCTGGATGTTGCAATGCGGCGCTGGTCCCCCGAGCTGCTGGCCGCGACCTGGCTTTCCATCCGGCATATGCCCCGGCTTGCCGAGGGGACCGAACCGACAGGAGCTGTGCGACCCGAGCTTGCGCGCGACTGGGGCCTTCCTTCCAGCACGATCGTGGCTGGTGGCGGAGGAGACAATGCAGCGGCCGCTGTCGGCCTTGGTTGCGTCGCAGCCGGGCAGGCGTTCCTCTCTCTCGGGAGCTCAGGCGTTGTATTCGTGTGCGATGACCGCTTTCGTCCGGCACCGGAGCGCACTGTCCACGCTTTCTGCCATTGCCTGCCGGCGACCTGGCATCGCATGGCCGTCTGCCTGGCAGCCGCATCATGTCTCACCTGGCTCGCGCGTGTCACCGGTGCTGCAAACGAGACCGTACTCCTCGATGAATTGGAACGGGAAGGGGTGGCAGCCGCGCGCGGGCCGGTGTTCCTGCCGTACCTTGCCGGAGAGCGCACACCTCACAATGATCCGAGGGCCGCAGGTGTGTTCTTCGGACTGGAAGGCGGAACAGTCCGTGCCGACCTGACCCGGGCGGTGCTGGAAGGTGTCGCTTTCGCCCTCGCCGACGGGTTGGAGGCGCTGGAAGAAAAAGGCGGGCCAATCGCGGCGCTTTCCGTCACAGGTGGCGGGGCGCGGAGCGTTCTCTGGGGCCGAATTCTTGCCACAGCACTTGGCAAACGGTTGATTTATCACGAAGGCGGCGAGGTTGGGCCCGCATTGGGCGCGGCGCGTCTCGGACTCATCGCGGCGGGTGAGGGTACGGTCGCGGAGACTTGCATTCCCGCACCCATATCGTATGAGCAGGCGCCGGAAGCCGAGCTTGCCGAAAACCTCTCGCGGCGGCGCGAAATCTTCCGCCAATTGTATCCGGCGCTTCGGGAGAGTTTTGCCGCGCGCCTTTAGAGCGTGATCGCCGAAGGTGGGAAAACCGGAGGCGTGAATCACGCGGGAAAACAAATGGTAGAGAGCGGGATACGTGAACACAGGCGAACGCATCCCGCTCTAGATCCGCGCACGCTCCAGGAGTCCGGATCACAGGGACTCCCGAGTTCCCCAGCGGCGAACGAGAGCAAGGCACTCTTGCCATGTTTCGACCGCGCCTGTCGTCGAAAGAGCCCTGAGCGACGCCGCGGCGGCGGCATGCCCGAGCACCAACGCATCCGAAACGTTCCAGCCTTGATGGATTGCGTAGAGTGTGCCGGCGGCAAAGGCATCGCCCGCGCCGTTGGCGGCAATGATCTCCTTGCCGGGCACGTTGAGCGAAGGCTGACGGACCAATGCCCCGTCTCGTGTTGCGGCAATCGCGCCGGTGGGGAAATGCGCCACCACAAGCTCCATCGAGCCGAGCGTCGCAACCTTTCGTACCGCCCGCTCGACGGCATTCAAATTGGTGCCGGCAGCCCGAATCGTTGCTTCACCGGAGAGTCCTCCAATCTCGATATCGTTGACGATAAGATAATCGAGATAGGGCAGGCACGGCCGCCCCAGCATGGCGATGCGCTCCGATTCCATGCTCACCAGTTCAAGGCTTGTCTTCAATTCCGCCGCCTGCGCTTGCCGAAGCACCGCAACCCAGCCATTGGCCGCTTCGCCCCACGGCATGTCCATTGCCGGATGAACGCCGGGAAGACCCAGACGGAAGAGCCGTCCCCCCAAGCGTTCAAGGCCCGCGAAGTGTTCGGGCGTCAGGAGCGCTGCCGTGCCCTGGAAATAAAGATGGGTGCGTCGGCCGGTCTTCAGCGATCCATAAGCCTCGGTGTATTGCGTCGGCGCCTCAGCCGTCACCGCGAGATGTTCGCGCTCGATGCCATGCGCATCCGCTTCGGCGATCAGGAAGCGGCCATCCTCGTCATCGCCGACGAGCCCGATCGTCGCCACCGCCATCGTTGGGTCAAGCCTGCGGATATCAACCGCAAAATTGCAACCGGAACCACCCCCACGCTGCTCGACGGCGAGAATGCGCGCAATTCCATCCTCGGTAGGCCAGAATTCCAGTAGCTTGTTGCGATCGACACACCATGTGCCGCCGGTGACGAACCCTTCCCTCTGTTCGTGCACGGCCAATCAGGCCGATGCGCCGGTCTTGAGCACCGGATCGGTGATCGCGATGTCTTCATCGAGTGTGCGCAGAGGCTTCACACCCTGCTCACGAAGCTTTTCGTGATAGGCGCGTACCGCCTCTTCCGGGGCGAGATTGCCGTGCGCCACCTCACGCATCAAGGCAACGATGGCGAGCGGGGATTCCGCCAGATTGATCTTGCGGCCGAACAGGGCAACACGCGCCCCGTATCTTTGCACCTGTGCCAACAACTCAAACGTGTCTCGTGTCGTACCCGCGCTGCCGCCCAATATGCCGACCACCAGTGACGAGTCCCAGCTCGCCAGCTCTTCCAATGCCTTAGGGCCGTTGTATGCGACCTTGAGAAAAACCGGACGATCGGCAGCCGCCACGCCTGCAAGCGCGCGCACGATGCAATCATTGATGAAGTGCGGCAATATCTCCGCCGAAATGCCGGTATCGACGTTCGGATTGAAGACTTCCAGGAAGTGCCGAAATCCGTGCCTTGCGGCATCGTCCCGAAACCGTCCATAGGCCTCGAGGGAAGCGACATCGGCGTCTAGGTCATTGTTGAAAGTCATCGAATAGAGCCCGAGATCGATCCCGGCCTGCCGCGCGCGCGCAAGGCTTGCAGTGCGAAACGGGCGCGAGGGGCGCTTCGCGTATGTTCCACCCCGGACCATCCAGATATCGGTTGCGTCATTCGCGCGGATCACCGGCTTGACCGCATGCTCCGTGAACAAGCCTTCTGCCAGCAGAATCTCCAGATTGCTGAGCGAGGCGAGCATCACATCGACGATGTCCTGACGGACAATCGCACGGATCTGATCCAGGAACTGAATACGGCTACGATAGCGCGTCCAAGCGCCGTCAGAGCCGCGATCGGGGCCGGAGGACCAGAGCCCGGGGCCCATATCGGGATCCTTCGCATCCGCAATGATGAAATCGCTTCGCTTGCTCCCCCCTCTCAAGATTCGAGCAAGCTTGGCATCGAGCCGTGTCACGGCAACGCTCCTCTTCCCTGCATCCATCGGGTTCTCAACCCAACTCCACTCGGCATGGGGCGTCAACCGGCCTCAGAGACGTGGCCGCACGTCCCTGGTTTCACTAAGAGAGTGTTGCAAATGCTTCTGAATACGAACCCGGATTGTTCGCAAAGGAGGCGCCTCACGCGCGGTCCGGCCGGTTTGTCCGCCACCCGGTCGAGCCCGCGGGCAAGGGGCGGGAGCCGACTTGCGTTCCCTTTCCTCGCATCGCACCATACGGGCATGGTGTCGTTCCGTGACCCAGATCCAGCCGGAGACTGCCCGCCATGACCAAGTTTGGCCTCGCCCAGCCCATCCGCCGCGTTGAAGACCCCCGGCTGCTGCTGGGCCATGGGCGCTACACCGACGATATCCGGCTGCCGGGCATGCTGTACGGCGTTGTATTGCGCAGCCCGCACGCTGCCGCCACCATCAACTCCATCGATATCGTGGCCGCCGCTTCCACGCCTGGTGTGCGAGCGATCTACACCAACGCCGATCTTGCCGCTGACGGGATCGGCCCCTTGCCCTGTGCCGTGAGGCTGGAGAATCGAGACGGCTCCAAGATGGCCGCTCCACCGCACCCTGTGCTGGCAGACGGCGCCGTGCGTCATGTCGGCGATCCGGTCGCCTTCATCGTTGCCGAGAGCGCGAAGGCCGCACGAGATGCGGCTGAGGCGATCATGGTCGAATACGACATCCGCCCCGCGGTCACCGATCCCAACGTTGCCTTGGAAGCCGGGGCGGCGAAGGTATGGCCCGATCTCTCGGGCAACCAGGTCTTCGACTGGTCGATCGGCGATAAGGACGCCACCGACGCGTTGTTTGCCAAGGCGGCGCATGTCACCCGGCTCACGGTGGTGAACAACCGCATCATCGTCTCTTCCCTGGAGGCGCGGGCCGCTCTCGCTGAATACGACGCCGCGACCGGGCGTTGGACGCTCTATGCGAATACCCAGGGCGGCTGGCTGGTGAAGGGGCTCATCAACGGCGTCTTCGGGGTGGAGGCGGACAAGTTTCGCGTCATCACGCCTGATGTGGGCGGCGGCTTCGGCATGAAGCTCTTTCTTTATGCCGAGCATGTGTTGACCTGCTACGCGGCGCGCAAGCTCGGCCAGCCGGTGAAATGGATATCGGAGCGGGCGGAAGCCTTCGTCTGCGACACCCAAGGCCGGGACAATGTGACTCTCGGCGAACTTTCCATTGATGCCGGGGGCAGGGTGCTGGCCCTTCGTACCCGAAACGTCGCCAATATGGGGGCCTACCTCTCCACCTTTGCACCCTATATCCCGACCTACGCCGGCACCGGCGTGCTGGCCAGCGTATACGGGATCCAGGCTGTCTATGCGAATGTGATCGGCGTCTTCACCAATACCGTCCCGGTCGATGCCTATCGCGGCGCCGGCCGGCCCGAGAGCAACTATCTGGTGGAACGGCTGATGGATCAGGCGGCACGGGAACTCGGCCTTGACCGTGTCGAGTTTCGCAGGCGCAATATGCTCCGCCCGGCGGACCTGCCGCACGCGACGCCGATGGGCAAGACCTACGACAGTGGCGACTTTCCCACCGTGCTCGATACGGCACTTCGCGCGATCGACTGGGTGGGTTTTCCCGCCCGCCGTGCCGCGGCGAAGGCGCGTGGCCTGCGGCGCGGCCTCGGCGTGGCATACTATCTGGAGGCGACCGGTGGCGATCCTACCGAACGCGCCGAGATCCGTTTCGCTGAGGATGGTGGCGTGGATGTCTATGTCGGCACCCAATCGACCGGTCAGGGACATGAGACCGCCTATGTGCAGCTGATCTCCAACCAGCTCGGCATCGATGCCGAGCTGGTGCGCATCCGCCAGGGCGACACCGACACGATCCCTGTCGGTGGCGGCACTGGTGGGGCGCGCAGCCTCTATTCCGAAGGGCAGGCGATCCTCGTCACCACCGAGAGCGTGATCGAGAAGGGGCGTCAGGCCGCCGCGGAAGAGCTGGAAGCGGCTTTAGGTGACATCGTTTTCGCCGACGGGCACTTCTCGATCACCGGCACGGATCGCGGGATCGATATTCTCGCGCTCGCCGCCAGTCAGCGCCGCAAGCAAGTGGCCGGAGAGAAGGCGATTATTCTCGACACCGCTGAGGTCGCCGAAATCAAGGCGCATACGTTCCCGAACGGCTGCCACATGGCCGAGGTCGAGGTCGATCCCGAAACCGGCAGGGTGCGCCTGGTGCGCTACACCGTCACTGACGATGTGGGCAAGGCCGTGAACCCGATGATCGTGCGTGGCCAAGTTCATGGCGGCGTGACGCAGGGCTTCGGCCAGGCAACGCTGGAGCGCACCGTGTATGATCCGGCGTCCGGCCAGTTGCTTTCCGGGAGCTTCACAGACTACGCGCTCCCGCGTGCCGACGATTTGCCGGATATCGAGGTCGCGTTTGTCGAAGTGCCTTGCACCACCAATCCGCTTGGCGTCAAAGGCGCGGGCGAGGCGGGAGCCGTGGGCAGCCCACCGGCCGTTATCAACGCCATTCTCGACGCGCTGGCAGAGGATGGGGTGAACACGCTCGATATGCCGGCGACGTCGGAACGGGTGTGGCAAGCACTGCGCGCCGCCTGATCCGAGAGCAGATCGCGATGAGCCCAAATCGGTTGACCGCGTGAAGAAGCTCGCCAAGACAAATCGATAGAGCGGTTCTCGTGAGCCTATGCGAACGCGAGCCGCTCCAAGCCGCATCATGGCTGTCCGGTGGTTGTGCCCCTCGTCGCCCTGGCTCTTCGCACAAGGTTTGTGTAAACCCTGCCCGTATGCGTCCCCTTTGACTATTTGCTCGTGGACTTAACTTTGATCTCGGAGCCGTTGCCGGCCGCGGAGCCTTGTCTGGGCCTGCGGACGGCTCTCACCTTCCCGCTGCTTCCGCCTCCGCAGAAGAGCTGATCGCCGCCATCGGACTCGAGTCCCGATACGCCCACTCCGGGCGGCATCTCGAGCCTTTCCAGGACCTCTCCTGTTCTGGGATCAATCCGCCTCAAATCGCTCTCGTCATTTTCCCAGGTGCCGTGCCAGAGCTCGCCGTCGATCCAGGTGACCCCGGTGACGAAGCGGTTGGACTCGATGGTGCGAAGAATCGTTCCCGTTTTTGGATCGATTTGATGAATCTTCCGGCCCCGGTACTGCCCAACCCAGAGCGTCCCTTCGGCCCAAGCGAGCCCCGAACCGCCACCGCCGGGCGCCGGGATCGTGGCGAGCACACGGCCGGTCTTTGGATCGATCTTCTGGATGCGGTCCTCAGCGATCTGAAACAAGTGCTTGCCATCAAAGGCCGTACCTGCATGCGCAGCGGTATCGACCGAGTGGAGGATCTTCCCGTTCGCAGGATCGAAGGCGTTCAGCTTGTCTCCGGACGCAAACCAGACGCGTTGACCATCATACGTAACCCCATGCACGCTTTCGACACCCGGAAAGGGTCCATACTCGCAGATGATTTCGGCCACAGATCGGTTCATGTTTCTATCCTAGATCAATATGGCTTTGGCCGATCGCCCTGCACTGGGTCCCCTGATCCACCAAAGCGATATTGCTCTAATCGCCTGGCAGTGGACCAGGGAGTAACAAGGTCGTCGTGAATCCCGGCACGGGCGGGGTTATCCAGCGACGTGCTCGCCCGCGACCAAACGACTGCACCTTGCCTGCCGCCGCAAGCGAGTCGAGCGCCCGCTGCACGGTGCGCTGGCTGGCGCCAAGCGCAAGCGCCAGGGCCGAGCTCGACCACGATTCACCGTCAGCGAGGAAAGCGAGCACTGCCGCGTGTTCCTCTTCGACGGGTCGTGCCAGCACAATGACCTCACGCGCGCGGCGTAGTACCAGCGCAAACCCTCGCTTCGTCGCACTCACCCCGATCAGCGTCCGCAGCGCCGTGCGAAGCCGCCCGACTTCGACCCGCAACCGGGCGCGATGCGATTCATCGGCGAGCTTCGCTCGGAATGCCCGTGCGACGAGTGTCGCCCTCGGCACATCTTCGGGCCAAGCTTCGCCCAGCGCGCGCACGAGTGCGAACAATACCGGTCGCCTCGCGAGCGAGACCGCCGTGCGTGCGTCACGCACGACATGACGGCACGCATCCACGATGAGCGCCTTCGACGCCAGCAAGGCTTCAACCTCCTCAAGCAGGAGAAGTCGTTCCTCACCACGCGCAATCAGGCGCGCCGCGGGCGTGTTCAGGACGAGGGATGCGCTTTCGATCTCCGCCGTCAACGCAGCGATACCTGCGCTGCGCGCAGCGCTCCCGGCCCGAGCGAGCGCAGCGCGCGCCGTCTTCGTCCGGAGGCGTCGCATCGCGATCCCCGCAACGGCCAGCTCGTGGGCGGCCCTCAGCGCGGGCGGGAAGAGCGCGGGGTTGAGCTCGGCCAGCTTACGCTCGGCCTCATCGAGGTGCCCGATCAGGACGAGGCGCCGAATCTCGAGCGACCGTGCATGCGCGGCGTTCACCCGGTCGCCGCGCTCCTCGAGCGTCCCACGCGCTGCGTCGAGCACCTTCGCAGGCCAGCCCAGATTGCGCGAGACGAGCGCGATCTCGGCCTCGGCGACGATGCATCTCGCGCGGGCCACGGCCTCTTTCGGCCCGAACGCACGCGCAGCACTTCGCACGAGAGCCTTCGCGCGATCGAGATCGCCGAGCTGCGCCATCGCGATGCCTCGAAGCGCGAGCGCGGGCGCGTCGTCGCGCAGGGCGACCCGATTCAGCGCGCCAAGGGGATCACCTGCGGCGAGCGCGCGGGCTGCGGCCGTGATCAGCGAGTCCACCGGAATCCCGCCACACTTGTCACTCCCACCGCTCGATCTCCCGGCGCCAAATCTGTCCCGTGGCCGGCAATCGGCGGGGTCATATCGAGAAACGAAAGGACGGCTGAAGGAAGGAAACAGGAGCGATGACGAAGCATTTGACCGGGACACGTGAAGAGTGGCTGGCAGCACGGCTCGGACTGCTCGAGGCGGAGAAGGAGCTCACGCGGCAGAGCGACGAGCTGGCGCGGCGACGTCGAGAGCTGCCCTGGGTTCGGGTCGAAAAGTCGTATCGATTCCAGACTGACGAGGGAAATGCCTCGCTCGCAGACCTCTTCGGGGGGCGCTCGCAGCTCCTCGTTTACCACTTCATGTTCGGGCCCGATTACACGGCGGGGTGCCCGTCCTGCTCGACGATCGCGGACGGGTTCAACGGCTTCGTCGTCCACCTGGCAAACCACGACGTCACGCTTTTGGCCGTGTCGCGGGCGCCGCTCGCGAAGCTGCAGGCGTACAAGCGGCGGATGGGGTGGACGTTTCCCTGGGCGTCTTCGCTCGACAGCGACTTCAACTTCGACTGCAACGTCTCGTTCACCGAAGAGCAACAGCGTGAGGGGCTCGTCGAATATAACTACCGGCGCGGTGGCCATGCGATGGACGCGACTCCGGCCCCAAAGCCGGTCGCTGAGTTCGCGGCCACGTGCGGAACTGACGCGCCCACCTACTCGCGCGACCGGCCGGGCATGAGCGCGTTCGTGCTGGATGCCGGCGTGGTTTACCACACCTACTCCACTTATGCACGCGGACTGGACGGCCTCTGGGGCATGTACCAGTGGCTCGACCGCGCCCCAAAAGGGCGCAACGAGATGGGCATATGGTGGCACCGCCGCGATGAGTACGACAAGTGCTGAGTCGGGTCGTCGGCCTCGCCTGCGCAACCGCCGGACGAGATTTCACAATGCATGGTTTCCGCGCGGGTCTTCTTCGGCGTTTCGGCGAGACTCCTCGCCGCCCGCGCGGAGGTAACGATCGCCCGGTGCGCATCCACGCCGGCGGCGGGGAAGATGAGGATGCCCAGCGGCCGGGCGATGCCGGCGGCGTGGATTCCGACGTGCGGACAGACCTGGTCCGGTGTCGTGACATCACCATCACACATTGGGACGAAACACCCGGCTTTGAATTGTGCCGGCAGACTTCAATCCATCCGCGCCAAGGCTTGCTCCAGGTTTGCAAAGAACCGCGACCACCCGCCCTTGGCGCCCTGGTAGGCTTGCTGCTGATCCGGCCGAAAGCCCGACTGCTCCATGCGCAGGTGCGTACCGGTTCGCGTAGGGGCGAGAGTCCAAGTGACAACACTCTCAAGACCATAGGCTACCCACGTGTAAGACAGCGTTTTGTTCGGCTCGACCTCCAGAACCCGACATTCGACGGTGCCCCAGTCTGCGCGAAGATTGAAATGATGGGCGACGACGGGCTCGAAGTCGTTCTTCATGAGCCATTCCTCGATCAGGTGCGGTTGCGTCAGCGCGCGCCAAACCTTTTCCGGTGGAAAAGGTATCTCACGTTCGACGACGACGGAGCGCGTTTCGGCCGCAGTATTGGTCATTGGTCCATCCTTTTGAGCAAATCTTCGAGATGGTCGAATCGGCCTTGCCAGAATCCGGCCATCTGGGTTGTCCAATCGATCAGCGGGACCAAGGCGCCGAGCTGTGCGCTATAATGTGTCTGGCGACCTTCGTGGCGGTCGCGCACCAGCCCGGCCTGCTTCAGGACCCCAAGATGCTTTGATACGGCCGGCTGCGAGACCCCGGCCCGAGCCGTCAGAGCTCCGACCGTCTGCTCTCCTTCGCGGCACAGTCGTTCGAAGAGAGCCCGCCGCGTGGGATCGGCGAGCGTTCTGAAGAGCATATCGTGAGCGTTCGGCATTCAGGATCGATAACTCTTTGGCTATTGATTTATATATAACCATTGGGATATATGTTGGTCAAGCGGGACCGTAGGGTGACAGAACGATCCTCGTCGCAGGAGCCTCGGGCCATATGGGGCGCGCCGTCGTCCTGGAGGCTAGGGGTCACTCGGCCAGAGCGTGGTCGTGATGGTCCGGGATGTTCAAGCTGCAAGCGGGCGCCGGCCATCTGGAATCGCCCTGCGCTTTGCGGATTATGAGGATGCCCCTGCGCTGAAGAAGGTATTTGCGCGCATCGACAATATGATCCTCATCCCCAGCGATCGCGAGGTGAGCGTGGTCATGCGCCATCACACCAACGCAATAGAGGCAGCTTTGGCGGCCGGCACATTCCTTTCACGAGCACCGTTGAACCGTCGCGACACGAGGCCGGCGAAGTAGTTCTTCAGGCATTTGCTGCGCGAATTGCAAGTTGTAATATACCACCCTGCGTACCTGTGACCGATAAACTGGTCATCCATGCTGTGGCGAAGCGTAAACTGCTGCCCTATGTCTGGCATCGGAAGCGCTGGTGCCCGGATAATTATGGAGGAAACCGAATCGCCTATGGCATCGCCGAGAGCGCTGGATGCCACGATTTGAGCCAAGTGATCAGGGGCGGCGTTTTCCGTCCGCGCCAAGGACGTTTGAGACCGCGTCCCTCCGCCTCGGAACTTCATGACGGCCAGAGATTATAAAGAGATTGTGGACGACGACGTTCAAATGCCGACAGCCGAAAAGCGTGCCCAAGCAGCGTTGTCTGCTCGACTGAAACGCTTGCCTCCAGGCTGGCTGCGAGAAGTCAGACGGCAATATTCGGTCATCATAGCCGTGCCCCAATGATGCCTGGAAAGTCGCAGGCAAGGCACAAACGGTTGCCGCGCTCGGGCGAAAAGTGCTTTGTACTCGGATACCCTTGGCGCAACTTGATGCCCCCGATTCGGGGAGTGGAGTAGCCGGTCGTGGAGCTCGAATCTGATACGGAACGGATGCGCGCCCAGCGCGCGGGTGACGGCCCCGTCACCGAGGACGGGTCAGCGAATGTAGCCGAATTGCGGGCCAGCATCCTTGGCAAGCTCGCCTCCCATGCCGCCAAGCGGCGCACCACCGCGACCCAACGGGACTGGCTGCTGGCGACGGCGGCCGCGGTGCGCGACATCGCCGTCGAACGCTGGCTCGCCAGCATCGACGCCGCCTACCAGCAGGGCGAGAAGCGGGTCTATTACCTCTCGCTCGAGTTTCTGATCGGCCGCTTGCTGCTGGACAATCTCAATAATCTCGGCCTTACCACCGCGGTGCGCGCGGCACTTGCCGATCTGGATGTCGATCTCGACCGGCTCCGCGCACGCGAGCCGGAGGCAGCACTCGGC
Organism: Acetobacteraceae bacterium; assembly: GCA_035509315.1. Lineage (GTDB taxonomy): Bacteria > Pseudomonadota > Alphaproteobacteria > Acetobacterales > Acetobacteraceae > JAKAWQ01. The sequence continues at coordinate 4,611 of DATJLS010000008.1, read as the reverse complement.
AATGGCGGCCTTGGGCGGCTCGCCGCCTGTTTTATCGAAACCATGGCGAGCCTCAGCATCCCTGCGCACGGCTACGGCATCCGATACGATCACGGCCTGTTTCGCCAGGTGCTGAAGAACGGCTGGCAGCAGGAATATCCCGAGGAGTGGCTGGCGCTCGGCAACCCTTGGGAATTCAAGCGCCCGGAGGTGCATTATGAGATCGGCTTCGGCGGCGCCATCGAGGCGGCCACGGCGGCCGAGGTGCCGGCGAGGCGTTATGTCTGGCATCCTGCGGAGACTGTGGAGGCGGTCGCCTACGACACGCCGGTGGTGGGCTGGCGCGGCCGGCGGGTGAACACACTCCGGCTCTGGTCCGCCCATCCGGTCGATCCCCTGCGCCTCGATGCCTTCAACACCGGAGACCATGCCGGTGCGCTCGCAGAACAGGTGCGCGCGGAGGCCATCTCCAAGGTCCTCTATCCCTCGGATGCAACCCCGGCCGGGCAGGAGCTGCGGCTCCGGCAGGAATATTTCTTCGTCTCCGCCTCGCTGCAGGATCTGGTGCGGCGCCACCTCCAGACCTTCGGCCGCATCGATTCGCTTGCCGAGAAAACCGCGATCCAGCTCAACGACACCCATCCCGCGATCGCCGTCGCCGAGCTGATGCGCATTTTGGTCGACCTGCACGGGCTCGCGTGGGAGGTGGCGTGGCGCATGGTCCAGGCGACCTTCGGCTACACCAATCACACGCTGCTGCCGGAAGCGCTTGAGACCTGGCCGGTTCCTCTGATGGAACGGCTCCTGCCACGGCATATGCAGATCATCTTCACGATTAATGCGTTACATCTGGGCGAGGTACGCGCCCAGCATCCTGACGACGACCGAATGCTCTCCAGCGTCTCGCTGATCGACGAGCATGCTGGCCGGCGGGTGCGCATGAGCCATCTTGCCTTCCTCGGCTCGCACCGGGTGAATGGCGTCTCGGCGCTGCACACCGAACTCATGCGCGAGACGGCGTTCCGTGACCTGGTTGCGCTCCGGCCAGGGCGAATCGTCAACATTACCAACGGTATTACCTTCCGCCGCTGGCTGCACGAGGCCAACCCGAAACTGACGACACTCCTGATCGAGGCGATCGGGCCGGAGGTGCTGGACCGCGGAGAGGCGCTGGCCGAACTCCGACCGCTCGCTGCCGATGCTGCATTCCAGCAGCGCTTCGCGGCGGTGCGCCGGAACAACAAGCAGGCGCTCACCGACCTGATCCATCGCGAGTTGGAGATCCGCGTCGATCCGAACGCTCTGTTCGACGCGCAGATCAAGCGTATCCACGAATATAAGCGCCAGCTGCTGAACATTCTGGAGACGATCGCGCTCTATCACGGGATTCGGGCATTGCCGATGAGCAGCTGGCCGCCCCGGGTCAAGCTGTTTGCCGGCAAGGCGGCGGCGAGCTATCACCAAGCCAAGCTGATCATCAAGCTCGCGCACGACGTGGCTCGGGTGATCAATAGCGACCCGACCGTGCGGGACACGCTCCGCGTGGTGTTTCTGCCCAACTATTCGGTCAGCCTCGCCGAGGCGATCATCCCGGCAGCGGATCTCTCCGAGCAGATCTCAACCGCAGGAATGGAGGCATCCGGCACGGGCAACATGAAGCTCGCGCTGAATGGAGCGCTGACCATCGGCACGTTGGACGGCGCCAATCTCGAGATCCGCGAGCGCGTAGGAGCGGAAAACATGTTCATCTTCGGCCTGGAGGCAGAGGCCGTGGCGGATCGCCGCCGCGCCGGGCTCGACGCCGAAGACGTGATCGCCGCCTCGCCCTTGCTGGCCGAAGTACTCGAAGCCGTCGAGTCGGGCGTCTTCTCGCCCGACGAGCCCGATCGCTACCGAGGGCTGGTCGATCAACTCCGTCATCATGACTACTTCATGGTGTGTGCCGATTTCGACGCGTACTACGCTGCGCAGCGCGACATCGCGGCGCTTTGGCGCCAGCCGGTAGCATGGTGGCGCACCAGTATCCTGAACACCGCAGGGGTGGGCTGGTTCTCCTCGGACCGAGCCATCCGCGAATATGCCACCGAGGTCTGGGATGTTCCCTCCGACGGCCAGCCAGTGCCGCCGCGAGCGGCCGGCGCGTGAGCGAGCGGCAGGCAGCGGCGGGCGATATCGAGGCGATTGTCGCGGCCCGTCACGCCGACCCTTTCGCGATCCTCGGTCCGCATGCAACCCGCGCTGGCCTCGCAGTGCGGGCCTTCATTCCCGACGCCAGCGCGCTCTGGCTTCTCGCCGAGGACGGCACGAAGCTCGCCCCCTTTACGCGCCGCCACGAAGCCGGGTTTTTCGAAACCTGCCTTGCCGATCGCCACGATCCCTTCGCTTACCGGCTGCGCGCGGAGAATGCGGGCGGAACCTGGGAGTTTCGTGACCCCTACGCCTTCGGCCCGGTGCTTGGCCCACTCGACGACCATCTGCTGGTCGAGGGCACGCACCGGTTGCTCTACGCGCGGCTGGGGGCGCATCCGCGCCGCCATCAGGGAGCGGATGGAGTGCATTTCGCGGTCTGGGCACCGAACGCCGCCCGTGTCTCGGTGGTCGGCGACTTCAACGCCTGGGACGGCCGGCGGCTGCCGATGCGCAAGCGGATCGATAGCGGACTTTGGGAAATCTTCGTCCCCGACATCACTGAAGGATCGGTGTACAAATACGAAATCATCGCTCGTGACGGCACGCTGCTGCCGCTGAAGGCCGACCCCTTCGGGTTCGCCGCAGAACTCCGGCCCTCCACCGCTTCTGTCGTTTCGCGCACCGACCGTTTCCCGTTCCACGACGCCGATTTCCTCGCTTGCCGCGCCGCCGACCCCCGCCGCCGGCCGCTCGCCGCCTATGAGGTGCATCTCGGCTCCTGGCGCCGCGGCGAGGACGGACGCTTCCTTAGTTATGACGAGCTCGCCGAGGCGCTGATTCCCTACGCCACTGCTCTCGGCTTCACCCACCTCGAGTTGCTGCCGGTCACCGAGCACCCGCTCGACGCCTCCTGGGGCTATCAGCCGATCGGGCTATTCGCGCCGACTCGGCGGTTCGGCGATCCTGCCGGTTTTGCCCGCTTCGTTGATCGTGCCCATGCGGCCGGGCTCGGCGTCATCCTTGACTGGGTGCCGGCCCATTTTCCGACCGACGTCCACGGCCTTGCCCGCTTCGACGGCACCGCTCTCTACGAGCATCCAGACCCGCGCCGGGGCTTCCAGACGGAGTGGAACACCGCAGTTTATGATTACGGCAGGCGCGAAGTCGCGAATGTGCTGATCGCCTCGGCGCTCTATTGGCTCGACCGGTACCACATCGATGCGCTGCGCGTCGATGCGGTGGCCTCGATGCTCTATCTCGACTATGCGCGCCGCCCCGGCGAATGGCTGCCGAACCCTGATGGCTCCAACGACAATCGTGACGCCGTGAGCTTCCTCCGCCGCTGCAACGAGGTCGTTTATGCCGAAAATCCCGGCGCGATCACGATCGCCGAGGAATCCACCGCCTGGGCCGGAGTATCAGCGCCGACCCATGCTGGCGGGCTCGGCTTCGGCTTCAAATGGAACCTGGGCTGGATGCACGATACGCTTGGCTACATGGCGCTCGATCCGGTGCATCGGCGCTGGCACCATGATCGCATGACTTTCGGCCTGCTCTACGCCTGGACCGAGAATTTCGTCCTGCCGCTCTCGCATGACGAGGTGGTGCACGGCAAGGGCTCGATTCTGGCCCGCATGCCAGGCGACGATTGGCAGCGTTTCGCCAATCTGCGTGCCTATTACGGCTTCATGTGGGGCCAGCCCGGCAAGAAACTTTTGTTCATGGGCCAGGAATTCGCGCAGTGGCGCGAGTGGGATTTTGCCGGCAGCCTCGATTGGTGGCTTTTGGATCACGCACTTCATCGCGGCATACAGGCATTGATCCGTGATCTTAACCACCTCTACCGCGAGGCGCCGGCACTCCACGCGCGGGACTGCGAGCCTGAGGGCTTCCGCTGGATCACTGCGGACGATCGCGACAATTCGGTGTTCGCCTGGCTCCGCATGGCACCTGGCGCCCCTCCGGTTGCGGTGGTCAGCAACTTCACACCGGTGCCGCGCCCCGGCTACAGGATCGGCTTGCCTCACCCGGGACGATGGCGCGAAGTCCTGAATACGGATGCGACCTCGTACGGCGGCAGCGGCCTCGGCAACCGGGGCGAGGTCTGGGCTGAGGCGGAGCCGCTGCACGGCTTTCCCGCTTCCGCCACGATTCTGGCACCGCCTCTCGCCAGCGTGTATTTTGTTTGGAAATCAGAATGATGCAATGCCGCGACTGCGATGGGCAGAAAGGGAAGGAGATGGCTCTTACGCCAGCAGCCGATCGGCAATGCAAGGTCTGGCCCCTAGCATTACAGTTGTAAATTTCCTATTGCGAAACGCCCAGACGTCTGAATCTATGGGTGACCATGATTCAGAAGTCTGGGCTGGGCTTTGCGTCGATTGAGACGACGCTGGAATTGTGGGCATCGTCGCTGCGGGAGGTGAAGCAGCGGATGCGGCCGCTGTTTGCGCAGGAGCGGACGGCGATGAACGCGGGTCTGTTTCTGGATGGATTGCTCGG
>DATJLS010000007.1:0-62343 GCA_035509315.1 Acetobacteraceae bacterium | reverse complement strand
ATTCGCGCCGCCGCTCAAGTCCGTTTCACCGCCATCGCCTACAACCTCAAGCGCAGTCTCAACATTCTCACCGCGTAGCACCGAGGGTGGTCGACGGATTCAGGAACGACGGAGCAAACCAAGCCGCGCCGCGCACCCGATGACGACACCACTCACGGCCAAGCCGGACTGGATTGAGACCATCTCGGCAGCGGCCAAAGCCCGAGGCGCGCAAGCCTATCCCGTTTACGAAGCCGATCAGTCGGTGCGCGAGGTTGCTCTTTGACGTGACGGCGCATGGGTCGGAAGTGTCGCCTGGCACCCCGGTCCCAAGGGGCGGCGGCTCATGGCTTGGAACGGCTGCACCGGGCAATGGCACCGGGAAGCCGACACCGAGAGCATGGTATGGCGCGCTCTTCTGGACCCCCGTCGCAGATCTCGTTTGAAGCCCAGGAAATCCGCGGGTTTCAGAAGCACCATTTCTGAAAACGGGGGTGCCCGCACCCTTTCGGGTGTTGGAGGTAGGCGGGTAGCACCCCCGCCCCCCGACCGGCCTGGAAACGGAGATTGCGACCGAAGCACCGGCCTTTCCCGGACGCCTCTCGCGGAGGCGGCATGATGGGCACGGAAATCCGTAGGGGTCAGAGCGGAATCCGTGAGCAAAAATCGACCGAAGGGTCGGAGGTGTCCGCAGATACGTCCGAAGGGTCCGACCGGCCTAAAATCCGACCGGCCAGCGCCGAGACCGGCCTATCTCCGTCATCCTTCGCGGAGGGCGGCGTGAGTGATCTCACCCGCGCCGCCTGCCACCGGCAACGGCCTTCTTCAGCAGATCGTTCGCTCGTGTCTGCCAGCCGCGCCCACTGGCTTTGAGCCGTTCGACAACATCCCGATCCAAACGGAGAGAGACCATGACTTTCGTTGGCGCTTTCTGCGGCCCGCGATGGCGCTTCGCATGTTCCGCCATGAACTCCGGCGGCATCACTTCCGATGCCGGTCGGGCGCGCGCGAAATCCTCTTCCGTCCACTCGGGATTGTCAGGGTCTTGGTCAATCCCGCGCTGGATCTCGGCTTCCTCTTCGGGTGTGTTAAGCCTGAATTTCCGCTTCATAAATCTTGATCTCCCGGTTGCTTGCCCGGCGGAAGCTGATGATGCGCACCGCGCGCCGCTCGACGGTGTAGACCACAGCAAACAGGCGGTCCGGTTCACTTGTCATCGGCCCAATGGCAAGCAGCCTGACCTCGCCATAGTCGAAACGCACATCGGCGCGCACAACCGCCATCAACCAGTCAAACTGCTCGATCGAAGCGAAATCAATGCCGTGCTTGGCGATGTTGCCAGCCTGCTTCGCATCGTCCCACTCGATCGGCATGGGCTCAACGTAGCTACAATCTACTCCGTCGTCAAGCGGATTGTCATGACAATTCGCATGCCCGCACTGCGGCACTGCGAGGCGGCATGATCGCCGCCGACATCGCGGGCGCGGCGCTTGCGGTGAGCGCCTAACCCCCTGCCCGCTTCCACCTGCCGGCGTCGGCCTTCCTGGCCTTTGGCGATCCCATTCCGGCCATCCGTTCGGGGGGGCCGGTTTTCGCCCGTGCCATGCGCGGGCTTTTCGTAACCGAAGGAGAATACTTTGAACGCCCTACGCACCCTCGGCGCCGAATTGGCGCGCCCGCATCCTGCCATCGACGCCTTCGCGGCCAGCATCGGCATCGGCGAGGCTTTCGAGCCGGCCGCGCGCGCGATCCAGGCATTCGCCGACATCCACCGCAGCCTTGAGCTGTTCGCGGAGACACGGCGGCAACTCGCGAGCCTCACCGCCGGCATGAACGCTTTCATCACAAAGGACGCCTGACATGAGCACCGGAATCACGATCGATATCCCCGAGAACGCCCAGGGCGACGAAGGCCGCGAGGTCTCGCTTCCTTCCGGGGCCGTGGCGCGCATTCGCCGTGCGAAGGGCAAGGACGTGCGGAAAGCGCTGATGATGGTCGGCCAGCCTTTCGATCCTTCCCGGTATTCCTTCGCGATGATTGCCTGCATCACGAAGATCGACGGCAAGGGGATCACGATGGAGGGCATGGACGATCTGGATGCGGACGATGTTGTTGCGCTGATGACGGAGGTGAATGGCGGCCGCCCTTCTCCGGAAGCGACGGGGGAGAATGCGACCGGGTGATAACCCCGGCGCAGCTCGGCGAGATGGTCGAATTGGGTTTCGCCCCGCGCGATCTCGATGAAATGACGCTCGCCGAGATCGCGTCATGGCGGCGCGTGATGGGCCTCTACAGAGAGGCGATCGACAAGGGAAGACGAAATGCCTGATACCGATATCGGGGGCATTGTCTCCTCGCTCCGCGTTGTGGACGAGTTCACGGCACCGATCGCCGCGGCGCTCGACCAGATCGCGGAGTTGCAGGCGGCCCTCGAACGTTTCAAGGATGCGAGCGCGGGAATGTCCGGGCCGTTCACGCGGCTCGGAAATTCCATCGCCCGTGCGCAGAAGCCGCTCGCGGACCTGGCCGCGAAGCTCGACGGGCTTGCCGATCCGATCAATGCGGCGGCGGATCGGCTGGCCGCGGTGCAGGATCGCACCGCAGCCATCGCGGCAAGCAGCGCCGAGGCGGCGGCGAATTTCGCCCGGATAAGCACGATCCGGGCACCATCCGCTCCCGGGGCACGGACGCCGGCCAGTGGTGGAAACTCCGGCAGCGCCGCCGGCAGCGCCGCCGGCAACACCGGCATCGCAGCGGCGGCAGGTGCGGGAGGCGGCTTTCTGAGCCGCCTTTTCCATGCCCCGACGATGATGGAGTTTGCCGGCGCTTTTCTCGGCTATGAAGCGTTCAAGGAAGCGCTGCAAACACAGTATCACGTCGCGGCCGGCGTGCAGTTGTTCGATCCGGCGGCGGCGTGGAATGCTGCGGCCATGTCGCGGGACATCCAGTTCCTTTCGGGGCTGGCGCGGCAGAGCGCGATCGGCACGATCTATACCGAGCAGCAGACGGCGCAGGCTTTCGACATGCTCGCGGCTATGCTGGCGACGGCGCCCCCGTTTCAGGGGCCGGATCGGTGGCAGAATTTCGCGCAGCTCGCCCCGATCGTGCTGCGCGCCTCCGAGGTCGCGACGATGCGCGGGCTTGGCTCCCTGCAAGCGAACATGGAGGCGCTGACATGGTATGCGCATGTCACGGGCGCATACGATCCGGCTTCGATGATCCAGCGATCGGATCAGCTTCTCGCCATCGCGGAAAGGACCGGCGTTTCGCTGCCGACCCTCGAACGCACCATGAGCTATTCGGTGCCGATCGCGCGGGCGGCACATGCGAGCATGTCGGAAACGGCGCTCCTGACCGCGGCGCTCGTGCAGGGTGGCCTCGGCAGCCGGGCGGGCATCGCCGTGGGGCAGATCATCTCGGGCCTTCTGCAAACCGGCGGACCGATCACGGCCGCGCTCGGGTCCGCGCTGCAATCCACGCAACAGGCGCTCGGGGCGGACGCGAATAGCTACACCGGGAGGCGCCTGACGCCGCATGTCGCGGCCCTGCATGCGCTCGGCCTGCTCGACAACCGCGGCAATCTCGCCATGTCTGGGCTCTTGATTTTCTCCATGAGGTCAAAGAAGCGGCATAACTCGCGCCGCTGCTCTCGCCCCCCCAACCAAACCGCCCCGGCCGACCACCGGGGCGGTTTTCTTTTGGGCGGGGGGCACCTTGCGGGTATCCGTCAATGACGTATATATACCGCTGATGGCGTTCGAGTGGGACGCGGCCAAGAGCGCGCGCAACGAAACGGCCCGTGGACTTTCGTTCGAGCTGGCCGTCCTTTTGTTCGAGGGGCCGACGCTGGAAACCGTCGATGGCCGCCGCGCTTATGGCGAGACCCGAATTCGCGCCATCGGACGGATCGGCGACGTGATTCTTGCCTGCGTTTACACAGACCGTGGGGAGAATCGCCGGATTATCAGCTTGCGCTACGCGAGCAGGAAGGAACGAGATGCCTATCGTAAAGCGTTCCCGGAGTGACATCGACGCAGCCCGACTGCGAGCCGGCTTGGCGACGCGCCGCAAGCCCGGAGAGGCAGAGATCGCGCGTCAGGCGGCCCAGGATCGGGATGCTTGGACGGCGGCTGATCTCGCCGCCGCGGTGAAGGTATATCCGCCGCCGACGCCAAAGGAGGTAAAGGCGCTGCGCGTCAGGCTCGGCATGTCGCAGGCTCAGTTCGCCCGATCCTTCGGCTTCACGGTCGATGCCGTGCAGCAATATGAGCAAGGCCGGCGCCGGCCCTCGGGCCCGGCCTCAGCCCTGCTCCGGGTAATTGCTCGCGAGCCGGAAGCGGTGCGGCGGGCGCTGGCAGCCTGATCATGCCCAAGTCACCTGCTCTCAAGCCGCGCCGCAACCCGCTCGCCAAAGCGCTGCGTGATCCGCGCTACCACCAGCGCACCGTGAAGGTGCAAAAGGGCCACGGGAGTTACCGGCGCCATGCACGGCAAGACCTCGCGCCCGGCAAGCGCGGGCAGATCGTCGAAGAGTGAGCGGGCTGATGGCTGAAATCGTCCCCCGCTGCCTCGCTGATGCTCTCGCGGGCCGATCATCCACGCTTGTTCGCCTGCATCCCGCCCTTGATTGATGGCTATTTTGCTGGATTTCGCGGCTAATTGCCGCAATAGATAATCATTTCAACGGTGTTTGGAGGACCCCGTCCGCCACTTCAGAACAGAACTGCGAACGTCGGGCGTAGCTGGCTTTACGCCGGCTGCGGCAGTCAGTGTCTGAAGCAGATTGCTCTTCGAGCCGATGATGCGGACCTCGCGTCCGCGACCTCGACGCGCTGGGCGAGCGCACGGAGGTGGTCGCGGCGATAGTCGCGGCCATCGATCTTGATCCACTCGCGTGCCGTCCTGGCGAACCTCTGGACCATCTGCGGAGTGATTGTCTGCTGGCCTGAAGTCTCCAGCATCGCGGCGGCACGCGCGGCGTCGGCCTGCGCCTGGTCGCGGACTGCCTTGAGGCTCGCGACGCGCTCCTTCAGCGTCGGATCGTCGAGATCGGCGACGCCGGCCTCGATGGCGTCATAGAGCCGCTTCAGGCGCTGGCGTTCATTTCGAACCTTGATCGCTTGGCGAGCCCTCGCCGGGCCGGCGACAGCCGGTCAAGGCCGCAGCCGCGCAGCGATGGCGCGGGACGCGCCAGCCTTGACGGGCTGACGACGGTCCGGCCCGCTCGCGCCCAAGCGGTCATGGTTCAACCTGCCTTGCGCGAGAGCGTGAGCGGCAGGTCCAGCTCCACCCGGTCGTGTATGACCTTGGGCGTGATCCGGCCGCGCTCGCCGCGTTCGAGGCGGACCAGGCCGTAGCCTTCCATGGTCCTGAGCGTGCGCGAGAGGTTCGACTTGGCCTTGCCGGTGATGCGCGCCAGCTCGTCGAGCGAGCCGGGCGCCTTCTCGGCGATGACGCGCAGCAGTTCGCGATTGCCGGCCGACAGGACCTTGGCGAAGGACTCGGTCGAAGTGAACCAGACCTTCGGCTCGTCGGCTGCCACGCGACGCTCGCCGCGCGCCACAGCCATCGTGCGCGCCTTCATTTCCGTATAGCTCGCGATGCCGACCTTCAGCGTCGTCATGGGATCACTCCTCTCTCGCGCAGCACCGCGTCCACGGTCTCCCAGAAGTCGGCGAGCAAGGTCGCGGCGTCCTGGTACTCGTAGGCGCGGATGCTCCGCAGCCGGTGGCGATGGTCCTGCGGTTCACCGCGCTTCTGCCGGCCGACAGGATGCGCGTTGTCGAATCCGACCAGCCGCTCACCGTCCGCACCATGCAGCGTGAGCGAGTAGTCGATGCCATGCGGCTTCTCTGCCGAGACCGGCACCCGCGTCACCACGAACCGGACCCAATGGCCGCCCTCCGGGTCCACCACGAGAACCTGCCCGTCGAGGTCGAGAAGCACATCGAGGGTCGGGTCGCGCGGCTCCGCCACGGCATATAGTTATCATACTGAAGCAACACAAGTAAGATAGGGCTTTGGGCTGGTGCGGGATAGGCAGCTGGCGCTCGGAGCATTGATATCATTGAGTTATCGGACAAAAACGCCAGCAAGGTGTGTTTCCGCGTCGGCGCAAATTCGCCAGTTAACCCAATGACATACAACCCAACCGATGGCGCGCCTAACTTGCCATCCGGCATTTGACTTCGACCCTCGCCGCTACGATGCATGCAACCACAGCAGACGGTATGCTACTGGACCCCGGCGACATGCATATGGATTGCGGTGGGCGGACACGGACCCGAGGTGTTCAAACGGCCGCGGCCTCAATTGAAGGGAGATGATCAGCTATGCGGCCCGAAATAGCATCGCTACACGAGCGGATGAAGCAAGGCGGTGATTGGCGCGCATTTCGAGACGAGATTGCTTCGCTGCATGCCGCCGCGACGACCGAGGAAGAATACGTGACCCTACTTGAAGCACATCGCAATTTAGTTGCGGTCTGAAAACATGCTTATGACGAAGAGACCTACGCGAAGCTTCTTCCAATTGCCGAAGCTGAGTACAAGATGTTCCTGAATAAGGAGAGCATGGAGGGTGACATAATCAATCCGGTTCTGTTAGAACGCGTGACACGTAGGGAGGTTGAAGCGGGTCGGCTGGACCCCAACGACGATTTCAGGAAGCTTGCGGTCGCCGGCGCTTCCGTCTTGGGTGACTCGGCCGAGATTAGCGCTCATCGCTGCAAGCACGGCGACTACCTCTTCTTTGGCATGGCAGGCGCTGCGGTCCTTGCGTTCGGGCTCGCTCAGATTAATGTTTCACCGCTATGGCTTATCGCCTTGGGCTTGTTGTTGGGCTGGTTCTTCAACGAACGTGAGCGCAAGCAGATCAAGCGCGAGATTGCAACGCGGCGCTCATAGATACCGATCATGGCCCGCCGCATTCGAAACCCTGCGGTATAATGGCCCATGACACCCGATGGCCATCGCACCTGCCGGCGGCGTTGAAACCGTCAGAAAGCGTCAGGAGAGTATATGGCAAGCTTTGAGCGCGAAGAGGCGTTGGTACGGCATTTGCTGGCTCGACTGAGCTTGAGCAGCGCCACTACTGACGATCCAAACGCGGCCGGCAAAGAAAGCGGGGTTGATGTGGCCGTCCGGATCGCGGATGGGCGGATTGTCAGCGTTCAGGTGACCGAGGTCGATCCGTATGCTCTGCCCGGCTCCGCCCGCGCCCAAGAGAAGTCGGTCGCGAAGACCGCTCCCGGCAAGCCTTACGGCATGTGGGGGCAGAATGACCCGTCGGTTGTGCTCAACGCGATCGCCAGGGCCATCACACGGAAAGTCAAAATCGCAGCCAAGCACTCGTTTGACGGATACAACGAGGTCTGGCTGCTGCTTTGCGCGGGAATCCCTGAGCACGGCGCGACAGTTTCGACCTTCGTCATGACTCCATGGCTGTCGGCTGAAGATCTCAACTCCGCGACCGATAGTCTTCTGCAAGGGTCCAGATACGACCGCTGCTTCTTGCTCCCCATTCTTGGAGCGGAGCAAGCATTCTATCCATGGAGCAAGCCCTCGCGCTGGGAGAAGCGCGTCAAATTAGACGATATTCGCGACGTTCCGCGGGCTGCGTACGTCGATAGTCTGATGAAGGCCGCAGAAGCTGGGGATCGGCGCGAGGTCGATCGGTTGTGTGACGAAGAATGCCGGGAGGTGCTCGCCGAAATGCGCCGGAACCCGTGAACCGCGTGCGGCGGCTTTCGCTACAGGGCTATGGCGTAGACGTAGTGCTCATCATCGTCGGTCATGGCCCGCCATAGCTACGCCAGCGCCCGCTGCCATAGCCGGTTTTGGCCGATGCTACGACGGCCCTTAGAAGCACGGGTGCGACAGCGATATTATCGCTTGACACGGCTCTAATGAAGCGATATTATCGCTGATGAAAACGATCATCCTGACACCGAGCGCGGCCAAGGATCTCGATGCTCTTCCACGAGATGCCCGCGAGCAGGGGGAAGCTGGGCTTAGCCGCTACGCCATGACGGGCCAAGGCGACGTGAAGGCCCTTCAAGGTCGTGACGGCTTCCGGCTCCGTATCGGCAGCTACCGGGTGATCTTCGATGAGGATGCGACCACGATCTTGGCGATCTACATCGGCGGCCGATCCACTATGACTTACAAGAGGAGTTAAGACCATGGGTGCGCCACAGATCATTCGTAGTCCCAGCGGCGAAGAGCTGGTCGTGCTGCCTCGGGCCGAATATGAGGCGCTCCTCAAACGCGCCGATCATGAGGCCGAGGATGCCGATGACGTCGCTATTTATGATGCTCGGAAGGCCGCATTGGCCGGCGGCGGCGTACTGCCGCCGGAAGTCAGTGCTGCAATTCTTCGAGGCGACAGTCGGCTGAAAGCCATTCGGAAGTGGCGCGACGAAACGCAACTGCATTTGGAGTTCAAAACAGGTATCGGTCAGGGCTATCTGTCCGATCTAGAAAATGGGCGCCGCACGGGAACTCCTGAGACGATCGCAAAGCTCGCGGAGGCTTTGAACGTGCCGGTGGATTGGCTTTCGTAGACTTTGCTGCGGGTTCTCATCACAGGGCTATGGCGTAGACGTAGTGATCACCGCTATCGGGCGGGACCCACCAATATTTTGAATGCCCTATCAGGAGATAAGAACGAAAGTCGCTGAATTTCAGCCTAATTTTTGTGTCAATCCGTGACGATGGAATTGGCACTGTCACAGGAGCTGGCCGGTGCTCCAGGGTGTCTATAAAAGGGCGGGCCATACGTTTTGAGCGGCAGGCCGAGGTCGCCGCAGGGTCTTCCACATCGCCCCGATGCTCGCCGAAACGCCATGCCTGCGCAGCAGCCAGCCCCGCAACCCGACCAGCATCACCGACGAGCGCCGTTCGACCTGCCGGCGGACTACGAATGAAAGAATGGAAGTTCTTTGGTTCTTTCTTTCAAGAAAGAACCACTTCCTTCTTTGCTTACCGCACGGGGCCTGGTGGAAGGTTCATAACACGCTTGTCTCAAGCATTTCTCCGATGGTTATCTTTTGGCCTTTCTACAAGCGGATGGCCCAGGCGGTACCAGGAGACGGCTCCCCCGCCGGCGTTCGTGTGCCTCCGATCTCTCTGCAGATGGAGGAGCACCATTTCGCGATGCAGGTTTGCCGGGGCCGGCGAAACGAACATTCCAGAAAGAGCAACGAAATAGCCGAAGTCAAGCCCGCCAGGACCGGTTCACGCCATGATATTCATGCCGCCATCGATATAGACGGTGCTGCCGGTCAGCCGCCGGGCGTACGGCGTGGCAAGATAGGCGCAGGTATAGCCGACATCCATGATATCAACCAACTCGCCGAGCGGCGCCCGTTGGATCGCCTCGCTGAGCAGGAGACCAAAATCCTTGAGGCCGGAGGCGGCACGCGTCTGCACTGGCCCGGGCGAGACGGCGTGCACGCGGATATGACGAGGGCCGAGCTCATAGGCGAGATACCGGCAGGCCGCCTCAAGCGCCGCCTTCACCGGGCCCATGACATTATAGTTCGGTACCACGCGCTCGGCGCCATGATAGCTCATCGCGAACATCGTGCCACCCGCGGACATCAATGGCGCCGCCAACTTCGCCATGCGCAGGAAGGAATGGCAGGACACATCCATTGCCGTGGCGAAGCCTGTGGCCGAGCAGTCGAGCAGGCCACCCTGGAGATCTTCCTTAGGCGCATAGGCGATGGAATGGACGAGGATATCGAACTGACCCCATGCAGCGGCAATCTGCTCAAAAGCCGCTGCGAGCTGGTTGGGAGCCGTTACGTCCAGAGGCAGGAACAGCCGAGCCTCCAGCTCCATGGCGAGCGGTTCCACATGCGGCCGCGCCTTGTCGTTCAGGTAGGTGATGGCAAGATCCGCGCCGAGCTCCCGGAAGGCCTTTGCACAACCGAAAGCGATCGAATGTTCGTTGGCGATGCCAACCACAAGGGCGCGTCGCCCAGCCAAGACCGGCGATATGATTTCGGCCACGATAGAACGGCTCCTGAGTTGCGTATCGAGTTAAGCTCCGGGGAGGACGGCCGGGCGGGACGGCTCACGCCAAAGCGGCCAGGTGCCTGGCGTGGCGGGCGATCATCAGTTCCTCATTCGTTGGGACCACCCAGGCGGAGACGCGGCTGGTGGGCGTACTGATTCGTGGCGAGCCCGCATCGTTCGCCCCGTCGTCGAGGGCCAGACCGAGCCAGGCCGAAGCATGGCATACCGTACGGCGCAGGGACGCACTGTGTTCGCCGATCCCCGCGGTGAAGACCAGCGCGTCGAGCCCGCCCAAGGCCGCGGCGAGCGAGCCGATCTCCCGCGAGATACGATAGGCCAATAGATCGATGGCGAATCGGGCGCGCGGTTCGCGGCTCGCTTCGAGTTCTCGCATGTCGCTCGACACACCGGAAACGCCGAGCAAGCCGGACTGCTTATAGAGCAACTGCTCAATCTCGCGCGGCGCCATTTTGAGCTCATCGATAAGATACAGAATGACGCCGGGATCGAGACTGCCCGAACGGGTTCCCATCGGTAACCCCTCGACAGCGGTGAAGCCCATGGTGCTGGCGACGCTGCGCCCTCCCTTCAGCGCGCACAGGCTGGCGCCATTGCCGAGATGCGCCGCGACGACACGAGCACCGGCAAGAGTAGGATCGAGCCCTGGCAGCACGGAGGCGATATATTCATAAGAGAGGCCGTGAAACCCGTAACGCCTGACACCGTGCTGGGTGATGGAAGCCGGCAGGGCAAAGCTCTGAGCCAAGGCCGATTGGGTGGTGTGGAAAGCCGTATCGAAGCAACCAATCTGCGGCAACTGGGGCGTGGCTTCCAGAATCGTCCCCACCGGCGCCAAATTGTGCGGCTGATGCAGCGGGGCAAGCGGCCTGAGCTGCTCGAGTTGCGCGAGGACTTCCGCATTGAGCCGCACTGGCGCCGTGTAGCTGGCGCCGCCGTGCACGATCCGATGCCCCACCGCCTCGATCCGGTGCGTCCCCACATGGTCATGCATAAAGGTGAGCAGGCGCCGCGTAGCGGTATCATGGTCCAGCGGAGTGTCATCCCATGAGTGCTCAGCCACCACGCTGCCGGCGGCATCTCGAACCGAGAAATGCGCGTGCCCGGCATAAAGCCCCTCAATCTGTCCGTGCAGAAAAACCACGAGATCGCCTTCGGTATCCTCGAACATCGAGAATTTGATGCTGGACGAGCCGGCATTCACGACGACAATGGCATCGCGCTGGTCCATGGCTACGCAACCGCCTTGTGCACATCGGACCGGCGGCTGGCGGCAATGAGAGAGGCAACGGCGCACGAGGCGAGCCGCGCATGTACGCTGTCTGCGCGGCTTGTCAGGATAATCGGCACGCGCGCGCCGATCACGATGCCGGCGGCATCCGCCCCGGCCAGAAAAGTGAGGCTCTTTGCCAGCATGTTCCCGGCTTCGAGATCCGGCACCATGATGACATTGGCGCAGCCAGCCACGGGCGAACTCAAGTGCTTGATCGCCGCCGCGCCGAGGCTGATCGCGTTATCGAGCGCCAGCGGCCCATCAACGATGGCCCCGGTGATCTGCCCGCGATCCGACATCTTGCAAAGTGCTGCCGCCTCGATGGTCGAAGGGATTTTCGGATTGACCGTCTCGACAGCCGAGAGAATGGCCGCCCTGACCGGCGTGATGCCGAGGGCGTTCGCCAGATCAATCGCGTTCTGCAGGATGTCGATCTTGTCGGCCAGGGCCGGAAATATGTTGATGGCCGCATCGGTGATGATCAGCGGGTCGTCGTGCCCAGGCACGTCCATGACAAAGCAATGGCTGAGGCGGCGCGCGGTGCGCAGGCCCCCATCGCTGCGCACCACCGCGCTCATCAGTTCGTCGGTATGCAGGCTGCCTTTCATCAGCGCTTCCGCCTTGCCGGCGCGGACCAGCTCGACCGCGCGCAGAGCCGAATCGCGGCTGTGCTCGCTCTCCTCGATCTGCAGCGCGGCGATGTCGAGCGCCGCCGCGGCCGCGATTGCCCGGATCTCTCGCCCCGGCCCGACCAAAATCGGCGCGATCAGGCCAAGCCGCGCCGCGTCGATGGCCGCCTCCAGCGCGCCGCGTTCGCAGGGGTGAGCAACCGCGACGACCGGCGGCGCCACTTGCCGCGCCCTGGCGATCAGCCGTTCGTATTTTTGATGTGCCGCACCGGGCGCTTCGCTCATATTTGCCTCAAGGAAATGTGGAATGTGGAAGGGGCAAGCCGGTCAAGGGCCGCGGCTGCGCTAGACTGGCTGCTCCGAGCGCCTGGCAGCTTGACCAGCACCAGCTTGGCCCGCGCCGGATTGGCCAGCTCTGGATTGAGATGGCCGGCGGGCAATCGACACGGGTGCAGCAGCGGCAGCGTTGTCGCGCTGCCCCTGGCTCGCGGATTCGATGGCGGGAGCCTCCGCACTCTTCCCGAACAGGCTTGCCATGAACGCGAGCCGCTTCGCCACGCCGACGGACTGATCGCCAGACACCTCAACCGCGCGGCGCACGGCATTCCAGACCGCCTGAGATGCCGCCGCATCCGATGCCAGCAGGTGCGGAATCGCGACCAGTGCGCGTTCCTCGTCGTGCCGTAAAAGGAGATATTGCTCGCGGACCGCCGTTTTGAACTGCGCCAGGCTGAGTTGCCCGATCTCGGCGTGTTCCCGGCGAAACTGCCGCAACGTGGCGAAGACCCGCTCATCGACCGCCTGATGGTCGGCCCCGCCGCCGATATAAAGCAGTGCCCGCAGGCCGGCCTCGATCGGACCGCCTGCATCGATCCGTGCATCGAGTTGTGTGATGTCTCTGGCCGCTGCCGCCTCACGCGCAATGTCCCGGCCGATTCGCGGCCGAGCCACAGCCTGGTCGGACCGCAGGCCGAGAAGCGCCTGGAAGGTGGTCGAGCCATAGCCATTCAGGAAGAATTGCTCGATTGCCCGGTCGCGCAGATCGCGATAGCTATCGAGCAACCCAACGATCTGGTTCGATACTGCTTCCTGAAGCGCGACGAACGGATTGTCGGGCGAGGCCGCCTGCCGGTTCGAGCGGATGCTCTCCGCCAGGCCCGCGATCGAACGCATCCAGGGATTCTTGTCGGAAAAAGCCTCGAACCGGACGCGATGCGGATGCAGGCGGCGCAACCAGGCCGCTCCCTGCTCGGTTATCATCGCCTTGACGAGCGGGCTTGCAAAATTCCTGTAAAGGCTCTGATTGATTTCCGAAATCTTGGCGACCGTCGAAAAGCACATTTCATCGGCGGCGTCGTTGCAGCCAAATGTGCGAATGTCGGTGAGGCTGCGCCGTTCGAAACGAACGATATAATTGCCGGAGGTCAGCTCGGCATGCGCCGTGTCGGCAGCTTTCTCGATGAACACGGCCTCGTACAGGCCGGGCGGCAGCGCGTCGATCAGGTCGATCGTCTGAGTGAGCTCCTGGTGCTCTTTTGTCGCGACCTTGGCCGAGACGAAGATGCCGAGATGCCCGATGCTTTGGTGCAGCGCATAGACGATCGTCTGTCCGGCAGCTTCCAAAGCCTCGTCGTCGTCATAGAGGTCGAGGATCCAATCGAGCGCCTGCTGCGGCGGAGTAATGTCATCGCCCCAGGAGCAGAACACCACAATGGGCGATTTTATGCTGCGCAGATCGATCCGAACATCGTCGGAGAAGAACATCTCCCCATTCGAAAGCCTGTTGCCCACGAACAGCTCATCGGTGATGAACTGCATCTCGCGAGCGCTCAACAGGATGGGGTTTCCCCACCATTTCTCGAATTCGAGAAAGCGCTCGGATTCGGTATCTATATTGGCGAAGACGTGATAGTTTTTCTTCCACAATGTATTCGATGGATTCATGTTCTCGAAATTTGCGACCAGATGGGCGCCATCGAAGATGCCGTTGCCGAGATCACCCGAGAGCGTCGTCAACCATGTTCCGCCAAGCAGGCCGCCGAGATAGCGCAGCGAATGCTTGCCGTGGACGCCGGCCCAATAGGAGAGCGGCGCGCCGGCAAGAATGATCGGACCAACGGCATCCGGATGGACCGCACTCATCATCGCGATCTGCCAGCCGGCCTGGCAGTTGCCGATCAGACAGGGCTTGCCGTCAGCTTGCGGATGGAGCGTCGCGACATGTTCGACAAACCGGGCCTCGGCCCTGCAGACATCCTCGACGGTCTGGCCCAGTACGGGGTGCGGCAGAAAGCCAACGAAATAGCAGGGGTGGCCTTCTTTCAGAACGACGCCGATCTCGCTGTCATGCTTCATGCCCCCGATGCCCGGGCCATGGCCCGCACGCGGATCGAAGACAATGAAAGGGCGTTTGTTTGGATCGACCTCCACACCTGCGCCCGGCACGATCCGGACGAGGCAGTAATTCACCGGTCGCTCGAACTGCCGTCCGTCGAGGACGAGCTCAAACTGGAAATTCAGTACGTTCGGCGCCACTCGGGCGACCTGTTCGAAATGGTCGTTGCCGCGCCGGCGCAGAACATCGAGAAATAAAATCGAGCGCTGCCAGGCGTCCAGCCAATACTCGGACGCCTGCCGGACAATGTCCACGCCTGGCCAGGCGAGCCCTTGAAGAAAATTCGGCCTCCCCTCTCCGATCTTTTGTGCATCGCTTTCAATCTGAACAACATCCATGCAAGCCTGCTCCATTGCAAAAGGGATGGGCCCGTTACCTTCCGGCGCATCATTTTGGCCAACATCCGGAGGATATTTGTTCGCGGGCTCGACCTTCTGATCTCGATCAGGCTTTCATGAAATGCTCTTGCGGAGGACCGGACCGGACTGCCTCGGCCTGGGGCCGCTCCCGGGGATGGACATAGAATTTCGCGCATTCCATCAGCAGGGCATCGCTCAATATTACAATTTCGTGTACATTGGGAATAGCGATGGCCCCTCGCTTCTTGAGCTTTGCCAGGGCCCGGCTGACGGTCTCGTTCGTCATGCCCAAATAATCGGCAATATCCGTACGCGACATCGGCAGATGAATTCTCGGCGGCCTCACCCGTGGCGGCTGCGGGGAAGAGGCATGCAGAATGAGGAAGGAGGCGATCCGCTCGAACGCCGTCTTGCGGCCGAGCAGCAGTATCTGCTCCTGGGCGCTGATCAGCTCCTCGACCGCGAGGTGGAAAAGCTGCCCTTCCATTTGCGAACATTCATGCAGGATGTTGCGCAGCTTTTCGCGGGATATCCTGCATATCCGGACAGGCGAAAGCGCCTCGGCACTGAACGTGTAGCTGGACGATGCGGCCAGCCCCAGCAGGCTGCCGCGATATTTGAAGCTTACGATCTGTCGGCGTCCGTCCGGCAGGAGCTTGTACAGCTTGGCGCAGCCCTGGATGAGCACGTGGAAGTTTTCCGCTGCCGCCCCTTCATGGATAAAGATCTGGCCCTCGGCAATTTCGGTCACGGTGGCAATTCTCGCCAGGAGATCGAGACGTGATTGCGACACCGTGCTGCATATCCCCAAACTCCGCGCCTGACACAGTCCGCAAGGCCGAATGGGGGAGTTTGTCTTAAATGCCAAAGGTACCGTCTGACGATTTGAAATCAGCAGGAAAACGCAGAAACGTGCCGGCCGTTCTCAACTTGCTTGATGCGAAGGGACCGCCCGGCAGGCCGCCCCCGGATCGATGTGAACAGGTGGTCCACACCGATCGGGCATCGGGCACTTCCCCTTCGCGACGTACACACAGAGTTGATAATATATGGGCACGCGGCAAAGATCATAAACCAAAAATATTTGTGAGGTTCACAACCGGATGCAGGAAGCTGCGCCGGTTGCAATTCCGCGGCGCCCCCTTCAATAAACGTGCCGATGTCTGGGCGGCGTGCTTCGCAAGCGGGGCGGCTCAACATCATGGCGGCTGGGGAGCGGCAAGTGGGACCGGGTATGCTGAACCGAGCATTGGATTCTGCCCTGATGCACATGCTGGTATGTCTTGCCGATGAGGGCAGCTTTACCGCCACGGCCGAACGGCTGCATATCACCCAGCAGGCGATAAGCGCACAAGTCAAACGGCTTGAGGAACTTACCGGGCGCAACCTCATCACCCGCTCGACACAAAGTGTTCGGTTGACGCAGGACGGCGAGGCCTTGCTGGTTTATGCGAGACAGGTCGTCGCCATCACCGAGCGTGTCCGCCTTCGATTTTCCGCGATCCCGCTGGAGGGGTCGGTCCGCTTTGGCTTCACCCCGGGCTTCGGGCAGCCGATGCTGTTTCCGCTTCTCTCCGAGATCAAGCGCCTCCACCCGAAGCTCGAGCTTTATTGCGAAACAATGCGGACCACAGCTCTGGTCTCGCGGCTCGAGTCCGGCAATCTGGACGTGATCATCGGGGCGCAACGAAACGATGAGAAACGCGGGGAAACGCTGCTTCGCGACAAGCTGGTCTGGATCGGCGATGCCGCCACGCTGGTGCGGCCCGGCTCCCCGGTCCCACTGGTCATGTTGCCAAGGCCAAGCTTCCTGCGTGACCATGTTTTCGCAATCCTGGACATGGCTGAGCTTGGTTGGACGGTTTTCTTCGAAAGTGACGATCCGACGGCAGTGCGCGCGGCGGTTTTGTCCGGATGGGGAGTGTCCCTCGTCAACAGCCTTTTTATCGTCGATGACGCGGCATTCGCTCAGTCTCCTCCCGAGGGGCTGCTGCCGGATGCCGGATATATCGAGTTTTTTCTCCGTTTCGATGATCGCCGAAACGATTCTGTCGGCCCCTTTGCTGCGGTGTTGAGGAGTGTTCTGGGCGAGCTCCGGACGGGCCTGATTTCCGGCGAACATCCGTCGATGCCCGGGGCTCGGGCATAACCGGGATGAGTCTCCGCCGGGCCCGATTGCCGGTGCCGAGCACGATTGCGCTGCTGTTGCTGAGCGGGTGCGGTTTCGTTCGCGGCGCGCCCTCTTTCGCTTTGTTTGGAGCATTCTTCCCCGGCTGGATGTTTTGCGCGGCGCTCGGCATCCTTGCCGGCATCGGTGCACGAGTGCTCTTCGTTTTCACCGGCTGGTCCGATGTCCTGCCGTTCCAGCTTTTCGTCTGCACCTCGGTCGGCCTGATGTTCGGGCTGCTTCTCTGGTGGCTCTGGTTCGGGGTGTGACCATGAAGGCGGCAAGCGCAAAGCCCCGGATGGCCATGTTCCGGCTGATCTCGCTTGGCATCATTGCCCTGGGCATCGCCGCCGGCCTGCTCGCGTGGCGCCGGAGCAGCCGGTTTCCCAGCACGGATGATGCGACGATCGATGCCGATACCGTGAGGGTGGCATCGGAGGTCGGCGGCCGGATCATTGACATTCCGGTGGCCGAAAACATGGCCGTGAGGAAGGGACAGATCCTGTTCCGGATCGACCCTGTGCCCTACCAGCTCGTCGTTGACCAAGCCGAGGCCGATCTCGCCCTCGCCAAGGCCCAGCTTGTCACGCAGCAAAAGGCCGTATCAACCCAGCAATCGGCCGCCGCGATTGCCGCCAAGCAGGTCACCAGCGCCGCCACCAATCTCGGCCTCGCCATTCGCACCGCCGCGCGGCTGCGTCCGCTGGCCGCCGAGGGCTATGTGCCGGAAGAGCGACTCGATCAGGCCGAGAGCGCCGCGACCGACGCGGCGACCGCCCAGCAACAGGCGCAGGTTCAGGCCGCCGCGGCGGTGGCGGCAATCGACAGCGTGGCGGCGAGCGAAGCCCTGGTCGCGGCCCGGCGCGCGGCCCTGGCCATCGCCCGGCGCAATCTGGCCGATACCGTCGTTCGGGCACCGCATGATGGGCTGGTGGTGGGGCTAACCGTTGCTTCGGGGGAAATGGTGGCTCCAGCCCAGGCGCTGTTCACCCTGATCGATAGCGGGCACTGGTACGCGGTCGGGAATTTCCGCGAAACCGAGCTTGATGCCGTGAAGGTGGGGGATTGCGCGACCGTTTACTCGCTGATCGGCCGCGAAGAACCGATCGCAGGCATCGTGCAGGGGATCGGCTGGGGTGTGCTTGACGAGGAACGGGTGGAGGTGCCCTTCACCGTGCCCTTTGTCGAGCGCTCGTTGAACTGGGTCCGAGTGGCACAGCGTTTTCCGGTGCGCGTTCTGCTCAAGAACCCATCGCCGCTGCTCACGCGTCTCGGGGCCAGCGCCGTCATCGAGGTCCGCCATGGCCCCAGCTGCCGGTGAGGCCGCGCGCGGCCGCGCGATACGCTTGCTGCGCCTGCTCCTGCCCTTTTCCGGCCGGCTCGAATTTTCCGTCCGGCTCGGGGTGATGTGCGCGCTCACCGCGCTGGTCGCGGAACTCTACCAGACGCCCGACCCGGCGCTCACCGTCTATGTGGCCTTCTTCCTCATCAAGCCGGACCGGGTGACCAGCATCATCCTGAGCCTGGTCATGCTTTTGGTCCTGACCGTGACGCTGCTCATCGTCCTGGCGGCGACCGTCACGATCGTGGACGAGCCGATGTGGCGCGTCGGCACGATGACGCTTCTCTCCTTCGGACTGATGTTTTTGGCCTCGGCGAGCAAGCTGCGGCCGATCGCGCCGATCATGGCGCTGATCGCCGCCTATGCGCTCGATTTGCTGGGCACGATCCAGATTGGCGAAATCGCCACCCGTGCCCTGCTTTATGCCTGGCTCTTCGTCGGCATTCCTGCCGGTGTGTCGATCATCGTGAACCTGATCGGCGGGCCGGCGCCGCGGCGCCTCGCGGAGCGCGCGCTCGCGCACCGGCTGCGCCTTGCCGCCGCCATGCTGCGCGGCTCCGACGAACGCACCCGGGATGCGTTCGAAGACACGTTGCGGGAGGGAATCAATGAGATCCTCACCTGGCTGAAGCTGGCGGGCATCGAAAAAACATCCTCACCCCGCGACCTTGCCGCGTTGCGCCAGGCTGCCGGCACGACGCTGCAGATCATGCTCCTCATTCACATGGCCAGCCTCCCCATGACCGGCCGCGCGCCGGGCGGGCTGGTGCCTCGCGCAGCCGCCGCACTCCTCGCGGAAAAGCTGGACACGATGGCTGGCATCCTCGCCGCCGGCTCGTATCCGGTTGAGATTGAGCCGATGCCGGCGGAGCGCGGCCTCTCGCCTGAGGCAGCTTCGTGGCGGGCCGAGATGCAAGAGAATCTCGCCAATTTTGCCGAACCAACGATAGCCGAGACACCCCCGACACGCGCCGCCGCCAAAACCGGTGCCGGGTTCCTGGCCGCGGACGCGTTCTCCAACCCGGCGCATGTGCATCACGCGCTGAAGACCACGGGAGCCGCGATATCCTGCTACATCCTCTATTCCCTGCTGAACTGGCCGACCATTCATACCTGCCTGATCACCTGCTACATCGTGGCCCTCGGCACAGCGGCGGAGACGGTGGAAAAACTCTCGCTGCGCATCCTCGGCTGCATGGTGGGCGCGGCCGCCGGCATCACCGCCATCGTATTCCTGATCCCGCACCTGACCTCGATCGGTTCGCTGATGATCACCGTGTTCCTGGCGACACTGGCGGCGGGCTGGGTCGCCGGCGGTGACGCCCGCATTGCCTATGCCGGATTTCAGATCGCCTTCGCCTTCTTTCTTTGTGTGCTGCAAGGCAACGGGCCAGCCTTCGACATGGTCACGGCGCGCGACCGCGTCATCGGCATCCTGCTCGGCAATGCCGTCGTCTATCTGGTCTTCACGAACATCTTGCCGGTAAGCGTCTCGGCGCGGATCGATCCCGCCATCGCCGCCTTGCTCCGCGAATGGGGCGCTCTGTTACGGTCGGGCCGCAAAGCCGTCGCTCTGGCAGCCTCGCAGGCGCTGGCGGCGTTTGGCGCGCTCGAGCGCGACCTGGATTTGGTTGCCTATGAGCCGCGTGGAATCCGCCCGCCGGCGGAGTGGCTGAATCGCCGCCGTAAAGCCTTGGAAGGCCTGGCCTCGCTGCCGGGCCGGCTCTGGCTCTGTGCCCGCGAGGACCCCGGTCTTTCACGGGACACCGCAACCTATCTCGACAGAATCGCCGAGAACGTTCGCGGGCCAAGGGCGCAAGTGGCGCCCGCTGCGCCAGATGATTCCGATACCGCCGCCAGCGCCTCTTTTGCCGGGCTGCGCGGGCAGATCGAAACAAGCCTGCATAACCTTGAAGATTTTCTGGATGACCGAGTGGAGGACCACACGGCGCCGATCCGTGCGCCTGCTTAGGGCGATGTCGGCGCTCGGCGCCTTGATGCTGTCAAGCTGCGCCACATCCGCGCTCGACATGGCACCACCGAGCGCCGCCATGGCGTGGACCCCCGCCGTCAGCACCTCCGGCATCATCAAGCCCGGGCCGATAGCCAATGGCGGCGGCACGGATTACGTCCTGCCGCCGAACCCGGCGCTCGCGACTTTGTCGCCACCGCCGAAAATCGATCCCCGCCACGCCTATACGCTCGCGGAACTGATCAATATCGCCGAATCCGGGAACCCCGAGACACGGGCCGCCTGGGACCAGGCGCGCCAGTCGGCACTCGCCGCCGGTATCGCGGAGAGCACCTATCTGCCGCAGATCACCGCAAGCGTTGTGGGCGCATACCAGGACGGCAACGCGCATAGTTCCGGGCCCGGGTTCGATGTCAGCGGCGATGGAGAGGCGCACGGCGCAATCTCGGCGGTCTCGCTGAACTGGTTGCTGTTCGATTTCGGGGAACGGACAGCGACGGTTGAAGCGGCGAAGCAGCTTTCGGCCATCTCCGACATCGGCTTCACCGCCGCCCATCAGCAACTGATCTACAATGTCAGCCTCGCTTTCTATGCTTATGCGGCGGCACGCGCCCGTGTCGTGGCAGCGAAAAAGTCGCTGCAAAACGCGGAAGACGTCCAGGCCGCGGCAGAAGCACGTTATGCACACGGCATCGGCACAATCATCGATGTCGATCAGGCCGCGCAGGCGACCGCCCAGGCAAAACTGATCACGGTGCAGGCGAGTGGCGGCGTGCAGGATGCTTACCTTGCCTTGCTGACGGCGATGGGCATCTCACCGCTCACGAAGATAAACGTGGCGACCCCGCCACTACGGCCGCTCTCGCCCGCTTTGGACGAGCCCGTGGAGGAGATTGTGGCCGAGGCGCTGGAGCGGCGGCCGGACATGCTGAGCGCCTACGCCGCCGAGCAGGCGAGCCTTGCCAATGTCCAGGCAGCCCGGGCGGAATTCCTGCCAAAGCTCTTTCTTTCGGCGACGGGTGCCTACAGCTCCGGCGGGCTGAACGTGACCGCCATTCCCGCGATCGGCCAGCAACCGGGAACCGTCAATCTCTCCGGCACCCATCTGGGCGGCACTATTCT
Organism: Acetobacteraceae bacterium; assembly: GCA_035509315.1. GTDB lineage: Bacteria > Pseudomonadota > Alphaproteobacteria > Acetobacterales > Acetobacteraceae > JAKAWQ01. Next base: position 41,064 of record DATJLS010000007.1, on the reverse strand, counting down.
CGCCGGCGTCACCGTCCCTCTCTACGATGGCGGCATCAGGGCGGCCGCGCTGGCGCAGGCCGAGGCTGGCGCGGATTCCGCCGGTGCCGCCCTGGCCAAGGCGCGGGACGAGGCAGCGCGGCAAGTCGTCTCCGCCGCAAACGAAGTGCGAACCAGCCTCGCTGCCTATAGCGCGGCGCAGACGCTGGCAGCGGCGGCACAGACGAGCTACGACGCCGCCCTTGCTGCGTATCGGAACGGGGTGGGCTCGGCCACCGCAGCCATGCTTGGCGAAACGCAACTCCTCCAGGCCCGGCAGGCCGCGACCGACGCTTACAGCGCGGCCTTGTCCGCGGCCGCTACCTTCGCCTTCACCACCGGCGCCCTGGGCGATGCGCCAGAGTAAACAGAGGGAGCAAACCGGGGGAGCAAACCCGGCATCGGGCCGATAACCCGCTCACGCAAATCCAGCGAATATGGTCGCCCCGTCTCCTGCTGGCCTCCGGCCAGCCGCCATGGTGAAGCCATCATGGTGAGTGAGACCAGTTCCGCGTCGGGCTGACGGGGCTTTTGCCGCGAGGGAAAAGGTCAGCCCTGGCGTTTCGCCCAGATGATGCTCGAGCCTGTTGGCAGCGGAATCCGTTCGGGATCGCGGCAGCCGGCCTCGGCGAGCCAGGCGAAATGCTCGGCCTCGGTGTAGGAGGCGCCTGCGCGATAGAGGTTCATGAAGGTGACCGACATGAACACGGCCGAAGGCGGGCCACGCCGGTCATTGTCGAGAATGCCGGAGCCGATGATGAAGAGCCGCCCGCCGGGGTTGAGCGCAGCGGCGGCATGGCGCACGGCCCGCGCGGCGTCCTCACGCGACAGCACCTGGAGGAAGGCGCGCAGGATGGCGGCGTCGTAGCGCCCGGCCGGCGGCGCTGCCAGGATATCGCCCGACGCTATGGTTACGCAATCGGAACACCCTGCCTCGCTGATCATCCGCGCGGCAATCCTTGCGACGCGGGGCAGCTCGAGGAGCGTTCCGTGCAGGTCGGGCCTCTGCTCGCAGAGGCCGGCCAGCAATCCGCCCGAGCCGCCGCCGATATCGATGACCGAGCGGACGGGCGAGAAATCGAAACGCGCGGCGAGATCACGCCCCGCGGCGATGGCGCCCGCGTGCAATCCTTCAAGGAATCGCCGCGTCTGCGCATCCGTTGCGGCTGAAAAATCATGCAGCGCCGCCGGCTCGCCGCTGCGAATCGAATCGGCGGTCATGAGATCGGCGTGCCAGAGCGTGCTCAGAAGCTCGTGCGCGCTGCCGAGATAGCCGGGCTTCCCGGCGACGAGAAATTCGTCGGCCTCATCCGTATTGGCGAATCTCCCCCCTACCTCATTCAGCAATCCCGCGACCACGAGCGCATAGAGCAGCCGGGCCAGCCGCTCCGCATCCACACCGAGGCGCGCCGCCATCTCCGCGGCCGTGGCGGGTCCCGCGGCGAACGCGGTGAAGAGGTCGAGCTTCATTCCGGCAAGCATCGCCAGCGCCGGCGCCACGGCTCCTTGCAGGCGCTGAATGGTCTCGGGCATGAGAGCGTGATGACTGAAAGTGGACTTACAGTAGGTCTGAATCACGCGAGAAAACAATGACCGAGAGCCGGATGCGTGAGTGCGAGCGAACGCATCCTATGCGAACGCCCGGATCAGCTGATGGTGATGCGCGGAGCGGGAGCCGAAGTGGCGAGCCGACGCTCCACCGCCTCGGCCAGGTTCGCGGCCAGCGCCGAGAACGCCTGCGCCGCCGCGCCTTCTGGCTCGGATGCGGCGATCGGTGTTCCCCGATCGCCGGTCTCGCGGATAGCGAGCAGGAGCGGCACCTCGCCCAGAAACGGAACACCGAGACGTGCTGCCTCCTTGCGCGCGCCGCCATGGCCGAAGATCTCCGAGCGCTCACCGCAATGAGGACAGATGAAGACACTCATGTTCTCGACCAGCCCGAGCACCGGCACGTGGGTGCGCTCGAACATGCGCGCGCCGCGCCTGGCGTCGATCAGAGCGATGTCCTGCGGGGTCGAGACGATGACGGCGCCGGCGAGCTTGACCCGCTGCGCCATCGTCAGTTGCGCATCGCCCGTGCCCGGCGGCATGTCCACGATCAGGAAATCGAGCTTGCCCCAGGCCACCTGGCCAAGCATCTGCTCGAGCGCGCCCATCACCATCGGGCCGCGCCAGATCATCGGCGTCTCTTCCTCGACCAGGAAGCCGATGGACATGGCCTTGAGGCCCCAGGCCTCGATCGGCACCAGCTTCTCGCCCGCCATCTCGGGCCGGCGGGCAAGGCCGAGCATGCGCGGCAGGCTCGGGCCGTAAATGTCGGCATCAAGCAGCCCGACCGTCCGCCCGAGCCGGGCGAGCGCCACCGCGAGATTGACCGCGACGGTCGATTTGCCCACCCCTCCCTTCCCCGAGGCGACAGCGACGATCGCCCGCACCTCCGGCAGCAATGTCGCGGCTTGCCGCGGTTCCCCTGCACGTTCCCCTGCACGTTCCCCTGGGCGCGGCTCGCCCCCTCTCGGCGGCGTCTCAGCCGTGCCGGACCGGTGCGCGGTCAATACCGCCGTCGCATTGGTGATGCCCGGTTGCCGGGCGAGGGTCGCCTCCACCGCCTTGCGCACGGGCTCCATCGAAGCCGCGCGCTCCCGCGGCACGGCGAGTGCGACCTGCACCAGGCCGCCCTTGAGCTCGATCCCTTCGACCAGTCCTGCAGAGACGATGTCCTTCCCGCTCGCCGGATCGACGATGCCCCTGAGCGCCTTGCGCAGCGCCTCGGTCCTCTCCCCGCTCATCGGCCTCTCGCCCAACCTTTCGCGGGCCACTCGATATCAGCGCCCGTCCAGGCTATATCGCGCCTTGCCGGACGGCTGCCAACCGCGGCCCGGCGTTTTCCCTGGCAGGAGACCTCCCCACTGATGGCCTGGAACAGCGGCGGCGGCCCATGGGGCGGCCCCGGCGGCGGCCCGCCCGGCGGCCGGCCGCCCGGTGGATCACCGCCCGGCAGCCCCTGGGGGGGCGGCGGAAGGCGGCGCCCGCCCATCCCCGATCCCGAGCAGCTGCTTGCCCGGCTGCTCGCATGGCTGCGTGGCTTGCTGCCCGGCGGCCTGCGCGGTCCCCAGCTTCCCGGATTCTCAGGCGGCGCCTCTTATCGGCGGATCGGCGCGATCGCCGCGGCCGTCATCGTGCTCGCCTGGCTCGCCAGCGGCTTCTACGTCGTGCAGCCGGACGAGCAGGGCGTGGTGCTGCGCTTCGGCGCCTTCGTCGGCACGACCGCGCCGGGCCTCAATTACCATCTGCCCTGGCCGATCGAGAGCGTGCTGCTGCCTTCCGTCACCCGGGTCAATCGCATCGAGATCGGATACCGCTCGACACCAAGCCAGCCGGGCGTGCCGGCGACACCGTCCTCGCAGGACGTGCCGGCCGAAAGCCTGATGCTCACCGGCGATCAGAACATCGTCGATATCAATTTCACGGTCTTCTGGCGGATCGCGAACGCCGAGCAGTACCTGTTCGTGATCCGCCACCCGGAAGCCACCATCAAGGCGGTCGCCGAGAGCGTCATGCGCGAGGTGGTCGGCCACAATCCGATCGAGCCTTTGCTCACCACCGCGCGTGCCGCGGTGGAGACCGAGGTGCGCAAGGACATGCAGGCGATTCTCGATCAGTACGGCGCCGGTGTGGAGATCACGGAAGTCCAGCTCCTCAAGGTCGATCCTCCCCCCGAGGTGATCGACAGCTTCCGCGACGTGCAGCGCGCCGGTACCGACGCGGACCGCGCGCGCAACAACGCCGAGAGCTATCGCAACAACATCGTCCCGCGCGCCCGCGGCGAGGCCGCGCGCATCATCGCCGAGGGCGAGGCGGCCAAGGCCGCGAACATCGCCGCCGCGACCGGCAACTCGCAGCGCTTCCTCTCGGTTCTCGCCGCCTACCGGCAGGCGAAGTCGATCACGCTCGACCGCCTCTATCTCGACACGATGGAAAGCGTGCTCGCCAAGAGCCACACCATCGTGCTGGGCACGGGCACCGACAGGCTCTTGCCGCTTCTCTCGCTGCCCACTGCGTCGGCGCCGGCACTCAAGGCGCCGCCAACCGGGACACCGCCCGCGGGGGCCCCGGCCAGCGGATCCATCTCCGACGGGTCCTTGTCCGGCGGGTCCGTGTCGGGGGGCACGCCATGAGCGCGCGCATCTGGGCCCCCCTCGTCGCCATCGTCCTCATCCTGTTTGTCGTTGCGAACGCGTTCTTCACCGTGCCGCAGATCAGCGAGGCGCTTGTCACCCAGTTCGGCAAGCCCATCCGTGTGATCACCACGCCGGGCCTGCACGTGAAGCTACCGTTCGTCCAGGACGTGATCCCGTTCGATCGCCGCCTGCTCGATTATGAGCTGCCGGGCGAAGAGGTGATCCTGGGCGATCAGCAGCGGCTGGTCGTGGACGGATTCGCCCGTTTCCGGATCACCGATCCGCTCGCCTACTATCAGGCTGTGGGCACCACCGAGGACGGCATCCGCGCACGGCTTGGCTCGATTCTCGCCTCGTCCTTCCGTCGGGTGCTCGGCAACGAGACTTTGCCGGCCGTGCTCTCCACGGCGCGCAACCGGATCATGGGGGAGATCCGGAACGAGGTGAACGCGTCGATGCAGGGCTTCGGCATCACGATCGACGATGTGCGCATCCGCCGCGCGGATCTTCCGGAAGAGAACACCCAGGCCGTGCTCGCGCGCATGCAGTCCGAACGTGAGCGCGTCGCCGCACTCATCCGCGCCGACGGCGATCAGGCGGCGACCGTGATCCGCGCCGGGGCGGACCGCGAGCGAACCGTGCTACTGGCCGAGGCCAGCGCGCGGGCGGCCGCGCTGCGCGGCGAGGGCGAGGCGCAGGCGATCACCATCCTGGGGAAGGCCTACGATCAGGATCAGGGCTTCTTCACCATCTGGCGCACGCTCGAGGTCTATCGCCAGGGGCTCGCCAGCAGCCATACGGAACTTCTGCTAAGCCCCGCGACGCCCCTGCTCCGCTACCTCAACGCCGCGCCCAAGCCGGAGCCCGCACCCGATCCCGCACCCGATTCTGGGCCGGAGTCTGGGCCGGGCAGCCCATGAAGGCGGCGCTCTTCGCCGCTTCCCCTTGCCGCCCGATGCCCGGCAAGCGCACAATTGCCGGTACGGGTTCGGCGCCTGACGGCGCCGCGGCTTACCAGCCCCTCCCGATCCGCGGATCGCGCGTTCCCGGCAAGGTTGCCGGGATCCATGCGCGGGATCGGGAACGAGGCCCGAGAGAGACCAGCTGGGCCTCCCGCATCGATCCGGCGGGAGCGGCTCGAGGGATGTGGCTCCCCATGCGTTCACGGCTCGCTCGTCTCGGACCCGCCGGCTTCATCTGCCTTGCTCTCATGCTTGCCGGGGCGCCTTTCGCGCGCGCGGCGGGCCTGGATTCCGCGCCGGATTCGACCCCCCGGGGGCTGCCGAGCTTCGCCGATCTTGCCGCCCGCCTGCTGCCGGCCGTCGTCAATGTCGCCAGCACCGAGACCGTGGCGTCCTCGGAAAATCAGGACCAGGGAGAGCCTCCGCTGCCCACGCTGCCCCCCGGTTCGCCGCTGGAGAAATTCTTCCACAATTTCATGCACAATCAGGGCCAAGGGAACAATGAGAGCGAGGGAGGCGATGCGCCGCCGGCGCCGGACCGCCTGCAAAGCCTTGGCTCCGGCTTCATCATCGATCCTTCCGGTCTGGTGGTGACCAACAACCACGTGATCGAAGGCGCGCAGCAGATCACGGTGACGCTGCATGACGGCACGGTCTATCCCGCGACACTGGTCGGCCATGACGAGCGAATGGACCTCGCCCTCCTGCGCATCCACGCGCCCGGGCCGCTCCCCTATGTCTCGTTCGGCGATTCGGATCGTATCCGCGTGGGCGACTGGGTGCTTGCGATCGGCAATCCCTTCGGCCTCGGCGGCACGGTGACCGCCGGCATCGTCTCCGCCCGCGGGCGGAACCTGAATGAAGGTCCGTACGACGATTTCATCCAGACCGACGCGCCGATCAATCGCGGCAATTCCGGCGGACCGCTCTTCGATCTGGAAGGGCAGGTGATCGGCATCAACACCGCGATCTTCTCGCCTTCCGGCGGCTCGGTCGGCATCGGCTTCGCGATCCCGGGCAACATCGCAAGACCCGTGCTCGCCCAGCTCCGCGAATACGGGCACGCAAGGCTCGGCTGGCTCGGCGTGCGGGTGCAGGAGGTCACGCCCGACATCGCGGCGAGCCTCGGCCTCAAATCGCCCTCGGGCGCCCTCGTCGCCGGCGTCAATCCGGGCGGCCCGGCCGAGAAAGCCGGCGTGAAGCCCGGCGATGTCATTCTCACCTTCAACGGGCGCAAGGTGCCGGACATGCATTCGCTGCCCCTGATCGTCGCCGAGACGACGATCGGCACCAGCGTTCCGGTGGAGATCTGGCGCCATGGGGGGACCGAAACCCTGAAGGCGACCATCGGCGAACTCGCGCCGGAAACCACGGCCTCCCTCACCGGCCCCGCGCCCAGCGCGAGGCCGCCGGAGACGGCGATCGCCTCGCTCGGCCTCAGCCTCGCTCCCCTCTCCGCCAAGCTCAGGAACCAATATCATCTCGGCGCCGACCAGAAGGGCGTGATCATCACCACCGTGACGCGAGGCGGCCCGGCGGCCTCGCATGGGCTCAAGCCCGGAGATGTCGTGCTCGAGGTCCAGCAGCAGGCGGTGAACTCGCCGGCTGAGGTGCAGGACCGGATCGATGCCGTCCGCCGCGAAGGCCGTCCCTCGGTGCTGATGCTGATCCAGCACGGCGACGCGATGAATTGGGTGCCGCTGCCGATCGCCGGCCCCGGTTCGACGCCCGGCGCGCCCGGCAACAAGGTCTCGCCGGGCTGATCCCGCCCGGGCCAATTTCCGCCAGGCCAGTTCCCCCCAGGCCAGTTCCCCAGGGCTGATCAGCCGGCAATGGCGCCCCGTGTCGATCCCGTCCGCTCCGATGCCGGCCTGCCCGAAAAAACCGCCGTGGTGGTGGCGGGGGGCGGGATCATCGGCAGCTCGACCGCCTTCTTCCTCGCCCGGAAGGGTCTCCCCGTCGTGCTGTGCGAGAAGGGCGAGATCGGCGCCGAGCAGTCGAGCCGCAATTGGGGCTGGTGCCGCAAGATGGGGCGGGATCCGCGAGAGATCCCGCTGGTCATCGAAAGCCTCCGCTTGTGGGGCGAGATGAACGCGCTCACCGGGGCGGAGACCGGGTTCCGGACATGCGGCGTGACCTATCTCTGCAAGACAAAGGCGGAATTGGCGCGGCGCGAGGCCTGGCTCGAGCATGCGCGGCCCTACCAGCTCGACAGCCGGCTGCTCTCGCGCACCGAGCTCAAGAACGTGTTTCCCGACCTCGAAGGAACCTGGGCGGGCGGCCTCTTCACGCCGAGCGACGGGCGCGCCGAACCGACACAGGCCGCGCCCGCCATCGCCGAAGCCGCGCGCCGGCTGGGCGCCACCGTGATGACGCGCTGCGCGGTTCGCGGCATCGAGACGACCGCCGGCCGCGTCAGCGCCGCGGTCACCGAGAAGGGAAGAATCGCCTGCCAGTCGGTCGTTCTGGCGGGCGGGGTCTGGTCGCGGCTCTTCGCCGGCAATCTCGGCTTCCGCCTGCCGCAGCTTCGCGTCGTCTCCGCGGTAATGCGCACGGAGACGCTGGAGGGCGGGCCGGAAATCTCGGCCGCAGGCGAGGGGTTCGGCTTTCGCAAGCGTCTGGACGGCGGCTATACGGTGGCCAACTGGAGCAACAACCGCTTCGATCTCACGCCGGACGCCTTCCGCTTTTTCAATGATTTTCTTCCGGCGCTCCGCCTCGAGCGGCGCTCATTGCGGCTCCGGATCGGCCGCCCGTTCCTCGAGGCCTGGCGGACGAAGCAAAGCTGGACGCTCGATGAACCTTCGCCGTTCGAGAGCGTCCGAACCCTCGATCCCGCCCCCGACCCGGTGATCCTCGCCCAGGCGCGGGAAACGCTCAGCGCCGCATTCCCGGTCTTTCGCGCCATGCGGATCGCCGAGACATGGGGCGGGGCGATCGATGTGACGCCCGATGCGGTTCCGGTGATCTCGCCCGTCGAGCCTCTGCCGGGTTTCTTCATCGCCACCGGCTTCTCCGGCCACGGCTTCGGCATCGGTCCCGGTGCCGGCCGGCTCGCGGCCGATCTGGTGAGCGGCGACCGCCCGGTGGTCGATCCGAGCCCGTTCCGTTTCTCCCGCTTCACCGACGGCTCGCATCCGAAACCTTCACCGCTCTTGTAGCGCTTTCGAGATTTCCCGGCGCAAGTATGGCCGGATTGACAGGAGAGATCGCTTCCGCCTTCTCTTGCCGAAGGTGATGGGGGCCAGCTTGTAATCGCCCACGGGGCTGATGACTCCTCCGTTCGCAATCCGCTCGACGGAGGGGAAAGTGTCTCGCCCGCCGCCAGGTCCCCGGAAGGCTCGCATTCGGCCACGATCGGCCCGATTGCGGGAATCCCTTCTTTTCGGTCAGATCGCGCGAACGGGCGTGCGCCGGGCGGCTTTCTCTTCTCGCCATCCTCGTTCTCGCCTCTCTCCGGAGCGTGATGACCGGAGGTGGGGTCACCGCAGGTCTCTCTCACGCGAGAGAACAATGACCGAGAGCGGGATGGGTGAGCGCGAGCGAGCGCACCCCGCTCTCGGATGGCGCGCCTGAATGGGGACCTACGTCGCGATCGCCATTGGCGGCATCCTCGGCTGCTGGGCACGCTACGCCACGACCAATCTCGTGCAGATGCTCTGCGGCCGCGCTTTTCCTTACGCCACGCTCAGCATCAATCTGCTGGGCAGCCTTCTCATGGGGTTCCTTTTCTTCGCGACGCTGGAGCGGCTCACCATTTCACCGGCACTGCGCACCGGCATCCTGACCGGCGTGCTGGGCGGGTTCACCACCTTCTCGACGTTCGAGATGGAGACCCTCCTGCTGGTGGAGCAGGGAGACACGATCAAAGCGCTGCTCTATGTTTTCCTCTCGGTGGCGCTTGGATTCCTCGGGGCTTTCGGCGGCGCCTACATCGCCCGCAATCTGTAAAATCCGGAAAATGATGCCAGGAAAGTGATGGATAGCGAAGTGACGATGGTTCGCATCTACCTGCACGAGGCGGACCACGGGAAGCGCAGGACCCTGATGGAAGAGATCCTGAAGCTGCTTGCCCAACAGAATCACGTGCAGGGCGTCATCGTCTTTCGCGGGATCGCCGGCCTGGACGCCGGGGGCGAAGTCCATGCCTCCGACATGCTGCGCCTCAATGTCGATCTCCCCCTCGTGATCGAATTCTTCGATGCGCCCGGGGACGCAGAGGCCGCGCTCGGCGCGCTCGATGGCATGGTGCCGAAGGGCCACATCGTCACCTGGCGCGCCGCCCGCCGATAGGCCGCAGCGCCTGCCGACCGGCCCGTTGACACGCCGCAGCGCCCGTCGCCTTCTTCCGCCCCATCATCCGGCGGGAGGAAAGGGACATGGCAGCCAAGGCGAACGAGAGCGGCGGAACCTCCGGTGCGGGGAAGAAACGGCTGCGCAGCCGGCGCTGGTTCGATGAACCCAATGATCCGGGAATGACCTCGCTTTATCTCGAGCGCTACCTGAATTACGGGCTGACGCGCGAGGAGCTCCAATCCGGCAAGCCGATCGTCGGGATCGCCCAGACGGGATCCGACCTCGCTCCCTGCAACCGCCACCATCTTCAGCTCGCCGAACGCGTGCGCGCAGGCATCCGCGACAGCGGCGGCATTCCGATCGAGTTTCCCATCCATCCCATCCAGGAAACCGGCAAGCGCCCCACCGCCGCGCTCGACCGCAACCTCGCCTATCTCAGCCTGGTCGAGGTCCTTCACGGCTATCCGATCGATGGCGTCGTTCTCACCACCGGCTGCGACAAGACCACGCCGGCCTGCCTGATGGGCGCGGCCACCGTGAACATCCCGGCGATCGTCCTTTCGGGCGGGCCGATGCTCGACGGGTGGTGGCAGGGCCGCCTCTCCGGCTCGGGAACCATCGTCTGGGAGGCCCGCAAGCTCTACGCCGAGGGCAAGATCGACTACAACCGGTTCATCGAGATGGCCGCCTCCTCGGCGCCCTCGATCGGCCATTGCAACACGATGGGGACGGCGAGCTCGATGAACTCGCTCGCCGAGGCGCTCGGCATGTCGCTGACCGGCTGCGCCATCATTCCCGCGCCTTATCATGAACGCGGATGGATGGCCTACGAGACCGGAAGGCGCATCGTCACCATGGTGCACGAGAATCTGCGCCCCTCCGACATCATGACCAAGAAGGCGTTCGAGAATGCCGTCGTCACCGCCGCCGCGCTTGGCGCCTCCTCCAACTGCCCGATCCACATGGTTGCGATCGCCCGCCACGCGGGTGTCGATCACACGCTCGAGGATTGGCAGCGGCTCGGCCCGGAGATTCCCCTTCTCGTCGATATGCAGCCCGCCGGCCGCTTTCTCTCCGAGCGATTCTTCCGCGGCGGCGGCGTTCCCGCGGTGATGAAGGAGCTGCTCGATGCCGGCAAGCTCCATGGCGATGCGATGACCGTGACCGGCCGCACGCTCGCCGAAAATCTCGCCGAGATTCCGGAGCCGGACCGCGAGGTGATCCGTCCTTACGCGAAGCCGCTCAGGCCGGCGGCCGGCTATGTCGTGCTTTCCGGCAATCTCTTCGAGAGCGCGGTCATCAAAACGAGCGTGATCGACGAGGAATTCCGCCGCCGGTTCCTTTCCGATCCCGCGCATCCGAATGTGTTCGAAGGCAAGGCGATCGTCTTCGAAGGACCGGAGGATTATCATGCCCGCATCGAGGATCCCGCGCTCGGCGTGGACGAGCATAGCGTTCTCGTCATCCGCAATTGCGGTCCGATCGGCTACCCCGGCAGCGCCGAGGTTGTGAACATGCAGCCGCCGGCGGCGCTTCTCGAAAAGGGCATCGATGCGCTCCCCACCATCGGCGATGGACGCCAGTCCGGCACCTCGGGCAGCCCCTCCATCCTCAACGTGACGCCCGAGGCCGCGGTGGGCGGCGGGCTCGCGCTGCTCCAGAGCGGCGATCCGATCCGGATCGACCTCAATACCCGCCGTGTCGATCTCCTCCTGCCGAAAGATGAGATCGCCGCGCGCCGCGCCGCATGGAAGAAGCCGACACTCCTCAACATGACGCCGTGGGAGGAGATCTATCGCGGCATGGTCGGCGGGCTCGGCACCGGCGCCTGCCTCGAGCCGGCGACGCTCTATCTCAACATCATCGAAACCCGCGGCGAATCCCGCAACAACCACTGAAGGAACCGACCGGACCATGACGGGAAGGCTCGCCGGCAAGACGGCGTTCATCACTGCTGCCGCGCAGGGCATCGGCCGCGCGAGCGCGCTTGCTTTCGCGGCCGAAGGCGCGCGCGTGATCGCGACCGATATCGACGCGGCGAAACTCTCGACACTCGCCGCGCCCATGATCGCGGTCACGAGGCTCGACGGCACGGACCCGGCCGCCATCGCCGAGGCGGCCGCGCAGGCCGGGCCGGTCGATGTGCTTTTCAACTGCGCGGGCTTCGTGCACCAGGGCACGATCCTCGAAGCCTCCGAGAGTGAATGGGACTTCGCCTTCGATCTCAATGTGCGGGCGATGTTCCGCGCCATCCGCGCCTTCCTCCCCGGCATGCTGGCCAAGGGGAATGGCGCGATCATCAACATGTCCTCGGCAGCGAGCAGCGTCAAAGGCGCGCCGCGGCGCTGCATTTACGGGGCGTCCAAGGCCGCCGTCATCGGCCTCACCAAATCCGTCGCGGCGGACTATGTCGCCCAGGGCGTGCGCTGCAACTGCATCTGCCCCGGCACCATCGCCACGCCGAGCCTCGAGGACCGGATCGCCGCCAATGCCGCGGCCGCGGGCTCGGTTGACGCGGCACGCAGCGCCTTCGTCGCCCGCCAGACGATGGGAAGGCTCGGCAAGCCCGAGGAGATCGCCGCGCTCGCCGTCTATCTTGCGAGCGACGAATCGGCCTTTCTGACTGGCCAGGCGATCGTCATCGACGGGGGCTGGACCGTTTGAGCGCGTCCGGCGCTCGCCTTTTTTTCTCAGTGTCTTTTTTCTCAGTGTCTGGCAACCGAAAGGGACAAAGATGAAGCTGCTGCGCTATGGACCCGCAGGGTCGGAAAAACCGGGCATGCTCGATCCCGAGGGCGCGATTCGTGATCTTTCCGGGATCGTTCCCGATATCGCGGGCGAGGTGCTTTCGGATGCCGGCCTCGCACGCCTGCGCGCGCTCGACTGGAAGACGCTGCCGAAGGTCGCGGGCTCCCCGCGGCTCGGCCCCTGTGTTGCCCGGCCGCTCAATTATTTCTGCATCGGCCTCAATTACGCCGATCATGCGGCCGAGGCCGGCATGGCTCTTCCCAAGGAGCCGATCATCTTCCTCAAATCGCTCGGCGCCTATAGCGGCCCGAACGATGACGTGCGCCTGCCGCGCGGCTCGCACAAGACCGACTGGGAGGTCGAGCTCGGCATCGTCGTCGGCCGGGACGGAGGCTATGTGCCGGAGCACCAGGCGCTTGATTACGTTGCCGGCTACTGCATCTGCAACGATGTGAGCGAGCGCGAATACCAGCTCGAACGCGGCGGCACCTGGGACAAGGGCAAGGGTTGCGACACGTTCGGCCCCACCGGCCCCTGGCTCGTCACGCGCGACGAGGTGCCCGACCCGCAGGCGCTCGATATGTGGCTCGATGTCGACGGCGCCCGCATGCAGCACGGCAACACAAAGACGATGATCTTCGGGGTCGCGAAACTGGTGAGCTACATCAGCCACTTCATCACCCTGCATCAGGGCGACGTCATTTCCACGGGCACGCCGCCGGGTGTCGGCCAGGGAAAGAAGCCGGAGCCGATCTTCCTCAAGCCCGGCCAGACGATGCGGCTCGGCATCGCGGGCCTCGGCGAGCAGCATCAGCACGTCGTTGCGGCCTGAAGCGAGGCGCGCACGAAGGCATTCTTGTCCCATCCGGAGAGTCTGGGCGCGTCTCACGAGCGCGAGACGCGCCCTTCCGCCCTCACCGCTCGCCAGGCCGAGGACACCAGCCTGCGCGCGCTCTGGCTTCTCATTCTCGTCGGCGCCACGCTTCGCCTGCTCTTCGCCGCCTCGCTCGGGCTCGGCGTCGATGAAAGCTATGTCGTCGCCGCGGGGCGGACGATTCGTTTCGGCTATTTCGACCACCCGCCGGCAGTGTGGTGGCTCTCCTCGCTCGCCGCGCAGCTCGCGGGCAGCGCGGCCCCCGTCATCGTCCGGCTTCCCTTCATCCTGCTCTTCGCGCTCTCGACCTGGCTCGTCTACCGGCTCGGCGCGCATCTCTTCTCCCCACGCGCCGGCCTCTGGGCCGCGGTCACCCTCAATCTTTCACCACTCTTCGGAATCGCGTTCGGCACCTTCGTCCTGCCGGACGGACCGCTGGACGCTTTCCTGCTCGCCGCCGCGCTCTTTCTCGCCTTCGCTCTCGAGGCGTTGGGCAGCGCCGCCTTCGTCTGGTGGCTCCTGGCGGGACTCGCGCTCGGGCTTGCCCTCTTCTCGAAATATTCGGCGATCCTCGTCCTTGCCGGGGCCTTTCTCTATCTCTGCGCGAGCCCGCGCCATCGAGGCTGGCTCGCCCGGCCGGCGCCCTGGCTCGCCGTCCTCGTCGCCTTCCTCGTCTTTTCCCCGGTTCTTCTCTGGAATTTTCATCATCACTGGATCTCTTTCGCCTATCAGGGCGGCCGTGCCGGCAGCTTTGCCCTCCATCCTCTCGCCCCTTTCATCGTCTTCGGCGGGGAGGCGCTCTTCCTTCTTCCCTGGATCTGGCTGCCGCTGGTCCTTTCGGGCGTCGGCGCGCTCCGAAGCGGGCCGGGCGCATGGCGAGGCTGGCTTCTGCTCTGCCTCGGCCTTCCCGCCATCCTCCTTTTCAGCATCGTCGCGCTCGGCTCGCGCGGGCGGGTGCTCTTCCACTGGGCCGCGCCTGGCTACTTGATGCTCTTCCCGCTGCTCGGCGACGCGATCGAGCGCCGTCTCGCGGCCGGCGACCGCGCGATCCGTCCCTGGCTTCTTTTCACGGCCGGCTTCGTTCTCATCGGCGCCGCCCTCGTCGGGGCCGACGCGCGCTTCAACCTGTTGGCGCCGTTCGTCTCACCCGGCCACGACCCCGCGCTCCAGATCATCGACTGGGGCTCGCTCGGCCCCGAGCTCGCGAGACGGCATCTGCTCGACCGCCCCGGCCTCGTCATCGGCACCGTCCGCTGGAGCGACGCCGCAAAGATCGACTATGCGCTGGGCGGCTCTCCGCCGGTGATCGTTCTCGGCGCCGATCCGCACGAATATGGGCTGATCCATCCGCTCGCCCGCTATCGCGGACACGATGTCCTGATCATCGCGCCCAATGTCGCGCCCGCGCGCATTGTGGCGGATTACGGCAAGCTTTTCTCCCGGATCGAGACGCTGCCGCCGCTCACCATCGAGCATGACGGCGTCCCGGCTTCCACGGCCCCGTTCTATCTTGGCCGCCGGCTGCGATAGGGGTTTCTCGCCGGCATTGCATCGGGTGCGTTCCGCGCGCGAGAATTTTCCGCAACGATGATTTCCGCAACGAAGTCGGGGGGATGACGCCCATGCTGCCGGTCGGGCTTCCGGTTCCGGGTTGGGCCGCGCGGCCAATGCCGCTGCGACAGGAGATGGAAGGGATCTATTGCCGGATCGAGCCGCTCTCGGTCGAGCGGCATGCGGAGGCACTTTTCACGGCCTATGCCGAAGCGGCGGAGAACTGGACCTATCTTGCGCTGGAGCCACCGGCCGATTTTGCCGCCTATCGCGCATGGGTGGAGACGGTCGCGAATGAAAACGATCCGCTCTTCCACGCCATCGTCGAGAGGAAGAGCGGGCGGGCCGTGGGCGTTGCCGCGCTGATGCGGATCGATGTCGCGAACGGCGTGATCGAGATCGGACACATCAACTTCGCACCGGCTCTGAAACGAAGCCGCGCAGGCACCGAGGTGATCTTCCTTTTCGCCCGCCGCGTGTTCGACGAGCTCGGCTACCGCCGGTTCGAGTGGAAATGCGACAGCCTGAATGCGGCCTCCGGCCGCGCGGCGCGGCGCTACGGCTTCACCTTCGAGGGGATCTTCCGCCAGGCGGTGGTCTATAAAGGCCGCAACCGCGACACGGCCTGGTTCTCGATCATCGATCGGGAATGGCCGCGGCTCAGGGAAGGCTATCAACGTTGGCTGGATCCGGGGAATTTCGATGCGGAGGGAAGGCAGCGGACCAGCCTCGGAGCCTGGGTCGGCGCTGCCGGCTGAGTCCCCCCGTCCGCCGGGCCGCGCCCCGGCCGATTGAGTGCGGCCGTGCCTGACGCGCCGCCCCCCGCAACGAAGCTGCACGATCGCGGCGCGATGCGCGCGCTGCACCGTCTTGCCGAAGCGGAGGCGCTGGCCCCGCTTCTTGAGGCGGCGAGCCCGCCCCCGGCGCTCGCGGCGCGGATCGAGGCGCGCGCCGTGGGCCTGGTGCGCGCGGCGCGGGCGACCTATCGGCCCGGCGCGGATGTGACGGGGTTTCTCCGTGAATTCGGGCTCGGCACCGCCGAGGGTGTGGCGCTGCTCTGCCTCGCCGAGGCGTTGCTGCGCATTCCCGATGCGGCGACCGCGGACCGGCTGATCGAGGAACGGATCGGCGGGCCCGACTGGGAGGCGCATCTCGGGCGGGCCGACAGTCTCGCGGTCAATGCCTCCGCCTTCGCTTTCATGCTGAGCGGGCGTGTGCTGGCTTTCGAGAACGGCGCGGCGATCGGGCGCATGGTCCGCCGGCTCGGCGAGCCGGTGATACGGACCGCGCTCCGCCGCGGGATGCGCGTGCTGGCGCGCCAGTTCGTGCTGGGCCGGACGATCGGCGAGGCGCTTGGCCGCGCCGCCACGGGGGACGGCAAGCGGTGGCGCTACAGCTTCGACATGCTGGGCGAGGCGGCGAAGACGATGGCAGACGCCGAACGCTACCTGCGCGCCTATGAGTCGGCGATCGGTGCGATCGGCAAGGCAGGCGCCGGTCGCGGCCCTGTCGAAGGCCCAGGGATCTCGGTGAAGCTCTCAGCGCTTCATCCCCGCTACGAGCCGTTGCAGAAGGCACGCTGCGTTCCCGCGCTCATCACCTCCCTCGGCCGGCTCGCGCGCGCGGCGAAGGCGGCCGATATCGGCCTCACCATGGATGCCGAGGAGGCCGAGCGGCTGGAAATCAGCCTCGATATCTTCGCCGCGGTGCTCGGCGATCCGGCGCTCGAAGGCTGGGATGGGCTCGGGCTCGCGGTGCAGGCGTACCAGAAGCGCGCGCCCGCGGTGATCGACTGGGTGGCCGGCATCGCCGGTGCGCACCGCGTGCCGGTGCGGCTGGTGAAGGGCGCCTATTGGGACAGCGAGATCAAGCTCGCCCAGGTGCAGGGACATCCGGACTATCCGGTGTTCACGCGCAAGGCGGCGACGGATGTCTCCTGGCTCGCGATCGCGCGCCGGATGCTCGCGCGCCCATCCCTCCGCCCGGCCTTCGCCACCCACAACGCGCATTCGCTCGCGACGATCCTCGAGCTGGCCGAGCCGGGAAGCTTCGAGATGCAGCGGCTGCATGGAATGGGCGAGCCGCTCTATGAGGGGGTGGTGGGGCCGGACTGTCCCGTGCGGGTCTATGCGCCGGTCGGGAGCCACGAGGATCTGCTTGCCTATCTGGTGCGCCGGTTGCTCGAGAACGGCGCCAACACGAGCTTCGTGCACCGGCTGGTCGATCCGGCGGTGCCGGAAGACGCGGTGATCGCCGATCCGGTGGCGCGGGTCCGAGCATCCGGCCTTGGCCCCAATCCGCGCATCCGGCTGCCGCGCGAGCTCTACCCCGATCGGCGCAACTCGGAGGGATTCGACTTGGCCGACAGGGTCGCGGCCCCTGCCCTGCTGGCGGAGATAGGGCGAGCGGAGGGGGAGGATTTCTCGCTGCCGGGCATGGGGCCGGCCCGGGACATCCGCGAGCCTTCCGACCGTCGCCGAAGGATCGGCATCGCGCATGATGCGCCCGCGGAGGAAATCGATGCCGCCCTTGGACGGCTGGCGAAGGGATGGCGCGAATGGGACCGCGCGGGCGGCCCGGCACGGGCCGCGATCCTCGAGCGGGCGGCCGCCGCCTTGGAAGCGGACCGCGCGGCGCTGCTCTATTTGCTTGCGCGCGAAGCCGGCCGGACACTCGCCGACGGGATCGCGGAGGTGCGGGAGGCCGCGGATTTCCTCCGCTATTACGCGCTTCGGGCGAAGGAGGATTTCGCCGGACCCCGCGCGCTGGCCGGCCCGACCGGAGAGCGCAACAGCTGGCAGCTCGGCGGACGTGGCGTCTTCGCCGCGATCTCACCCTGGAATTTTCCGCTCTCCATCTTTCTGGGCCAGGTGGCGGCGGCGCTTGCCGCGGGCAATGCGGTGGCGGCCAAGCCGGCCGAGCAGACGCCGCTGGTGGCCGGGCGGGCGCTCTCCCATCTCAGCGCCGCCGGCGTGCCGAAGACGGCGCTGGCACTCCTTCCCGGAGACGGGCCGGGGGTGGGCGCCGCCCTGATCCGCGACCCGCGCATCGGCGGCGTTGCCTTCACGGGCGGGACGGAGACCGCGCGGGCCATTGCCGCCGCAATCGCGGCCCGGCCGGGCCCGATCATCCCTCTGATCGCGGAGACGGGCGGGATCAACGCGATGGTGGTGGACAGCTCCGCCCTCGCCGAGCAGGTGGTGACGGATGCGCTGGCGAGCGCCTTCGGCTCGGCCGGGCAGCGCTGCTCGGCATTGCGCCTTCTTTGCCTGCAGGCAGAGATCGCCGACCGCGTGCTTCGAATGCTGGCAGGCGCGGCCGAAATGCTGGTGATCGGCGATCCGCTCGATCCCGCGACCGATATCGGGCCGGTGATCGACGAGGAGGCCAAACGGTCACTCGCCGCCTATGCGGCGGGGATGGGCTCGCCTTTGTTCGACGTTCCGTTGCCCGCCGGGACGGCGCACGGCAATTTCTTCGCTCCCTGCGCCTACGAGCTCGCCGATGCCGGGCAATTGCGCACGGAAGTGTTCGGACCGGTACTGCATGTCGTGCGCTATGGGGCGGACCGTCTCGATACATTGCTCGATGCCATCGCCGGCAACGGGTTCGGTCTGACCCTCGGCGTGCATAGCCGGATCGAGAGCGTGCAGCGGCGAATCGTCGCGCGGCTCGCGGTCGGCAATGCCTATGTCAACCGCAACCAGATCGGCGCCGTGGTGGGCGTGCAGCCCTTCGGCGGAAGCGGGCTTTCGGGAACCGGGCCCAAGGCGGGCGGGCCGATCACGCTCTTCCGCTTCGCCGAGGAACGTTCGATTGCCGTCAATACCGCCGCTGCCGGCGGCGACGCCGCCTTGCTCGCCACCGACGAGGCCTGAGCGATGGCGCGTGAAGCAACGTTCTCACATATGCGCGAGTGTATGCATTCACCGTGGCATGCGTCTTGCTTAAGAGATTTAATCCTAGAATTTGGGCGCCATGAGCGTCCGGGATGCGGCGAGCGCGGGCCGCTTCCACGCGGGAGGATGCGTTCTCCATTTCCCGGAGACCGCCATGATCTATCTCGTTCTCGTCTTCTGCCTCTCCACTTCGTCGACGACTTGCAAGAACGTGCGCCCGCCCTTTGAGCAGCCCTATGCCTCGATGATGGGCTGCATGATGCAGGCCGAATTCATCGCCTCCGACATGCTGAGGGACCGGATGGACCTGCAAGGCTACCGGCTGGCGCGTTGGCGCTGCACCGAAGGCGCCGTCAAGACATCTCTATAAAATTAGAGAATTCTCTGAAAATAAAGATTTGGTGAAAACTCTTCCCATCGGAATTCTTTGCACCCAATTAACACTTCGAAAGATCTTGCGGCGAGAACGGCTCGCACGCGCACGTTTGCGTGGAGGCGATGTTCGGCACCGGCGGAGAGTGATTTCATGGTTCAGCTCGTTCTCATTTTCTGTCTTGTCGGTTCGGGGACGAGCTGCAAGGCGGTGCGCCCGCCTTTCGCGGAACCTTACGGGTCGATGCAGAGCTGCATGCTTCAGGCCGAACAGGTCGCCGAACAGCAGCTGAGCGACAGGCTCGACCTGCAGGGCTATCGGCTGGCGCGCTGGCGCTGCGAGGCGGGGGGCTTGTCGGGCACGCCAACCTGAGCTTCGGATAGGTTTCTTGTCGCGTGATGGCCGGAGGCGGAGACACCGCAGGTCTGAATCACGCGAAAAAACACTGACCGGGAGCGGGAGGGATGGCCGCGAGCAATCCTGTTCCGCCTCCGGCCGCGCGCGGGACGAATCATGGACGCAGTCGAGCTTCGCAGCCTTCAGGCACCGCTGAAGAGCCGTTATCGCGAGTCTCCGGAGACCTCGCGCATCCTCGCGCGGGCGGAAGCCGTCATCGATCCGGCCAATATCGCCTGCGCGGTGAATGCGGGTGGCCGGGCGGTCGTCGCGGGGCTGCATCCCGCGGCGGGCGGGGATGGATCGCTCGCCTGTTCGGCCGACATGCTGCTGGAAGCGCTCGCCGCCTGCGCGGGCGTCACGCTCGCGGCCGTCGCGACCGCCATGGGTGTCTCGCTCCGCAATGGCCGGATCATCGCCGAGGGCGTGTGGGACGCGCGCGGCACGCTTGGCGTGGACCGGGAGGTACCGGTCGGGCTCACCGAGATCACCCTGAGATTCGTGCTGGACACCGATGCCGAACCTGCGACGCTCGAACGGCTGCTCACGGCGACCGAACGCTATTGCGTCATCTTTCAGACATTGCGCACGCCACCGCGCCTCGCGGTTGTCTCGAGCAGAAAGAGTTAACCTTCTGTTGAGACCCTCCGTCCATCTTTTCTTCGCGACGGAAATCACGTTGCAGCCGTGCGATCGGGCCGCCGATGGGGGATGATGGCTTGCTTTTGCCTGGACTTGCCGGCTGCCGCCCGGCTGTGGCGCCCAGCAGCGAGGGATGCCCGATGCATCCCCACTATGTCCGCCAGCTTGCCGCCGCGACCATGAGAGACGGCAAGGTCGATCTCGAGGCGCTCGGCGCTTCGGTCTCCGCAACCTATCGCCAGATGGACCGGGAAGAGACGCATGACGCCAACATCGAGCGCCTCCTCGGCGCGCTCAAGGCGCAGAACGAGCGGTTCGAGGCTGCGCTCGAGAATATGAGCCAGGGACTATGCTTTTTCGATGTCGAGCAACACCTGATCCTCTGCAACCGGCGCTATGCCGAGATGTACGGGCTCCGGTGCGCGCATGTCCGCCCGGGCACCTCGCTCAGCGAGATCATCGACCGCCGTTATGCGGCCGGCAGCTTTCCCTCCATGTCCCGCGCCGAATACCAGGCAAGGTGCGAGCGCATCGTTGCCCGACGCCTGTCGCACGCTTCCGTCGTCGAGCTTCATGATGGCCGCATCATCGCCATCCGCCACCAGCCCATGCCGGATGGCGGGTGGGTCTCCACCCATGAGGATATCACCGCGCAGCGGCGCGCGGAGACGCGCATCGCTCATATCTCGCGGCACGATTCGCTCACCGGGCTCGCCAATCGCGTGCTGCTGCGCGAGTGGCTGGAAGAGGCGCTGGCCGGCGCGCGTGGCGCGCGCGGCACTGCCCCTTGCGCCCTGCTTCGGCTCGGCCTCGACCATTTCAAGCGAATCCATGACACGCAGGGCCATATGACCGGTGATGCGTTGCTGCGTATCGTGGCTGAGCGGATGCGGCGGCTCGTCCGCGAGAACGGCGCCATCGCCCGCATCGGCGGCGATGAATTCGCGATCGTGCAGAGCGGCGTCAGCCAGCCGGCGCAGGCGAAAGCGCTCGCCGCCCGCCTGGTCAGCGGACTCGACTTCCCGTTCGAGATCGGGGGCCGGTGGTTCGGGATCGGTGCCAGCGTCGGGATCGCGGTCGCCCCCGCCGACGCGGACGCCGACGGGCCGGATGCGGATCAGCTCCTCAGGAACGCCGATATCGCTCTCTGCCGCGCGAAGGCCGAGGGTCGCGGGTGCTACCGCCTCTTCGAGCCGGAGATGGATGCGCTGGTGCAGGCGCGCGGAACCCTTGAGCTCGGCCTGCGCAAGGCGCTGAGGGAGGAAGAGTTCGAGCTTCTTTACCAGCCTCTCGTGCATGTGCAGAGCCGCCGGCTGACCGGATTCGAGGCGCTGATCCGCTGGCGTCACCCCGAGCGTGGCCTGGTCAATCCCGGCGAATTCATCCCGCTGGCCGAGGAAGCCGGCCTCGTCACCGAGATCGATGAATGGGTGCTGCGCGCGGCCTGCCGGGAAGCGGCCGGATGGCCGAAAGAGGTCCGTGTCGCCGTCAATCTCTCGGCTGCGCATTTCCAGAGCGGCGCCGTCATCGGCACCGTCGCCGGCGCGCTTGCGGAATCCGGCCTCCGCCCCGACCGCCTCGAGATCGAGATCACCGAATCGATGATGATCGAGAACAGCGAGAGCGCGCTCGCAAGCCTTCACCGAATCCATGACCTCGGCGCGCGCATCTCGATGGACGATTTCGGCACCGGCTACTCCTCGCTCGGCTATCTGCGCAATTTCCGCTTCGACAAGATCAAGATCGACCAGTCCTTCATCCGCGAACTCGCAACCCGCTCGGACAGCATCGCGATCATCCGCGCCATCACGAGCCTCTGCGACAGCCTCGGCATGGCAAGCACGGCCGAAGGTGTCGAAACGGAGGAGCAGATGACGGCGCTCGTCCAGGAGAAATGCACCGAGGCGCAAGGATATCTCTTCGGCCGGCCATCTCCGGCGAGCGAGATTCCCGCGCTGCTCCGGAGCCTCGGCCCGCACCTCGCCGAAGCGGCGTGAGCGCGATCCTGCGGTCGCCCGGGGCACGAGGAAAGCGTTCCTGCCGGCCCGACCGGAAACGACCCTTCCAGGAGAACGCGTTCTCGATCGCGCTGAGGCGGAAGGATTGATCGAGCCTCAGGGCCTATCAAGTTGCTTGCGGGAGCGGTGATCGGTCGATTCGATGGCGGCGCAAGGAGCCGCCATCATGAGCGATACCGGCTTGGATCAGCACGTAGGTCAGCGTGTATCGTCACGGACCCTCTCCATCGCCACAACCGGGGCGGAGACACCGGGTCACGCCGCTCGCGGCAGAGGAAGAGGCTGATCCAATCCGGTCGCCAATCCTACAGCGGGTATTTGATCAGATTCTGGAACACGAGCGCTGCCCGTGCCTGGATGAGACGGCCACCTTCTGCAATCCTGCCGACTTCGATCGCAGCAAAGCCAAGGCTTTCTGCGAGGTTCGCGACGGTCGCGCTCGCGTCCTCATGGTCGCTCGAGACGAATACGACCCTTCGACCGACATCGTCGGGCAACGGGCTGGCGAGAACCTTGAGTGGAAGTTGGTTGAAGGCCTTGACCAGCTTCGCGCCCGGAACACGCTCCGCGTTGACCTCGGATGTGAGCCGCCCCTGGTATTCCGCCTGCTGGACTTCCGGCGGAAGCAGGAAGGCGTTCGTCACGTCGATGACGATCTTGCCCGACCAATCCTGCAGCACCGCGCCAACGTCCTTGAAGGCGAGCGCGCCGACCGCGAAGAAGATGATATCGGCTTTGACGGCTTCCGCGACCGTGGCGGGCGTGACGCTCGGCCCGAATTCTGCGGCCACCTCGGCAAGCGTTTTGGGCCCGCGCGAGTTGGCGATGAGGACGGGAATGTCCTTGGCGGCGAAGAAGCGGGCGAGCGTAGCGCCCACCAGCCCCGTGCCTATGATGGCGTACTTCATGTTGGACTCCATATCGATCGTTGCAGGGAATTCAGTTCGGGATCGTGATCAGCGCGGCACGGATCTGCGCCGTGATCTCCGAGGGGGGCGCCGCTCTTGGACGACCGACGCCGTCCGCTCGGATGGCCGTCGTCAGACGTTGCTCACGCCGCCATCGACGACCATGTCGGAGCCCGTCATGAACGAGCTCTCATCCGAGGCGAGGAAGAGAGCTGCGTTGGCGAGCTCCGCGGGCCGCGCGAGTCTCAGCATGGGAGTGTAGTTGGCGTAGCCTTCACGAATCGCGGCGGCACCCTCGGGCGTGGTCGCCTGGGAGTCGAGCATCGGCGTGTCGACGACGCCCGGGCTCAGCGTGTTCGCGCGGATGCCGCTGTCCTTGAACTCGGCCGCCCAGGTCCGGGAATACGAACGCAGCGCCGCCTTGGTGGCGGCATAGGTCGAGTGGTTCGCCAGGCCCATGGAGTGCATGGCGGAGGCCACGAGGATGATCGATCCTCCGCCGCCCATCATCGGCAGCATCTTCTGCACCAGAAACAAGGGCGCCTTGGCGTTCAGGGCAAAGGTGCGGTCGTAGTGGTCCGGGGTGATTTCGGGCAGCGGCACCTGCTCGACCAGGGCAGCGTTGGACACGACCACGTCCACCTTGCCCTTCGCGCCACGGACGGCGTCGGCGACGCGATCGAGGTCCTCAAGCCTGGACGCGTCCGCCTGGACGGCGGTGACGTTGGTGCCGATGAGCTGCACCGCCTTGTCGAGCGCGTCCCGATGCCGAGCGAAGATGAACACGTGCGCGCCCTCCTTCACGAACCGCTGGGCGATGGCGAGCCCGATGCCGCTCGTACCGCCGCTGATGACGGCGACCTTGCCTTCCAATCTCGACATAATGCTTCCTTGAGTTCGCTTCTGAGGCGCGGCGCCGCCGCCCTCGAGGACTGCGAAATAGGTCCGCCTGCATCGGGCGCTCAGTGCGGAAGTTCGCATATCGCTGGTGCGAAATCGATCCGGCCGAACGACGGACGCCAGCCGTGGCGGGCGGTGTTCGCCGTTGGTGAGCAACGGAATTGAGCCGCCCGCAGCTGCAGGCTAAGGTTACCGGCCCAGCTATCTCCGTTCGAGATGCCGTTCAATGCTATTGGGCAAGGGTTTTTGGAAAGCGCACCTCGCGGTGCAGGATTGCACCATATGATCGACTGGGATGACGTTCGCTATTTTCTTGCCGTCGCGCGTGGGGGTTCGGTCCGGGCCGCCGCCGAGCGCCTCAGGGTGAACCACTCCACCGTGTTGCGACGCATTGCCCAGCTGGAGGAGCGTCTCGGGGCGCACATGTTCGAGAAGCTGCCTTCGGGCTATCGTCTGACGGATGCGGGGGAAGAGGTCCTCGAGTTCGCGGACCAGATGGAAGCATCGTCGAACCAGCTGGAGACGCGTGTCCTTGGTCGCGATCAGAGTGTACGCGGGCTTCTGCGGGTAACGCTGGCGCCGCCCCTCGCGACACACCTGCTCATGCCGGACTTCGTCGATTTCGCGCGGCTTCACCCCGAGATCGAGATGGAGATACTGTCCTCCGCCGGGCCGGTGAATCTGACCAACCGGGAGGCCGATGTCGCGATCCGCGTCGTCTACGAACGCAGCGCCCTGCCGCCCAATCTTCACGGCCTGAAGGGACCGGAGCTGTTTGGCGGCGTCTACATCTCCCGCGACCTCCTTGCCGCGTGGCGCGCGGGAGCGCCTGATCCCGTCCGGTGGATCGTCAGGGACATTCATGGCATCCCGGATTGGGTGCGCGAAGGCGAAGTCCCCACCGCCGCGGTTCCGTTCAGGACCACGGATGCCGGGGCGCAGATCGTCGCGGTGCGCCAGGGGCTCGGGATGACGACGCTGCCATGCTTCGTCGGAGAGTCCGACCCATTGCTGGTGAGGGTGCCGGGCACCGCCCTGCACAAGCACGGCAGGCTCTGGCTCCTCACGCAGGGCGAGACGCGCAAGACGAAGCGGGTGCGGCTCTTCACGGAGTTCGTGTCCCGCAGGCTCGCCGCGCACGCGCCACTTCTCGCGGGATCGTCGTCTTCTTGCGACTGCCGAGCGGCCGGGCGCTGACCACGCTTGCTGTAACCCAGATCGGATGCCGAGCCGCGATCGCATGGAGCGATTGCCGCTCCCGCAAGCAATTCGATAAATCCTGAGCCTAGAGCGAATTGCGTTCACACGGGCTCACGCAATCCGCTCCATGTGTTTGTTTTGCGAGCATCTTCACGCGATCAGCCGATTCCGTCTGATCGCGATCTGCTCTTCTAATCCATAGCGGCGAGCTGACGTTCGAGCGCATCCTGCAGCACCTTGGTGAAGTCCTTCGTGCCCAGTCTGCCGCCGAGATCCCGCGTGCGCGTCTCGGGATGCGCGAGCACGGCATCGACCGCGCGCTCGATCACCGTCGCCGCGCGGAAGAAATTCTCCGCCCCGTGCCGGCGGCCTAGCCAGTCAAGCAGCATCGCGGCGGAGAGGATCAGCGAGACAGGGTTGGCCTTGTCCTGGCCGGCGATATCGGGCGCGGAGCCGTGCTGCGCCTGCGCCATGCAGTGCGTGTCTCCGGCATTGACCGAAGCGCCGAGGCCGAGGCTGCCCGAAAGCTCGGAGGAAAGATCCGAGAGAATATCGCCGAACATGTTGGTGGTCACCGCCACGTCGAACCGTTGGGCATCGCGCACCAGCATGGCCGCCATCGAGTCGACGAGCTGCTCGTCATAGGAGACGGCGGGAAACTCGGCCGCCACCTTGCGCACCTCGCGAAGGAAGAGCGCCTCGCTCATCTTGAGCACGTTCGCCTTGTGCACCGCCGTGACCTTCTTCCGCCGCCGCTCGGCAAGCGTGAAGGCCGCGCGCGCGATGCGCTGCGAAGCCTCCGCGCTGATCTTGCGAATGGCGAAAGCGAGGTCGGGCGTCGGCATGAACTCGCCCTGGCCCTGATGCATCGTCCGCACGGCGTAGAAGCCCTCGGTGTTCTCGCGCGCGATCACGAGATCCATTCCGGTCCGGCCATAATGGGGGATGCCGGGGCGGCTGCGGGCGGGACGGAGATTGGCGTAGAGATCGAGCCCTTTGCGGAGCGCCGCCGAGACATTGATTCCGCCCTGATCGGGCGGAGGATATTCGAGCGTCGAGACCGGGCCGAGAATGACGCCGTCCGCTTCCTCGGCGGCGTTCAATACGGACGAAGGAAGGGTCGTCCCGTCGCGCTTGAGGCGCGCAAAGCCCACCTCATGGGTTTCGAGCGTGATCCCGAGATTGAGCCGCCGATCGAGACTCTCGACCACCCGGATCGTTGCCGCCGTCACTTCCGGCCCGATCCCGTCTCCGGGCATCACCACCAAGCGCATGCTTCAGCTCTCCCTCGTGCTGCCCTCCCCACCGCGTGCTATCGCACGGCTTTCCGTCATGATGAAGCACGGCCCGCGCAGACCGGCAGTGCGGCCCGCGATGTTGGACAGTGCCGCCGCCGCTCGCCAATCTCCCGCCATGTCCTCGTTCCCCGAACCAACAACGAGCCACGAGCACAATACCGGCGCGCCGGCCCATATCGCGCCCGGCAGTGCTGCTTTTCTGCGCACCAATCTCGCCCTGTTCGCGGCCGGCTTCGCGACCTTCGCGCTTCTTTACTCCGTGCAGCCGCTATTGCCGGTCTTCACCAGCTTCTTTCATGTCAGCCCGGCCACGAGCAGCCTTTCGCTTTCCGCGACCACCGCGACGCTCGCGGTCTTCATGCTGCTCGCGAGCGCGCTTTCAGAATCGTTCGGGCGCAAGCCGGTGATGGCGGCCTCGCTTCTCGCCTCGGCGTTGCTCCAGCTCCTCTCCGCCGCCGTGCCTTCCTGGTGGGAGCTGGTTGGTGTGCGTGCTCTGATGGGTGTGAGCCTGAGCGGCCTGCCCGCGGTTGCGATGGCCTATGTGAGCGAGGAGATCGAACCCCGCGCGATCGGGCTCACGATGGGGCTCTATATCGGCGGCAGCGGCTTCGGCGGCATGTCCGGCCGGCTGCTTGCAGGCATTCTCGCCGATCATTTCGGCTGGCGCCCGGCGGCCGCGATCATCGGCGCGATCGGCATTGTCTGCGGCCTCGTCTTCGCGGCGAGCCTGCCGCCCTCCCGGCACTTCCGCCCGCGCGTGCTCGCCCTCGGCCCCTTGCTCGGCGCCTATCGGGCGCACCTCTCCGATTCCGGGCTGCCCTGGCTGTTCGCCGAGGGTTTCCTGCTGATGGGCGGCTTCGTCACCATCTACAACTATATCGGCTACCGCCTGCTGGCGCCGCCCTTCTCGCTGAGCCAGGCCGAGGTGGGGCTGATCTTCGTCGTTTATCTCGTCGGGATCTTCGCTTCCGCCTGGATGGGCCATCTTGCCGCCCGCGTCGGCCGGAAGCGAATCTTCCGCGCCTCCCTGATGATCGATCTTTCCGGCATCGTGCTGACGCTCTCTCAGAATCTGGGCTTCGTGATCCTCGGCATCGCCGTGCTCACGTTCGGCTTCTTCGCGGCCCACTCGATCGCCAGCTCCTGGATCGGCGTGCGCGCCCGGCATGCCCGCGCCCAGGCCTCCGCGCTCTATCTGCTTCTCTATTATCTGGGCTCGAGCGTCGTCGGCTCGGCGGGCGGCTTCTTCTGGGCCGCCTGGGGCTGGCAGGGCGTCGTCGGCCTGACGGGAACCCTGCTCGTGCTTTCCCTCTTCGCCGCGCAGCGTCTCGCTCGCAGCAACCCGGAGGGCGAGTAGAAAGACGCCATCGTGATCTAAAACGGAAGCGATCCTTGCGGCCCGGACGAACCCTCGGCTTTCGCCCGCACCGTGCCGTCGGCGAAGCGTAGCTGGAGCAGGGAAGCGGGTTTGACATCGCGCGCACGCGTCAGAACCCGGCCGGAGGGATCGAGCACCAGGGCATAGCCGCGCGCGAGGACCGCCTCCGGCGAAAGCCCTTCAAGCCGCGCGCCCATGCCTTCGAGCCTCGCTCTCGCCTCGCGCAAGGAGGCCGCAAGCAGTGCCGGGGAGAGCCGCGCGCCGACCTCCCGGCTCGCGCCGTGCCGGGCTGCGACCAGGTGAGAAAGCCCGGCGCGAAGCCGCGCCTCGGCAAGCTGAAGGCGGGCACGCCCGGCCGCGATCGCCGCCGCAGGATCGAGGAGGCGCCCGGCCGCGCGGCCGAGTGAAGCACGCCGCGCCGCGATGAGCGCGGGGAGGGCGAGGGCCAACCGTTCCGTCCGGTCGTCCAGCCGCTGCCGCGCCAGCCCGAGAAGGCCCGGCAGGTCCGGCAGCGCGCGCGCCGCTCGCTCGAGCCGGAGGCGCCGCTCCTGGGCCAGGCGATGGAGCGCGCCGGCGAACCGAGCGGCGAGCTGGGCGAGGCCGGCGAGCAGCTCCGTCCGCACCGGGACCGCGAGCTCGGCGGCCGCAGTCGGGGTGGGGGCGCGGCGGTCGGCGCCATAATCGATCAGGGTGATGTCCGTCTCGTGGCCGACCGCCGCGATCAGCGGAATCGGGCTCGCCGCCGCGGCGCGGACCACAGCCTCGTCGTTGAAGGCCATCAGATCCTCGAGCCCGCCGCCGCCACGCGCGACGATCAGCACATCGGGGCGCGGCACCGGACCATCGGGGGGCAGATGGGCGAATCCCGCGATCGCGGCGGCGATCCGTTCCGCCGCGCCCTCGCCCTGCACCGGCACCGGCCAGAGCAGGATCGGGCGAGGAAAGCGGCGGGCGATGGTGGTGCGGATATCCTGGATCACCGCGCCCTGGGCGGAGGTGACGACCCCGATCACGCGCGGCAGCAGCGGCAGGAGCCGCTTGCGTGCCTCGTCGAAGAGCCCTTCGTCCGCGAGCTTCCTGCGCAAAAGCTCGATCCGCGCGAGCAGCGCGCCCTCGCCGGCATAGTCCAGCCGCTCGACGATGAGCTGATAGGTCGAGCGGTCGCCGTAAGCGGTGATCCGTCCGGTCGCGATCACCTCGACGCCGTTCTCCGGCACCATGCCGAGGCGCGGCACGACGCCTTTCCAGGCGACGGCGGCGAGCTTTCCCCCGCCATCCTTGAGCGAGAAATAGATATGGCCGGAGGCGTAGCGCTTGAGCTCGGTCACCTCGCCGCGCACGCGCACGCGGCCGAAGGCGGTCTCCAGCGTGCGCTTCACCGCCCCGGAGATCTCGGCAACCGTATATTCAGGAATATTGAGGGCGATCTCGCTCATGCCCGCACTTTAGCCCATCGGTTGCCTGCCAATTTTATTTTCTTGATCAATTTCATGGCTTTCCATTGGGCTTTGGCGGATCGCAAAGCGTTCCGCCAGAAGCCATATTGATCTAGAAACCCGCGTCTCAAGGCGCGGGGATCGTGGATGCGGGTTCTGGTGGTGGGATCGGGCGGGCGCGAGCATGCGCTTTGCTGGGCGCTTGCCGCCAGCCCGCTGCTGACCAAGCTCTGGTGCGCGCCCGGCAACCCGGGCATCGCGGCGATTGCCGAGACGGTGCCGATCTCCGTTCTCGATATTCCCGCGCTGGTCGCCTTCGCGCATACCAATGCGGTCGATCTGGTTGTTCCCGGCCCCGAGGCACCACTGGTCGCGGGGCTTGCCGATGCCTTGACCGAGGCGGGCATCCTTTGCGCCGGCCCCGGCGCGGCGGCGGCGCGAATCGAGGGCGAGAAGAGCTTCGCCAAGGAGATCGCCACCGCCGCCGGCATCCCGACGGCACGCTATGCGCGTTTCGAGGACGCAGACGCGGCCCGGGCCCATTGCCGCAGGCTCGGGGCGCCGCTGGTCGTGAAAGCGGACGGGCTCGCCTCCGGCAAGGGGGTCGTGGTGGCCGGAAGCGTCGCCGAGGCGGAAGCGGCGGTCACGTCTTTCATGGAGGAGCACCGGCTTGGCGCGGCCGGGAAAATAGTTCTGATTGAGGAATGTTTGTCCGGGCCGGAAGTTTCCTTCTTCGCGCTTTGCGACGGCGAGCATGCCGTGCCGCTGGGCGCGGCGACGGACCATAAGCGCGCCCATGACGGCGACCGCGGGCCGAACACCGGCGGCATGGGCGCCGTGGCCCCGGCACCCGCCCTCACGCCCGCTCTCGCCGAAGCGGCCTTCGCGCAGATCGTGCGGCCGGCGCTTGTGGAGCTTGCCCGCCGCGGCAGCCCTTTCCGCGGCATTCTCTTCGCCGGCCTGATGCTGACCGCGGAGGGGCCGAAGCTGATCGAGTTCAATGCTCGCTTCGGCGATCCCGAGTGCCAGGCGCTGCTGCCCTTGCTTGCCTCCGACCTGCTTCCGGCCTTGCTCGCTTCCTGCGAAGGCGAGCTCGGCGATTTCGATCTGCGCTTTCATTCCGGGGCTTCGGTCGCCGTGGTGCTCGCCGCCCGCGGCTACCCGGAGGCGCCCGAGACGGGGAGCCGGATTCGCGAGCTCGACCGGGCCGCAAGCCTGCCCGGCGTGCAGATCTTCCATAACGGCACCCGAACCGTCGGTGAGAGGCTGGAGGCAGCGGGCGGGCGGGTGCTGACGGTGAGCGCACGCGGGGCCGATCTCGGCGAGGCGCGGGCGCGGGCCTACGATGCGGCGCGGGCGATCGACTGGCCGGGCGGATTCTATCGCCATGACATCGGCGGCCCGCCGCTTGCCTGACGCGGCGCCCGGGTTGCATTTCGCATCCAGGTTTCCGACTTGACAGGGTTGGCGGGGCGTTCTCTCTAGCCGGCGGCAGCCCTCGATGGAGGGGTGTAGCTCAATTGGCTAGAGCGCCGGTCTCCAAAACCGGAGGTTGGGGGTTCGAGACCCTCCACCCCTGCCAGCTTCCGGCAGGGGCGGAGGGTGGTTGTTTTTGTGTCGGGCGGCAGCCGCAGGGACGAGGAGAAGATCGAGGTGGCGGTGGATCCGGCCCGGTTCGTCCGGGAGGTGCGCAGCGAAATCGCAAAGGTGACCTGGCCCTCGCGCCGGGAAACGCTTGTCTCGACCGGGCTGGTCATCGCGATGGCGGCCGCCATCGCCGTCTTTTTCCTGGTCGTGGACCAGGTGATCGGCCTTGGGGTCCGCGCCCTTTTCGGAACGGGATTTTAACGGGAGCTCGGCGCAGGATGCATTCGCTCGCGCTCATTTGTGCTGCTCTCGTCATATGTTTTTGCGCGCGATTCACGCCTTCGGTGATCACGCTCTAGGGAACGTCCTCTCATGGCCAAGCGTTGGTACGTCGTGCACGTCTATTCGGGATTTGAGAAGAAGATCGCCCAGCAGATCAAGGAGCAGGCGCAGCAGAAGGGGCTTGCCGACCACTTCGAGGAAGTGCTGGTCCCTTCGGAAGAGGTGGTGGAGATGCGCCGTGGCCAGAAGGTCAATGCGGCGCGGAAATTCTTCCCAGGCTATGTGCTGGTGAAGATGGATCTCACCGACGATGCCTGGCACCTCGTCAAGAATACCCCGAAGGTGACCGGCTTTCTCGGCAGCCGGACCAAGCCGAGCCCGATCACCGATGCCGAGGCCGAGCGGATCTTGAAGCAGACCCGCGAAGGGGTGGAACGGCCGCGGCCGGCCGTGCTTTTCGAGGTGGGCGAGCAGGTGCGTGTCGCGGACGGGCCCTTCACCAGCTTCAACGGCACGGTCGAGGATGTGGACGAGGAGAAGGGCCGGCTCAAGGTAAGCGTCTCGATCTTCGGCCGCGCGACGCCGGTCGAGCTCGAATATAGCCAGGTCGAGAAGCTGTAGCGCCGATCAGCGGGCGGGCGAGAATTCCCGCTCGAACTCCACTTCGGCCTCCAGGCTCTCGAGATCGCGGAAAATGGTCGCGACCGCGCTTTTCCGCCCGCCCGTGAAATAGGTCACCCGGCAATCTCGCGCCTCGGGCGAGCCTTCGAGCTCCAGCCGCTCCCAGTGCGCGGCATGGCCGACATAATTGAGCGACACATCATATTGCTGGGTCCAGAAGAAAGGCACGATGTCGCACGGCTCGCGCAAGCCGAGCATGTTGCGCGCGGCGAGCTTTCCCTGCTGTTCGGCGACCACCCAATGCTCGATGCGCAGGCGCTCGCCGTTCCTGCGCCTGTCCGGCCAGCAGGCGATGTCGCCGGCGGCGAAGATTCCCGGCGCGCTCGTGGCAAGGAATTCATCGACGAGCACACCGTCGGAGACCGAGAGCCCGGCCGCCTCGGCAAGGGCCGTCTCCGGCCTCACGCCGATGCCGACCAGGACGAGGTCCGCCTTGAGCTCGGTCCCGTTCGCGAGTGTCATCCCCTGCCCGGTGATGGTTCGCGGCGTGGTGCCGAGATGGAAGGCGACACCATGCGCCTCATGCAGCCCTTTCAGGAAGCTGCCGAGCTCGGGGCCGAGCACATTGGCCATCGGCTGGGCTTCCGGCGCCACCACGGCGACCGCGAGGCCGCGCGTGGCCAGGGAGGCGGCCGCTTCGAGCCCGATGAAGCTCGCCCCCACCACGACAGCGGAGCGGGCGGCGCCGGCGCGCGCGATGATGGCCCGGCAATCGGCGAGCGAGCGCAGGGTGAAGACGTGCGGCAGATCCGCGCCCGGAATGGCGAGCCGGCGTGGCGCGGCGCCGGTCGCGAGCAGCAGCGCGTCCCATTCCAGGACCCTTCCGTCGGCAAGGCGGAGCTCCCGCGCGGCGGGATCGAGGGCGGTCGCGGGCGTGCCGAGCGCCAGGGTGATGCGATGCTCGCGATAGAACGCCTCCGCGCGCAGGAAGACCCATTCCTCGGGCGCGCTGCCTGCCAGGAAATCCTTGGAAAGATTGGGCCGGTCGCAGGGAAGTGACGGCTCGGCGCCGACCAGCACGATCTCCCTCTCATAGCCCTCCGCGCGCAGGGTCTCGGCGGCTTCATTGCCGGCCGCGCCGCCGCCTACGATGACGATCCGGCGGGGAGTCGTGGTTCCGACCGGAAGAAGCCCGGGCGCGGGCGCGGGCCGCCTCTCGCGGACGAAGACCCGCTTTCCCACATGCTCGACCCGCCAGCTGGGCAGCGGGTCGAGCGCCGGCGCCCGGAGCGCCGCCCCGTCCCGCAGGCTGAAGCAGGCATGGTGCCAGGGGCAGCGCACCGTCTCGCCGACCATCAGCCCTTCGGCGAGCGGCCCGTGATAGTGCGAGCAGCTTGCGCCGACGGCGAACCATTCCGCGCCGCGCCGCGCCAGCAGCACGGCCTCGCCGCCGGCGTGGCCGAGCAGCATCGCACCGTCGGCAAGAACGTCCGCATCGATCCCGGCGGCGAAATCCGGGCCCGGCAGCTCGGAAGTTTCTTCGGCCATGATGCTCTCCCCGTGGCGGCAGATCGCGCGTCCGGAGATTAGCCGCGACCTGATCCTCGCGGCCAGCCACGGTCCCCAGAGCGGGATGAGATCGTCAGCACTCACTCATCCCGCTCTTGGTCATGGTTTCATCGCGTGAGAGAGACCTACGGTTTTCCCGCCTCCGGTCATCACGCTCTCGTGCCAGCTTTCATGGAGAGCCCGCCCAGAGCTCTTTGTCTCAATGCGTTCTTTGTCCAAGTGCCCGATTCACGCGGCGAAAACTGCTCGCTCCGTGAGTCACTTTTCTCTGCGATCGAGCACGAGCGGCTCTTGCTGCGGCCTTCCTGCGGGGCTCTACTTCGACCGAGCCGACCATGATTGCAGCCCCGATCGATTGCGATATTCACCCCACGGTGCCCGGTCTCGCGGCCCTGCTGCCCTATCTCGATGCGCATTGGCGCGAGCAGGTCGTGGCCCGGGGACTCGATGAGCTCGATTCGATCAGCTACCCGAAGAACGCCCCCATCACTGCCCGCCCGGATTTTTCTCCCGAGGCCGGAACGGATTGCATGCGGCTTCTCGCCCGTGCGCTCGATCCTTTCGGCACGCGTCTTGCGATTTGCAACTGCCTCTACGGCGTGCAGCTTCCCTTCAGCGAGGATCTCGGCGCGGCGCTGGCAGCCGCGCTCAACGACTGGATCGCGCGGGAATGGCTCGATCGCGATGCGCGGTTGCGCGCATCGATCGTCGTGCCGACGCAGAATCCCGCGCTCGCCGCGGCCGAAATCGAACGGGTGGCCATGGACCGGAGATTCGTCCAGGTCCTGCTGCTCGCCAATGATTCCGAGCCGCTCGGCAGGCGTCGCTGGTGGCCGATCTACGAGGCCGCTTCGCGTCACGCGCTGCCGGTCGGCATCCACGCCGGCAGCAACTATCGCCATGCCGTGACGGGAGTGGGCTGGCCTTCCTATTGCATCGAGGATTACGCCGCCCAGGCGCAGTCCTTCCAATCCCAGCTCGCGAGCCTGATCTGCGAAGGCGTTTTCGCGAAATTCCCGGCGCTGCGCGTCGTGATGATCGAATCCGGCTTCACCTGGTTGCCCGCCTTTCTCTGGCGGCTCGGGAAATTCTGGCGCGGCCTGCGCGCCGAGGTGCCCTGGGTGACGACCCCGCCCGCCGAGATCGTGCGCGAGCGCGTGCGCTTCACGCTGCAGCCGGTCGATGCGCCCGAGGACCCTGCGATCCTGCTCCGGGTGATCGAGCAGATGGGCTCGGACCGGCTGCTGCTTTTCTCGACCGACCATCCGCACTGGCAATTCGATGGCGGGGCCGCGCTGCCCGAGGGGTTGCCGCCTTTGCTTGCCGAACGCGTGCTGGCGGAGAATGCGCTCGAGACCTATCCTCGTCTGCTCGAGGCCACGACCGCGGAGGAAGGGCCATGAACGTCGTGCTGCGCGAGGGCATGGAAACGCGGGCCGCGGGCCGGGCCGAGACCAGCCTCGCGGTGATCGATTGCGATGTCCATCAGGCCATGCGCAACCCCGCCGATCTCAGGCCCTATCTCTCCGAGCGCTGGTGGAACCATCTCGTCACCTACGGCCAGCGCCGCCGGCTCGGCCCGGCGAAGGGGCCGGCCTATCCGAAAGGCCAGCCGGGCGCGATGCGCCGCGATGCCTGGCCCGAGGATGGCGGCCGCCCGGGCAGCGATCTCGGCCTGATGCAGCGCCAGCATCTCGACCCCAATCACGTTGCCTTCGCGATCCTCAATCCGCTGACGCCGAGCGGCCAGGGGTTGCAGGACCCTGAGCTCAGCACCGCCGTCTGCGGCGCGGTCAATCGCTGGCAGGTCGATGCGTGGACCTCACGGGATGCGCGGTTGCGCGCCTCCATCGTCGTGCCGTACGAGGATGGCGCGGCGGCTTCGGCGGAGATCGCGCGCTGGGCCGGGGACAAGAATTTCGCCCAGGTCCTGCTTCTGAGCCGCACCGCCGAGCCGCTCGGCCAGCGTCGCTATTGGCCGATCTACGAGGCCGCCGAGCATGCCGGCCTTCCCGTCGGCATCCATGCCTTCGGCTATGGCGGGCAGCCGATCAGCGGCAGTGGCTGGCCCTCCTTCTATATCGAGGAGATGAGCGGGCACGCCCAGTGCGCGCAAGCGCAGCTCACCAGCCTTGTCATGGAGGGCGTGTTCGCCCGTTTTCCGCGCCTTTCGGTCGTGATGACCGAAGCGGGCTTCGCCTGGCTTCCTTCGCTTCTCTGGCGGCTCGACAAATTGTGGCTGCGCATGCGTGACGAAGTGCCGCATGTGAAGGAGCCGCCTTCCTCCTATCTGCGCCGGCAGGTGTGGCTGACGACGCAGCCGATGGAGGAGCCGGAGCATCGGCGGCATTTTCGCGACATCCTTGCGTGGATCGGCGCCGACCGGCTGCTCTTCGCCTCCGATTATCCGCACTGGGATTTCGACGATCCGGCCGAGGCTTTTCCCATCGCCCTCGACGAAGCCACGCGGCACGGCGTCTTCTTCGCCAATGCCGCCGCGCTCTATCGGCTGGAGTGATGTCCGGCACGAATGCCGCGAGACCGCGATTGCCGATGTCGCCGATCACTTCGCCGGGAATCGCATAGAAAGCAGGCGGGTTTGCTCTCGCCAAAAACAAATCCACGGAGCGGTTCGCGTGAGCCTCTGCGAACGCAAACCGCTCCGGACTGGCCACAAAACGCCGGGGATCAGGGTGTGATCATGGCTGCTGCTGTGTCTTGGCCATGGCCAGCAGGGCTTGCTGGCAGCCTTGAGACAATTTGGAGAAATTCTGCTGGAAACAGGCCTTGATGCGGCCGCCACCAGGCTGCACGCCCGAGCAATAGGCGTGATAGTCGCTGGCGCAGGCTTGCCGGACGGTCTCTTGCTGAGCGTAGGCGATGCCCGTGGCCGCCCACAGGCCGATCCCCGAGGCGAGCGTGATCAAGGCAGCCGTTTGCCGAAGGGAGCGAAGTTTCGTCGGGGCCGTACAGGGCATCATCACCTCCTCAGTCTTCATGGATGGCGGCAGGCCGCAGCACAGCCATGCCGCGCGTGATACGGCCAGGATGTGCGGCTCCCCCCCAACGTCGCGCAAAATTCCCGCTATCCGGCGGGGGATTCGCCCGGTTCGTCCGTATGACGTTCGACCGGCAGCCGAGGCGAATGCCGGGCGCGTCGCCTCCTCTTCCGTGGAGATCAATCCTCTTGCTTCGAACAGTAAGGCGCTTTCGGCATTCGCCGGAATCATCGGCCCCGCGAAGCGGCATCGCGCGTCACGTGTTCCAGCATCCCATCTCGCGGAGCGTTTCATCGCTACGGGCCGTCTTCGGGCGTGGAACGCTGCTCATCATCGGCGGACTGACGATCGGCTGTTCACCCATGACGGCCTCTTCGACGAGATCGCTGATCTCCGCCCCGCCCTCTTCCTACGACCTGCCGGCGCGGTGCGTGGTGCAATACAAAGCTTTGCTCGATCTCGCCGCCTTGGCGCGGCATTACGGAAATGCATCCCCCGTATTCCTGGACGCCCTTGGAGACATGGCCGATCGATTGAGCGATTGTCTTTCAGGCCCGGGAGCGCCGGCAGAAGGCAACCGTGCCGATCTGCTGGCGATCTAGCCATTTGGTTTCCGGGGGGGACCACGCTTTGGACCAGATCGCGATCGGACGGAATCGGCTGATCGCGTGAAGATGCTAACAAAACAAACACATAGAGCGGATTGCGTGAGCCCGTGCAAACGCGATTCGCTCTAAGCGCCGCTGGCGGGATCCCGATCTTCGTGCCTGCCTCCGATCCGCTTCCAGAAAATCGTTGTCCCCGTGAGCCCGCCATGGGGCTTCAGCGCGTAGTCCGGGATCTCACCCGCGCGCAGGAAGCCGAGCTTCTCGAACAGCGAGGAGGCCCCGCCGTCGCTCGCGGTGATGAGCACGAGGAGCGTGCGCTCGCGCTTCACGGCCAAGTCCTCGGCCGCTCGCATCAGGGCGATCGCCACACCGCCGCCGCGATGGCTGAGCCGCGTCATCAGCTTGGTGATTTCCGCGCGGTGCGGCTGGTTGGGCGCGCAATCGAGCAGCAGCGTCACGGTGCCGGCCAAGCTCTCGCCGTTCCAGGCCCCCAGGATGACTCGCTCACCCCTTGCCGCCCCGGCCAGCGCGTCATCCCAGAATGCGCGCGCCGCCTGCGGCGTAAGCGGGTGCATGAAGCTCACCGATCCGCCGCTCGCGACCGCCTCGATCAGAATTTCGCTCAATGTTTCGCGGATTTCCGGCGAGTCACGCAACGGTTCGATCCTGATTTCGGACATGGCGGCCAATTCCCGGCGAGAAAGACGCAAGATGTAACGGATTCCGGGGTCATGGTCATTCCGGATGCCGCGTTGGATCGGGCGCCGATCGCGATGCGCAATTTTCCCCAAGCCATCACCGCGCGCAGGGCGTATCGAGGGTGCATGACATCGCGCGCACTCGCCTGGGAGTGGATCGGCTGCGACGGATGCGAGAATCTCGCCCTCGACATCGGCCCTGACGGCATCGTCGCGGTGGGCGATATCGCGGCCAGCCTCGGTGCGGAGCCGTTTCGCCTTCATTATCATCTGGCCTGCGATTCGGCATGGCGTTTTCGCGCCGCTTCCCTTTCCGTGGAGCGTGACGACCGGAAGTGGACTCACCGCGGGTCTCAATCACGCGAGAAAACAAAGACCGGAGGCAGGACAGGCGGGCACGAGCGGTCCCATCCCGTTCTCGAAGCCGCGATGCCGCGCGCGTTGCATATTGCCCGCGCGGCCGACGGCGCCTGGAGGGTGAATGGCGAGCCGCGCCCCGATCTCGCCGGGGCCGCCGCCATCGACATCATGGCGACACCGCTCACCAACACCTTGCCGATCCGCACGCTCGCCTTTCATCCCGGTGTGCCCATCCGCGTCACCGTCGCCTATGTCACGGTTCCCTCGCTTGCCGTGACGACCCAGGAGCAGGAATACACGGAGCTCGCACCTGGGCGATTCCGCTATCGCGGACTGGCGACGGGCTTCACCGCCGAGCTCGAAGTCGACGATGAAGGGCTCGTCCTCCGCTACGGCACGATCTGGCGTCGTGTCTGAACCGGCCCTCTTGCGCCCGCCTCCGGTCGTGGCATGGTCCGGCCGCGAAAGGAGCCGAGGATGCCCGAGGGTCGTCTTCTGATCGGAACCCGCCGCCATTCTTCCTGGAGCCTGCGCGGGTGGCTCGCCGTTCGTCTTGCCGGCCTCGACGTTTCGGAGGAAGTGATCCGGCTCGCCGGCGGGATCACGCCCGAGGTGAAGGCGCGCTCGCCCTCCGGCCTCGTGCCTTATCTCGAGCATCGCGGCGCCGCCATCTGGGAAAGCCTCGCCATCTGCGAATATTGCGCCGAGCTTTCGCCCAGGCTCTGGCCGGCCGAGCACGCGGCCCGCGCTCATGCCCGCGCGATCGCGGCCGAGATGCATGCGGGATTTGCCCCGCTCCGTCAGGCGATGCCGATGAATCTCGACCGAAATTTCCCCGGCCGCGGCCGCACGCCGGGGGCGCTTGCGGATATCGCGCGCATCGAAAAGATCTGGCGGGACACGCGCGCGCGTTTCGGCGGCTCCGGCCCCTATCTCTTCGGCGCGGACTTCACCGTGGCGGATGCGATGTATGCCCCGGTGGTGACGCGCTTCCTGACCTATGAGCCCGAGCTTGCCGCGGCCAGCCGCGCCTATTGCGATTCGGTACGCGCCCATCCGCTCGTCTCCGCGTGGTATGAGGAGGCTCTCCGCGAACCCGAGTCGTGGCGCTTGACGCGCTATGAAGCCGAGCTCGTGTGAACACTGCCCGCTCGCTCGACCATGTCGGCATTGCCGGGGTGGATCTCACGGCGCTCGCTTCTTCCTTCGAACGGCTCGGCTTCGCCCTCACCCCGCTCGCCCGGCATTCCGGGCGCCGCACCCCGGAAGGCCCGGTGGTTTCCTTCGGCACCGGCAATCGCTGCGCGATTCTGCGTGATGGGTATCTCGAGCTGATCGCCGTCGTCGATCCCGAGGCTTTCACCCAGTCGCTCGAATTCTCCCTCGCCCGCTATGCCGGCCTGCACATCGTGGCGCTCGGCATGGATGACGAGGAAGCCAACCTTGCCCGAATGCGCGCCGCCGGCGTCGACATTCCCGGCATCGCCTATCTCGAGCGCCCCGTGGATGACGCTGAGCCTTCCGGCCCGCAAGCCGGATTCGCCCGCCTGATCCTGCCCGATGCACCCGAAGGAAGGATCTTTCTCATCCGCCATCTCACGCCCGAGCTGATCTGGCAGGAGCGGTTCCTTTCCCATCCCAACCGCGCCGTTGCGCTCGTCGAGGTGGTCCTCGTTTCCGCCGCCCCGGCGGAAACCGCCGCGCGCTTCTCGCGTCTTGCCGGTCTTCCGGTCAGCCCGGACGAGGCAGGCGGCTTTGCCGTCCCCCTGCCGCGCGGCCGCGTGCGCATGCTGGCGGCCGAGGCCCTGCCTCATCTGTTCCCCGGTGTTGCGATTCCTTCGCTTCCCTTCATTGCCGGGATTGTCATCGCGACCGAGGACGGCAATGAAGCGATCGGCCGCCTCCTCGCAGAACGAAGGATTCCGCATCGGGCCCTGCCTTCCGGTCTGCTCGTCGATCCGGCGGCAGCTGGCGGGGCTGCGATCCTTTTCCGTGCCAGCTATGGACGACGAATGAAAGGATAAAAGGTCTTTGGTTCTTTCTTTCAAGAAAGAACAACCTTGACCTTGCCCCCAAACTGTCCTCGCTCATAACCAGAATCCGTTCTGGTTGTGGTCCGTCGTGGACCGGGCTGCGAACTCATTCGGGGTGAGACCGCGCAGGCTGGTGTGTGGGCGGCGGGCGTTGTAGTCGGCCCGCCAAGCTTCGATGATCCGCCGGGCCGCGGGCAAGCCCTGGAAGACGTGCTCGTTGAGGCATTCGTCGCGCAGGCGACCGTTCAGGCTTTCGACGAACGCATTCTGCACCGGCTTGCCGGGCGCGATGTAGTGCCAGCCGATGCCGCGATCCTGCTGCCAGGCGAGCACCGCGTGCGACGTCAGCTCGGTGCCGTTGTCGCTGACGACCAGCAAGGGGGCACCGCGCAACTGGACGATGCGATCCAGCTCGCGCACCACGCGACGGCCGGACAACGACGTGTCCAGCGCCAGCGCGAGGCACTCGCGGGTGAAGTCGTCCACCACCACCAGCACCCGGAACCGCCGGCCGTCGGCCAGCACGTCCGAGACAAAATCCAGGCTCCAGCGCTGGTTCGCCCCCTGTGGCACCGTCATCGGCGCGCGCGTCCCCAAAGCCCGCTTGCGACCGCCACGGCGTCGTACCGTCAGCCGTTCCTCGCGATACAGCCGGAACAGCTTCTTGTGGTTCAGCCGAAGCCCCTCGCGCCGCAGCAGGATGTGCAGACGTCGATATCCGAATCGCCGCCGCTCGGCGGCCAGCTTCCGAAGCCGCGCGCGCAGCGCCGCATCGTCACCACGGCGTGGGACGTAGCGGAACATCCTCGGCGCCATGCCCAGAAGCGAACAGGCACGCCGCTGCGAATACCCCTTCTCGCCGATCGCCCAGGTCACGGCTTTGCGCCGCGAGCCGGGCGTCAGAAGTTTTTTCCCAGCGCCTCCTTCAGCGTCGCCACGTCCAGCACCGATTCCGCCAGCAGCTTCTTCAGCTTGCGGTTTTCCTCCTCCAGAACTTTCAACCGCTTGGCATCGGACACTTCCATGCCGCCGTATTTCGACCGCCACGTGTAGAACGTCGCGTCGCTGATCCCGTGCTTGCGGCACAGCTCCGCCACCGGCAGCCCCGCTTGGTGCTCCTTCAGCACGCCGATGATCTGCTCTTCCGTGAACCGGTTCTTCCTCATCTTCCGTCTCCTGCAAGAAACGGATTCTAGCTCAGATCGGGGACATCCCAGGGGGCAAGGTCA
>DATJLS010000006.1:0-11654 GCA_035509315.1 Acetobacteraceae bacterium | reverse complement strand
GATCCTGTCGCACAAATCGCCGGCATCGTAGCCCTTGCCGGCGATCATGACGTCGGCGAGGAAGCCTTCGACCAGATCATGCGCGAAGGCGATGTCCTCGGCGTGTCCGGGCGAGCCGATCAGACGCGCTGGATTGCCCAGCGCATCGCCGTGAAACCGACCCAGGCTCTGGGCCAAGCCCCGGGTATCTGCCCCCGTTTATCCGGTGGGCGCCGGCGGCATGACGATGTGCCCGTATGATGCCCGTATGATGGTATGGTGGAGTCGATCATCAGCCATTCCGGATCTGCCTCGCGCGCCGGCACCGCCAGCATCTCGTCGAGCACACCCATCTCGATCCAGCGATGGCAGCGCCGCTTTACAGACCGGAAATCACCGAACCGTTCGGGCAGATCGCGCCAGCGCCCGAGCGGGCCATCCACAGCAGCGCGTTCAAGAACCGTCGATTGTCAGTCCGTAGATCGCGCTTGCCTTTGCGGCCGCCGAGCACAAGCTCCTCAAGCCGCTCCCACCGGCCGTCTCGAAGCGCGTCGCAGGCCACCGCCGATCTCCAAAAACAGCCAAAAAATCAACGTTGAATCCCGATCGTCCCTTTCTGGCAATCCCCCTCCCCTTAAATCGTCACCACGACCTAGTGTCCCGACTCGCAAATATCGTCATCATGCGTCGGGACACTCGCTCTATTGTTTTCAGCGGCCTGCTGGTCCCTGAAATGCGAAGGCATTTCAGGGGCAGGACACTAGGTCATGATGACCGGAGGCGGATTTACCCTCGGTCCGAAGCACGCGAGAAAACAGTGACCGAGAGCGGGGCGGGGGAGCGCTGGCGATCCCCTCCCGCGCGATCTCCTCCCGCTCTCGCGGCGGCGCGGTCAGCACCGCGATTTAGCGGCGATAGGTGCCATGAATGATCGCGGAGAAATCGGCACGTCCTATGCCGAGATCGCTCAGATCACGCTCGGAGAGCTGGGCAAGCTCGCGGGCGAGCGCATTGCGCCGGCGGCGTTCGGCGAGCCAGCGCGAGAAACGGCCGCGCAGCGAGCCGGTTCCGGCGCTCGAGATACTGTCGGAGGGCTCGAAGGGGATGGGAGAGAAGGCGGTCATTGTCGATCCTCGCTGCAATGCAGCATATATTGCACTGCACAATGATATCTGTAAACGCTATCATTTCAAGCCCGACGAGACGGGCCGCGGATCAAATCTGGTCTGCGAGATGCGCAGATCCGCGGAAAACCCAGAATGGAAGGGCTATTCATGATCCTGGCAGCACGCGAGACCGGCAGCGGGCCGACACTCTGCCTGTTGCATGGATTGTTTGGTGCGGCGCGGAATTTTGGTGCAGTGCAGCGCCGCCTTGCGGCACGATTCCGTGTCGTTGCACTCGATCTGCGCAATCATGGGGCAAGCCCGCATGCCGAGGGCATGAGCTATATGGGCATGGCGGAGGATGTGCGCGAGACGCTGGCGGCGATGGGGGCCTTGCCGGCAATGATCCTCGGCCATTCCATGGGCGGGAAAGTGGCGATGCGGCTTGCGCTCGCTCATGAAGAGGCGGCGCAGGGGCTGGTGGTCGCGGATATCGCGCCCGTGCCCTATCCGCCGCACCACCGGGGGATGACGGCGGCGATGCTCAATTTGCCGCTTGGGCCGGGGTTGACGCGCCAAGCGGCGGATGCGGCCCTGGCGCCTTCTGTTCCCGATCCCCAGGTGCGCGGATTCCTCCTTCAGAATCTGCTTGTTGGAGAGACGCCTTCATGGCGCAACGGACTTGCCCAGATTGCCGACGCCATGGCGGAGATCGAGGATTTTCCGCTTCTTTCGGGAGCGCGTTACAAAGGACCGGCCTTGTTCGTAGCCGGCGAACGCTCCGACTATATCCGGCCGGAACATCATGCGGCGATCCGCGCCCTTTTCCCGAAAGCCGAGTTCGCGACCGTGCCAGGAGCCGGGCACTGGCTGCACGCGGACAATCTCGAAGGGCTGCTCGCGGTGATCGAGCCTTTCTTCAGGGAGTGGGCGCCGGCTTGACGGCCTTGGCCGCCTTGCCGTTCGCCCTGGCCTCGGCCGCGCGCCGCCAGAGATACCAGGCGGCCACGCTGCGATGGGGCGCCCAGATGGCGCCAAGCTCGGCGAGCGCGCGGGGCTTCGGTTGGGCCGCAAGGCCGTGGAGAAGCCGGTAGCCTTCGCGGATGCCGAAATCGTCCACCGGCAGGACGTCCGGGCGGCCGAGATTGAAGATCAGCAGCATCTCGACCGTCCAGCGGCCGATGCCACGCACGCTGGTCAGGCGTTCGATCAAGGCTTCGTCGGAGAGGCGGGCGGCCGCGCGGAGGGTCGGGACGATGCCGGCCTCGGCGGCCTCGCTGATGGCGCGGATGGTCGCGATCTTGGCCGCCGAGAAACCGGTGGCGCGGAGCGTGGCCATGTCGGTGGCAAGGATGGCGGCGGGATCAGGGAAGACCCCGCCGGAATAGAGAGCGAGAAAGCGGGCGAAGATGGCCTCGGCCGCGCGGCCATGGAGCTGCTGGTGGGCGACCGCGCGGGTGAGCGCGGCATGGGGGCTGACGCCGCGCTCAGGCGTCAGGG
This sequence comes from Acetobacteraceae bacterium, assembly GCA_035509315.1. Classification (GTDB taxonomy): domain Bacteria; phylum Pseudomonadota; class Alphaproteobacteria; order Acetobacterales; family Acetobacteraceae; genus JAKAWQ01. The sequence continues at coordinate 9,069 of DATJLS010000006.1, read as the reverse complement.
CGCAGGGGCCGAAGCGGCGGATGAAGGCGCCGAGGACGGGATCGACGCGGCGGAGGTGACGGAGAGCCGCGCGGGGATCGACCGTCGGCATCGCGCCGTCAGGCCGAAATGCTTTCGGCGCGGCGGAACGGCTGGGGACGGCCGAGGCCGAGATAGACAAAACCCGCATCGCGCATGGCAGCGGGATCGAAGACGTTGCGCAGATCGATGATCTTGTCCCCGCGCATGGCCGCGCGAAGCCGCGCGGGAGAGAGGGCGCGGAACTCGTTCCACTCGGTCACGACGACGAGGGCGTCTGCGCCGGCGACGGTTTCCATGGCGTTCTGGCCCCAGACGACGCTTGGAGGAAGCAGAGGACGGGCCGCCCCCATGCCGGCGGGATCGAAGGCGCGCACCGTGGCGCCCTCGGCAACCAGGCGGGTGACGAGCGGGAGCGAGGGCGCATCGCGCATATCGTCGGTTTCCGGCTTGAATGTGAGGCCGAGGACCGCAATGGTCAGACCGCGCGTCGAGCCGCCGCAGGCGGCGACGACGCGGGCCGCCATGGTTGCCTTGCGCGCGTCATTGACGGCGACCACGGTCTCGATGAGGCGGGTGGGCGCGTCATGCTCCTGGGCCATGCGGACCAGCGCGAGCGTGTCCTTCGGGAAGCAGGAGCCGCCGAAGCCGGGGCCGGGGTGGAGGAACTTCCGGCCGATGCGGCCGTCGAGCCCGATGCCGCGGGCGACATCATGGACATCCGCGCCGATATGCTCGCAGAGATCCGCCATTTCGTTGATGAAGGTGACCTTCATCGCAAGGAAGGAATTGGCGGCGTATTTGATGAGCTCGGCGGTTTCGAGCGCGGTGACGAGGATCGGCGTCTCGATCAGATAGAGCGGGCGGTAGAGGCGGCGGAGAACGTCCTGCGCCTGCTCCGATTCCGCGCCGATGACGACGCGGTCCGGCCGCATGAAATCATTGATCGCGTTGCCTTCGCGAAGGAATTCGGGGTTCGAGGCGACCTCGAGCGAAAGATCCGGGCGAAGCTCGCGGAGCACGGCCTCGATCTTGCGGCCGGTGCCGATCGGGACCGTGGATTTGGTGACGATGACGGCCTCGTGGGTGAGAGCGGCGGCGATCTGCTCGACCGCCTTGAAGACGTAGGTGAGGTCCGCGTGGCCATCGCCGCGGCGCGTGGGTGTGCCGACGGCGATGAAGACGGCCTCCGCGCCTCGGAGCGCGGCGGCGAGATCATCGCCGAAGGTGAGTCGGCCGGCCTTGGCATTGGCGGCCACGAGCGCATCGAGGCCGGGTTCGTAAATGGGAATGCCGCCTTGCTGGAGCTGGCGAAGGCGGGCGGGATCGGTCTCGACCAGGGCGACCTCGACGCCGAACTCGGCGAAACAGGCGGCGGAGACGAGGCCGACATAGCCGCCACCGATCATGGCGATGCGCACCGGGACCACCTTCTGGTTGTGGATGACACGCAGGGATAGCACAGACGCCTCCGCTGCCAAGCGGGCTTCTCTGGCGATGGCGCGCGGGAGGCGGAGCCATGGCATCGCGGCCCCTGCCCTGCCCTTCAATCCCCCGATTGTGGACCCTTCATCGCCAAGGCGAGCGGGGCCGGCAAGAATGCAACTGGCCCCGACGCCTCAGCGAGGCGCGAGCCGCCGCGGCGACGTCAGGGCCTGCCCGGCCATGGCCGGGCAGGCCCTGTTCGACACGGGATGATCTTCAGCGTGAAGGTTGGAAGTCAGCCACCCCCGCCGGTCCCGTTGACGAGCCTCAATGTGCTGTCACCGGGAAGGGAATTGCTCGCTTGTCCGTTCGGGATCGTGGCGCTTACGGAGACATTCGGCTGGGGCGCGAATGCAGGCACCGACTGGGAAACCGACCCGTTGCTCGCCGGAGAAGGCTGGGCCGAACTGGCGACGACCATCGTGGACTGCTGCTGGTTTGCCGTGGCGGCGCCAGCGAGAGCCGGAACAAGGAGCAACATCGCGCAGGCGAGGACAAGACAATAACGTTTCATCGGAAGCCTCCTTTGTTTCTGTGGAGATTGACCCGTGCAAACCCGGGCTCGACCCCTAGCCTGCCGGAGCGAATCTCTGCGGCTTGGTCAAGCAATAAGACACTGCCGCCCGATTTGATGTGATGCCCGTCTCACAAGAAATATGAAATGGAAATTCCCAGTTAAAATCTAGAGAATCCGTTTGCTGATGTCTTCATGACCGCGCACAGCTTCGATGTCACTCTGCAGATGGCACGCAATACAGGCATTTTGAGGCGAGACCGCGCGGTATGATCTCGATCGCTTCAAGCGAGCGGATCGAAAAATGATCCGATAAGAACCCGGCTCTTGCGGTCCGCCCAGCCCGTGGCCAATACCGTCGCGACGGAGCCTGGAATCCCTCCACTGCCAGGTTGGACGGGAAGGAATTCCGGACTGGGAGCCTTGGCAATTCTGCCGCAGCCCCTTCGGCACCTTGCGGCGATATCGATACGATCGGATATTATTACGATTAAGAATCAAAATTCCGCGAAAAGCCTCGAGAGGAAAACGCCGGCCGATATCCCTGAGCGGCCCTGGGATGCGCGCCGGCTTCCTATTCGGCCGGCACGCCAGCCCGACCGGGTCGTCATGACATGACGCCGCGAAACCTGGCCATCATTGGCGGGCGGGCAGCGTGGTGGCGCGGGAACGGAGGATACGGACAGGCGCGGTGGAGACCTTGCGGGATCATCCCGCATGCGCGATGCTCTTCGGCACACGGGGGCGCGAAAGACGTGCCAGTGACGGAAGGGAGACGTCGCACCGGCCCCAGAGATAGCGGAGTGAACCGCGATGGCCGAGGTTCGCTTGCTCGGGATCCGGAAGTCGTACGGGAAGAATTCGGTTTTCGACGAATTCGACCTGGAAATCCATGACGGCGAATTCCTGTGCCTGCTCGGACCTTCGGGTAGCGGCAAGACGACGCTGATCCGCCTTATTGCCGGCCTCGAGGAGATCGAGGGTGGCAGCATTTTTATCGGCCCGCGCGATGTCAGCGCGCTCGAGCCGCGGCATCGCCATATCGGCATGACCTTCCAGGGCTATGCTCTCTACCCGCACCTCTCGGTCCGCCGGAATCTCAGCTACCCGCTCGAGGTGCGCAAGGTACCGGCCGCCGAGATCGAACAGCGTGTGACGAACGTTGCCAAGCTGCTTGGCATCGGCCACCTTCTGGATCGGCACATTCGCCAGATCAGTGGCGGCGAACAACAGCGGGTCGCGATCGGACGCGCGATTGTCCAGCAACCGCATCTCTATCTTCTTGACGAGCCGATCAGCAATCTCGACGCATCCCTTCGCGAATCGGTGCGAAGCGAATTGCGCCGTTTGCAGCAGACCCTCGGCGCAACCATGATCATGGTGACGCACGACCAAATGGATGCCCTTGCGGTCGCGGACCGCATCGCAGTGCTGCGTCAGGGCAGGCTTCAGCAGATCGGGACGCCACAGGAAATCTATCGGTACCCGGCCAACCTGTTCGTGGCGCGCTTCATCGGCCGGCTGAGGATGAATTTTCTGACCGGCCGGCTTGAGAGAGGCGACGACCGACATCCCGCGATACGCGGCGAGGGGTTTTGGCTCCCGCTCCCAATGGGGTTTTCCGAAAAGCTTGGACAGGATGGGAGAGAAATCGTCGTCGGCTTTCGCCCCGAATCGGTCGAAGTCCTGCGCTCGCAGGCAGCGGACGCAATTTCGGTCAGCACAATGGGCGAGTTGTTCCACGGGGAGCAGACGATCGAAATTTTCGGACTTGGTCCCGAGCAGATCCAAGCCGTACTCGAGGTTCCGCTCGGATTGCCGAATGGGGCTCCGGCCTGGCTCAGGCCAGATCCGAGCGCTCTGCATCTTTTCGACCGCGAGACCGGCAAGCGGCTCGCGGACACTATAACGACGGAGGAAACGTCATGAACAATAAGATTTTTGCCGGCCCCCAATTCAGCCGGCGGGGAGTGCTTGGTGCAGGTCTGGGCATGTTGGCGCTCGGGACCGATGGGGGTCGTGCGGCGGCAGCGACGCCGGTGCGTATCGAATGCGACGCCGGCCAGAACGAGCTTCCGTTTCAATGGCAGGCATCGGCGCTCGAGGCCAAATATGGCCTTACGCCCGATCTCGTGAGTCTTCCCTTCGTCGGGCAATATGAGAAGCTGGTGACTGATCTCACCTCCCGCTCGGACGCCTACGACGTGCTCGTATTTCCTCCGTACTTCCTCGGCGATTTTCAGGCCCTGGGCTTCCTCCGTGAACTCGATCCCTATTTTTCTCTGCTCGACCCGCAGCTCGCCGATTATCTGCCCGTTTATCGCGATCCGGTCATCAAGCGCAACGGCAAGACTTATGCGCTGATGTTCGATGGCGACCTTCTCCAAGTCTGCTATCGGACCGATCTCTTCAATGACCCCAAGGAGAAAGCCGCCTTCAAGCAGAAATACGGCCAGGACCTCGCTGTTCCGACAACCTGGGCGGACTTCATGAAGGTCGCCGCATTCTTCCATCGCCCGCCCGACCTCTATGGCACCGCTTTCTATGCTGCCCGCGGCTTCTGCTACGCATGGTTCGTGAACATCTTCGCCGGGCTCGGTGGGCGCTGGTTTGACGCGAAGATGAACCCCGGCATCAACTCCGACACCGGTTATCGGGCGCTTTCTCTCCTTGTCGAGATGAAGAAATACGCGCCACCGAACATCCTTCAAATCGATTATCCGACGCTCAACCAGGTGTTCCTGGACGGATCGACGGCAATCGTCGTGCAGTGGGATGATCTGCCGCTCAAATGCGAGAACCCGCAGATGAGCAAGGTGGTGGGAAAGTCCGGCTTTGCTCCGTGCCCGCAACGGAGCTACATGCCCTATTCGCGGGTGATGGCGGTTTCGGCGTTTTCCAAGAACCCGGAGGATGCATACAAGCTCGCCGCCCATATGCAGCTCCCGGATGTCGGGATCACTTACGTGTACGATCCGGAATGTGGCGAGGATCCGTACCGCGAGTCCTATCTCAAGGCGAGCGCGGTGAAGAACCATCTCGGCAAGCCGACGATGAGCGAGGCCGCCGCGGCGAACTATGTCGATGCGATTCGCGGCGGCCTCAAGGCAGGCTATCCGGAGCTGAGCATTCCCGGCGCACCCCGCTATATCGACATCCTCGATCTCTACGTAAATCAGGCGCTCGCAGGCTCGCTTTCACCGAAGGCCGCGCTCGATGCCTGCGCCGGAGAATGGGCCAATATCACCGCCGCCGAAGGCCAGGACAGGATTGCTGCCGCCTATGCGGACTGGGTCGACTCATTCCATAAGGTGGGGCTTGTCTACTGAAAATGTCGGTTCCGACCCTGCGCAGGCCGGCGTCAGCTCTTGCCGCTGCACGCCGGCGCTTCGCCTGGTGGCTGATGGTGCCCGCTCTCGCCATATTCGCTGCCAACGCCATCTTTCCGCTGCTTTATGCGCTCGACGTCTCTGTCAGGAACTATCAGCTCCTGATCCCGGTCCCGCCACAGTTCATCGGTCTGGAGAATTACGCTCGCATCCTTTCCGATCCGTTGTTCTGGAGCAGCCTGAAGGTCACGCTCTGGTTCATCGCCGGTGTCGTCTTCCTGCAGCTCCCGGCATCACTCGGCCTGGCGCTGCTGTTCGACAGCCTGCCGCGATGGGCCGGCATCGGGGTCACGATCCTTCTGGTGCCGACGATCATTGCGCCGTCGGTCGTTGGTTTCCAATGGGCACAGATCTATAATTATCAGTTCGGGCCGCTGAATTATCTGCTGGGACTCGCCGGGCTTGGCCATCCGGTCTGGACCGCGAGCCCGACATTGGCGCTTCCTTCCCTGGTCGCGATCGATTTCTGGGAGTGGACCCCCTTCATGGTGCTGCTGCTGTTCGCCGGCTTGCGTTCCTTGCCGGCAGACATCCTGGAAGCTGCGCGCGTGGACGGCTCCTCCTATCCGAAGATCTTCCTGCGCATCATGCTTCCGCTGCTCCGGCCGGTCATCGGCATCGCGCTCGTGCTCCGCGTGCTGATGAGCTTCAAGACCTTCGACATCATCTATATCCTGACCGCCGGCGGGCCGGGCGCAGCCACGGAGAATCTCGCCTATTACACTTATATCCAGGGGTTTCGTTATTTCAATCTCGGCTATGCGAGCGCGCTTGCGATCATTCAGCTTATTGTCGTGGCGATTCTTGCGAAGGCGCTGATCGGGCTGACGCGAAAACCCAGTTTCGCGGGCGCGGCATGATCCCCACCTTCGGGGCAGCGCTGCGCCGGGCGATTCGATCCGGATTTGCCCTTTTTATCTTGCTCCTCTTCCTTTCTCCTGTTTTCTGGATGTTGATCACCGCGATCAAGCCTCCGGGTGAGTGGCTGAATTCGCCCCCGATCTTCTGGCCCAGCCATATCGATCTCGGCAATTTTGCAGAGGCTCTGGTCCATTGGGGTGGCTTCAAGGGTCTCGTCGATAGCCTGGCGGTCGCGTCCGGGGCGACCGCCCTGTCGCTGGTTGTCGGGATATTTGCCGCATACAGTCTCGGGCGGTTCAGGACCGGGGGAGAGAATCTTTCGTTCACCATTCTGAGCGTCCTGTTCATGCCGCCGGTCGCCGTTGCGGTGCCGATGTATCTCTTTTGGCGAGCCTTCGGGCTGCTCGATTCGTTCAGCGCGCTGATCCTGCAATATACGGTCTTCAATGTTCCCTTCATTTGCTGGGTGCTGAAAAGCTTCTTCGAAGATATCGATCCGGCGATGGAGGAATCGGCGCTGGTGAATGGCGCGACACGCTGGCAGGCCTTTCTCCATATTGCCCTGCCGCAGGCCCGGCCTGCGATCGTCGCCGTGGCGCTCCTCTCGTTCATATTTTCGTGGAACGAGTTCTTCTTTGCCGTGATTCTCACGCGTGCGCGGGTGACGACACTGCCGGTGATCTTGCCCACCCTCATGGAGGGCCATGACATCCGCTGGGGGTCGATCGCCGCCATTGCGTCCATCGCGGCTCTCCCGGTGATTTGCCTCGCTTTTGCTCTCCAGCGCTATCTCGTGCGCGGACTTTCGTTCGGTGCGCTACGGTAGTCGGTTTCTGGTCACGGGGATTTGGCCCCTTTGGGCCGCCGCCTTGTGATGGCGTGCGTTTCCGGGGGCCGGCTGGCGACCAATCCGGCGCTCGCCCATGAGCCGGATGCCGGAGAGCGAGGCGGTCGACCCGGAGAGGTCGGAACGGATACCTCTTCCGACCATTCCGGGCGCACGGCTTGCGGGGCGGATTCGCCATTCGCTATCTAAGCAGCGGAGGCGGCGTCTATCGCCTGGGCAGGCACCTGGGTCCTATATCCGTGAAGACCAGCGAAAGCCCGGTTCTCGTTTCTCGCCGCCGAGGAGCAAGAGTCGGGCATGAACGGTGGCGCGACGGGCATAGGAACGGTTGGAGAGAACGGCGCAAGAGACGAAGCAATTTGACAATATCGATCGGTAAGGATGGGTGGCCGAGAGGTTTAAGGCAGCGGTCTTGAAAACCGCCAACCCGCAAGGGTTCGTGGGTTCGAATCCCACCCCATCCGATCTGGTGCCATCCGCAGTCATCCATCCACTATCCAAAATCGCAGGAAATTCCTAGACTTATCGCCGATCACCATCCTTGACCGTCCGTGAATGTCCCCCTATATCGGCATCAGGTTTGTGGGATGCCGCAAAGGTTCGGCGGACAAAATAGGTTCGAAGGCAGAGTGCTAGCCATCCCGCAAAGGGTTCGGAGGATAGAACCGTCCGTTCCACAAAAGGAGGGTAGATGGCGAGAGTCGTGGGCAAGCTGGCGCCGGCCAAGGTGACCGCGCTGGCGAAGGCGAAGAGGCCCGGTCTCTATGGCGACGGCGCCGGGCTCTGGCTGCGCATCGGCCAGGGTGGGGCCGCGAGCTGGGTGTTGCGCTACATGCGCGGCGGCAAGGCTCACGAAATGGGCCTCGGGCCGCTGCACACCTACGGGCTGGCAGAGGCCCGCGAGTGGGCGAGGCGCTACCGCCAGGAGTTGCATGACGGCATCGACCCTCTGGCGAGCCGGGCGGCTGCCAAGGCGAGCGCGAAGCCCATCATCACGTTCGGTCAGGTGGCGGAGATGTATCTCACCGCCCATGCCCCTTCATGGCGCAGCGAGATCCACCGCCGGCAGTGGCGGCAAACGCTCGACCAATACGTTCTGCCGACCCTCCGGGACCGAAGCGTGACCGAGATCGATACCGGCGCGGTGATGGAGGTGATCGAGCCCCTACGGCACGTGAAACCGGAAACAGCGGCCAGGGTTCGGGGCAGGATTGAAAGCGTGCTCGACTACGCCACGGCCAGAGGATGGCGGTCAGGCCCCAATCCAGCCGCATGGAGCGGGCACCTGAAGCATGTTCTTCCGGCCAAGACGAAGGTGCGGAAGGTCGAGCACCACGCCGCCCTGCCCTGGCAGGATGTGGCCTCGTTCATGGAGGCGCTGAGGCAGCGGCAAGGGATCGCTGCCCGAGCCGTCGAGTTCCTGGTTTTGACGGCCTGTCGGTCCGGCGAAGTCCGCGGCGCCCGGTGGGATGAGATCGATCGGAAATCCAACACCTGGACGGTGCCGGCCAGCCGCACCAAGACCGCCCAGGACTATCGCGTGCCCTTGAGCGATGCGGCTCTTGTGGTGATCGAGCGCATGGAAAAGCTGCGCGACGAAGGGGAAGAGCTGGTCTTTCCCGGAGCCGAGCGAGGGCGCGTTCTGAGCGACGTGGCTCTGTCCAAGATCGCCAAACTATGCGCGCCCGGCGCCGAGATCACGCTGCACGGCTTTCGCAGCACGTTCCGCGATTGGGCCGGCGAGGCAAGCGCATATCCCCGCGAAGTGATCGAGATGGCGCTCGGCCATCGCCTCGGCGACAAGGCCGAGCAGGCTTATGAGACCTGTGCGCGGATGAGTTTTCGCGACTTGACTGATAGCTGATTCGATGGGCTCTGCCCAACGGGGAGAGCGGTCGTGGCATACCGGTCGATCGGTCAAGAAAAGCTGAGCTTTGTCCCGACGTCGCGATCGT
>DATJLS010000005.1:0-2076 GCA_035509315.1 Acetobacteraceae bacterium | reverse complement strand
GCTGGAGCACGGCCGGACCATCCCATTAGCGGCGCTGATATTCGCGGACTTTCGCGTAATACATCTACGCAGCTGACCGCAAGGAGCGTCAGGATCAGAGAGGGCGGAGCCTCCGCGTCATAGCCTCCTGCCAGAGGTTCCCCCGATCGACGTCGAAGATGAGCTCCGGACCGTGTGACAACCGAGCCCGCCGCCGACGGCCTCGCCTCGGTAAGATCGAATTGCCTCGCCTATAGCCTTTCTTCATCCTGCTGCATGCGTACAGTCTGCGTAATCAGGAAGGTGGAAGGAAGTGAACGATCGGGCGGGTTTCGTTCAGGACATGACGGCACCGACACGGCGGGAGCTTCGGGTGGTGCTGGCGGGGCTGATGCTGGCACTAAGGCTCGCAGGTGCTCGACCAGAATATCGTCGCCACCGCCCTGCCGCGCATCGTGGGCGATCTTGGGGGGCTTGCGCATCTCTCCTGGGTCGTCACCGCGTTTCTGGTCGCTTCGACCACCACCACGCCGCTCTACGGTAAGTTCAGCGACATCTACGGCCGCAAGCCAGCCTTCATGGTATCGATCACCATATTCCTGGCGGCCTCGATGCTCTGCGGGCTGGCGCAGGGGATGACGGAGTTGATCGTTTTCCGCGGCCTCCAAGGCCTCGGCGCGGGCGGGCTGATCACCCTCGCGCAGACGACGTAGCGTTGTCCGGCGCGATCCTCACCACACGGCTGCGCGACGTATCGACAGCAGGCGCTGCCAGCGTGCAGAATCATCTCGACCGCATCGCGCATCTGCCGCCGGCCGAGCATGCCGCGATAGTGGGTGCCTATGCCCATGCGCTCTCCGCCACCTTCCTAGCTGGTGCCGCGATCGCCGCCTGCGCCTTCGTCATCGTGCTCTTCCTGCCAGAGCGGCCGCTTCGCTCCAGCCGCGCAGAGCCGGCGCAGCCTTCGGAATAACAACTCGACGATGGTGCATTGCGCGCGCGATGCTTGGCCCATAGTTCGACTGCGTAGCCGCTTGATGTCCCCCTTCGCCGGAGTCAAATAGGAGAATTCTTCGGAAGGGGCGGCAGATGGGCCTGAGAGAGCTCCGCGATATGGCGCTGGAAGCCACGACGCGATTCTTCCTCGATCGGGACGGCATCCTGCCCAACGAGGGCGGAGACGAATGGGAGGCGGAATACCGACGCCAATATGAGCTGTTGAAGGGTGCGGCATCCGTGTCCGCGCCCGCCACTCCGGCCGCGCATGGGTCGGCCGGGCTTTCCCAGCCCGAGCTGACCGGCCATCCGGCCGAAAAGCGATGGGCCGCGGACTTGCGCGCGGCGCGGCTCGCTCGGATCGCGGACAAGAAAATACGTGAATGGCTCGCCGGCGCCTGGACTTCGGCGGCCGTCTGGATCGAGACGCGCGACCTCGCGGATCCGGCGTTCCTGCGGCGGATTGAGGCCGAACACGCCGCCAGCCGGCGCCGCGCCGAGGCTATGGCCGCCGAGATTGCGGCGGCGGAGAAGTCCAAGACAGCCGCGACCGACGCCCTGCGCGCCCGGCTCGAGGCGGCGGGCATCACGGCGGCCGGCCTGGCGGACCTCGTTGACGTCAGCCCTCGGATCGAAGCTCCGACGATGCTCCGGAGGAAGATCGCCGAGGTCGAGGTGGGCGAACGCAACCTGCGGATCTTTGAGACGGGCAGAGAGGACGTCTTGGGGGTTCTGGAGAGGAGCAAGGCCGGGCGGAGCCAGTACGCGATCGAGCGCGACGACGGCCTCGTCGCCGACCTCACGTTGTTCGCGGAAGCAAGCCAACACCGGCACGAATGACGCAGCTGAAGTTGAGCGGAACCCATGGATCTGTCGAGATGCAACTTCTGCATGATAGGTCTATTACGGTCTCTAAGTTCGCCGATCAGGCTATCGATGGCGGCGATTTGATCCACAAGCTGCCGTCGGTCCATGCTGCGTACTCCAACTGGAAGATCGACAAGAGGGTCGCCTGAGGGAGATAAGCAATGGCAGCAAAAGAAGTTAGGTTTCAGACCGATGCGCGCGACAGGATGCTGCGCGGCATCGATACTCTCGCCC
>DATJLS010000004.1:0-16931 GCA_035509315.1 Acetobacteraceae bacterium | reverse complement strand
GCCAGGCGTGAGAGATCCGAATCGCGGACTTTTCGTGATATCCCGTCGCCGCGACAAACTCCTCCAGGATCCTGCTCTTGTCCTTATTTGCTGCGGCCGCATAGCGACCCCGGATCGCGCCGGCGAATTCCATGCGCATGGCGTACGTCATCTTCGTACTCATGGTGCCCCCCGGTGATGAGGGCATCATGGCCCCTTACCCGCTGGTGGGTAACATTTTAACTGAGGCAACGAGCTTCGCCCGGTAACATTTTGCTTGAGGCAATGCGCCTTGCGATATCGCATCTCTTATAGCAACCTGACGGCCCAAGATATCGGGCAGCGAAATCGTTTTCAAAAGGTGCAGAGGCGTCTTTTTCGATTGATGCACGTCAATAGGTTGTTCTTCGCTCGGCACCAACCTGCAGCAGAAGCCGGACGAAGCACTAGTGATTCCGATGGCGGAGAGTCTGGCTGCCGCACGTTCGCCGTGATGAGCGCGCCACTGGCGATGGCCCCAAGCCATCGAGGTTGGAGAAAGCGCCCTTCTGTCCCTTCGTGCCGGCTGCCATCAGGACAACCGGCACAAGCGGCCTATTCTATACCACAGTCTCTCAGCCGGACTGAGTTCCCCGGGCTTCAAAAACACGTGCCACCCGAGCGACGCGTTAATCCTGCGGACCATGCTTCTGGGCAAAGACGAGGGCGAGAGTCGCACGACGTACCCATGCCTTATTGGAAAGGCAGGTTCACCAGGCGGCGAGCTAAGGAAATCCTTGCCTACCTCAAAACGATCTGCCGCAACTCCCCGCCCGAGACGAAAAGAGATTGCTGAACGATGAACCAGCGAGGGCGGGATGAGATCGCTCACGCTCACCCACCCCGCGCTCGGTCATTGTTTTCTCTCGTGATTCAGGCCCGCGGTGATCCCACCTTCGGTCATCACGCTCTATGGTTCGACTCAAGGACCGAATCATCACGCGCGTTTCATCTTCACGGCCTTCTCCGGCAGGTCAGCCCGGGCCGCGCCGCGATGTGGCCCCAAGAGCTTCCTGCCAAGCGGAAAAAAACAACCCAGAACGCAGCTGGGCCCGGGCCGGCGCGACTCAGATTTCGGACTTGGCTTGCCACTGACGGCCAATCCCCGTCACGTCGCGACGCGGCGGATGAGATCGGCCCAATGGTCGAGAATGGGGAGAATTTTGTCCTTCTTGTCGGATGCGAGAGCGACGACGACCCGCGTGATACCCAAATCACGATAGCGCTTGAGTTGATCGAGATCGTCCGGGGCGCTGAAGGTTGACATCGACACTGCTGCCGGATCACGGCCAGCCTTTGCGGCCATCTCCTTGAACGCCTTTGTCCACGCGCTCAGCGCGTCTGCCGTCATCTGTCCGGTGACCGGCATCCATTCATCGCCGTAGCGCAGAGCGCGGCGAGCCCCCTGGGGAAAGCCCCCGCCGACAAAGATCGGTGGGTGCGGCTTTTGCACCGGCTTGGGCCGGGCGAAGATCGGGTCGAAGTTCACGAGTTCGCCATGATATTCGGCCTTTTCCTTCGTCCATATCTCCTTCATCGCCTCGATTCGCTCGCGCGTCAGCTTCGCGCGGGTCGCGAAGACGGTCCCGTGGTTCTCCATCTCATCCTGATTCCAGCCGACTCCCACACCGAACAGGAAGCGCCCACCCGAAATCTGGTCGATTGAGGCGACAAGTTTTGCGGTCTGGATCGGGTCTCGCTGATTCAACAGACAGACGCCGGTTCCGACTTTCAGCGTTTTTGTCGCAGCCGCAGCTGCGGTCAGCGTCACGAACGGGTCCATCGTGTCGTAGTACTGCTTAGGCAGATCTCCTCCGCCGGGGTATGGCGTCCTGCGTGAGATTGGAATGTGCGAATGCTCCGGTGCCCAGACGGAGTCGAAGCCCCGCTCTTCGAGTGCACGTCCGAGAGCATCGGGCGTCACAGAATAGTCTGTGAAAAACATCGACGCGCCAAATTGCATCACATTCTCCTTGCTTCGCCATGGCGATTTATCCTGGCGGAGTTTCCATTCTGTGCGCCACTATGGCCGCTATGATAACCGACCGCCAGTACCGGTTCCTTGCCACCTGTCGCGTCGGCCACCTCGCGACTGCCGGACGAGATGCAGCGCCCCATGTCGTCCCAGTCTGCTTTGCCGTGGAAGGGTCGGCACTCTACGTCACGATCGATGAAAAGCCCAAGCGAGCAGGCCGCCGGTTGCGGCGCATCGCCAATATTCTCGAGAACCCCGCAGCCTGTTTCGTTGCCGACCATTATGACGAGAATTGGACACGCCTTGCCTGGGTGATGCTCCAAGGGAACGCCGAAATCCTCGCCGATGGCGACGAGCACGATGCGGCCCAGGCGCTCCTCAGGAGGCGGTATCCGCAACTCGCAGCGATGGACATCAGCGATTTGCCCGTCATCGCGCTTCGCGTTGCCCGGGCAATCGACTGGGGCGAGATTGGGATGGCAATGGATTCCCCGGATTGACCAGACATGATGGAACGCGTCGGTCTTCTTCTGTCAGTACTATGGAGGATGGTCGGTTTGAAGAAGCGCACGACGCTCTGCCGATCCTGTACCGTTCGCTCCGGATGAGGCTTCTTTCCTGAAATCGGGGATCATTCTCAACGCTATGCGCGGCGTTTCTCGGCGAGCAAGGTCTATTCGTCCTTTTATCGACCGCATCGCCGTAGCCCTTATGAACGATGGGGCGCTGCCGTGTGCGGAAAACTTTGCCTTCGTTATCTAAGCGCCGGAGGAGGGTGCACACCATTCATAGGCTATATTCGCGCTCCTGCCGAATCTTTTCGCTCATTGATCGGCCCGGTGAGCCGAACAGCACTTGGGCTATTAAAATCTCAGGCCAAATCGGCGAGCAGCGTTGATACCGGTGAGCGCAGCAGGCGTTTGCGGGCCTCCCATTGCGTGGCCGGATCAAGTGCCGCGAGATAACTCACCTCGCCACCCGCGAGCGACGCGACGGGCACTCCGTCGCGAAACAGCAGACGGTTGCCGGTGAGCGCCGAAAGCCGGGGCCCCGGCGTGAGAATGCCGGCAAGATTGAGCGGGTCAGCAGCAGAAACCGAAATCCACGCTCCGGAGGCCGTGCGCCGACGTGTCTCGCGCAGAAGGCCCACCGCCTCGGGAAGGGCGTATTGCTCGCCCGAGAAACCGGCAACGAAACGACCCCCGCGAATCTCACCGCGCGCCTCGAGCCTGCGATAGACACGGAGCAGATCGCGCCACGGCGGCAACCACGCGGCCTCGCGCGCGAGCAGCCGCCAGAAGATAACGCCGTAACGGCTGAGCAGCGTGCGTGCCACGTGCTCGATCGCCTTCGCCACTGGGTCGATCGGATCACCCGCCTCCGCCGGCGTGCAACGGGCGAGCGCCCAGCGTCCCGCCCCTTCCATCCCGAACGCCACCACGCGCCGTCGCCGCGGCGCGCCCGCAAAAGGCCGACGCCGATCCTCCGGCACCAACAGGGCGCGAAGCCCGCCGAAACTGTCCGAAGTGACGAGGCCGAGCGCGACAAGCTCGCTCAGCGCCTCTTCCAGCTGCGGACGCAGCAGCCCCGTTAGCTCGACCAGCTCGTCGAAGAAAGAGGCCCCGTGAGCACGCAGCGCCTTGAGCAAGGTTTCGGCCCGCCCGCCCGGCTGCGCAACGTCGGACCGGTCCGCAAGCTGCGCCCAGAACACGCGATGACGGCGCGCGAGCAGCGTGATCGGCGTTGTGCGCACAGGACCGCGACTTCCCGCCAAGGGTGGGCTCAGCCGCGCCCAGGCAACGCGCCCGGCCAAGCACTGATCATCCAGCCAGGCCGACTCGTATGAAGCAATGCGCGCCGGCAGAATCTCCGTCTCCCACGCGCCTGCCGGTGCTTCGAATCCTTCCAGCAAAGCAATCGCCGCCGTAACCGCGTCCGGGCCTTCCAGCCGTGTCTCTTCCGTCATGCGTTGCCATGCAAGGAGGAAGCGGAGGAAGTCGTTCGCCGCAACCGGCTCGATCTCCGCCCGCAAGCGCCGAACAGTGTAATGATGAATACGAGCAAGCAGACGCCGGTCGCACCATTCCTCTTCATTGCCACCCGGGGTGAAGCGCCCGCGCATGGCGAAACCCTCTACCTCCAGCGCGGTGAGCGCGGCGGCGACGGCCTCGGCGCGCAGGCCGAGCGGGGTGGCCAGATTGCTCGAGGCGACGGGGCCGAGACCTTCGAGCCGGCCGCGCAGAATTTCGGCGAGCGCCTCCTCTGCTGACCATGCACGTTCCGCCGGCGGCGCAATTGCGGGTGTGTATTGCGCATCGGGCCAGAGGGCGAGGAACAGGTTCAATCGCTCGGCGGCAACCCAGAGCGCAGCGCCGGGACTCTCGATTCGCATCACACGCCCGTCCCGGGCAAGCTGGGCGAGCCAGCCGCCCCACTCGGGCACGGCCCGGGCTTCCTCGGTGGAAAGACAGCCAAGCCAAAGGAGCGCATCGTGCAGCTCCTCCGCATTGACAGGGTCGGGCCAGGCTTCGAGGCGAACGCGCGCGATCGCTTCCACATCCAGCTTTCCGAGCTCGGCTGCGCTTGCCGGGCTGAGCCAGCGCCGCGCCACGACCGCCTGTGTCCGCCGCTCCTCGAGCGGCGCACCATCAAGGAAGGCGTAAGGCCGGGCCGAAAGCACTTCGAGCGCGAGCGGTGAAGGCTCAGTGAGATCACGCGCGATGATGCTGACCTCACCCGCCTCAAGACGGCGCAGCAGGCGCTCGAGCCCGAGGATATCCATTGTCTCGTGCAGGCAATCAGCGATGGTCTGGTTGTTGAGCGGATGGTCGGGGATCTCGCGCTCGCCCACCAGATTCTCGGCGCAGGCGATCTGATCGGGGAAAACGGCGGCGATCAAATCCTCGGCCTGCATGCGGGCGATCTGCGGCGGCACCTTCTTGCCGCCCGCGAAGCGCGGCAGCGCGAGTGCAATCCCGGCCACCCAGCGCCAGCGCGTGGTGAACATCGGCGCATCGAGCAGCGCCTGAATGAGGATGGAGCGCACGCTCGCGGAATGGAGATAGTGCGCGACCTCGGCGAGATCGAAACTATGCGCCGTGGTAAGCGAGAGCACGATGTTGTCCTCGGTCGCCGCGGCCTGCAGCTCGAAATTGAATTTGCGGCAGAAGCGCTTGCGAAGGGCAAGCCCCCAGGCGCGGTTGATCCGGCTGCCATAGGGCGAGTGAATGACGAGCTGCATGCCACCAGCTTCGTCGAAGAAGCGTTCGAGCACGATCCGCTCCATCGTCGGCAAGAGGCCGAGTGCGGCATGGGAAGCCTCGAGATAGTCGAGAAGCTGCTCGGTGGCGGGCGCGGTGAGCCCGAGCTCGCCCTCAAGCCAGTTTCGGGCTGTTTCGCCCCTGGGGTCGGAAGCGAGGCGCGCGGCAATACCGGCGCGCAGGCGCGAGACCGCGGCAGAAAGCTCATTACTCCGACCCGGCGCCTCGCCGAGCCAGAACGGAATGTTGGGCGGCTGGCCTTGCGCATCCTCGACGCGAACGGTCCCGCGCTCGATCCGCTGGATGCGATAGGCGGTGTTGCCGAGCTGGAATATATCGCCGGTCAGGCTTTCGACCGCGAAATCCTCGTTGACGCTGCCGATCACGGTGTTTTCCGGTTCCAGCAGAACCTGATAATCGGCCGTGTCCGGAATCGTCCCGCCGGAGGTGAGCGCGGTCACGCGCGCCCCGCGCCGGCCGCGCAGTACGTGGTTGATCGCATCGTGGTGAATGAGTGCGCCGCGCCGGCCGCGCCGCGTGGTGAAACCCTCCCCGAGCATATGCACGACTGCGGCAAAATCCTCGCGGGTGAGCGTGCGATAGGGCCAGGCGCGGCGCATCCGATCGTAAAGTGCGGCCTCGGACCAGTCACGCGCTGCAACCTCGGCGACAATCTGCTGGGCGAGCACATCGAACGGCTGGTGGGAAAGCGTCAGCCGGTCGAGCTCACCGCGACGGACGGAATCGAGCAGTGCCGCGCATTCCACAAGATCGTCGCGCGAGAGCGGGAAGAGCCGTCCTTTCGGTGTCGCACCGACAGCATGGCCCGAGCGCCCGACCCGTTGCAGAAAGCTTGCGATCGCGCGCGGCGAACCAAGCTGGCACGCGAGATCGACATCGCCGATATCGATGCCGAGTTCGAGCGAAGCGGTCGCCACCAACGCTTTGAGCGCACCCTGCTTCAGCCTCTGCTCAGCCTTGAGCCGCCATTCCTTGGCCAAGCTGCCGTGATGGGCGGTGACGGCCTCTTCGCCGAGGCGCTCGGAAAGCGCGCGGGCAACGCGCTCAGCCATTCGGCGCGTATTGACGAAGACGAGCGTGGTGCGGTGCGCCGCGATAAGCTCGGCAAGACGGTCATAGACCTGGGTCCAGACATCCGCGGACATCACCGCTTCAAGCGGAGAGGCGGGGAGTTCCAGGGCGAGGTCGCGCGCGCGCTGATGGCCGGCATCGATGATCACGGGCTTCGCCGCCGGTGTTCCGTCCGCGGCCGCGCCTACCAGCAGGTCGGCAATCGCGGCGATCGGGTTCTGGGTCGCCGAGAGGCCGATGCGGAGCAGCTTGTCGTCCGTGAGCGCGGCCAGCCTTTCGAGCGATAGGGTGAGATGCGCGCCGCGCTTGCTCGCCGCCATTGCATGGATCTCGTCAACGATCACCCATCGCGTGGTCGCGAGCATCGCCCGGCCAGACTCGGAACCGAGCAGGATGTAGAGCGATTCCGGGGTGGTGACGACGATATGCGGCGGGCGGCGGCGCATCCGCTCCCGCTCGCCCGGGGGTGTGTCTCCCGTGCGCACCCAAGTGCGGATCTCGATGTCGGGCAGCCCCCGCGTCCGCAAGGCCTCGCGGATGCCGGCCAGCGGCGCTTCGAGGTTGCGCTGCACGTCGTTGGAAAGGGCTTTCAGCGGCGAGACATAGACAACCTGAGTCGCATCCGGGAGCGTGCCTTCGAGGCCCTGGCGCAGCAGCGCGTCGATCGCGGCGAGAAAGGCCGCCAGCGTCTTGCCCGAACCGGTTGGCGCGGCGATCAGCGTATGGCGGTCGGCCCGGATCGCCGGCCACGCCTCGGCCTGAGCCAGGGTCGGCGCGGCGAAGCGGCCTGTGAACCACGCCGCGACAGCAGGATGAAAGAGGCGCGAAAGGGTGGCGTTCATCTGGGTCCGACAGTGTCGCACAGCCGGCACCGCGGACGTAGCCGCCGGATGCGCGCAAGGCCGGAATCAGGGGTCGTTCTGCCGCCCGATCAAGCCCCCTTTGCCCCGCAATAGGCTTCGAGACGATAGCCATCGGGGTCGGTGGCAAAGGCCGCGTAATAATCGGGCCCGTAATCGGCACGGAGGCCCGGCTTGCCGTTGTTCTTCCCGCCCGCCGCAAGGGCCGCCTTGTGGAACGCATCGACGCTCTTTCGACTGGGGGCGGCGAAGCAGAAATGCAGGCCGGAGTCCGGGTTTGCCGGGACCGGGTGATCGGTGACGCTGATCCAGAAGGAAGGGGCCTCGGCGCCATAGCCGAGCGAATCCGCTCCTTCGCTCAGGAGCTTATAGCCAAGCGGGGAGAGGGATGCGTCGTAGAAACGCTTGGTGCGCGCGAGGTCCCGCACGCCGATCGAGACATGGTCGAGCATCGGGTCGTTCTCCTCCTTTGGGATCCGTGGCCCGATCATGCGGCGGGAGCATGGTCCTCGCTTGGGGAAAGTTGCTAGCCTCGGCCTATGCCGCGCGATCCGAAGCGGGGGGAAATGTCAGGGCGGCCGGCCCGTGCGCCCGTCGGGCGGCTGATTGCTGGCGGCCACGGCTGGCAGGTGAGCGACGTGATCTGCGGCCTCGGTCCACAGGACCGGCCGTTCGAGGAACGGCATGTGGAGGTGACCATCGCCCTGGTGCTGGAAGGATCGTTCCAATATCGTTCCGATCGTGCGGCCCTGCTCTATCCAGGAGCGTTCCTGCTTGGCAATGCCGGCACCTGCTTCGTCTGCGGGCATGAGCACGGCGTGGGGGATCGCTGCCTCGCGCTTCGCCTCGCTCCCGATCTCTTCGCCGAGATCGCGGCGAGCGTGGTGGGCTCGTCCTGCTTCCGCTTTCCCGCTCCAATTCTACCGGCAAGCCGAAAGCTCGCCTTGCCGCTGATCGAGAGCGAGGCTCGAGCACGTCGTAGCCTGGCGGTGGAAGAGTGGGTCATCGGGCTCGCGGAGGCGGTTCTGGCCATGCTCGCCGGCGGGGTGCGCGGGCTCGCCGAGCCATCGGCGCGCGACCAGAGGCGGATCAGCGATGTGGTTCGGCACATCGAGGAGAATTGTGAGGAAAAGCTCGATCTCGCCGGGCTTGCGCGGGTGGCGCGAATGAGCCGTTACCATTTCCTGCGTACCTTCCGCCGCACGCTCGGGATCACACCCTATCAGTTCGTGTTGAATCTCAGAATGCGCCACGCCGCCGCGCGGCTCCGCGGCAGTCCGGCACCCATCGCAACGATCGCCTTCGAGGCCGGGTTCGGAGATCTTTCGACCTTCAATGCCCGCTTTCGCAACCTCTTCGGAGTGAGCCCGCGCGCCTTCCGCTGCGCGGGATGGATAGATCAGAGCCCGAGTAGATCAAGGGTGCGGGCGAGCACTTTTGCCTCATCATAGCGGGCGATGGCGTGGGCGCGCCCGGCCGCGCCCATGGCGGCCCGGCGAGCGGGGTCTGCGGCGAGCTCGGCCAGGGCGGCGGCGAGTGGCTCAATTTTGCCGCGCGGCACGAGCAGGCCCGTGACACCGGGCAGCACCTGCTCGCGCGTGCCCGGGATGTCGCTTGCGACCACGGGCAGGCCGGCCAGCATTGCCTCGATCACCACCATCGGCAGGCCCTCGAAGTGGCTGGGCAGGGCAAAGATATCGGCGGCGGCGAGGATCGCCGGCGTGTCCTCGCGATAGCCCAGCATCTTGAGGCGTCTGCCAAGCCCCGAGGCCGCGAAGAGCGGAGTGAGGTCGCGGCCATGCTCATTGGCAAGGCGCTCGCCGACGACCCAGAGCTCGGCATCGGGCAGAGCGTGCATGGCCGCGAGAAGCTCGGGATAGCCCTTCGCCTGCACGAGGCGGGCGATTATGACGATGACAAGCCGGTCGGGAGGGGTCCCGACCTCCGCACGCAGCTGCGCCCGAGCTTTCGGGTCGGGGCAAAAAAGGGAAGGATCGCGTCCATTGCCGGTGGCCTCGGCATTGCGGGCGATCCCGAAGCGGCGCGCGGCCAGTGCGTCGGAGGCGGACACCGTGAGCAAGATGTCGGTGAAGCGGCCGCCGAGCCATTCGGCGGCGAAGGTGGCTACGCGGCGTGGCCATGGGCTGGGCTGACGGAAATGAAACCCATGGTTCGTATAAGCGATGCGAGGAACGCCCGCACGCCGCGCGGCGATGCGGGCGAGAAAGCCGCTCACCAGCATGTTGGCATGGACAAGATCGGGTTTTTCGGCCCGAAACAGGCCCACCAGGGCCCGAAACGCCGCCACCTGGGCCACGGGGGAAAGGCGGCGGGCGAAGGGGACGGTGAACACGCGAAACCCCTCGGCCCGGACCGCGTCCAGGAGCGGTCCGTCGGGTGCAAGACCGATCATCTCGTGGCCGCGCGAGCGCCCGGCGCGCATCAGCGGCAACAGGAACTGTCGTAGCGCGAAATCGGTGTTGGTGACCTCGATGACCTTCACCGGGCGGGTGTCAGCCGACCTTGCTCACGGCCCATTTCACTTGCTGCGGACCGTCGGCATGGCCGGTCAGGACGATCTGTTCCGCTCGTCGCGCTTCGTTGCCGCCGAGATAGATGCTCTCATCGAGGGTCATCCGCGCCCCCTCGGCGCGCAACCGCCAACCGGCGCCAGACGGAAGGCGCAGCAGGGCGGCTTCGCCATCTTGCTGAAGGCTCGCGGTTACACCCGGATGGAGATGGAAGCGAATGACAAAAGGTTGCGGCATGGGGGCCTCGATCGCGTCCTCGCCCCGCACATCCTCGCCGCTCTCGGCCATGTAGAGCCGGCGATGATGGATCGCCCCGAACGGCTTCATCCAGCCATCATGGCTGGTTTCAAGCCAATGGGCGCCGCTTGCCTCCTGGCGGGCCACCTCGACCTTTTCCGGGCGCCTTCGGAGCCCATCAGGTGCGAGTTCCGAGGAATTGACGTCACCGATCACCAGGGCCGAGTGCGCGGCGGTGGCACGCATGGCATCGTGCCAGGCATCAGAAGCGGCGGGGGCGGCACCGCAATTGACGATCAGACGCTCGCGGCCGACCGAAAGTTCGAGAGAAAGAGTTCCCGCATGCGCCATCCGGTCGAGCCCGCGCGGCGCAGGGGCGCCGGCATCGACGATCAGAACGCTGCGTCCGGCCGCGAGGCGATAGAAGCCGGCATCCGCCAGGGCAGGCACCGCCCGGCCGCTGCGCCCGGCGTGGGTGAGCACAAGATCGATGAGCTCGGCGCTCTCCTCCTTGCTGCCATTGAAGAGGGCGAGCCCGCCATCGCCGTGGCGGAGGGTGCGCAGCGCCACTGCCATGCGCTCGATGACCGCGGAAAGAGAAGCAGGTTGGGCGGCGCCAGCACTCTGGAGCAGGGCGCGGATCTCGGTGAGGTCCTGCATCGCGGCGAGCTGGATGACCGGACTGCGTTCAGCATGACAACCATCGGGGAGCACTTGCCGGGACAGCTCTTGGGGCAGGAAACGGAGCGCCCTTGTGAGCAGCGCCCCGTGCTCTGGCAAGGCAACCGCAGCAGCGACCAAGCCCTTGAGCGCGGTGAGGGCGCGGGCATCGAGCTCTTCGGCAGGGAGTGCGGCGGCGAGCACCTGGGCGTCCGCCGTCAGCCGCGCCATCAGCTTCTGGCGGAAAGCATCGTCCGCCGAGGCTGCGAAGAAATCGTAGTGGCCGAGCCAAGCGGCGATGCGCGCACCGACGACGTCCGGACGATGGGCGACCGGATCAGTCTGTTGGATGGCGATCCAGTCGCTGACAAGCGTGCGGGCACGCGAACGGGCCGCGTCGGTACCCAAGGCATGAAGGTCGCGGAGCCAGGTGAAGCCGTGCGCTGCAGTGCGCAGGAGCGGTGGATCGCTGGTCAGGTTCCAGTTTCCTGGGCGGAGCGCCCGAATGGTGCCGGCGACGTCCAGCTCACCCTTGACGAGACGCGCGCCGACCGTGGCGTCCCCCGGCCAGGGATCGAACGACGTTTGGGCGGGCGCGTCGGGGACGTGAAGCGGCCGGATCTGCCTCAGCCGCAACAGGGCGCGGCGGGCATTGCGCATCCAGCGGCGGGGGTCGGTTGCACTCACGGTGCTGGCGCCCCGGGATTGCCGCGAAGATCGCCGATACCGGCTGCGTAATCAGCGGCGCCGAAAATGGACGTGCCGGCAATCAGGACGTCTGCCCCGGCCATGAGGGCTGCCGGGGCCGTGGCGGGCGTCACGCCTCCATCCACGGAGATCAGGATGGGCCGATCGGCCGCGGCGATCATTGCTTTGAGCGCAGCAATTTTCGAGAGCTGCGAATGGAGAAAACTCTGCCCGCCGAAACCTGGATCGACGGTCATCACGAGGACGATATCGATGAGGTCGAGCACCGGCTCGATCACAGCCGCGGGAGTCGCCGGGTTGATCGCGACGCCGGCCTTGACGCCGAGCTCCCGGATCGCCGCGAGCGAGCGATGGAGGTGAGGACCCGCCTCAGCGTGGACGTTGATATGGTCGGCTCCGGCTGCGGCGAACGCGGCAAGATAGGGATCGACCGGGGTGATCATCAGATGCACGTCGAACGTGAGGCGGCAATGTTTCCGCAATGCGCCGAGAACGAGCGGCCCGAAGCTGATGTTCGGCACAAAATGGCCGTCCATCACGTCGAGATGCAGCCAATCCGCGCCGGCGCGCTCGACGGCGGCGACTTCATCCTTGAGCCGGGCAAAGTCCGCGGCGAGCAGGCTCGGGGCAACGATCGTCCGCGCGGTGGGTCTCTCCGCCATCGTTGTTTTCTAGACAGGCGAATCCACCCCGCACAAGCGGCGATGCGTATGATCCGCCCGCGGCGGGGGGACTGGGCCTGAAATGATCGCAGACCGCGGAGGGATCGGGGGGTACGGAGTCGGTGGAATGGGCTAGAGACGGCGGAGGCGGGCGGCGAAAAACCCGTCCATCCCGCCCCGACCGGCCCAGAGGCCGGGGTCCGTCGCGAAATATCCTTCCTTCGTGCGCGCTTCGGGCATGTCGGAAAGCTCGGCTTCGCTAAAGGGATCAAGTTTGAGACCGACACGAGCGCAGGCAGCGGCGATCCGCGTGGGCCCTTCGTCGGCCTGAAGCGAGCAGACGGAATAGATAAGCCTCCCGCCCGGGGCGAGTTGCCTTCCTGCGGCGTCGAGCAGTCTGTCTTGTAGCTGGGTGAGCGGGAGGATGTCGCGCGGCTGGCGCAGGCGCAGGATATCCGGATGGCGGCGGATAGTGCCGGTGGCACCGCAGGGCGCATCGAGCAGGATGGCAGGGAAGCTTTCGCTGGGCGTCCAGCTGGTCACGTCTGCAGTGACGATCTCGGCGGAGAGGCGAAGACGAGCCAGGTTCTCGCCGAGACGGCCAAGCCGGGCGGCATCGCGATCGATAGCCGTGACACGGGCGCCGGCGAGTGCGAGCTGGGCCGTTTTGCCGCCGGGGGCGGCACAAAGATCGGCGACGCGCTCGCCCGGACACGCCGCGAGAAGACGGGCCGGCATGGCAGCGGCAACGTCTTGCACCCAGAAATCGCCAGCCTCGAAACCTGGCAAGGTCGTGACGGCCTGCCCCGGCGACAACCGGATCGAGCCGGTGGGTAGCACCTCGCCCCCCAATGGGATCGAAGCGCCGGGACGGAGTGTGAGGTCGAGCGGCGGTTCCAGGGCGTGGATTTCGGCAATGGCGCGGGCTCTCGAGCCCCAGCTCGTCCAGAGCCAGGCGGGCGTGTCGAGGCGCGGACCATCAAGCGCCTCGATTGCGGCGGGGCCGGCGGCGGCAAGGCGACGGAGGACGGCGTTCACCAAGCCAGCGAACGGAGAAAGCCCCTGGCGGCGGACGAGAGCGACCGCGGTTGCCACCGCGGCGTGATGGGGTGTGTTGAGCAGCAGAAGCCCGGCCGCGCCCAGTCGGAGCGCATGTTGAACCAAGGGGGGCGGGGAACGACGAAGGAAGGGTTCCAGCGCGGTATCCAATGTGCCGAGGCGGCGCAGCACGGCAGCAGCAAGACGGTGAGCGGCGGCACGGTCGCGCGGGGCCATGGGGGACAAATCGATGAGCCCATGATCGAGCGGTGCATGATGCTCAAGCACTGCGGTGAGCAGGGAGAGTGCGCCGTCGCGTGTCGGGTCCGGGCTCATGGCGAGAAGGCGGAAAAGTCAGCCGCCAACCAGCGACAGCCGCTTCGCCGCCCCCGTTCCGCCGCCCTCGGTGGCATAAATGATGACGCGAATGATACTGATCGCCGGACCGCGGCAGAGGTATTCGAGGCGCATGTTTGACAGAGCCCTTGAGGCAGCGAACCCGCTCTACCATGTGCTGAGACAAAGGTCGCGCTCACGTTGCCTTCGGGGACGGGGCAGTTTGTCGCCTATGCAAAGGGACCGATCGGATGAATATCGAGAAGTTTACAGAACGTTCGCGCGGCTTCCTCCAGGCGGCGCAGACGATCGCCATTCGTGAGTTTCACCAGCGAATTACACCCGAGCACCTTCTCAAAGCGCTCCTCGATGACGAGGAAGGGGCGGCTGCCGGACTGATCCGCGCGGCCGGCGGAGACGCCGCCGCGGTGAAAGCGGCCGTGGAGGCGGAGATTGCGCGCCAGCCCAAGGTTCAGGGGTCAGGAGCAGGTCAGCCGCAGGTGACGCCCGAGTTGGTGCGTGTTCTGGACGCGGCCGAGCGTGGGGCAGAGAAGGCGGGCGACGATTATGTCGCTCAGGACCGGCTGCTGGTAGCGCTGGCCGCCGGGGAGGGGCCGGCCGCGCGGGCGCTCAGGAACGGGGGAGTCTCGGCACAGGCGCTCGAGAAGACGGTGGCGGATATCCGTAAAGGGCGGAAAGTAACGAGCGCGAACGCCGAAGCAAGCTTCGATGCGTTGAAGAAATACGCGCGCGACATGACGGAACTCGCGCGCTCGGGCAAGCTCGACCCAGTGATCGGGCGCGATGAGGAGATCCGTCGTACCATCCAGGTGCTGGCGCGGCGCACGAAGAACAACCCAGTGCTGATTGGCGAGCCCGGCGTCGGGAAGACAGCGATTGTCGAGGGCCTGGCATTGCGCATCGTCAATGGCGACGTGCCGGAGGCGCTGAAGGGCAAGCGCCTGCTGGCGCTCGATCTAGGGGCCATGGTGGCGGGCTCTAAATATCGCGGCGAGTTCGAAGAGCGGCTCAAAGGTGTCCTCTCGGAGATCGAGGCGGCGAGCGGAGAGGTGATTCTCTTCATCGACGAGTTGCATAATCTCGTCGGTGCCGGGCGTGCGGAAGGGGCGATGGATGCCTCCAACCTGATCAAGCCGGAACTTGCGCGGGGAACGCTGCACTGCGTGGGTGCGACGACGCTCGACGAGTATCGCAAGCATATCGAGAAGGATGCGGCACTGGCGCGGCGATTCCAGCCGGTGTTCGTGGATGAGCCGAGCGTGGAGGAAACGATCTCGATCCTGCGCGGGATCAAGGAGAAATACGAGCTGCATCATGGTGTGCGCATCACCGACGGTGCGCTGGTGGCCGCGGCGACACTCTCGAACCGGTATATCACGGATCGGTTCCTTCCCGACAAGGCGATCGATCTTGTGGATGAGGCGGCGAGCCGGCTGCGCATGCAGGTGGATTCCAAGCCTGAGGAACTGGACGAGCTCGACCGGCGGCTCATTCAGCTCAAGATCGAGCGCGAGGCGTTGCGGAAGGAGGATGATCCAGCATCGCGCGAGCGGCTCGAGAGGCTTGAGAAGGAGCTTGCCGAGCTCGAGGAAAAATCGAACGCGATGACCGCGGCGTGGAAAGCGGAGAAAGAGAAGCTTGCCGAGGTTCACAAGCTCAAGGAGAAGCTCGACCACGCGCGGAGCGAAGTGGAGGTCGCGCAGCGGCGCGGCGATCTTACGCGTGCCTCGGAGCTGCTTTATGGCGTGATTCCGGAGATCGAGAAAAAGCTCGCCGACGGCAACGATACGGGACGATTGGTCAATGAAGCGGTGACCGAGGAGGGAATAGCCTCGGTTGTCTCGCGCTGGACCGGCGTGCCGGTGGATCGGATGCTGGAAGGCGAGCGCGGCAAGCTGCTCCGGATGGAGGACGAGCTGAGGGCGCGCGTGGTGGGTCAGGAGGACGCGCTGACGGCTGTTGCGCATGCGGTGCGCCGGGCGCGGGCGGGATTGCAGGATCCCAATCGGCCGATTGGCAGTTTCCTTTTCCTTGGACCGACCGGGGTGGGCAAGACCGAGCTTGCCAAGGCGCTGGCCGCGTTTCTGTTCGACGACGAGCGGGCGATGGTCCGCATCGATATGAGCGAGTTCATGGAAAAGCACGCGGTCGCGCGTCTGATCGGCGCGCCGCCCGGCTATGTCGGCTATGACGAAGGAGGGGTATTGACCGAGGCGGTGCGGCGGCGGCCCTATCAGGTCGTGCTGTTCGACGAGGTCGAGAAGGCGCATGAGGACGTGTTCAACGTGCTGCTTCAGGTACTCGATGACGGGCGGCTGACGGATGGGCAAGGGCGGACCGTGGATTTTCGCAACACGATCATCGTGCTGACGAGCAATCTCGGCAGCGAGGTGCTGGCCGCGCAGCCGGAGGGTGAAGCGACGGCACTGGTCGAGGCGGAGGTGATGCGGCAGGTGCGGGCACATTTCCGGCCCGAATTCCTGAACCGGCTGGACGAGATCATCCTATTCCGACGGCTGAGCCGGGCGGACATGGCCGCGATCGTCGAAATTCAGCTCGGCCGGCTGAAGGCCCTGCTGGCGGAGCGGAAAGTGGCGCTCGTGCTCGAGCCGAGTGCTCTCGATTGGCTGGCGAGTGAGGGCTACGACCCGGTCTATGGGGCGCGGCCACTGAAGAGGGTGATCCAGCGCGAACTGCAGAATCGTCTGGCGGGGATGCTGCTCGAAGGCTCGCTCAAGGAAGGCGACACGGTGGACGTGAGCGCGGGGCCGGAGGGGCTGAAGATCGCCGTCAACGGCGGGCTGGCGGTGGCGGCCTGAGCGGCCGCCGCCAACCGAACCAGCATTGGTTCCTGCGACGCTCGTTGACAGCGACCTGCGCCGGGACTAGATAGCTGCAACGCGTCATGACGGACCAGTCGGAAGCGGCTGGGCCGGGGACGCTTTGTTCTTTGACAGATGCATAGAGCGAAAGGGATACGTTGGCGGCGTCCCAGGGGATGTGACGGCCTTGCTGCGCAAGCAGTGGGCGGTCCATTCGGTTCGGGGCAGAAGTCGACGTATTCGCATACGTGAGCGTCGAATGAGCGTTTGGAATGTTCTTGCGGCCGGTTCGGTTGCAAGGAATTCCGGATGCGTCGGGTCTGTTCGTTTCGGGGTTGGGGAGTCGTAAGGCTCCGAGGCTTCGAGATGAACCTGAGAGTTTGATCCTGGCTCAGAGCGAACGCTGGCGGCATGCCTAACACATGCAAGTCGCACGGGCAGGGGCAACCCTGTCAGTGGCGGACGGGTGAGTAACGCGTAGGAATCTGTCTCCGGGTGGGGGATAACCGTGGGAAACTACGGCTAATACCGCATGATACCCTCGGGTCAAAGGCGCAAGTCGCCTGGAGAGGAGCCTGCGTCCGATTAGCTTGTTGGTGGGGTAATGGCCTACCAAGGCTGCGATCGGTAGCTGGTCTGAGAGGATGATCAGCCACACTGGGACTGAGACACGGCCCAGACTCCTACGGGAGGCAGCAGTGGGGAATATTG
>DATJLS010000003.1:0-241706 GCA_035509315.1 Acetobacteraceae bacterium | reverse complement strand
CCTGCCGACGGTTCTGAGTCTGAGGTCCAGTGCCAGCTGGTACGATGTGCAGGTCACGGCCGCGTCCGATCCGAGCTTCGTCCGCCATTATGCCGGCCATGTCGAAACCGGCACCGATAGTCTCAGCGATCCACTCATCGGGCGCCACGAGGCATAAGCTTCATCTTATCCGAATCAGACAAGACACGGTACGGCTTCTGGCGGAGGCGTCGTCGAGTGTTTCCGTCGGAAGCTGCATCGGCTCAAACGTAGATCATCTTCCTTGTCATTCCACCATCGACAATAAACTCGGCGCCGGTCACGAAGCCGCTTTCGGGGCCGACCAGCCAGGCGGCAAGCGAAGCCACATCCTCCGGCCGGCCGACGCGGCCGACCGGATGCTGGGCGTGATCGGGCGCGCTGAGCGGCTCACCCCGCGTGTCGATCCACCCGGGCGAGATGCAGTTCACCCGCACCACGGGGCCGAGGCTCACGGCCAGCGCATGGGTGAGAGCGACGAGGCCGCCTTTTGAGGCGGCATAGGCTTCCGTGTCCGGCTCGGACATATGGGCCCGGGTCGAGCCGATGGTGACGACCGCGCCGCGGGCCGCACGCAGCAGATCCTCCGCAGCGCGGACGAGAAGAAAGGTGCTGGTCAGGTTCGTGGCAAGCACGCGCGACCACTCGGCAGGGGTAAGCCGTGCGAGCGGCTTGCGGATCATGATCCCGGCGTTGCAGACGAGCGCGTTAAGCTTGCCAACTTCCGCGCGGACGCCGGCGATCATGGTGTTGACTTCGGCTTCATCCGCGACGTCGCATTGGACAGCACGCATGCGTGGGCCAGCGTGCAGAGCGGGCTCACGGTCCGCGGCGATGACACCCCAGCCGTCATCGGCGAGATGAGCAGCGATTGCCGCCCCAATGCCGCGGGCCGCGCCGGTGACGAGGGCGAGTCTGGCTTCGGTCATGGCCCTAGCCTGCCATAGGAGGCGGCGCTTCGTCAGGCAGCGAGGGGCGCACCTTCGGGAGCGTAGGCACGGAGGAAGGTCTCGACCGCCTCCCCAACCGTCACTTTGATCTCATCCTCACTCGGCGGGGGATCAACCCCCAGCAGGGCTCGCATATGAAGCTGTGTGCGCAAGAGACCAGTGAATTGCTGAGCGGCGATCACCGGATCGCGCCTCCGGAGCTTTCCTTCCTCCATCTGCTTCTTGAGCCAGCTCGCCAGGTTCTGGCGCGAAGACTCGCTGATGCGTTCGAAGAATGCACGGCCGAGCTCAGGGAAGCGTGGGCACTCGGCGATCACCACGCGATAGATGGCAAGAGACTGCGGCTCGAGCATGAAGCGAAGCGCGCGGTCGGCGAGCGCCGTGAGAGTATCGCGGAGATCGAGCTGCTCTTCGGCGAATGGGACGGAATGGGCTCCGGAGCGGCTGCATGCCGTGCCGACCAGATTGGCGAAGAGCTGATCCTTCGATGCGAAGTAAGCGTAGAGGGTCGCCTTGGACACGCCGGCAGCCCGCGCAATCGCATCCATCGAGACTGAGGCATAGCCCTGTGCCATGAAGAGACGCGTCGCCGCTTCGGCGATATCCCGCTGCTTGGGGGTGGGATCCGCCCGGTCGCTCACCGTCTCAGGGAAAACCTTTGCCTGTGACATGGCCGTGATTAAACTGTACAGTTCAGTTTTGTCAAGGAGCCCGCCTGCTCTTCTGGCGCATCCGTGGCCTGCATCACAAGCATACTGAACGGTTCAGTTCAATCTTGATTAGCAAAGCTTAATGCAATATTGCACTGAACCGTCCAGTTCAGATTCAGCTAGCCTCGGAGGTTCCCTCCATGAATCAAGTCACCGCCATCCAGGCTGTCAACACGATCGCCCTTGACGCGGTCCCGGCGCAGAAGAACACGCAGATCGCATCGGACCGGGCCTCGGCGGCTGGTTTGTCGGCCGTGACCTTGCGCGAGGGGAGCGGCCTCGGTTTGCCCCCGCATCCTTCTGCTGAAGTCATCTCGCGGCCCGGCAAGCGGCGGCTTCGCCGTCAGCGTTTGCTCGGGGTCGCAGCTCTCCTTGCCGCCGCCGTGCTCGGGGTTGGCGGTTATCGCTGGTGGGAGGCAACCCGATTCCTGGTCTCGACCGACGATGCCTATCTCGAGTCCGACAGCGTAACGGTGAGCCCGCAGGTGGCGGGGACGATCGCCGAGCTCGACGTGACAGACAACCAGCCTGTCCGGACAGGACAGGTGCTGGCGCGAATCGATGACCGGCCCTTTCGCGCAGCACTCGCTAAAGCCGATGCCGACGTGGCCTCGGGAGAGGCGAAGCTCACCAATATCGCTGCCGAGATGGCCGAGCAGGTCGCAAACGTCGCGTCAAGCCGCGCGGTGATCGCGGCGGACCGGGCAGCCATCGGCTTCGCCCAGGCCGACGCAACGCGCTATGCGCGGCTGAGCCGGACCGGCTTCGGCACTGTCCAGACGGCCGAGCGGACCGCGGCCAGCCTGAGCGAAAGCGAAGCGAAGCTCATCGGAGACCAGGCGGCGCTGACCGCGGCGGAGCGGCAGATCGGCGTGCTGGCGAGCGAGCGGCAGATGGCGGAAGCCGCACTCCAGAGTGACCAGGCGCAGCAGCGGTTGGCAAAGCTCAACCTCTCCTACACGGTGATCACGGCGCCTTTCGATGGCGTGGTGGGCGATCGCGGCGTGCGGCTTGGCGCCTATGTCTCGCCCGGCACGCCGCTTCTGCAGGTGGTGCCGATGGGCAGCCAGATCTATCTCACCGCCAACTTCAAGGAAACGCAGGTCGGGCGGATGGAGCCCGGCCAGCCCGTGACGCTTTCGATCGATACCTTCCCCGGCCATGAGTTCCGCGGGACGGTCGAGAGCCTGTCACCCGGGTCGGGCTCGCAGTTCGCGCTGCTGCCGCCCGAGAACGCCACCGGCAATTTCACGAAGATCGTTCAGCGTGTGCCGGTGAAGATCGCGCTCGCTGCGGACGATCCGATGGTGAACGCGCTGCGGCCGGGGCTTTCGGTGGAGGCGACGGTGAACACCGCGCTGTCCCCGGTGGGCGAGAAGCTGGCGCTTGGTGGGGAGCGCGCGCAATGAGCGCCGCCGATCGGGTCCCGCTTCGCGATTGGATTGCCGTTCTGGGCGGCGTGCTTGGCGCCTTCATGGCGGTGCTCGATATCCAGATCACCAATGCCTCGCTGAGCGACATCGAGGGCGGGCTCTCCGCATCGTCCGATCAGGGAAGCTGGATCTCGACCGCCTATCTGGTGGCCGAGATCGTCGTAATCCCGCTCACCGGCTGGCTCTCCCGGGTCTTCTCGCTCCGCCTCTATCTAATCGCGAACACTGTGCTCTTCCTGATCTTCTCGATGCTGTGCGGGACCGCGAGCAACCTTGGCGAAATGATCCTCTTCCGTGTCGGTCAGGGTTTCACGGGCGGCGTGCTGATCCCGACCGCGCTCACGATCATCCTGAGCAAGCTGCCTTCCGGGCGCCAGCCGGTCGGGCTCGCCATGTTCGGCGTGACGGCGACCTTCGCTCCAGCCATCGGGCCGACCATCGGTGGCTGGCTCACCGATGCCTGGTCCTGGCACTGGATCTTCTTCATCAACGCGATTCCGGCGCTCGCCGTTATCGGCGCCGTATGGTACGGCGTCGCGCCCGAGAGGATGCAGCTCCATCTGCTCAAAAAGGGCGATTGGCTCGGGATTTTCTTCATGGCCATCGGGCTCGGTTCGCTCATCGCAATGCTCGAGGAGGGTGAGGAGAAGGCATGGTTCACGACAGAATGGATCCGTTATGCCGCAATCACGGCCGCGCTCGCCATCCCGACCTTCATCGTGATCGAGCTCGTACGCCGCGAACCCTTCCTTAATCTCCGGCTGCTTGCGCGACGGGGCTTCGGGTCCGCCTCCCTGCTCGGGCTGGTGATGGGGCTCGGCCTCTATGGCTCGGTCTATCTGCTGCCGGTCTATCTGGGCCAGGTGCAGGGCTATGACGCACTGCAGATCGGTGAGGTGGTAATGTGGGCGGGGGCGCCGCAGCTCCTCATCATCCCGTTCGTGCCGATGATCATGAAGCGGGTGGATGCGCGGCTGCTGGTTGCCTTCGGGTTCGTGTTGTTCGGTGTGAGCTGCGTGATGAACGGGTATATGAGCCCGGATACGGCAGGGCCCGAGCTCCGGCTGCCCCAGCTCGTCCGCGCACTTGGGCAGCCCTTCATCATCGTCCCGCTCTCCGCGCTGGCGACGGGCGGCCTCGCGAGGGCCGACCAGGCGCAAGGCTCAGCGCTCTTCAACATGTTCCGCAATCTCGGCGGCTCGCTCGGCATCGCCATGCTCTCGACCTTCACGACGATGCGCGAGCATTATCATTTCGACATCATCTCCCAGCGCCTGACGATCACCTCGCCCGACGTTCATGCCTGGCTCGACCATGCAGCCTCCTTGCTCATCGCCCGGGGAACGCCGGCGGGTCTTGCCGCGCAGCAGGCCCTCGGCGAGCTCGCGGCGATGGTACGGAGCCAGGCCTATACGATGACCTACGCCGATTGCTTCTTCGGCATGGGCGTGGTGCTGATCGGCTCGATCGTGCTGCTGGCGCTAATGCCGCGGCCGAAGGCGGGCGGGGCCGTCGCCGCGCACTGATCTGCTCAGAAGCGGGAGACCACCAGGAAAGACCGGGGGCAATGCCCCTGGTCTTTTCTTTTTCCTGGACCCGCGAGATCAATGTCGCCAAGACGAGAGGGAGGCATCGGCGATGAGCGTGCGGATCGGAACCAATCCGATTGCCTGGAGCAATGACGATCTGCCGGAACTCGGCGGCGAAACGCCGCTTGAGACGTGCCTCGCGGAGGCGCACGAAGCGGGTTTCACGGGCATCGAGACGGGCAACAAGTTTCCGCGTGAGCCGACCGCGCTTGCCGCGGTGCTCGGCCGTCACGGGCTTGCCCTGGTCTCGGGCTGGTACGGGGCGGAACTCCGGCACCGTTCGGTTGCCGAGGAAATCGCGATGATGCGGCCGCATTTCGAGCTTCTCAAGGCGCTGGGTTGTCGGGTGATGGTGTTCGCGGAAACCTCCGGCACGGTGCAGGGAAAGCGGGACGTTCCTGTGGCGGAGCGGCCGCTTATGAGCGAGGCGGAATGGCCTCTCTTTCTCGGGCGGCTCGGCGAGCTCGGCACCTGGATGGCGGAGCGGGGCGTGGCGATTGCCTTTCACCATCACATGGGCACCGTGATCGAGAAGGCGGAGGAGATTGACCGGTTGCTCGAAGGGACGCCCGCCAGCGTGGGCCTGCTTTTCGATACAGGGCATCTCACGTTCGCTGGCGAGGATCCGGTGCGGGTCGCCGCTCGATGGGCGGGGCGCATCAATCACGTGCACGCCAAGGATGTTCGGCCCGGCACGCTGGCGCGCGCCCGCGCCGAGCGCTGGAGCTTCCTCGATTCCGTGGTGAACGGTGTCTTCACCGTGCCCGGGGACGGCGCCATCGATTTCGCTGCCGCGCTCGAACCCGTGGCGAAGGCCGGGTACGAAGGCTGGCTGATCGTCGAGGCGGAGCAGGATCCGGCGAAGGCGCCGCCGCTCGCGTACGCAAAGAAGGGGTTCACCAATCTGCGCGCGGCGGCCGAGCAGGCGGGGTTTCGAATCGGCTGAGCCTGGGCGCGTTTGGAGAAGAGGCGAGATGAATATCTGCATGGCGGGCTACGGAATGATGGGTATGTGGCATTCCGAGGCCCTCGCGCGGACGGACGCGGTCCTGCACACCGCGGTGGGACGCCGCGCGGAGGCGACCGAGGCCTTTGCCGCGCGCTACGGCTACCGCAAATGGACGACTTCGCTCGCCGAGGCGCTGGCCGATCCCGAAGTGGATGTGGTGGTGCTGGCGACGCCGAGCGAGCAGCACGAGGAGCAGGCGATTGCCTGCCTCGAGGCGGGGAAGCACACACTGATCGAGATCCCCATCGCGATGAGTCTCGCGGGCGCCGAGCGCGTGGTGGCAGCCGGAGAGAAGAGCGGCAAGGTATATGGGCTAAGCCATCCGATGCGCTTCCGAGCCGAGCGCGAGGCGCTGCGCATGCGGCTCGCCGCCGGAGAGGAGACGATCCGGCATATCGCCGGGCGCTTCTTCATCCCTCGCCTCAAGAATATCGGCGCGACCGGCTATGTGCGAAGCTGGACCGACAATATCCTCTGGCATCATTTTTGCCACTTCGTCGATCTTGGGCTCTTCCTGTTCGATGGCGCGGAGCTGCGCCGGGTCACTGGCCATCTCGGCCCCCTCCATCCGCTCACTTGCATCCCGATGGAGTGCATCGTGCTTGCGGAGACCGAGCGCGACGCGACCCTGCTCGTGCATGGCTCGTACCACGCGTCCTATCGCTTCTATGACAAGCTCATTGTGACCGATCGGGACACCTACTTCTTCGATATTCTGGCGGGCACGTTCCGCACTTCCTCCAGCACGGCCGCGATGGAGTCCGAGCAGGAGAACGCAACGCGCATCATCTTCGATTTTCTTGATTCCGTGCGCGAGAACCGTTCCCCGCGCGCCTCCGGCCCCTCGGTGCTGCCCGCGATGCGCGTGCTCCAGACCGTGCAGGATGAATGGGATGCGCGCCACGGCGCGCAGGCGATCCCCGGCCGGCCGCTCGATTAGATCAAGAGAAGGCTCAAGGCGGGACGATCGGAGTCATCACGCCTTGAGCAGGCCGTTGTTCAATGTCCCGCCTTCGGCTGGTAGCCGTCGGTCAGCGTCTGGAGGAAGGCGATGATGTCCCTCTCATCCTGGGCGCTCATGGCCGGCTTGTCACCGAACTTGCGGTCGAAGGGCGGATCGATGATGTCGACATTGGCCCAATAGCGAGCAGGGATGTCGTTATATTTCTCTACCTCTCCGTCCGGCCCGCGCGGATAGATCTTGGCCGGGTCCACGTCGCGGAAATCATAGAAATCCAAAACCTGCTGAAGATTGTGGTAGATGCCATTGTGGAAGAAGACGTGTCGCGTGGCGACGTTGCGCAGCGTCGGGGTCAGGAACAGGCCGCAATATTGCGTCTGCGTCGCCATGTCGGTGCGGTACGGACCGCAAATCCCAAGATCGAAATAGGAGGGATTGCGGTTGACGGCGAGCGCCGGGTTGCGCGGAACGGCAAGCGCCTCGAACTGATGGTCGGTGAAGAGTGGCGGCAGTCCATCAGGGGTCGGCTGGTCGAGATGGCAGCCGCCGCAATCCGCCTTCGTCGGATCGTTGAAAAGGACATAGCCCTGCACCTCCCTCGGCGTCAGCCGTGCCTTGCCCTCGAGCCAGTAATCGAACTTGCTGGTATAGGGATGGAAGGCCGGATCCTCGATCTCATAGCGGGCCACCGCGAACATGGCCTCGGAAACCGCAAGCCGCGGGTTGCTGAAAATCAGCGACCCGAACAGCTGATAGAAGAGAGGCGCATAGGACGCGCGGTGGAGCTTCGCGGCGACCTTTTCGATGCTCCCGCCATCCATCTCGAAGGGGCTGAGCAACGGGAAGAAGGCCTGATCCTGGAGCGTATCGACGCGGCCGTCCCAGAAGAGGCCGCCTTGCGGCACGAGATTGGCGGCGGTTGCGGCCGTGTCCTGCGCGGTCTTCTGCGTGCGCGCGGTGTTCTGGCTGGCGGCTATCGCCTGGCTCAGGTTCATCGTCTCGTTGGTCGGGTCGTCGGGGCCGATACTGAAGTTCGGTTGGGTTTCGAGATACATCAATGAGGGCACGGCACGCACGCCCTGGCGGGTGAGATCCGGTCCACCAAACATCGCCGGCAGAGTGTTGGGCGGGCCGTATGCCCGTGCCGGATCGTGGCAGGAGGCGCAGGACCGGCGGCCGGAAGAAGAAAGGCTCGCGTCGAAGAAGATCCTCTGGCCAAGGGCGGCCATCACCGAGAAAGGCAGGGCAGGCGGTCGCATGAGCTGGGCGGGATGGGGATTGATGCCCTCGTTCAACAAATAGCTCGCGATCGGCTG
Source organism: Acetobacteraceae bacterium (assembly GCA_035509315.1). GTDB lineage: Bacteria > Pseudomonadota > Alphaproteobacteria > Acetobacterales > Acetobacteraceae > JAKAWQ01. The sequence continues at coordinate 233,720 of DATJLS010000003.1, read as the reverse complement.
GCGCAGCCACTGACCGGGCGGGACTGGACTTTCCGCGACCGTAAAGGCGCCGGCGATGATCAGCAGCGCGAGAATGAGGCCGGCGCCGATGAGCGGCCAGCGCAAAGGCCCGCGCAGGAGCGCACCGAGAGACATCCCGCCCGCGCGCCGCAGGAGCGCGTCCGATCCGCGGGAACCGGGGCCAAGTGCCGAGCCTCCGCGAGGCTCGGCACCAGGATTGCCAGAACGGCTCATTATGCCGTCACGTTCCGCTATCAGAACCCGATCGGCTCACCGGTCGAGGTATTGAGGAACAGTCGCGGATTATGCCCGCCGAAGGGCGAGAAGTCGAACATATCCATGATCGAGCCGGCGCTGGCGTCAAACGAGCCGCCACCGAGCCGTTCGCTGTGAAGCCAGTTATCCTCGATGAAGCGAGCGACCGAAGCTTGGCTGATCCGCGTATTGCTGACGAAGTTCGCCTTGGCCCAGGGCGAGATGACGAAGAAGGGCAGGCGCGTTCCCGGGCCGCAGCGGCCATTGACCGGCTTGCCGGTCCCGTTCACGCCCGAGAGCTGCGGCGTCACGCCCTTGGTGCCGCACACACCGTTGCCGTCGAGCTGGTCAGCCGAAGGATTGGTCGACTGGTCGAAAGAGGCATTGGTGGGTGTGGCGAAGGCATGGTCGTACCACCCGTCCGAATCGTCCCACGTAATGATGACGGCGGTGTTTTTCCAGTCAGGCTGCTGCTCGAGGAAGTTGATCAGCGTGGTGACGCCGGTCTGCTCGTCAAGCGGATCGGAATTGCCGGGGTGCCCGTCCTGGAAGGCAGCCATCTTGATGTAGGAGACAGCCGGGAAGTCGCCGGCGCGCACCGCGTTGTAGAAGTCCAGGACGTCGTATTCGTGATTCGCGGGGTCGAGCTTGCCGTTACCGTCGAAGCTGTAGCCGACTGCCTGGAGAGAAGCCGGCCGGGCATGGGTCGGGTTGGCTGTGGACGGGAAATACTGAAACCAAGCGTGGTGCGGGACATAGTCCTTGACGGTCTCGCCCACCACGGTGCCGAAGGTGCTGCGACTGCAGCCGGTGGTGCCGTTGGCGTTCGTGATATTGAGATCGAAGCCACCCATGAAGCCGCCCCATGGGATGCGCGCGGCATTGAGGAGATCGCCGATATTTTTCACCGATGTCTGCGCGGTTCCCATCTGCGCCGTCGTCGTCGTGCTGGAGCAGACATCATTGGCGGGATCGACATCGCTGATCAGCGTGAAGGTATTTGCCCCCGTGCCGTCATTGATGAAGAACGAGGTCGAGTTGTTCTTGTTGAGAACCACATCGACGCCGTTGGTCTGGCCGGAGACGACCTCAAGCGCACCTGGCGTGGAGGGGCCGTAAGTGTCGGTATAGGCGTTGTCGCTCAGCGCGAAATGCTGGGCGTAGTTCCACATCGCTGTGGCGGTGTTGCCGTCGAAATAGCCCATCACCTGGCCGGTGGTTCCGAACGCCCCGGCATCTCCCGGCGTGCCGGCGCCGGTGAATTCCGGAAAGGCGTCAGCTTTGCCGTGGTCATAGGCCTCCTGCTCGGCCGTGTATCCGTGGTTCTGGTCGGCGGTGTTGGCCTGGGTGCGGTCGAGCCGGAACGGATTCGTCTCACCGGCGCCATTCCCCGGATTCGTATCGTTTGGATTGTTTGTCAGCAGATTGGCGGTCGCGAGATTGTTGACCTGAGGCGTGCTGCGAAGGGCGTGAAACGGAGGTTCGCCCGGCGGATTGGTGGCGGTCGGATAGGTGGCGAAGTAGTGATCGAACGACACGTTCTCCTGAAAGATCACCACCAGATGCTTGATCGGCGTCGCCGTGGGCAGGAAATCGGCCGTGCCCGGGCCGCCGGGAAACGCGGGCTGGCTGGCGCCCGGCGTCGACGCCGGAGCGGCAAACGAACGATGGACGAATGTGCCGAGACCGGTCACCAATGCGCCGGCCATGAGGGCGCAAGCTGTCGTGCACAGCAGGAGCTTGTGTCTTGTCATGATTTTCCCAGAGAAAATGGCGAAGACCGCGCGACACCTAGCGGCTAAATAAAAATAATGCGCGTGAATCAATTATGACGAAGCTGTGTCGAATCGGAACCGTGCGATTCCAGGATCGATTTGATGCACTGCCAGTCTTTTTGCCTGCCGACGCGCTTCTTGTCTTCCCGTCCTGATCGACATCGCATCCCACGGAATCGGGGGCCAGCGCGCCAAGCGATCAGCCAAAACCCTGAGGAAGTCATCAAATTGACCGGCAAACGAAGACGAGAGCGTGATGATTTCTGGTTGTCACGCTCTCGATGTGCGTGTCGAGGAAATGTGTCGATCCTCTATGCGAGCCGAAGGCTGGATTTCGCGGAACGACGGCACGCCGCTCGTCAGGACGTTACGGTTTGGTGACCTCGCTGCCAGTCGCAGGATCGAGGAAGAGCGGCCTCGTGTGGCCGCCGGTGGACGAAAAGTCGAACATATCCATGATCGAACCGGTGGTCGCATCGAAGGAGCCGCCGCCCAGCCGCGCACCCTTGAGCCAGTTGTCCTCGATGAACCGTGCGACCGATGCCTGAGAAATGAGCGTGTGACTTACATCGTTCACCTTGGCCCAGGGTGAGATGACCAGGAAGGGCAGGCGCGTTCCGGGACCGCATCTTCCATTGACCGCCTTGCCCTCTATGCCCGGAAGCGGCGTTCCGCTGCCGCATTTGCCGGGACCGTCGAGCTGATCGGCTTCCTTGTCGAAGGAAGGGTTGGTGGGTGTGGTGAAGGCATGGTCGTACCAACCGTCCGAATCGTCCCAGGTGACGACGATCGCCGTATCCTTCCAGTCCGGCTGTCGCTCGAGGAAGTTGATCAAATTGACAACCCCGTTCTGCTCGTCGACCGGGTTCGAATAGCCGGCATGACCGTCTTCGTATGCCGGCATCTTGATGAAGGAGACGGCAGGGAAGTTGCCCGTTTTCACGGCATTGTAAAAATCCTGGAGCCCGTATTCGTGGTTTGCGGGGTCGCGCTTGCCGTCATGATCGAAGCTGTACCCGATTGCGCCCAGCGACGCCGGACGGGCATGGGCCGGGTTCGCGGTCGAGGCATAGTACTGGAACCAGTTGTGGTGGGGGATGTAGTCCACGACGGTCGAGCGCACCACGGTGGAATAGGTGCTGCGCTTGCAGCCGGTGCTGCCGTTGGCGTTCTTCGGGCCGAGGTCGAACCCGCCCATGAAGCCGCCCCAGGTGATACCGGCCGCATTGAGCAGGTCACCGATGTTCCTGCCCCCCATCATCACCTGGTCTTTCGGATTGGAGCAGGCATCGTATGCGGGATCGACGTCGCTGATCAACGTCAGCCCGCCTGCTCCATCCCTGATATAGTACGAGGTGCTCCCGAGCGTGAACGGCTTCTTGCTGGTGGCGATGATGCGCACGCCGTTGGTCTGGCCGGAGACGACCTCAAGCGCACCGGGCGTGGAGGGGCCGTAGGTGTCGGTATAGGCATTGTCGCTCATTGCGAAATGCTGGGCGTAGTTCCAAATCGCAGTGACGGTGTTGCCGTCGTAATAGCCCATCACTTGGCCCCGCGTTCCGAATGCGCCGACGGCGCCTGGCGTGCCCTTGCCGGTATATTTCGGGAAAAGATCGGCCTTGCCGCCGTTATAGGCCTGCTGCTCCGGCGTGTAGTTGTGGTTCTGGTCGGCCGTCGCGGCCTGGGTGCGATCGAGCCGGAACGGCTCCGCCGCATCCTTGCCGTTTGCCGGGTTCGTGAAGTTGGGATTGTTGGTCAGCAGATGGGCGGTGGCCAGATTGTTGACGGAAGGCGTGCCAGCGACGGCGTGAAATGCAGGCTCGCCAGGCGGATTGGTGGCGTTCGGATAGGTGGCGAAATAATGGTCGAACGAGACATTCTCCTGAAAGATCACCACCAGATGCTTGATCGGCGTGACCGTGGGCATCGCGTCCGCCGGGTCCGTACCGGTCAGGTTTGCCGGTGCCGTCGCCCCCACTGCCGGTTCTGCTGCCGGCGCTGCGGCGAGCGCCTGGCCGGTCTGGCCGCCGGGGCCGGAGATCCATGTGCCGGCCGCCAGCACGCCAGCCGCAGTGCAAAGCAGGAATGTCCGTCGCGTCATGCCATTCTCGAGTTATCGCTGGATTGGGGACGGTACACCTAAAGGCTAAGCCTGATATCCGAACGTGAATCAATTATGACGACGGCGCTCCACGCCGATGCGGCAAGGCTCAGGCATCGATCTTGAGCGCCGCGAGAAAGGCCGATTGCGGGATCTCGACCTTGCCGAACTGGCGCATCCGCTTCTTGCCTTCCTTCTGCTTCTCCAGAAGCTTACGCTTGCGGGTGATGTCGCCACCATAGCATTTGGCGGTGACATCCTTGGCGAGTGCGCCCAGCGTCTCGCGGGCAATGATGCGCCCACCGATCGCGGCCTGAATCGCCACCTTGAAGAGCTGGCGGGGAATCAGGTCCTTGAGCCGCGCGCAGATGGCGCGCCCGCGCGCCTCAGCGGCCGAACGATGAGCGATGAAGGAGAGCGCATCCACAGGCTCGCCATTGACGAGAATCGTGATGCGCACGAGATCGCCGGTCTCATGCCCGTCCATCTGGTAATCGAAACTCGCATAGCCGCGCGAGACCGACTTGAGGCGATCATAGAAGTCGAACACCACCTCGTTCAGCGGCAGGCGATAGACCGCCATGGCGCGGTTGCCGACATAGGTGAGATCGACCTGCTGGCCACGCCGCTCATTGCAGAGGGTGAGCACCGCGCCGAGATGATCATCCGGGACCAGGATCGTCGCCTTGATCCAGGGCTCCTCGATATGGTCGATCATGCTGCCGTCCGGCCAGTCGGCCGGATTGTGCAGCTCCTGGACCGTGCCGTTCGTGAGATGGATGCGATAGACGACCGAAGGCGCGGTCGCGATCAGTTCGAGCCCGAATTCGCGATGCAGGCGCTCCTGCACGATCTCGAGATGGAGAAGGCCTAGGAAGCCGCAGCGAAAGCCGAAGCCGAGGGCGGCGGAGGTTTCCGGCTCGTAATGGAAGCTCGCGTCATTGAGCCGGAGCTTCGCCAAACTCTCCCGCAGCTTCTCGAAATCGTCGGCATCCGCGGGATAAAGCCCGCACCAGACCACCGGCACGGAAGGACGGAAGCCGGGCAGCGGGGTTGCCGCCGGATGGCGGTCGTCGGTGATCGTGTCGCCGATGCGGCAATCCGCGACCGTCTTGATCGCCGCGGTGATGAAGCCGATCTCGCCGGGAGCCAGATCGTCCGTCGGCTGCATCTTCGGGGTGAAGACGCCGATGCGCTCGATCGTATGCACGGCGCCGGTGGACATCATGCGGATGCGCTCGCCACGGCGGAGCACACCATTCTTGACCCGGACCAGGATGACGACCCCGAGATAGGGGTCGTACCAGCTATCGACGAGAAGAGCGGTGAGCGGCGCCGCCGCGTCCCCGACTGGCGGCGGCAGCCTGGTGACCAGCGCCTCCAGCACCGCCTCGATATTGAGGCCGGTCTTGGCGCTGATCGGGATTGCGCCGGACGCGTCGAGACCGATCACTTCCTCGATCTGCTCGCGCACCTTCTCGGGCTCCGCCGCCGGCAGGTCGACCTTGTTGAGGACCGGAATGATCTCGTGACCCGCCTCGATCGCCTGATAGACATTCGCAAGCGTCTGCGCCTCGACGCCCTGCGAGGCGTCGACGACGAGGAGCGAACCCTCGCAGGCGGAGAGGCTGCGGCTCACCTCATAGGCGAAGTCCACATGGCCGGGCGTGTCCATGAGATTGAGCGCATAGATCTGCCCGTCGGCGGCCCGATAGGAGAGGCGGACGGTCTGGGCCTTGATGGTGATGCCGCGCTCGCGCTCGAGCTCCATGCTGTCGAGCACCTGGCTCACCATCTCGCGCTCGGAGAGCGCGCCGGTCGCCTGGATCAGCCGGTCGGCGAGCGTCGATTTCCCATGGTCGATATGCGCGATGATCGCGAAGTTGCGGATCTGCGCGATCGGAATGTCGGTCATGGCGAACGGATAAGGAAAAACGGCGCGTTTGTCAGCCGCGCAGCGCGGCGCCTGTGGCCTTGACGACCGCGTCCACCATCTTCCGGCAGGCGACCTCGATCTCGGCGTCGGTCAAGGTGCGCTCGCGTGGCTGGAAGACGACCTCGATCGCAAGCGATTTCTTCCCCTCGCCGATCGCGGGTCCCGTGAACACGTCGAACAGGGTCACGGAGGTGATCAGGCTGCGCTCGGCGCCCCGTGCCGCGCGGAGGACCGAATCGGCGGGTACGGTCTGGTCGAGAACGAAGGCAAAATCGCGAGACACGGGCTGGAAGGGAGGGAGATCGGGCGGAGTCCGGCGGGCGCGGCGCTTCGGCTCCGGGATATGATCGAGAAAAAGCTCGAAGGCGACGGATGGTCGCGGCAGGTCGAGGACGGCAAGCAGGCGTGGATGAAGCTCCCCGAACCGACCGAGCGGCAGCTTCGGGCCGTGGCCGATCAGGCCGGATCGTCCCGGATGGTAGTGGGCGGCGGCTTGATCGGAGCCGGGCGGTGTCAGGGTGAGGGCTTCGGCGGGTACCCCAAGTGCCGCGAGCAGCGCGAGCGCATCCGCCTTGGCGTCGAGCGTATCCAGCGGGCGAGAGGGCGCGATCCAGCTTCGCTTCGTTGTCCCGGCGCGAATGGCGGCAGCCATCAGGCATTGCTCGTCCGGGACTGTCTCGAGAAAAGCCGGGCCGACCTCGAAAAGGCCGATATCGGGCAATCCGCGGGCCAGGTTGCTCCGGGCCGCCAGCGCCAGGGAGACAAGCGGGGTCGGGCGCATTTGGTCGAGATCGGCGGCGATCGGGTTCTCAAGCCGGAGCGCCTCCGGCACGGGGCCGAAAAGCGCGGCCTCGCGCACGGAGACGAAGCTAAAGCCGACGGATTCGGCGAGCCCGCGGGCGGCGAGAACCCGGCGGGCGAGCTGGGCGCGCGCCTCGGAAGGCGCGAGCGCGGCGGCGGGGACCGCCGCGCGCGGCGGCAGAGAGACGGGCGGGATGGAATCGAGGCCGCGAATGCGCAGCACCTCCTCCACCAGATCCGTCTCGGGCTCGACCGCGACGACAGCCTTGGCCATTGCCTCCTGCGCCTCGACAGAAAGGTCGGGAGCAAGAGCAAGCTCGATGCGGGCGGCGATGTCGTTCCGCCACGATGGGACGGCCACGGTGACGGATTCTTCGTCCCGCCTCTCGGAAGCAAATCCCAGGCGTTCCAGGATTGCGACCGCGTCAGCCCCCGGCACCGCAAGGCCGCCCAGTTCGGCAAGCCTCGCGAAGCGCAACCGAGCCGAGCGCCGCCAGCGAGGCTCGGCACCGGCGGCAACGACGCTGCTTGCCTCGCCGCCGCAGAGATCGAGGATCATGCGGCTCGCCGCCTCCAGCGCATGTGGCATCAGCGCCGGGTCGATCCCACGCTCGAAGCGGGCGCGGGCGTCGGAGAGGATGCCAAGACGCCGTCCCGTTTCCGCGATGCGGACGGGATCGAAGAGCGCGCATTCGATGAAGACGGAGTCCGTTTCCTCGTCGCAGCCGCTTGCCTCGCCGCCGACAATGCCGCCGAGCGAGACGACGCCCGCGCCATCGGCGATCACGCAATCCTGGTCCGAGACCGTGACGTCGCGGCCATTGAGCGCGCGGAAAACCTCGCCGCCACCACGGCGCAGCGTGAGAACGGATCCCGCTATCTTTGCCGCATCAAACACATGTAGCGGGCGGCCGAGATCGAAGGTGAAGAAATTGGTGATATCGACGAGCGCATTGATCGGCCGGAGCCCGATCGCGCTGAGCCGCTCCTCAAGCCAGCGCGGGCTCGGCCCGTTGCGCAGGCCGCGGATGATGCGTCCGAGCACCCAGGGACAGGCCTCGGGCCAATCGATGGCCCAGGAAAGGGGGCTCGGAAAGCGGCCCGGCACGGAGGAAGCGTCCCAGGGCAGGAGCCGGCCGAGCCCGGCGGCGGCGAGGTCCCGCGCGATGCCGCGCACGCCGAGCGCATCGCCGCGATTGGGCGTGACCGCGATCTCGATCAGCGGATCGTCGAGCCCTGCCCAATGCGCGTAGGATTCGCCCACGGGCGCGTCGGGCGGCAGCTCGATGATCCCGTCATGATCCTCGCCAAGCGCCATCTCGCGCGCCGAGAGCAGCATGCCCGCGCTTTCCACGCCGCGGATCTGGCTGCGCTTGAGCGTGATGCCGGTACCGGGAATGTGGCTGCCGGGCGGCGCGAAGACGGCTTTCATGCCGGTATGCGCATTGGGCGCGCCGCAAACGACCGAGACGATCTCCCCGCCCGTATTCACCCGGCAGGCCCTGAGCCGGTCGGCATTCGGGTGCCGCGCCGCCTCCAGCACCTCGGCGATGCGGAAGGGCGCGAGGGTGGCGGCGCGGTCGGTGACGCTCTCGACCTCAAGCCCGATCGCGGAGAGCGTCTCGGCGATCCGATCGAGCGGCGCCGCGGTCTCGAGATGCGCGCGCAGCCAGGCGAGGGTGAATTTCACGCTCCAAGCCCTTCATGGAGGATCGCGGGCTGGAGCGGAGAAAACCCGTAATGGCGCAGCCAGCGGAGATCGCTCTCGAAGAACGGGCGGAGATCGGTGATGCCGTGCTTCAGCATGGTGACGCGCTCGATCCCCATGCCGAAGGCGAAGCCCTGCCATTCGCGCGGATCGACGCCGCAATTGGCGAGCACCCGCGGATGGACCATGCCGCTGCCGAGAATCTCGAGCCAGTCCTTGCCCGAACCGATTTCGCCGGAGCGTCGGTCCCAGCCGATATCGACCTCCATCGAGGGCTCGGTGAAGGGGAAGTAGCTCGCGCGAAACCGCACCGGCAGCGAGGGCTTGGCGAAGAAGGTGCGCAGGAAGTCGATCAGGCAGCCTTTGAGATGGCCGAGGGTGATGGCGCGATCGATCGCGAGCCCCTCGCATTGATGGAACATCGGGCTGTGCGTGGCGTCGTGATCGGCACGGTAGGTCCGGCCGGGGACGATCACGCGATAGGGCGGCGCGGCACTCCGCATGGTGCGGATCTGTCCGGGCGAGGTATGGGTGCGCAGCACGCGGCGGCGGTTTTCGCGAAGGCCAGGCAGATAGAACGTGTCCATCTCCTGCCGCGCCGGATGGTGCTCGGGGATATTGAGGGCGCCGAAATTGCGCCAGTCATCCTCGATCTCGGGGCCGGTGACGACGCTGAAGCCCATGGCGCCGAAGATCGCGACGATCTCCTCGATGGTGCGGCTGATCGGGTGGATGAGGCCGGCAGGGGAGGGCCGGGGCGGCAGGGTGATGTCGAGCCGGTTGGCCTCTTCCGCTTCCCACGCTGCGTCTTCTAGCTGCAGCACCCGGTTGGCGATAGCGGTCTCGAGTTCGCTCTTGAGGTGATTGAGCCTTGCACCGCGTTCGCGCCGCTGATCCGAGGGCAGCAAACCAAGATCGCGGAGGAGTCTGGTAAGCTGACCCTGCTTTCCGAGCAGATCAATACGCACTCTGTTGAGCGCGTCCAAATCTCCCGCAGCGCCGATCGCCGCGCGAGCTTCGTGGCCGAGTGCGGCGAGGTCAGCCGGCAGCACGCTCGTCATGACCGGACGCCGAAGAGGTTATGTGGCGAGAGCGGCCTTGGCCTGCTTCGCGATCTCGGCGAAGGCGGCCGCATCGTCATAGGCGAGCGCGGCCAGCACCTTGCGGTCGATCTCGATCCCGGCCTTCTTGAGCCCGGCCATGAAGCGCGAATAAGGCAGCCCCTGCTCGCGTGCGGCGGCATTGATGCGCTGGATCCAGAGCCCGCGAAAATCGCGCTTGCGGTTGCGCCGATCGCGATAGGCATAGCGTAGCGCCTTCTCGAGCCGCTCGATCGCCATGCGGTAATTGGTGGAGGAGCGGCCGACAAATCCCTTCGACTGCGCGAGCACCTTCTTGTGCCGCGCATGCGTCGTCACGCCCCGCTTGACCCGTGCCATGGTTCACCCCCCTCAGTCGAGCCCGTAGGGCGCCCATTGGCGCACCGTCTTCGCGTCCGCCTCCACCAGCACCTGGCTGCCGCGGGCGGACCGCTTGGCCGTCTGGGTGCGGGCCATCAGATTGTGGCGCTTGCCCTGCGGCCCCGAGAGCACCTTGCCGGTCGCGGTCATCTTGAAGCGCTTCTTGACAGAAGACTTCGTCTTGAGCTTGGGCATTTTTTCTCCATTTGCTTACATCTCCGCCGGACGGGATCGCCGCTTGGGAGTGGCCGCGGCCGGGCATGCCCGGATGGGCCCGGGCGCGCGGGAGGCGGCTCTATAGCGGGGGGCAAGGGGTGGTGCAAGGGAGAGCGGGCGTTCCCGCGGGCTTTGCGGGCGAAGCCGCATTGGCCAGCCATATTATTTCCCGATTATTTCCCACGTGATTCACGCCTCCGGTGATTCCACCTTCGGCGATCACGCTCTAAGGATGTGTCCATGCGAGCTTCCTTCGTGAAGATGCACGGAGCCGGAAACGATTTCGCGGTGTTCGACGAGCGCCGCGCGCCGCTCGGGCTGAGCCCGTCGCTTGTTGCGACTCTTGCCGACCGCCATCGCGGCATCGGCTGCGATCAGCTGATCTCGATCGAGCCTTCCTCGCGGGCGGATGTGTTCATGCGCATTCGCAACGCGGACGGCTCGGAGGCAGGGGCCTGCGGAAATGCAACCCGCTGCGTCGCACTTCTCCTCGGGGCCGAGAGCGGGCGGCAGAAATTCACGATCGAGACGCTCTCCGGCCTTCTCTCCGCAGAGATCCTGGGATCGGACCAGGTCCGCGTCGATATGGGCATGCCGCGCTTTGCCTGGGATGAGATCCCGCTCGGCCGCCCGCTCGACACACTCAGCCTCCCGCTCACCGTGGGGCACGCGAATGCGGCGGCGCTCTCGATAGGCAATCCGCACGTCACCTTTTTCGTTCCCGATGCGGAAGCGGTGCCGCTCGCGGAGATCGGGCCCGCCCTGGAGCGTGATCCCCTCTTCCCCGAGCGCGTGAATGTCGGATTCGCGACCATGCTCGCCTCCGGCCTGTTGCGGCTTCGTGTCTGGGAACGGGGCGCGGGAGCGACGCGCGCCTGCGGGTCCGCCGCCTGTGCCGCGGTGGTGAATGCGAACCGGCGCGGGCTCGGGGGGCCGGTCATGGCGGTGGCGATGGATGGCGGCACGCTCGAGATCACCTGGCGGCCAGACGGGCATGTGCTGATGACCGGACCGGTGGTGACGGCCTTCACCGGCCAGGTCGATCTTGCGGGGAACCCGTCTTGAGCGTCTCGGTCCTGACCTTCGGTTGCCGGCTCAATGCCTATGAGAGCACGGTGATGCAGGCCCAGGCGGAAGCGGCCGGCCTTTCGGAGACCGTGATCGTGAACACCTGCGCGGTCACGCTCGAGGCCGAGCGGCAGGCGCGCCAGGCTGTCCGCCGTGTCGCTCGCGAGCAACCGAAGGCCAGCATCATCGTGACCGGCTGCGGCGCCGCGCTCGATCCGGCGGCCTGGAGCCGACTGCCGGGGGTGGCGCGTGTGCTCGACAACCGGGTCAAGCTCGCGCCGGAAAGCTGGGGCGGCAGAACGGCGGCGAAGGCGAATTTCAGCGGCCGCGCCCGCGCCTTCGTGCCCGTGCAGCAGGGCTGCGATCACCGCTGCACCTTCTGCATCATCCCCTATGGTCGCGGCCCGAGCGTGAGCCGGCCGGCCGGCGGGGTGGTTGCGGAAGTCCGGACGATGGTGGAGGCGGGCCGCAAGGAGGTGGTGCTGACGGGCGTCGATCTCACCGCCTATGGCGCCGATTTGCCCGGCCGCCCGACGCTCGGCGGGCTGGTGCGCCGCGTGCTGGCGCTGGTTCCGGAGCTGCCGCGCCTTCGCCTCTCCTCGCTCGATCCGGCGGAGATCGATGAAGATCTCTGGCGGATGATCGGCGAGGAGGAGCGGCTGATGCCGCATCTGCATTTTTCCCTCCAGGCGGGCAGCGATCTCATTCTCAAGCGGATGAAGCGCCGGCATTCCCGCGCCCAGGCGCTCGGCGCGATCAGGCGTGCCCGCGCGCTGCGGCCGGGTGTCGCGATCGGTGCGGACCTGATCGCAGGATTCCCGACCGAGACCGATGCGCTGTTCGAAGAAACGCTCGCCTTTGTCGCCGAGGCGGAGATCCCGTTTCTGCACGTTTTCCCGTTCAGCGCTCGCCCGGGAACGCCGGCCGCGCGCATGCAAGCGGTTCCGTTTCCGCTTCGGCGCGAGCGGGCGGCGCGGCTGCGCGAGGCGGCGAAAACGCAGGCGGCACGTTATTGCGCCGGCTTTGTCGGGCGGGCGGTCTCCGTTCTGGTCGAGACCGGCGGGCGTGGCCACACGGCGGAATATATTCCCGCGACACTTCTCGGCGAGACCTGTCCCGGAATGCTGGTCGCTGCGCAGGTCGAGAGGGTGGAAGAGTCCGGCCTCGTCGCAAAAGCAACCTGATGGCGCTTTCCGGTTTCTTCTCCCGCCTCAAGGACGGGCTGCAGCGCAGCCGCCAGAAGCTCTCCGAAAGCATCAGCGCGGTCTTCACGCGCCGACGCCTCGACGAGGCGGCGCTCGCCGAACTCGAAGACCTCCTGATCGGAGCCGATCTCGGCCCGGCGGCGGCTGAGCGCATCATCGCGAACTTCCGTCGCACGCGCTTCGGCAAGGAGGTTACCAGCGAGGAGGTGCGCAGCGCCCTGGCCGCGGAGATCGCGACACTCCTCGCGCCGGTGGCTGTGCCGCTCAGAATCGATCGCGCGTACGCGCCGCATGTCGTCCTGGTCGTCGGCGTGAATGGAACCGGCAAGACCACCACCATCGGCAAGCTTGCCCAGATCTATGCGGAAGAGGGGCTGCGAACCGTTCTCGTCGCCGGCGACACGTTCCGGGCGGCGGCGGTCGAGCAGCTTGAGATCTGGGGCCGACGCACCGGCGCCGAGGTGGTTGCGGGCCGGCCAAGCGCGGACCCGGCGGGCCTCGCCTTCGATGCGCTCGGCCGGGCACGCGCGGTGAAGGCCGACGTGCTGCTGATCGACACGGCCGGCCGGCTTCACAACAAGAGCGCGCTGATGCAGGAGCTCGCGAAGATCGTGCGCGTGCTCAAAAAGCAAGATGCATCGTCGCCGCATTCGGTCGTACTCGTGCTCGATGCGACCACAGGGCAGAACGCGATCAATCAGGTGCGGGTCTTCAAGGAGATGGTGGCGATCACAGGGCTGATCGTGACGAAGCTCGATGGAAGCGCCCGCGGCGGGATCGTCGTGGCCTTGGCGGAGACATTTGGCCTGCCCGTCCATGCGGTGGGGGTGGGTGAGCGGGCGGAAGATCTGCGCCCGTTCGATCCGCAGGAATATGCCCGCGGCCTCGTGCAGGAGTGAAAGCCCGTTTTGGAATGCCACTGCCGCCGCCGGCCAACGCGGCCTTCTGCGCTTCCGGTGCTCCCGGCCAGGTTTGTTTGGCGATCAATTTTATGACTTTGGCGGATCACCCCGCTCGGGGTCCCCGCCGACTTGTCGGCGGGGTGCCCCGTCTCCGCCAGAAGCCATATTGATCTTAAGGCCGCTTCGCTCCGGTTCTCGAAAGCCACGCTGGACGACGCCTTCGGCGGCTTCAACTCGCCACAGCGCATTCTCGAACTGGCTCTAGAGCGAATTGCGTTTGCACGGGCTCACGCAATCCGCTCTATGTGTTTGTTTTGCGAGCATCTTCACGCGATCAGCCGATTCCATCTGATCGCGATCTGCTCTAGTGGCGGCGCCTCAGCCCATCAACAGAGCTTGACCTTGACATAGGAACCCGGCGCCGGCTCGATCACCTTGAGCGTGCCTTGACCGGGGATGCGCGCCGGCACGCGCTCGGGCGCCTGAGCGGTGATCCAGCGATGCCAGTCGGGCCACCAGGAACCGGCGAGCTCGGTCGCGCCGGCGAGCCATTCCTGCAGGTCCGTCGGCAATTCAGTGTTGATCCAGTGATTGTATTTGCCGCTATCCGGCGGATTGACGACGCCCGCGATATGGCCGGAGGCGGCGAGCACGAAGCGGGTCGGCCCGCCGAGGAGCCTGGCGCCCCGGTACGTCGCCTTCCAGGGCGCGATATGATCCTCGCGCGTCGAGAGGAAATAGGCCGGAATCTTGATGCGGCGGAGATCGATCGGCTCGCCACGCAACGTGATTCCGCCTGGCACGGCAAGCTCGTTCTCCTGATACATCTTGCGCAGATAGAAGCTGTGCATGCGCGCCGGCATGCGCGTCGAGTCCGCGTTCCAATAGAGAAGATCGAAGGGGAAGGGGTCGTTGCCGAGGAGATAGTTATTGACCACGAACGACCAGATCAGGTCGTTCGCCCGCAGCATGTTGAAGGTCGCGGCCATCTCGCTGCCTTCCAGGAAGCCGCGGCGGCTCATCCGCTCCTCGAGAACCCTGAGCTGCTCTTCGTCGATGAACACGTTGAGTTCGCCCGATTCGGTGAAATCGAGCAGGCTGGTGAAGAAGGTGGCCGCCTTGACCGGCTGCCTGCGCTTGGTCGCGAGCCAGGCGAGCGAGGCGCCGAGCAGCGTGCCGCCCAGGCAATAGCCGATCGCGTTCACATCCCTCTCGCCAGTCGCCTTCTCGATCGCGTCCAGCGCGTCGAACACGCCTTCGCCCATGTAATCGTCGAAACCCTTTTCGGCGAGCGTCTCGTCCGGATTGACCCAGCTCACCATGAACACGGTATGGCCCTGGGAAACGGCCCAGCGCACGAAGCTGTTCTTGGGGCGGAGATCGAGGATGTAGAATTTGTTGATCCAAGGCGGCACGATCAGCAGCGGGCGCTTCAGCACCGTCTCGGTGGAGGGCGCGTACTGGATGAGCTGCATGAGATCGTTTTGATAGACGACCGCGCCTGGCGAGACGGCGATATTGCCACCCACCTGGAAGGCGTCCATATCGGTCATCTTGATGCGGAGCCGGCCTTTGCCCCGATCGAGATCGGCGAGGAGATTGGCAAGCCCCTTGAGCAGGTTCTCCCCGCCCGTCTCGGCGGTCTTGCGCAGCACTTCGGGGTTGGTGAGCACGAAGTTGCTCGGGCTCATCGCCTCGACGAACTGGCGGGCATAGAAATCCACCTTCTGCGCCGTCTTCGGCTCAAGACCGTCCACCCGTCGGACAACGTCCTGAACGAAACGGGCAGAGAGCAGATAGGATTGCTTGATGAAGTCGAAGATCTCGTTCTCGTTCCAGGCCGAGTCCTTGAAGCGCCGGTCGCTCGGCTCGGCCTCGATCACCGGCTTCGTCTCGAGCCCCATGACGCGTCGGGCCGTGTTCTGCCAGAGCGTCATGTAATCCTGCCAGAACCCGAGCTGGGCCTGCATCAGCTCGGCCGGGTTCGCCATCAGTCGTGTCGTCATCTCGAGGAAGGCATTGCCGATATTGAGCGGGTCGAACGCCTGGCCTTCTTCCGACTGGCGCTTCAGCCACTCGCTCACGATGCGCTGGGATCGCTCGGCGACATCCGCCATCGAGCGGCCGATTACCGCCGGATCCGGCAGCTTGAATGCGGGTGCCTCCGGCTTCTCCGAATCGGCCATGGGAGTATCCTTTCCGCGGGCAAGTATCCCGCGCTACATCACCAATGCGGCATGCGGCAGCTTCGGAGCCGTGGCAAGACCATGATCAGCGGTGGCGCGGAACCTAGTGGGAACAAGCGGAGGGTTCAAGCCGGGACGGCGCGATGCGCCGCGCGTCCCGCTCTCCGCCGTCCCGCCCTCATCGGCATGGTTGCGGCGCTGTTCCTCTGCGGTTGCGCTTCGGCTCCGCCGGTAATCAATCCGGTCGATTGGTACCATGACATCGAGGGTGGGCCGATCGCCAAGAAACGGCCTGAGATTCCAGGGGCCGAGGCTCCCTATCCCAATCTCGCCAATATCCCTCAGCCGCCGCATGTGATCCCCTCCGCCGAGCGGGACAGGATTTCCGCTTCCTTGCTCGCCGAGCGGACCCACGCCGAGCAGGAGGCCGTCCTGGCTCCACTGCCAGCGACGGGCCCCGCGGCGGCCGGACTGGCCGCCGCGCCAGCCGCGCCGGCCACTGGCCCGTTGACTCCATCGCCGTCCGGGGAATCGTCATCGATTGCTGCGTCCCCGCCGGCAGCCAGCACCGGCGCGCCCGCCCCGGCCGCGATAGAGGCCCAGGACCAGGGTGAAGGCCAGGAGTCCGCGCCGCCGGATTCTGCGCTCGCCGCGGCCGCAGCTGCCCTGCCCAGCGTTCCGGCAGCCCCGCCGCCGCCGCCCCCCATCGCCGGAATCGCCGTGCGCGGCCCGCCGCCCCATCCTTTCGGCGTTGTCCGGACGTCCGCGCTGACGCTGCAATTCCCGGCAGGATCGGCCAATCTCACCGCCAGCGAGCGTGCGCGCATCCGCGCCATCGCCGCTCAGCGCGGCAAGGCGAGCATTGCGGTGATGGGCTATGGGGACGCGAGGGAAAGCAACGCAGCCTCCCAGACAGAGGCACTCGCGCTCGGGCTTGCCCGGGCGAGCTCGGTTGCTTCGGCGCTCGCGGCCGATGGGGTGCCGGAAAACGCGCTTCGTCTCGGCGCCGAGGCATCGGGTGGTGGCGCCACCCTGCGCCTGCTCGAAGAAGACACCGGTGATCAAGGCATGGGCGATCAAGGCGTGGGCGCTGAAGATACGGGCACTTGAAGCCGGGCCGCTCCCCAGGCCAGAATCCGGCGCCTTACCCCTCGACTCGCAACCCGACACGGTGTCCTCCCGAAGGCAGAGACGTGCGACGAAAGAGTCCGCCTTTCCGGCCTGATGGAGCACGCATCCGCGCCCGGCCGAACCGATGAACCGGCCGCTTTCCATCGCGATCGCCGGCCTTGGGACGGTAGGCAACGGCGTGTTGCGCCTGCTGCGCGACAACGCCGACATCGTTGCCGCACGCGCCGGCCGGTCGCTGGCCGTCACGGCCGTGTCGGCGCGCACCCGCGCACGCGAACGGGGCATCGCACTTTCGGGCCTGCGCTGGTTCGACGACCCGACGGCCCTGGTGACCGACCCGGCGGTGGACGTCATCGTCGAGGTGATCGGCGGCGCCGAGGGCGTGGCCCGGACGCTGGTCGAGAGCGCGCTTGCGGCCGGCAAGCCTGTGGTGACGGCGAACAAGGCGCTGCTCGCTGTTCACGGTGCCGAGCTTGCGCTGCTCGCCGAGCGTGGCGGCGCGGCGCTCGGCTTCGAGGCAGCGGTCGCCGGGGGGCTTCCCATCATCAAGACCTTGCGCGAGGGGCTGGCGGGCAACCGGATCGAGCGCGTCTCCGGGATCCTCAACGGCACCTGCAACTACATCCTCTCGATGATGCGCCAGGAGGGGCGGGAATTCGCCGACGTGCTGGCGGAGGCGCAGCGCCTCGGCTATGCGGAGACCGATCCCTCCTTCGATATCGACGGCATCGATGCGGCGCATAAGCTTGCCATCCTGGCCGCGCTCGCCTTCGGCCGTCCGGTTGCCTTCGCCGATGTCTATGTGGAGGGCATTCGCAGGCTTTCCGCGCTCGACATTCATTATGCAGGCGAGCTCGGCTATCGCATCAAGCTGCTCGGCATCGCGCAGCGGAGCGATGGTGGGATCGTTGCGCGCGTGCATCCCTGCATGGTGCCCGGGACCGCGCCGCTGGCGCGAGTGGATGGCGTGACGAACGCGATCGTGGCCGAAGGGGATTTCGTCGGCCGTGTCGTGCTGGAGGGTCCGGGCGCGGGAGCGGGCCCCACCGCCTCCGCCGTCGTCGCCGACCTCATCGATCTCGCGCGCGGGCATCTCACGCCCGTGTGGGGCGCGGCGGCCGCGGAGCTTTCTCCGGATGCATCGGTGCCGATGCAGCTCCACAGCGGATGCTATTACCTGCGGCTCATGGTGGTGGACCGGCCGGGCGTGATTGCCGATGTCACGGCCGTGCTGCGCGATTTCGGCGTTTCGCTCGAATCGATGCTGCAGCATGGCCGTGCGCCGGGCGAGGCCGTGGCGGTGGTGCTGGTCACTCATGAGACGGGCGAGGCAGCGGTGCGCACGGCGCTCGCGCGCATTGCCTCGCTCGAGGCCGTGCTCGAAGAACCGACGCTGATCCGGATCGAGCCGGGCTGAGCCCGGGTTGGTCGATTCTCGGAGATCCAGATGCGAAGGAGAAGGGAATGAGCGAGAGGACCTCCAGACCGGGTGTCGTGACCGACCGCAATCTCGCTCTCGAGCTGGTGCGCGTCACCGAGGCTGCCGCCATTGCCGCGTCCAAATGGATGGGCCGCGGCCGCAAGAACGAGGCCGATGGCGCGGCGGTGACAGCGATGCGGCGGGCCTTCGATACGGTGGCGATTGCCGGCACGGTGGTGATCGGCGAGGGCGAGATGGACGAGGCGCCGATGCTTTACATTGGCGAGAAGGTGGGCGCGGGCGGGCCGGAGATGGACATCGCGGTTGATCCGCTCGAAGGGACCACCAGCACCGCCAACGGCGGACCGAATGCGATGGCGGTGGTGGCGCTCGCGGAGCGCGGCGGGTTCCTGCACGCGCCCGACGTTTACATGGACAAGATCGCGGTGGGCGGCAATCTGCCCGAGGACATAGTCGATCTCGACGCACCGGTGATCGAGAATCTGCGCAGCCTCGCCCACGCCAAGAGCTGCGAGGTTGGGGATCTCGTCGTCTGCATCCTCGATCGGGAACGGCATCATGAGCTCGTCGCCCGTTGCCGCGAGGCCGGCGCGAGGATCATGCTGATCCCGGATGGCGATGTCGCCGGCGTGATCGCGACTACCCGGCCGGAAAGCGGCGTCGATGTCTATATGGGCTCCGGCGGCGCGCCCGAGGGCGTGCTTGCAGCCGCGGCGCTGCGCGCGGTTGGCGGGCAGATGCAGGGCAGGCTGCTGTTCGAGAACGAGGCTCAGATCGAGCGCGCGCACGGCATGGGCATCATGGATCCAAGCCGCAAATACGGGATCACGGAAATGGCGCGCGGGGATGTGATGTTTGCCGCAACGGGCGTGACGAGCGGTGCGATGCTCGGTGGTGTCCGCAGCTTCGGGCAGGGCGCGGTGACCTATTCGATGGTGATGCGCAGCAAGTCCGGCACGGTGCGCTACATAGAGGCGCACCACAATTTCGCGACCAAGACCTGGGCCGTTGTCTGACCGAGGGCAGTTCGGCGTGGTCGAGCACGCTCGAGAGCGTGAGAACGGGAGGTGGGAACACCGCAGGTCTCTCTCACGCGAGAAAACAGTGACCGGGAGCGGGATGGGCGAGCGCCAGCGATCTCATCCCGCTCTAGAGCAGATCGCGATCAGACGGAATCGGCTGATCACGTGAAGATGCTCGCAAAACAAATAGATAGAGCGGTTTGCGTGAGCCAATGCGAACGCAAATTGCTCTAGGCGTCGCGCGCAGCCTGAGCGGAAGGCGCTGGGTCTGGCGCGAGACGGAGGAGCGGCTGGGCCTGGGGATCGCCGAACAGCTCGGCGTGCCGGAGATTGTTGGCCGCATGCTTGCCGTGCGCGGTGTGACGACGGAGACGGCCGGCGATTTTCTCGACCCGACCTTGCGTGCGCTGCTGCCCGATCCCTCGCGCCTGGCCGACATGGACCGCGCCGCCGCACGGATCGCAGCCGCGGTCGTGCGCGAGGAAAAGGTGGCAGTGTTCGGTGATTATGATGTGGATGGCGCCTGTGCGGGGGCCCTGCTCGTCTCGGTGCTGGGTGCGCTCGGCCTCGAGGCGATGGGCTATGTGCCCGATCGGATCGCGGAAGGCTATGGCCCGAACAAGGCAGCGCTCTCCCGGCTCGTGGAGCGCGGGGCGCGGCTGATCATCTGTGCCGATTGCGGCAGCGGCGCGGGCGAGGTTTTTGCCGCCATCGCCGGGCGGGCCGATGTGATCGTGCTCGATCATCACAAGACGGATGCACTGCCCGGCGCCCATGGCGCGCCGCTGATCGCGCTGGTCAATCCGAGCCGGCCAGATGATCGTTCTGGTATCGGTGCGGTTTCGGCGACCGCGATCGCCTTTCTGGCGATGGTCGCCCTGCTGCGCCTGCTGCGCCGCCAAGGCTTCTTCGCGGCTCGTGCCGAGCCCGATCTTCTGTCCTTGCTCGATCTCGTGGCGCTGGCGACGGTCTGCGATGTGATGCCGCTCTCCGGCCTCAACCGGGCGCTGGTGGCGCAAGGGCTCAAGGTGATGGCGCGACGCCGGCGCCCGGGAATCGCGGCGCTGCTGGCGGTCGCCGAGGTTTCCGGCAGCCCGACGGCCGAAAGCTGCGGATACGCGCTCGGGCCGCGCATCAATGCGGCCGGACGGATTGCCGAGGCGGATCTCGGCCTGCGCCTGCTGCTTGCGCCTGATGAGGGAGCGGCAGCGCCGCTCGCGCGCGCCCTCGATGGGGTCAACCGCCAGCGCCAGCAGGTGGAGGCGGCGGTCCTCGAGGCGGCGATGGCGGCGGCGGCGGCGCAGGCGGAGGCGGGGTTGCCGGTGCTTCTGGTCAGCGGCGCAGGCTGGCATCCCGGCGTGGTGGGCATCGTGGCAGGGCGGATCAAGGAACGCTTCAACCGCCCCGCCTGCGTGCTGGGCCTGGGAGGTGAAGGGGAGCCGGATCTTGCCAAAGGATCGGGGCGATCCGTCCCGGGGTTCGACCTCGGCGCAGCCGTGCTCGCCGCGCGCGAGATCGGGCTGCTCGAGGCAGGCGGGGGGCATGCAATGGCTGCCGGATTCTCGCTGGCGGCGAGCCGGCTCGCCGCATTTCATTCCTTCCTCAATGAACGCCTGGGGGCGGCGGCTTCATTGCCGACGGTCGCCGATCTCGCGATCGAAGGAACCGTGGCCGTGCCCGGGGCATCGGCCGAACTCGCGGTCGCGCTTGGCCGGCTGGCGCCGTTCGGTGCCGGGAATGCGGAGCCGGTTCTGGTGCTGCCGCGGATCAGGGTAATGCGCGCGAACCGGGTTGGCGCGAGCGGACGGACGATTCGCGTCACCGTTTCGGGAGAGGATGGCGGCCGGCTCGAGGCGGTCGCCTTCCGCAGCACCGAAGAGGCGCTGGCACCGGCCCTGCTTGAGCGGGCAGGGCGGCCTCTGCATCTTGCCGGCCATTTGCGGCTCGATCGTTGGAACGGCACCAACGCGCCCCGCTTCGTGATTACCGACGCAGCCTTGGCTTGACCCCTGCGCGTGCCTTGGCCTAGGCAGCGCCCCAGCCGTCCCGTTCGTCTAGAGGCCTAGGACACCAGCCTTTCACGTTGGTAACACGGGTTCGAATCCCGTACGGGACGCCATTGATTTAGCGAGAAACATACAAACGATTACGTAATGATCTAACAGAAGGGACAGGCAGGGGACAGTCACCGTGATGAGATGCGTGTCTGGCCACGCGCCCGGTGTCGTTGCCGTTTCCTTATGACCGGACCGCATAAGTCAAATCTGCGTCCGGATGTGCTGGCGAGCTACAGAACCGCGGAAAGAATGGCAGCCTTTCCGCCACCGCCGCTGGCTCTTCGGCCTCGGCAAGCGGGAATGAATAAGAGAAAATTTTTCCCTTGCGGCGAATCGAACGGCTTGCGAAGGGCCGCTCGCTATGTCCTTGGTCCAGAACGAGCGAACAAAGCTGACGGCTTCCTGCATCAATGGAGTGGCGATCGCCGCCTTGGTGGCCGGGAGTGTCTCGCCGCTTGTAACTCTGGCCTATTCGCCCTCAGGGCCATTTCATCCATGGCGCCTGGGCCTGCTCAGCGTGATTTGGCTTCTAGCCGGGATCGCCCTACATTGGATCGCAAGAGCCACGCTGGGACGGTTGCAGGAATGAGCCTCTTCGAGCTTTACGCCATTTTCGGCGTGCCGCTGATCCTGCTAGGGCTGGCCGGTGCTGCCTATTGGTGGGACGGCCATACGCGACATCACTGAGCGAGTACCCGTGACGCCCCCTCTCTGACGATGAAAGCCGGGAGCGCCCGAGCTTAAAAGCGAAGGAGGCGCCCCGGACACGGCAGATGTTCAGGCAACGGAGGTTAAGGGGCGCCACGAAGCCGGGCCATCCATGGGTTCTCAGGTTGCGAGACTGGAGCTCGGCCGGCCTTGGCGTCAAGCCAGCGATCAAGGTCCTCCCGGAGCCAGACCTGACGCCCAGGAGTGAGGCGCACCGCGGCGGGCGCGCGTTTCTCGGCGACTTCGCGGCGGAACGTGCTGACCGCGAGGCCGACGTACTCGGCGGCGAGCTCCTCGCGGAGACCGCGGGGCCAATTTGGGAGCGGCCGTTCGATCATTGGGGTTTTTCATCGTCTGATGGCATTCGCAACCCCAAAATTTAGAAAGGAGCCGCCACCTTATGATGACGGCCACCCCTCCGACGAATCAAAATCAGTCTGCCAGCTCGAGCTTGGAATTCGAAGTCGGCTTCCTGCGCCTTCGACTGGATGATACCGAAGTCACCAATCTCAGAGAGGGTCGTGATTTCCAATTTTGGGGTGGCCCGGAGACCGGGCCCCTGTGTATCGGCGCGGGGCTTTGGTGGTAGCTTCGTTCCCTTTTATTTTGTTGCGAATTATTATCATTAATTGATGGAGAAGTGGCGATTTCGAAAAATCTAGCAGCCACTTTGTGCTGCATCGATACTTTAATGGCATTTTTCCAGGACAACATCGTTGCGAAAAGCTTTCCCATCGCGAAGCTCACTTCGTCCAGAGCCGCCTGGAAGGCTTCCTCCTCCGCTTTCATGGCGCGATCCTTCTGACGAAGTCCCGCAGTAGGCTGCTGGCTAGCATCGTCTTGACATCGCTGGAACCAATCATTTCGGATTTCGCGATTAGTCGACAGAGGATTTCGCTTTTTGCGAGAAGCCCTCTCTCTCCCATTGCCGGAAGATCAATCGCATCGGATGCCGCGCCTATGGCTTCGGGCTGGCGGATTGCCTCGTTCTGCGCTCGAAAGATGGTGCTGAGCGCGGCCAACTTTACGTCGTCGTCCGTGGAGGTGACCGTGGCCGTGGCGGCTATCAAAACTTCGAGGGCGTCCTGAGTGCCTTTGTCTGCCAGCGCCCTCATCGCATCCGCAAGAATGACGTAACATTGATAAGTGGAAACGGGGCTTCCCCGCCCCTTCATGGCGACTCCGGTATCATCGAGTGTGAGATTGGCAACGGACATCCGTGCCCTGGGCATGCTATGCCCTTGCGTAGCCTTCATGGTGTTATCTCCACCGTGTTGGTTAGGTCGGGCGGCGGCGCGCCAACGCTCCGTCCGGCCGCTCACCATCGGTGAGTAGGTTTACTGTGCGCGCACGAGGACTCGCCGTCAATCTGATCTCGGGACCTTGATTCCGAGAAGGTGCGCGGCCTCGCGCTGGCGGCCCGTCAAGGCTTCCCCGCGGGCGATTGTGGCGCGGAGCTGGGCCGCCAGGGGCGCCGGGCGGGTCTGCAAAGCGACGGCCGTCCGGTACGCGCGAAGAGCCGCCCTGGCCTCGAGTCGAGCGGATGGGGGCGCGAGCTCGGGCGGTTCAGCAGCGATTGACTATTTCTTCTCGCCAGGCAGCACCTCGAATCTGCCCCACGGCGACGCTCGGGGCGGCTGGGCGGGCGGCGGCGTCCGCGGTCGCGCTGCGGGCGAGAAGCCGAGTTGAGCCGCCGCCGCCCGCATTCGATCGCCGGCTTGCGCGATGATCTTGAGATATGGTGACGCGACGATCACGCCGCGTCGCCCCTTCGTAACGAGAGGTAGCGTCTTGCCGGCATCGAGGCACGCTTGAGCCTCCGTCGCGCGCCGATGCTGATCCTCGGCCACCACCCAAACCGCGAGCACTCCGGCGTCGATCGCCTTGAGGACTCCCGCCGGCGCGTTGCCCACGGCGTAAAGCCATGAGGCCTTTTGGCTGTCCGTCATCCACTCCGGGGTTGTTCTCGAGATATCTCCTGTCGGCTGAGGCTCGCCGCGCCGCCCCTTTCCGTGCCGCGCGGGCCGGAACGTGCCCTTGATTCGATGAATTGCCGTCGGGATCGGCTTGCGTCCACGCATCGACTTTTCCTTTCGTTCCGACCACGAATCGCGTGGGAAACTATCACCGTTCCCGTCAAAAACGCAGCAATATTGGCGGCTTTTCGCCGATTTTCCTTGGCCTGCTGCCCCCTGACGCTACGATCAATCGAGGACCGTCGGAAGGGAACGAGACTATCGTGGACGAGGATGTCGCTCGCGGCCTGGTGGTGCGGCAGCCGTGGGCCAATGCACGGCAAACTAGGCCTCTTCCGTTTTGAAATCAAACATTTAACGAAATCGCGAATTTCGGCCGCAAAGAAAATCGGCGGAAGGCCGGTCCACAAAACATTTCCGAATTTTCCTTGCCACCCCTTTCCCCCCTCGTAACGATCTCGCCGCGCCGTTCCGGCATCGCGACAAACTTCTGGTAGCGAGCCGACTGGTCTGCGGAGATGCCGATCTCCCGGAGGGTGGGCGGCTCTCCTGGCAATGGTCCTATACCATCGCCGTTGTTTTCAGAGACATAGCGTCTTCCACGCGTGGCCGCCGCCCGCTCGCCGCCCGCAAGCTCTTCGCCGATGCTCCCTTCCGGCATCGCGGTGGACATCGGCATCTCATCCCGCAGGGCGCTCGTGAACAGATCGCCGTCCGTCGCCGCCAACGCCTGCGCGCCGCCGCCGACCGATCTCCTCGTTGACCGTAACCAACGTCACGGCGATCGAGTGAGCGGCGCCTCGCAACGAGACGGCATTCCCGTGCTCGGCGCCGAATGCGGCGCGACTTTCCTTGAGCGATTCCAGTTCGGCGATGTCCGCCATCGCGCGCAACCTTCCTTGAAGATTGGCTGCGCGAGTAAATGCTCCGAGCCGAGCATAATCGCCTGCCGGAGATTGGTCGCAAGCCCTAGCGACCAGATGACGGAGCTCCTCGACACATTGCATCGCCTCTTCAATGAGGCCAAGCGGCGCGCCTAGGAATTCGTTCATGGGCCGCCCCCAGCCGCGCCCGCGGCCGGCGCGTTCTGGCCGTGATCATACCAGCCGAAGGGCACGAGGATGATCGGCTCCTGCGTGAATGCCTGCCTGGGCATCACCGTGAGGCTCGCCGTCGTGCCGCTCCGCGCGTCCCGGGAATAGGTGACATCAGAGATCACCCAAGGATCGATAGGCGCAATCTTCAGAGCCGGCATGTTGATCTGTGCAAAAGCGTTCGGCTGCCAGAGCGTTCCCGCTCTGTCGCGCCAGCTATCGCAGACGACGGTGATCGCCTGCGATCTACCGTAGCGGCGCGCCATCTCCCATTTCGCCCGCCGCACCGCAAGCGCCTGGTCGCGCGTCACCTGTTCCGAGATCACATAGAGGGGACGATATCGCGGGACGGTCGGATCGAGCACGGGCGGCAGCTGCGCGCCGCCGGCGCCGAGGTCGCCGAATTGCTGGTAGGAGAGGATCGCGGGCAGATAGGTCGAGAAGCGTTGATCCATCGAGAGCGCGCCGGATGCGCTCTGGATGTTGACCCCCTGTTGAAAGCCGGAGGCCATCGTCCCGCCGCCGCCGCCCGTCGCCAGGACGAGATTTCCATTCGGATCGTCATAGACCAGAACTTGCACATATCGAGCCACCCGCTCGATCACGTCGTAGCCGGTCTCGCCGAGCATCACGTTGATGGGGATCGGGCCGCCTCCGTCGGGCAGAGCGACAGGGATCGTGGCGCCGGCTAACGAGACCACCTTGATTCCGAACGGCGCGCATATAGCGCCCGCGAAGGCCACGAGGTCAGAGACCTGTTGCTGCATCCCCGCGATGTTGTGGTTGGTCACTGAGCAGTCGACGACATCCTCGACCTTCGATCGCCCCTGTACGCGAATCGCATGGCTTCCGTCACTTAGGCTCGCGAGGACGCGATCGACGTAACCGGTCAGGACAAGATCGGCACCGATCTTGACTTGGCAGGCGCTTCCTGCCGCTATCGCGACGCTGCTGATTTGACCTGGGTATCGCTCGGTGGCTGACAAATCGAAGGAGCTTGGCACCCGTTCTGCTCCTCGTTTGACGCTGATGCCCTGCCACCCAGAGATCGCCTGACCACCGATGATGATGCTCACGTCATCCGACATTGCCGCCCCCTTCGACTATTCCAGGAGTGCCGCGGCGCGCGCCTCGGGCGTCGCGGCGGAGGCGCCCGCGAGGCTCACTAGGACGCGCGCCGCGACCTCGTTGCGGCTGATCGTCGCCGCGATCACGTTGCCGCCGATCGTGCAATCATAAATGCGCTCGAGCTCGGCGAGCTGCTCGACCACAACGCCGTGCAACTCCTCCTCTCGACCCTCCATTGCCTCGATTCCGGGCACCGGCGGCGAGGCAAACGTGCGCACCATCGTCGGCGCGAAATAGTCCGTGGCCGCGAACACATAGCCGACGGCGCGGCGATACCGAGCCGACCATCCCGCGGCCAGATAGATGTTCTCCGCGAAGGTCTCGGGATCGGCGCGCCAGTCGGCGACGCGTGCAGCCTGGTGCCGGAGCAACGTCGGCAATTCCTCCGCCAGGTCGTGGATGCAAGTCGCCGCGGTGACGGCGTGGCCGGCGTGTCGCAACAGGGCGTGCCAACCGGTCCCGCATCCGGCCACACGGGCTGTTGGATTGACGAAAAGTTTGGGCGCGTGCCGGCTCGGCACGCCGTCGCGGAAGACTTGCGTATCTGCCCAAAGCACGGCCCGGTCGCGATCGACCATCACCCCGATGGCAGTCACGAGCCGATCTCGGCCCGGTACAGCGCCGCCATGCGCCGATGCCGTTCCATGCGGTCGGGATGGCCGCCGCCGGCGAGCTCGCGCCGATAAAGCGTAGCCATGCGCCGATGCGCGCGCTCCGGTCCGGTGGGCTCCTTTGCCTGGTAGCCCTGGATCACCTGCCGCGCGCGTTCCTTTTCGCGCTCCGGAATGTCAGTGCGCTCGAGCATCGCCGCGGCGGCGTCGAGGCCGCGCCGGATGGCTGTGAGCCGCCCCTCGAGGATGTCGGCGAAGGGCAGCTTGAAGGAGCCGCGGAGTGAGGGGTCCGACGCGTCGTAGCAAAGAAACGCGCGCCGCGCCTTCACCGGGTCGGGGTTCTTGCCGTCGTAGCCGGCCCACCGGAAGACGCGCTCGCGCGCCGCGTCGGCATCCCACGGACGTGTCTCGTCGATCGGGAGATCGCCGGCGGCGCCGCACTTCCATCCCTCCGAGGGGTTGCCATGTTCGCGCCGGGAACGTTCCTCCACCAAGGAATTAGGCTCGGCAGGGATCGAGACGAAGCTCATCTCCTGCAGCTCCACCCGCGTGTAGCTGATGCCGGCGCTCAGATCGTTGGGATCGATTGGCTCGGATGCGAGCACCTCGAAGCCAGTGCTCGCCGCGTTGATGACGCCCGCCGCGATCAAATTGTAAATCTCGTCCGAACGGTCGGAAGCGCCTATCGGCGGAAACTGAACCAAAGCCCCTAGACGCCCTTGCTCATTTTCATTGATCGTAACCGACCGCGCCACCGGCCAATCTGGGTTATGCTGCCAGAGCCAAAGGGGATTCCTTCGGTAATTGTCCAAGACGAAGGCGCCCGGCGGAATTTTGATCTTATCGCGCCCCACCGCAGGCGTCGAACAGATGACCTTGACCTGACGAAGGTCCGCCAGAGCCGTCGTGCGCGTCAAAAACGCGCGATACTGGGTCATGGGCCGTTTCCCTGCTGGCTCGCCTCTCCCTCGGCCGCCGTCGCGTAGCCGGCGGCGATCAATGCGGCCGCCTCCGGCGCGGGAAATGCGACCACCCCGCCGGCATTGTTCGTGCCGCGATTTGGGAGCCAGCGGCACGGCAGGGGGAAGTAGCGTTGCAGCAGCGTAACAAGGCTCCACGCACCTGTAGCGGGGCTCCAGGCGGCGAGCGCCGAAGATGGGGCGCGGATGTCGACGGGACCGGAGGGCGTTTCGCAATAGCCAATTTTCGTGCCGCTCACCGGTTCTCCTCCTCGGCCATCGACCACGCCGCCGGCGTCACGGCGAATCCCGCCGCGACCAGGGCCGCCGCCTCCGGCTCAGGCAGTACGACCGCCTGCCACGGGCGCCCCCGATCACGCGTCGGAAGCGCCTTCGTCGGCCAGTACGGGAAGGACGGCACGATCCGACGCCATGGCTCCCCGGCGTTTCGCCAAGCTTGGAGCGTCTCGGCCGACACACTGACTTCGTCCGAGCATCCGGGCGACCGTTCGACGTGGCCTACGAGGACGTTCATACCGCGCCCATTGCCGCCGGTCGCGGCGGGCGGCGGGTCGGACTAGCCCAATCTGCGAGGCCCGCGTCGATCAGACGCCAGGCCGTCGCCGCGTCGAAACCAGCAGTCTCGCCGACGCGATAGAGCCCCGTGGCCGCATGAAATCTGATCGGGAACAACTCGACTCTCGGGCCCGAGCCGTGAAGATGCGCGAGCGTCTCTGTGGCACCCCGCTCAAAATTACCTATCGCCTCGGGAAGGAGCGGAAAATTCGCATGCGGCAGTTCTAGCTGTGCGAGCTGTGCCTCAAGGCCTGCCCGCGCCGCGAGGGCGCGGATCTGTACCAAGCGTTCTCGCACCTCGACCGCGTGGCGCATGACCGCACAGAATTGAGCGATGCCCTGCCGGTACAGTCCGACGACCTGTGCCGCCTCGTGCGCCTTCGTATTCGAAGCCAGGTGACGGCAGCGGTTGACGAGGGCGGTCTCGATTTCGTCTCCGCGCTCGATGTCGAGGCTAAGCACCTCGACCTTCGCGTCGATGTCGCGAATGCGCCGCACGCCGCTCGCGCTGTCGTCCAACAAGAGTCTGCGCCGTTCCTTGGTGAGGCGCTCGATGTCGGCCGCCGCCGTGGCGCGGATCGCGTCGAGACGCGCGAGCGCAGCCTCAGCCGCAGGAAGTTGTGCGCGCATTTCCTCGGGCGTCTCGGGCATGGGCTGCCGCACGAATTCGAGGAGATCGCTCATAAGCGACATTGCATTTCCTTTCGCTTCATCGACCGTGTCAAATCGCCGTGGCGGTTTCCTCACGTTTTTTCCGCCACGGATTCCCCAATGACTTCAACGCCCTCCCGACGACCGATCGCATGCGACGATCGCCGCAATCTGACGACGCGAAAGCGTGCGGCCGTCGCTTAGGTCCAGAATCCGTTGCAGAAGCCCTTCCGATGTCCCGAATGGCGCGGGCGTACGCGCCGCCGCCCGGCGCCGGAGCGCGGCTGCGAGCGGCGCCGGTCTGTTCGGCGCATCGATCGCGGCCAGGGCTACGCGCACCCATAGGTCGCGCCACCGGAGACGGTCCGCGCGCGCCTGCCAGGGCGCCCATCCTGCCCGCTCGAGCTGGTCGAGACGGCGGATCAGCTCGACCGCGTCCACGGGTTCCGCGTCGGCGAGGATGCGCTGAAGCCATTCCGGCCGCGCTGACGGCTCGCCTTCAGGCGCGATCACGGCGCGATCCTCGCCTCGGAGACCTGTTCGCGCACGGCGGCGTCAAAGTACCGCAGGCTACGCGGTGGCGCATAGCTCGGGCGCGAAGCTATGCGGCGGATCGCCGGTAACACTGTTTCGTGCGGGTCGATCCCGTCCTTGAGCCAATGAGCGAGAGGCCCCACATTGCCGGTCCATCGCTCGGCATCGATCCCGGCCGCTTCGGCGACGCGGTCCCAGATCAGGTCAATGTGCCAGCCGTTGACCGTCGGGTGCCCATTCTCCTCGACCACGCCCGGCAGGTTGTCGAAGCGGGATGGACCCACTCGACCAATTGGGACTTCAGGCTTTGCGGCGCGAGGCCGGTGTTTCTCGATTGCGGCGCTGAACCAAACCGCCAGTTCGTCGCGTCCGGGCCTTTCGCGAGCGGCAGCGCATAGCACCGCGAACGCGGCCCTCCGATCGCCGCCGAGCTCGTTTACGAGCAAATCGACTGCCTCGCGGCATTTTGGCATGGACCACCCGCAGACGCGCCGCAGGATCAGCGCCCCCTTCTCGGCGAGCATCTTCGTCGCGGTCTCGTTGGACGTCGGCAGCAGGTCCGGCCCGGATTCCCCCGGCGCCTCGGGATGCGCTGGCTTCAACGGCATCGACATCGGAGGCGCGTTGACGTCGGCGCGTGCGTTGCTGGGGGTACTGGGGAGTACTGGTAGAGTTGGGTGCCAGGGTGGCACTGGTTGTGGTGCCACCGTGGCACTGGTCCCGTGCCAATCTGACACGGGTGCCGTCTTGGCACCGGTGCCACTGTGGCACTGGTTAAGCTCCGCTCCCACGCGGAGCTCGTATTTGGACCGCTTCCCTGTGGCACGCCTCACCGCCAGGAGGCCCTCTTCTTCGAGCCGTTGGATAGCGCGGATGAGCGAGCGCCGAGGCAGCCCGGACCAGAGAGAAAGTCGCTCGAGGCTTGGCTCCCACTCGTTCGTTCCGTCCGCCACCATGTCGGCCAGCGCCAATAGGACGGCCTTGGTGGCCCCCTTGAGCGGCAACGGGGCCGCCCAGCGGAGCGCGGGGATGCTCATTGCGGCGCCTCCGAAAAGCTGGCGGTCTCGGCATGGAATCGAAGGGGCACTATGCCGGTCGCGCCGTCGCGGACCTTCGCGACGATTAGTTCCGCCTTTCCTCGCACTTGTTCTCGGCGACCGTGCCAGTCCGCAAGCCGCCCCTCAAAGCGCTCCGAGCTTTCGGCCTCCCGCCGCTCAGGTGCGTCGCGCAAATAGTATTCGGGCCGGTATAGGAAGCTAACCGTGTCGGCGTCCTGCTCGATGTCGCCCGCCTGCCGCAGATCGGAGAGCCCCGGCCGCTTGTCCTCGCGCGCCTCAACGCCGCGGTTAAGCTGCGCGAGCAGAAGGACCGGACAGCGGTGCTGTTTTGCCAGGCGCTTCATTGCGCCGCTGATGCGGCCAACCGCCCATGTCGCGCCCTGCCGGAGGTCGCGATCTTCAGGGCGAATAATGTGCAGGTGGTCCACCAGGATCAGGCCGAGCTTGTGCCGTCGCCGCGCGCCACGGGCCTTGAGGTCGATCTGGGCCATCGCGAGCCCCGAGCCGTCCTCGATCGTGAGCGGCAGTTCCCCGAGCTCTCGTCGCGCCTGCACGAGGCACTCGGCCGTCCCGCCGCCCAGGTAGCCGCGCTTTATGTGCCGGACTGGAACTCCGGCAGCCGCCGAGAGCGCCCGCCGCCCAAGCTCGGTCGCGCTCATTTCGAGCGAGACGGCGAGGACGCCCTGACCGGCGCGCGCCGCCGCGACGGCGATCTGCCAGCCCAAAGAGCTTTTCCCCATGCCAGGGCGCCCGGCGAGGACGTGCAAGCTGTCGGGTTCGAGGCCATCGATCTGGTCATCTATGGCTCGGAATCCGGTCGATATCCCCGCGGGCCCTTGCTTCCTTGCGGCCTCGTCCGCAGCGCGGAGCGCCGTGTCCATCGCGACGTCAAGCGTCACGCCGGGCCGGTCTGATTCGGCATCGAAAGCACTCTCGATCATGGCGAGTGAGGCAATCAAGAGCTCGTCGGAGGGCTCTTCCTGACCATAGGCGCGGGTGGCCAATTCCTCCCCGATCTCGATCAGGCGCCGGCGCTGCCATGCCTCGCGGATTACGCGGCCGTACTCGCACGCGTTGCCGATTCCGACGTGGGAGGCCAGCAATTGGGCGATGTAGGTTGCGCCGGTCTCGTTGGCTGGAATGCCGGCGCCATCCGGATCCGCTTCGATCCAGACTCGTAGCGAGACGCCATCGGCGACGCGGCCAACGAGGATGCGGCGCTCGCATTCAGCGTATATCCGCCCGTGGAGTGGATCGGCGAAGTGTTCCGCTCGCAGGAATTGGGCCACCGCGCCGTGTGCCCTCGGGTTTGCGAGGATCGCACCTAAGAGGGCCTGCTCCGCCTCGAGGTTGGCCGGCGGCCGCCGCGGCGCGAGGCCGTCCAGGGCGCTCACGGATGCTTCCCCGTCAGCTTCGCGATACCAACGAAGAGGCCGACGGTGCCGACCGTCTTCTCTTCAACATCGCCCTTGACGAGGGCGGTCTCGAGCCACCGCTTGAATGCCGCCGCCGCCTCGTGGCGCGCGTCACAAAAGCGGCGGTGTTCATCAGCGCTATGCCGTGGATCGGCTATTTCGCGCTTCCGGCTCAAGGGACAGGACGCCATCCCGGCGCTCTCCTTCCGTTACGAGAGCGGCCTTGCAGGTCGAGCCTAGATGCGGTAAAAGCATCGTTTCCAGCAACGCTTTTCGCCTAACGGAGCCCCCCCGCGTGGCCGCGTGGTGGGGTTTCAGGCTGCGGCGGCCTCCGCGAGCTTCTGGGCACGCCGCGCCCGCCGTCCGGCGCTGATCGGATTCGTGTCGGTCAGCGCCTCCTCTCGTGCCCACCGGTCCAATTCGTCCCGGTCGTACAGCGGGTGGATGCCGAGGTATCTGCAACGGGGGCCGCGGCCCTGGGCGCGCCAGTTGCGTAGTGTTTTGGCCTCGAGGCCGAGGCCATGGGAGGAGGAAAGATACTCCGCGGCCGCCTCGGTGCGCATGCGCACCGGCGGGGCGTCCTGTGTGCCAGTCTGCATTGTTTGGTCCTTGATCTGCGAGAAATCTCAAGCAGCAAGGAATTTAGTCCAGAGAATCGTCCCCTCCTAAATGGGCAAATGGGCCGCCCATTAATTCTTGCCAACCTTATTGGCCCATTTTCCCGGCCCATTTCCTAGGCCCGTTTTCGGGGGCGGCCGGCGGCGCGATGATTGCCTTGACGCTGAAGGGCGCGCACGCACGATGGCGGGACGTCGTTCTCCTTCGCCCATTCTTCGGCCTCTCGTTTCGTCGGCCACGTGTTGAGGCCGGCCGCCCACTCCATGAAGCGACGATCGGCGCCCGTCGTTTCGCGCGGCCGCTGTGAGGAGCCCCGTAACCCTTGCGCCGACGATGTCCCATCGAGGATCGCATTGGCATCCTGGCGCACGCGGACCGCCGTATAGACGATCCCTCCGAGTGATAATTCGCGGCGGTCAAAATCGACACGGGCCGCAGCCAGGAAGGCATCTGCCACCGGCTCCTCTGTCGTGGTGCCAGCGCGGATTCCGACTACTCGCAGCGTGCCCTCCTGCACCGCCTCGGAAAGTCGCCCCCAGAGGACGAGTGCATGCGACCGAGCCGCCGCGCGATTCGTGTCTGACGAACGCCAGCCGACGTATTGCCGGGCGATCTCGGCGCAATCTGCCGGTGCAAATCGGACGATCGCATCGTCGATCCCGACTATTTCGGTCATCTGTCGTTCGCCGCCGCAGGTGTTTTGTCGGGGATTAGCCCTTCAATCGCCCGATCCTGAAGCCGGGACCTGGTCGCTTCGGCCAGATGCACGTAGCGTTGCGTGACGCTGACATTGCGGTGCCTGAGCATCTTGCCGACCTCGGCCGTGCTCATGCCCGCAACGATGCCGGCCGTGCCGATCGAGTGCCTGAGACCGTGGAGCACGAGGTCCGCGGGCAGCTCGGCCTCGGCGCGGATTCGTCGCCAATCGTGGTTGACCGCGATCATCTGGCCGCGCACCGGGACGAACACTTGCTCGTGGGGGTGCGCGTCCTCGGGTCGAATTGCGGCCAACGCCGCGGCAGCGATGGGCGGCAAGCTCACGGTCTCGGTCGCCGGGCCACCGCGGGCGAGCTTCGCACCCTTCGGGTCGCGCAGCGTTACGCGCCGGGCCCCGAGGTCAAGGTCGCCCCATCGGAGGGCGCGAGCTTCGTTTCGTCGCAGCCCGGTGGCGGCGAGCACGACAACGAAGGCCCTCACATGCGAACGCAGCTTGCCGTCGGCGACCATCTTGTCCATGGTCTCGAACAGCTTCGTATATTGCTCGGGCCGATCAAGGATCGTTGTGCGCTCGCCAGTGCCATCGAGCCGGATTGTCCCGATAATTGGGTTGCGGTCGAGCTGCCCCTCATTCACCGCCCATGAGAGCATGCTCGAGAGGACGCGCGCCGCCCGCCGGGCCGCGCCTGGACCGCCGAGGCGCCGCTTGCGCTTGTTGGTCCGCCGATCGGCCTCGACGAGCCGGTGAAGGCGGCGCACGAGCGGGGCGTCTATCGCCGACAGCTTCGTCGCCGCCACATGATGTAAAATGTGATTCGTCGCGCAGGCTTTGTCCTCAAGCTGGCTGCGCAGCGCGTGCTTGCCGAACTCGCGGCTGGAGGCGTAGGCGTCCCAAGCCTCCCGGACCGTCCAGTCGAGCCGCAGGCGCGCCTTGTCGGCCGCAGGATCGCCGCCGCCGTCAACCTTGGCGAGCATCCTCTTCGCCGCGACGCGGGCGTCCGCGAGATCCATCGTCCGCGGGTCGCCGACCTTCATTCGGCGTTCGCCGCCGCCCGGGGCGGTATAGCGGATGAAAAACCATGCCGACCATCGCGCCGAGCCAGGGCGCGGCGGCTTCACCCGGAGGGCCATTCGCGGGACCTCGATGTCGAAGTAGGACGTGTCCCGCTGAGGCGCTTCCGTCTCGGTCACTTTTCGAACAAGGGCAGATGTCAGCTTCGTCTGCACGGTTTGGTGACTCCTGGGGACAGGCAGAGGACAGGATGACCCCCTCCGTTCCGCGATGTCCCGGAATTGTTGTTACCACACCACCGACGTCCCCGGAAGGGAAAAGCCTTAGCAAATAAGGGATGCTCTGGGATCGTCCGGGACAGGAATATGAGCACCGGGAAAACGCACACGAAACTTTCACGTTGGTAACACGGGTTCGAATCCCGTACGGGACACCATTGATATAATTCAATATTTGTGATCGAAGCCAAAAACAATCTGAGGCCCATACGGCAATATGCTGCATATGCCGGGATCGGCAGTGGCGGGCGTGGGCATGGTCATGATCGGCGATCGCTTCGGTGCGGGCAGGCCATGGCGTTCCCAGCCGGCGATGGGGGGTGGAGGTCGGGGCGGGGGCGAAGGCATGGCGCATACGGGCTACCCCCATGCCCCCTCGCCATGCGCACATGAAATGGTTTCGATTCCGAAATCATGGGGTGCCTCTTGGGATTCGATTGCAGCAAATCGGCCATCTTCTACTGTAGCTTTATGTCCTACAGCGGACGCCTCCCCGCTGTATGACACTCGCCCCACCGGCCCGATTTCCCAGGGGCCGGCGGGAGCCTTCTCTCAGGATTGCGGGATCAGCGGCCGGCAACAAGCGCCGGCGCGGAGCTTAACCGGCGACCACGAGAACGGCCCCGCCAGCGCCCGGATGGTCGCTGTGCCTCGCGCCGCGGCGGAACTCCTTCGGCGCAATTCGGACCTCGTCTAGGCCGCTCCGGTCTCCTGATCTGCGATAACCTCGGCGGGGTGCTGGGCCGTGGAAGCGGTGGGTTTCGTTTATGCGGGCAGTCGAAGCTCTGAAGGAATGGCACGACTTCTACGTGCTGGTGGGAACGGCGGGAGCGACCTTGCTCGGCTTGCTGTTCGTTGCCGTCTCGCTCGGCGTCGGATTTCTGACCGAAGAGCGCCACGCGGCGACGCGCACGTTCATGAGCCCGGTCGTCGTCCATTTCACCAGTGTCTTCTTCTTGTCTGCCATCGCGTTATTTCCATGGCACGAATCTGGATTTTTCGCCGCGATAATCGCTGCCACCGCTTTGATCGGCGTCATCGTTTCGACCTACATCACGATCCAAGTCGTGCGCACCGACATGACGAACTATGTCGAGGATTACTTCGCTTACGGCGTTTTACCTGGCCTCGCTTACGCCGCGATGCTCGTGGCCGCCGTGTCGATCTATCTGGAAAAGGACTTCGGGCTGAATGCCTTAGCAGGTGCTCTTTTGCTGTTGGCGGTCGTCAACATCCGCAACGCCTGGGACCTGATGCTCACTATGGTCCGCCGGCCCCGCCGAAAGGATTGACCCTGCGAAATCCCTCCTCATTAGGGACTCGACTCGGGCGATGCTGCCGCTCGGAGTGTTCAAGATTGATGCTCACCTGCCGGGCGGAGGGCTGGCCTTGGGCGCTCTCCACGAGGTCGCCAGCGGTGGGGTTGCTTCCTGGTGACCGGGATGGGGGTGAGTGAACGGCGGAGCCGCCGGATCGTCGGGCTCGCGCGCTCCGCGAGTACGTGGGCTGTGGCTAAGCCGGCCGGGTCGCCAGGATAAGAGGCGACGGCGCAGGCACTTCCAGCGTCCGCACATTCGTGAATCCGGCCTCGGCAAGCCAGTCGCCAATTTCTGCCGCCGACCAAGTGCTGCCATTTTCGGTGTTGACCAGCATGTTGACGGCAAAGATCAGGCTGACCGGCGGTCCCCTGCGGTCGGGATCGACAAGGAATTCGGCGATCGCAATCGTGCCGCCCGGCGCCAGCGCATCGAAGACCCTCCGCAGCAGCGCCCGGCTCCGCTCCTCGCCTTCGCTGTGCAGGATCTGGCCGAGCACCGCGAGTGAATAGCCAGTACCGAAATCAATCGCGCCGATGTCGCCTGGGCGCAGCTCGTAACGGTCGCCGACGCCGTAGCGTTCGACAATCCGCTTTGTCACCGCGAGCACTTCGGGCCAGTCCACTGCGACCACGCGCGCCGCGGGGAAACGCTGCGCCGCCGGGATGGTCCAGACCCCTGAGCCGACGGCGATGTCCAGCAGCTTTACCGGCGGTGAGCCGTCGGCGGCCATGTGATCGGCCAGAGCTTGCGCGGCGCGTCAACCCACCGGCAGCAACGCCTCGACGAAAGCCGCGAAGAAGCTCGCGCCTTCCGCCTGACGATTGACGGCCAGCGGCGGGCGGCCTTTGGTCACTGCCTCGATGATGTGTAGCCAGGAGGGGATGAGCTGCGTGCTGGTATGAGCGAACAGTCCGCCCACATAATCCTCTGGTTTCGACCTGACGAGGAAGGCGGCGCTTTCGGGCGTGAGCGCATAGCGATCGTCAGCGCTCCGCGCCAACACGCCCAGGCCGACCAGCGCATTCGCCAACGCCTCCGTCCCCCTTGACGAAGCGCCGATCGCATCGGCCAGAGCCGCGAGGCCGAGCGGTTCGTGTTCTAGCGTGTCGAACATGCCGATGCGCACTCCAGCCCCGATGATCAGCGGCGGCGCGAAACCGAATATCATCTGGTGTAGCCGCTCGGGCGTTACGGGACTGGACATGCTCATCCTCCCTTTGGAATGGGGTCTCGCTTCCTGGCCCCACACGATAGAATGGAACTTCCAGCGACGCGTGAAACAGTCCCGTGATCGCCGAACCTCTGCTTCAGGCGCCCTCCTTCACCTTGGGCGCGCACGGAGCGATCCTCATAACGCGTTGGGTCTCGATTCCCTCGATCCGGAGCACGCGGACATCGGACAAAGTCAGCCTTCGAAAGCGCATCCCCTTGATACATACTGGAAAAGGAACGATTATCGGCACGGTGAGGAAACGGAGATGTCCGCAACGCGTCTCTTGATCGCGACCCTGCTTCTTGCAACCCTCTCGGGCGCTGCGTTCGCCACCGATTACTGGGGACGCATGCTGCCGGGCCAGCCAACCGACTTTATTTTCGGCTACGGCTCGCTGATCGATACGGCTTCACGCAACGCGACCGCGGGTCGTCCAACGCTTGCAATCCCTGTGCGCGTCTCCGCCGCGTTCGGCTATGTGCGCACCTGGGACGATCGCGCATCGACAGGGTTCACCGCGCTCGGCCTTGCGCGGGCGGGGCCGGGCGAACCCGCCATGACGATCAATGGTGTGCTCTTTCCTGTCGAAGCGGGCGACTTGAGCGCCTTCGATGCGCGCGAATCCGGGTACGCGCGCATCGAGGTTCCGCGTGATGATATCGAGGCTCTCTCCTGGGAGCGCCTTCCTCTGCAGGGCAGGATTTGGGTTTACATCCCGGAGATTTCCGGCAAGGCGCCGGGTGTGGACCTTCCGCAACCGAACGCGTCCTTCCCCTTGCTGCAATCCTATATAGACGTTGTCATGGAAGGTGGTCTCGAGTACGGATCCGAGTTTGCGAGAGAGATAATCGAGACGACAGAGGGCTGGAGCCGCTATTGGCTGAACGACCGGGCGTTCGGACGGCGCCCATGGATGCTCGGCAAGCGTTCCAGCATGGTGGACGGACTCCTGGCCGCCTTTGCGCCGCACTTCAATGATCGCTTGTTCCCCGAGCAATATGTTGTCGAGCGTCTTCTCGCGAAATAGCAGCCCATATTTCGAAAACGGTGCCCGCGTGGTCAAGGCTCGGCGGAGAGGGGGTCGCGGCAAAAAGGGAGGGCGTGGTTCATCCCGCTGAGATCGGCAAGACCGCGCGGTGTTGCCATCAGGTGGCTAAGCGGGCCCGAGCTTGCTGCCATCCGCCAGGAGAGCAGGGCCCGTGTCGCGGCGAGCGAGGCGGCCGCGTACTCGGGCGCATCGGCGACATTCTCGAAACAATGCGGATCACACGCGAGATCGAAGAGAAGCGGCGGCAGGGCGGCGAAATGCACCGCCTGGAAACGTTGCGAGCGCGCCACCACGAAGCCGCATTCATGCGGCGCGAGCCCGAGCGAAGCAGGCAGGCCATCCGGCTCGAAATCGCGGAAATCGCCTTCCCAATGCGCTGTCTGCCGCCACGCAGAGTGCGTTTCGCCATGGCAGAAGCCGAGCAGGGAATGTCCATCACGGCGCGGCGGCAGCTCGGCGTCGAGCCACTCTAGGATGGTCGGCATCACATCCACGGCTTCGGTGCATTCCTTCACGCGCCGCCCGTCGCGCACGCCCGGCACGCGGATGATCAGCGGCACACGCACAGCCTCGGCGAAATATCCCTCCTTGCCGAGCAAGCGATGATCACCGAGCATCTCGCCATGATCGCCGGTGACGACCACCAGCGTGTGTTCGAGCAAATCCCATTCCTCGAGCCGTGCAAAGATTCGGCCGAGAGCATCATCCACTTCGCTCACCATGCCGTAATAGGTCGCGCGCAATGTTGCGCACTCAGCATCCGTCAGCGTCGCGACCGGGCCCTCCTCGCTCCCCTCATCGCTTGCAAAGAACCGCGCGCGTTTCTGGCGCGCGAGCAGGCTGGCGAGGAGCGGATGCTGGCGTCCTTCACTTTCCGCGTCCGGTGCCGCATGGCGCGGCTTCATGGAAGCCGCGTCGTGGAACGTGTGGAACGGTGCTGGCGCGATGAAGGGCGGGTGCGGCGCGATATAGCAGACATGGGCGAACCAGTGCGTCTTCCGCCGCACCGAGAGATAGCGGAGCACGGCGTCCGTGATGAAGGCCGCGCGCCCATGGCGGCTCTCGAACCGTGCCGCGCGCGGGGCCCCCAAATTCAGGTGGCCTGTCGCCGGCCTCAGCGCCTCTTCGATGCTCGCGAAATCATATCCGGCCTCCGCGAGATGGGCGAGCCAGGGCAGGGCATCCTCGTTGAGGAGAAGCTCCGGCGTAAAGCCGGGCATGACGCCTTCATAGGTGAAGAGCGCGGGATCGGCTGCAGGCCGGCCCCGTGGGTCCACGGTGCTGTCGGTGTAGCCGAAAAGAGCGGGATCATATCCCGCGGCACGCACGGCCTCACCAAGTGTCGGAATCGTGCGCTCGAGCGGGCTGCCGTTCCTCAGCACATGGTTGTTGTGCTGATAAAGCCCGGTGAGCAGCGCGGCACGCGCCGGTCCGCAGGGCGCGGCTTGTCCGAAGTGACTGAGGAAGATCGTGCTCTCGCGCGCGAGCCGGTCGAGCGCGGGCGTCTCAATCTGCGCATTGCCGGCGGCGCCCAGCGCATCCGCCCGCCATTGATCGAGCACGATGAAGAGAACATTGCGCCGGGCAGGGTCCATGGGTGCGCGTCTCCGGCGGCTCTTTCCCCGCCCACCGCATCATTGCGGCGCGCACGGCGCGGACGCAATCTCGGGGCGCAACCGATCCGAAGGGGAGATGGAGAGATGGACGCACCGCCCGGCGGCGCCCGCGAGGTCGCGGTGAATGGCCGAAGCTATCGCTTCCCGAGCGTGCCGACCATCGTCATCTGCCTCGACGGGTCGGAGCCCGGCTATATCGAGGCGGCGATCGCGCGCGGCCTCGCGCCCAATTTCGCCCGCCTGATGCGAACCGGGGTCAGCCTCACCGCGTTCTCGGCGATCCCGAGCTTCACCAACCCGAACAATCTCTCGATCGTCACCGGCGCGCCGCCCGCCGTGCACGGTATCGCCGGCAACTATTTCCTTGATCCGGCGAGCGGGCAGGAAGTGATGATGAATGATCCCCGCTTCCTGCGGGCCCCAACAATTCCGGCGGCTTTTCATCAGGCCGGCGCGCGGGTCGCGATGGTCACCGCCAAGGACAAGCTGCGCGCCCTGCTGGGAGCCGGGCTTGCGATGGAGACCGGCCGCGCCATCGCCTTCTCCGCCGAACGCGCGGATGTGGCAACGGTGGCGGAGAACGGCATCGGCAATGTGCTCGATTTCGTCGGGCTTCCCCTGCCGGATGTCTATTCGCCCGCGCTCTCCGAATTCGTTTTCGCCGCTGGGGTGCGGCTCGTCGAGCGGTTCCGTCCCGATCTGATGTATCTCTCCACCACCGACTATGTGCAGCACAAGGCAGCACCGGACAGCGATCTTGCCAACCGGTTCTACGCGATGGTCGATCGCTATGTCGGAGAGCTCGATGCGCTCGGCGTGGTGCTGGCGCTTACCGCCGATCACGGCATGAACGACAAATATCGGCCGGATGGCGCGCCCGATGTGCTTTATCTCCAGTCATGGTGCGATGCCCGGCTCGGCGCCGGCATCGCGCGCGTGATCCTGCCGATCACCGATCCTTATGTGAAGCACCATGGCGCGCTCGGCTCCTTCGCGACCATCTATCTGCCGCCCGGTATGGATGCCGGGCCGCTCATCGCCGCGCTCGCGGCGACCGAAGGGGTGAGCCTCGCGCTCTCGCGCGTCGATTCCTGCCAGCGATTCGCCCTGCCGCCCGACCGGATCGGCGACATCGTCGTGATTTCCGGCAAGCACAAGGTGCTCGGCACGAGTCCCGAACGGCATGATCTCTCGGCGCTCGATGCTCCGCTCCGCTCGCACGGCGGGCTCGAGGAGCAGCACGTGCCGATGATCATCAACCGAAGCGTGAAGGTTTCCGAAGGCAGGGTTCTGCGCAACTTCGATGCCTTCGACGCCGCCCTCAACCTGGTGGCGTGAGCGCCGCTCCTTCCCGCCGGGAGATTGTTTCTTATTAGAAATGTCATCGTTTGGTGGCATTCGGGCCTCATGACCCGGAGCAAGGAGGAAGGGTCACGGACCGGAACGGATTCGTCCGCCACCTCTCGCCCCTCGCTCTTCGGTCCGCGGAGAGAGAGGGCTGATGCGGCGCCGATATCCGTTCCGCCAACAGGGAATGCGAAGGGGGCAGGGATGCGCGCGCGGGGGATGTTCACGGCCGGGATGATGCTGGCCGTGCTTGCCGGGGGGACGGCATGGGCGCAATCGGGCGTGGTCACGATCTACAGCGCGGACGGGCTGCATGACGGATCGCCCAATTGGTACCAGACCGAGTTCGATGCCTTCACCAAGGCGACGGGTATCCGGGTGCGCTATGTCGAGGCGGGCTCGGCCGTGGTGGTGGACCGCGTCGAGCGCGAGAAGGCCAACCCGCAGGCCGATGTGCTGGTGACGCTGCCGCCCTTCATCCAGAAAGCCGCATCCGACGGGCTGCTCCAGCCCTACACACCGACTTCGGCCACGGAGATCGCCGCGCGAGACAAGGACCCGAACGGCCTCTATTACGCGATGATCGATAACTATGCGAACTGGATCTACAACGCGAGCGTGCTCAAGTCCCCGCCCGCGACCTTCCAGGATCTGCTCGCACCGCAGTTCAAGAACAAGATTCAGTACTCCACGCCCGGTGAGGCGGGTGACGGCACGGCGGTGATGCTCAACGTGTTTCAGGCTTTCGGCGGGCCGACATCGGGCCTCGCCTATCTCAAGCAGCTTCAGGCGAACAATCTCGGCCCGTCTTCCTCGACCGGCCGGCTGACGGCGCTCGTCAACAAGGGTGAGATCTGGGTCGCGAACGGCGATATGCAGATGAATCTCGCCCAGATGCGGGACAATCCGAACATTCGCATTTTCTGGCTCGCCGGGCCGGACGGCAAACGCATGACCTTCTCGCTTCCCTATGACATCGCGCTCGTGAAAGGCGCGCCGGACGCTGAGAATGGCCGCAAGCTGATCGATTTCCTGCTCTCCAAGGAAGCGCAGGAGCAGGTGGCCCCCATTGCCATGGGCATCCCCGTGCGCACGGATGTCTCGCCCGCGGGCGAAACCTACGCGACCATGCAGGCGCTGTTGAAAGGGGTGGAGATCTGGTCGCCCGACTGGGCCAGTCTGCTCACCAATCTTGAGGTCTATGTCTCCCAGTGGCACCAGGCGACCGGAAGCTGAAACGATCGGGAAACGATGAGTTCGGCCGCGGCGCCGGAGTTCGGGGCGGGTGAGGCATCCATTCCGCCCGGCGCCGATCTCGCCGCCGCGTCCGAAACCTCCGCCCTCCATGCCCCGCCGGTTCCGGGCGGCGGCGGGGTCGCATTCGAAGGCGTGACGGTCGCCTATAAGGGCAACACAGTCCTTGCCGACTTCACGTTGACGGTCCGGCCCGGCGAGATCATGGCCGTGATCGGGCCCTCCGGTTCGGGCAAGACGACCGCGCTCCGCGCCATCGCCGGCTTCGTCCGCCCGGTCTCCGGGCGGCTCTTCGCCGGCGGTCGGGATGTCACCGATCTTCCGCCACGCGCCCGGGGGATCGGCATGGTGGTGCAGAACTACGCGCTCTTTCCGCATATGTGCGTGGCCGAGAATGTCGCTTTCGGGCTCAAGGCGCGCCGGGCAGCGGAGCCTAAGGTGCGTGCGGAAGTCGCGGCCGCGCTGGCGATGGTCGGCATGTCCTCTTTCGCGGCGCGCTATCCGCGTGAGCTTTCCGGCGGTCAGCAGCAGCGCGTGGCGATCGCGCGGGCGCTCGCGATCCGTCCTGAGCTGCTCCTGCTCGATGAACCTCTTTCCGCGCTCGATGCGCAGATCCGCCAATCCATGATCGAGGAGCTGGCCCGCCTGCACCGCACCCTGCCCATGCTTACCGTGCTCTACGTCACGCACGACCAGACCGAGGCGCTCACGCTCGCCGACCGCATCGCCATCCTGCGCGAGGGAAGGCTCGTCGCGCTCGGTCCTTCCCGGGAGCTTTATCAGCGGCCACCCAATCGTTTCGCCGCCGAATTTCTGGGTCGGGCCAATCTGCTCCCGGTCGTCATGGAGACGCCCGGGGAGACGCCCAGGGAGGCACCCAGGGAGGCACAAGGAGCGGGCGAGGGGATGGCGGCGGTGCGTTTCGGCACGACCCGGCTGGGGGTGCGTGCCTCCGCGGGAATCGCCGCTTCGGAGTCCTGCCTTCTCTGCGTTCGCCCGCATGATCTCTTTCTTGCGCCGCGCGAGGCGGGGGCGAACTGCCTCTCGGCCTCTGTTCGCGAAGTGCGATGGAAAGGGGATCTGCACGATATCGT
Organism: Acetobacteraceae bacterium; assembly: GCA_035509315.1. Classification (GTDB taxonomy): domain Bacteria; phylum Pseudomonadota; class Alphaproteobacteria; order Acetobacterales; family Acetobacteraceae; genus JAKAWQ01. The sequence goes on along the minus strand of DATJLS010000003.1, from coordinate 190,230 downwards.
GCTCGAGGCGGAAGGGCAGACCCTACGGCTGACCTCGGCGCCGCTGCGCACGCCGCCAGAACCCGGGACCCGGCTCACCGTGCATTTCTCCCCGGCGGACGCGACGCTTATCCCCGAGCGGCCGCATGGCTGAGCTCACACTCGCCGAAATACGCTCCCGGCGCCTCGGGATACCGGGCCTCCCGGTCGTGTTGCCGCTCGTGGTGCTCGGTGTCCTTTTCTTCTATCCGCTCGCGCTCGTCCTCGTGCAATCCTTCGCCACCGGTCGCGGCGCATCCCTCTTCGCGAACTATGAAGCGGTGCTGGCCACCGCGCTCTTTCGCAACGCGCTCTGGCACACGATCACCATCACGCTCGCCGCGACCCTCGGCTGCCTCGCGCTCGGCTTCGCCCTTTCGGTCGTGATCGCCTTCGCCCCCTTTCCGGGGGCAGGGCTATGTGCGCGCGCGATCGAGACCTTCATCGCCCTGCCGACCTTCCTTGTCGCTCTCGCCTTCACCTTCATTTATGGCTCGGCCGGAATCCTGAACGGCGCGGCGATGAAGCTCTTCGGCCTGAGCCTGCCGCCGATCGATTTCCTGTACTCGGCCTGGGGCGTCATTCTCGCCGAGGTCACGGTCTATACCCCGTTCGTGATGCGTCCGCTGCTCGCCGCCTTCTCGCTGATCGATGCCGCGCAGATCGAGATCGCGAGCATCCTTGGCGCCGGCTGGTTCCGCATCCTTCGCCAGATCATCGTGCCGGCCGCCCTCCCGGCGCTGATGGCCGGAGGCAGCCTCTGCCTTCTGCTCACCACCAATGAATTCGGCATCGTGCTCTTCATCGGCGCCAAGGGCGTCGAGACATTGCCGCTCCTCGTTTACGACAAGGCGATCCAGGAATTCGACTATGGCTCGGCCTGTGTGCTTGCGGCCGTCAATATCGCGCTCTCGCTCGGCCTCTACGCGCTCTATCGCAGCGCGCTCGCCTGGTTCGGCAGGGGCCATGCTGGCCTGGTCTAAATCGGGGCGTGCGAGCGCCTGGCTCCTCTTCGGAGTGCTTGCCGGCGTTGTCTATGGGCTGCCCGCAATGGTCATCCTGCTCGCAAGCCTCGCCGGTCAATGGAACGGCATCCTGCCGTCCCACCTCACCTTTGCCCATTACGGCGCCGCCATTTCGGGCCCTTCGGGCGCGGCGCTGCGAACGAGTCTGGTGACAGGCGTGGTCGCGAGCCTGCTCGCGCTCGTGAACGGCACGGCCGCTTCCCTTGCCCTGCGGCACCTGGGCGGGCCGCCGCGCCGGATCCTGAACGCCATCTTCTTCCTCCCGAGCGCCATGCCCTCGGTCTCCGTCGGGCTCGGGCTCCTGGTCGCCTTCAGCCGCCCGCCGATCCTGCTGAATGGCACGATCGGCATCGTCTTCGCGGCCCATTTCATCCTCATCTCCGCGTTCACCTTCGGCAGCATCTCGGCCGGGCTGGCCCGCATCCCGGCGGACTGCGAGCAGGTGGCGGAGAGCCTCGGCGCAGCCCCCAGTTATCTTCTGAGAAGAGTGACCTTGCCGCTCGTGCTGCCCTATCTCACCGCGGCCTTCAGCCTGAGCTTCGCGCTCTCGATGGGCGAGCTCGGCGCGACCGTGATGGTCTATCCGCCTGGCTGGGTAACGTTGCCGGTTCAGATCTTCGGCCTCAGCGACCGAGGGGACGTGTTCCCCGCCGCCGCCCTCACCGTGCTGCTCGCCGCAAGCACGCTCGCCGCCCTCGCAGCCCTCTCGCTCGTGCCCGCGCGCAGCACTGCGCGATAGAATCGGGTCTTATCGATTGAAGAAAAAATTCGATTCGAAATTCAATCTTTCTCTCTGCCGGCCGCGATCGCCTCCTCGATGATCGCGAGCGCGCGCAGCATTTCGGCTTCGGTGGTGATCAGCGGCGGCGTGAGCGTGAGCACATTGCCCATGGTCGTCTTGAAGGAAAGCCCGGCATCGAGCGCGCGATAGAGCACCGTCTCTGCCAGTGCGGCATCGGGTAGCTTCTCGGCACGGCTCCGCACGAGCTCGATGCCGAGCAGGAGCCCCCTTCCGCGCACATCGCCGATCGCGGGCTGCCGGCGTTTCATCTCCTCCATCCGCTCGAGCGCGACCGCGCCGAGCCGTGCCGCATGGGGAACGAGTTCTTCCTCCTCGATGATCTCGATCGTGGTGAGCGCCGCGCGCGCGGTGATCGGGTTCTTCTCATGCGTATAGTGCCCGAACGCCCATTCGTGACCGACATCGAGCTCGGACCGCGCAATCACCGCGGCGATCGGCAGCATCCCCCCGCCGAGCGCCTTGCCCAGCACCAGGATGTCCGGCACCACGTCGTCATGCTCGCAGGCGAACATCCGGCCGGTCTTGCCGAGGCCGGTCGGGATCTCATCGAAGATGAGCAGCGCGCCATGCCGATCGCAGGCCGCGCGCACTTTCTGCCAATAGCCGGGTGGCGGCACATAGGGCACCGCGCGCGCGGGCTCAGCGATCACCGCGGCGACGTCGCCCTCACGAGCGAGCACATACTCGACCATCTCCGCGCAGGCGGCATGACAGCGCGCGAGGAACGGATGCCCGTCCTCATCCACCTCATGGCCATAGGGGCAGCGATAGCAGGCAAACGGGGCGAGGTGCTGCGCGCCGGCGACGAGGGGTGCTGCCGGGCCTGAGCGGAACAGCGCCTCGCCGGAGAGGCTTGCCGCACCGATGCCGGCGCCGTGAAAGGAATCCCAGAAGGAGAGAGTCTTGAAACGCCCCGTGAAAGCGCGCGCGATCTTCACCGCCACTTCCACCGCGTCCGATCCGCCCGTGGTGAAGAGCAGTTTCGCAAGATTGCCCGGCGCGATCATGCCGAGCTTTTCCGCCAGGGCCACAGCGGGCTCGCAGGCATAGCGGCGCGGAGCGAAGGAGAGCGCCTCCATCTGCGCGGAGATCGCGCGCTTGAGACGCGGATGGCCGTAGCCGATGTGATGGACGTTGTTGCCGTGGAAATCCATATAGCGCCGCCCGGCCATGTCCTCGATCCAGATGCCTTCGGCGCGGGCGATTGCGTTGAGGCAGGGGGTGGAGACGGATTGGTGGAGGAAGGCGCGCGAATCGCGGGCCAGCAGCGCCTTGGCCGCCGGATCGAGGGCTTGGCGCTGCCAGGCAGCGCGCCGGCCGCTGAGATTGGTATCGCCTTCGGATTCCACGTCCATGCGGGTTCCTTTCGTCGGAAGCGACCTATGGCCTCGGTGCCTGTCCGCCCCTGAGGGGCGGGTACGCGTGGCACCCAGGCCCGGGGTGCCACAATCGGGCCTGGCATTCTGCCACAGAAAGCCGCAGCCTTTGTCCCACCAGCGCCCGGCCCGGCCGTCCTCCCCGGCTTCCCCCGGGGCGGCGCGCGCGGGCTGCCATCCTGATTCGGAGATCGCGGGCCTTGCCTTGGCCTCAATCCGATGCTCAGTAGAGCCGAGCAGGCCCGATGCAGAAGCGGAAGGAATGGCGATGGGCAGGATCCTGAACGAGCGCGAGCGCACATTGCGGGAAACGGCGCAACGCGTCCTGCCGGCCGGCAGCTTCGGCAACACCGCCCTCGAGATCGTGATCGCCGAAGGCAAGGGCGGCCGCGTGCGGGACGTGAGCGGCAATGAATATGTCGATTTCCTGCTCGGCTCCGGGCCGATGTTCCTCGGCCACGCGCACCCGGAGGTGGAGGCGGCGGTGGCGGCCCAGCTGCCGAAGGGCACCACCTTCTTCGCCCTGAGCGAGCCCGGCATCCATCTCGCCGAAGAGATCGTCAGGGCCGTGCCTTGCGCCGAGAAGGTGCGTTTCGTCTCCAGCGGCACCGAGGCGGATGCCTATGCGATGCGGCTCGCCCGCGCCTTCCGCCGCCGCGAGAAGATCCTGAAGTTCGAGGGCGGCTATCACGGCATGAGCGATTATTCGCTGATGAGCCTCGCCCCGAAGCGACCGGGCAATTTCCCCCAGGCGGTCCCCGATTCGGCCGGCATTCCGGCGAGCGTGCGGGGCGAGATGCTGATCGCGCCGTTCAATGACGCCGCCCTCGCCCAGAACCTGATCTTCGAGCATCGCGAGGAGCTGGCAGGCGTCATCGTCGAGCCCTTCCAGCGCCTGCTCGCGCCCGTGCCCGGCTTCCTCGAGGCCTTGCGCAAGATCACCGCCGAGCTCGGCATCCCGCTCATCTTCGACGAGGTCGTCACCGGATTCCGTTTCGCCTATGGCGGCGCCCAGGAATATTACGGGGTCACGCCCGATCTCTGCACGCTCGGCAAGATCATCGGCGGCGGCTTCCCGCTCGCTGCGATCGCTGGCCGTGCCGATATCATGGCCCATTTCGATCGTTCCGCAGTCGGGGACGAGCGATACCTGATGCAGATCGGCACGCTCTCGGGCAATCCCGTGGCGGCCACCGCCGGCCTTGCCTCGCTTGAGATCCTCCGCCGGACCGGCACCTATGAACGGGTCTTCGCTACGGGGCGGGAGCTGATGGCGGGCCTTTCCCGGGCGATCGAGGCGGAAGGCGTCCCGGCGCAGGTGATCGGCGTGCCGCCGCTCTTCGATATCGCGTTCCGATCCGGCCCGGTTGCCGATTATCGCGGCTGGCTTGGCCAGGACGCCGAGATGCAGAAGCGCTTCAACCGTGCCCTTCTCGAGGCGGGTGTCCTCAAAGGCGAGAGCAAGTTCTACGTCTCGCTCGCCCATGACGCGGCCGATGTGCGCCACGCCATCGAGGCCTTCGGCCGCGCCATGGCCGAGGCCGCGGTGCGCGAGGCGGCCTGAGATCCGGAAACCCTGAGGGGCGAGGCGCGTCCCGTCGTCGCTAGCCGCCGCGTCGTTGCGGGAGGTCGGATGTGGGCTCGCTGCCGCTGGTAAGCTGCATCATGCCGACCTACGGGCGGCCCGTCTTCGCCCTTCAGGCGGTGCGTTACTTCCTCCGTCAGGATTATCCAGCGCGCGAGCTCGTCATTCTCGATGATGGGCCGGAGGGGCTTGCCGCGCGGCTGCCTTTCGACGAGCGCCTGCGCTATGTCCGCCTGCCGCGTCTGAAGATCGGCGCCAAGCGCAATGCCGGCTGTGCGCTCGCTCGCGGCTCCATCATCGCCCAATGGGACGACGACGATTGGTACGGCGCCGGCCGCCTCTCCGCGCAGATCGCTCCGCTTCTTGCCGGCAAGGCCGATATTACCGGCATTCGTGGCACGAAGGTCTTCGATCTCGAGCGTTGGCAGGCCTGGACCTGCACGCCGCGGCTGCATCGGCTGATGTACCGCCACGACGTGCATGGCGGCACGCTCGTCTTCTTTCGCCGCCTCTGGGAGCAGCAGGCGCATTACCCGAACCGCTCGCTCGCCGAGGATGCCCATTTTCTCGCGCGCCTCGTTCGCGCCGGGGCCCGCCTTTCCCGGATCGAGGATCGCGGGCATTTCGTCTATATCCGCCATGGCCGGAACACATGGTCGTTCCGCTCCGGCCGTTTCCTCGATCCGAGCGGCTGGCGAAGCGTGCCCGGCGTGCCGGTGCCGGCCGAGGACCGGCCCTTCTATGCTGAGATTGCCGCCGCGGCGGCGGAAGAGGCCTCCGCGCGTCGCGCCAAGCGTCACGCCATGGGAGCCGGGCCGCGTCTCTTCCGCCAGGCGCTCAGCTGGATGCTCGCGGCCGAGACCGATCGCGGCTGATGGATCGCCTCTGCCCGACTGCCGCCGACCGGGGGCGTCACAGCAGCATCCGCTGTTCTTGCTTGGCAAGATAGATTCGATATTGCACCTAACTGAATAAGAAACGATGGCGGCCGCGCCGGGCCTACCGCTGTAACCCATCTCTTTCGCGCCGAAAGATCACCGTAGCCGGGGTAGGACAATTTCGCCGCGTCACCGCCCTCAAGGAGAAGACGACGATGATCGGCAGATTGTCTTCCGTGCATGCTGCCGTGGCCGCGCTGGCATTTTTCTGCCTGTCGCTGGCTCCGGCGATGGCTGCGGATCAAGAGGTCGCCCGCGGCCATTATCTCGTCACCGTAATGAGCTGCACCGATTGCCACACGCCTGGCAACTTTCGCGGTCACCCGGACCTGGGTCGGTTCCTCGGCGGCTCGGATGTCGGCCTCGCGGTTCCGGGCCTCGGCGTCTTCGTCGCCCCCAACCTGACGCCCGATCCCGCGACAGGTCTCGGCCAATGGACCGAGACTGAGATCGTGACGGCGCTGACGACGGGCGTGCGGCCCGACGGGCGCATCCTCGCCCCGGTCATGCCCTGGCGCTCCTATGCGCATCTGACCCAAGCGGACGCGCAGGCAATCGCCGCCTATCTGAAAAGCCTGCCGCCGGTGCGGAACGACGTCGCCGGACCGTTCGGGCTCAAGGAGAGGCCGACGGTTCCCGTGTCGGTGATCCTTTCCCCGGACCAGTACGCCAGGCTCCCCGATCCCGGTGCTCCGGCCCCGCCGGAAAGTCGGCAAGGGTCTTCCCATCCCTGAGGTGCCTTGCCAGCCGGTGACACGGAGGCTACGTCCGGCTGACCAGAAACGGGCCCGTGCATGCCGTCTTCCCGCCTTGCCGTCGATATCGGCGGCACCTTCACCGATCTTGCCCTCGAGCATCGCGGCCAGCGAGCGACCCTCAAAGTCCTGACCACCCAAGCCGCCCCGGAGGATGGCGTGATCGCGGGCGTGCGCGCCATCCTCGCCACCGCTTCGGTCGCGCCGGGCGAGATCGATCTCGTCATCCACGGCACGACGCTCGCCACCAATGCGCTCATCGAGCGCAAAGGTGCCCGCACCGCCCTCATCACCACGGCAGGCTTTCGCGATGTGCTGGCGATGCGCAACGAGAGCCGCTACGACCAGTACGACCTTAATCTCGTGTTGCCCGAGCCTCTGGTTCCGCGCCATCTCCGCCTGACCGTGCCCGAGCGCATCGACCATACCGGCGCGGTGTTGGCCCCGCTTGAGGAAGACGCCGTGCAAGCGCTCATCCCGCTGCTCGCGCGCGAGCGGGTGGAGAGCGTCGCCGTCGGCTTCCTCCATGCCTTCGTCAATTCCGTTCACGAGGCATGCGTCGCCGAGATTCTCGCCGCCGCGCGGCCGGACCTCTTCGTCTCCCTCTCTTCCGAAGTCTCGCCCGAGATGCGGGAGTGGGAGCGCTTCTCGACCACCGCCGCCAATGCCTATGTGCGGCCCCTGATGGCGCGCTATCTCGGCCGGCTCGAAGCGGGGCTCCGCGATCTCGGGATCGCCGCCCCCATCTTCCTCATGCTCTCGGGCGGCGGGCTCACCACGGTCGAGACCGCCTGCCGCTTTCCCATCCGCCTCGTCGAATCCGGTCCGGCCGGCGGGGCGATCTTCTCCGCCCATATCGCCCGCCAATCCGCGCTCGACCGCGTGCTCTCCTTCGATATGGGCGGCACGACCGCAAAAATCTGCCTGATCGACGATTTCCGGCCGCAGGCGGCGAAGAGCTTCGAGGTCGCGCGCGTCGGGCGCTTCCGCAAAGGCTCGGGCCTGCCGCTCTCCATCCCGGTGATCGAGATGGTGGAGATCGGCGCCGGTGGCGGGAGCCTCGCGCATCTGGATGCGATGGGCCGCATCGCGGTCGGGCCGGAGAGCGCGGGCGCCGATCCGGGCCCCGCCTGCTATGGGCGCGGCGGCACGCGCCCGGCGGTGACGGACGCCAATCTTCTGCTCGGTCGCTATGATCCCGGGCGCTTTGCCGGCGGCAAGCTGCCGCTCGATCGCGCAGCCGCCCTTGCCGCGGTCAACCAGACGATCGGCGCGCCGCTCGGCCTCGCGGCCGAGATCGCCGCGCTCGGCATTGTCGAGATGGTCGACGAGACCATGGCGAACGCCGCGCGCGTGCACGCGATCGAGTCCGGGAAGACCTATGAAGGGCGAACGCTCATCGCTTTCGGCGGCGGTGGGCCCGTGCATGCCTGCCGGCTTGCGGAAAAGCTCGGTATAAAGCGCGTGCTGGTGCCGAGCGGCGCCGGCGTGGGCAGCGCCATCGGCTTCCTGCGCGCGCCCGTCGCCTATGAGCTGGTCCGCAGCCTCTATCAGCGCCTCTCCAGCTTCGATATCGGCGCGGTGAACGCCCTGCTCGCCGGGATGTCGGCGGAGGCTGCCTCGGTCGTCGCCGCCGGCAGCTTCGGCGCGCAAACGGCGGAGACCCGCACCGCCTTCATGCGCTATGTCGGCCAGGGCCACGAAATCCCCGTGCCGGTGCCCCCGCGCGTGCTCGGCGCCGAGGACGTTGCCGGCCTGCGCGCCGCCTATGATGCGGAATACGCACGCTTCTATGACCGACCGGTCCCGGGTTCGGATATCGAGGTGCTGAGCTTCTCCGTGATCGTCTCGACCCTTGCCGAAGAGATTGCGCCCTTGCCTGCAATCGCCCCGAACGGCGCCCCGTCGGCCCCTGCCCCTGCCCATCTCCAGAACGTGCGAGATACCGCCACCGGCGAGGTCGCGGACTGGGCCGTCTATCCGCGCATGGCGCTTCATCCCGGAAACCGCGTGAGCGGCCCCGCGATCATCGCCGAGGATGAAACGTCCACATTGGTCGGCCCGGGCTGGACCGCTTCGCTCGATGGCGCCGGCTATCTGGCACTCGTTCAGGAGGCATTTTGATGGCCGGAAACGTCGTCGGGCTTGCCGAGATCCAGCGCCAGGTGATGTGGAACCGGTTGATCGCCGTCGTCGAGGAGCAGGCGCAGACAATGATCCGCACCGCCTTCTCCACCACCGTGCGCGAGGCGGGCGATCTCTCCGCCGGAATCTTCGATCTGGAAGGGCGGATGATGGCGCAGGCCGTCACCGGCACGCCCGGCCATGTCAACTCGATGATGGAGAGTGTGGGCCATTTCCTGAAGAAATTTCCCGCCGCCGTGATGCGCCCGGGCGATCACTACATCACCAACGATCCTTGGCTCGGCACGGGTCATCTGCACGATCTCACCGTGGTCACGCCTGCCTTCCATCGCGGAAAGATGGTCGGCCTCTTCGCCAACACCGCGCACGTGATCGATGTCGGGGGTCTCGGCATGGGGCCGGAAGGCCGCTCGGTGTTCGAGGAAGGGCTCTATATTCCGATCGTCAAATGCTTCGCGGAGGGAAGGCCGAACGAGACCTTCTTCGATTTCATCCGCGCCGGCACGCGGCTTCCCGTGGAGCTCGAGGGCGATATCTATTCGCTCTCTGCCTGCAACGATGCCGGCATCCGCCGCCTCACTGAGATGATGGCGGAATTTTCGCTCGACGGGCTCGAGCCGCTCGCCGCCTTCATCTTCGAGAATTCCCGCCGCGCGACCGAAGCCGAGATCGCTCGTCTCCCCGCCGGTGCCTTCTCGGCCGAAATCCGTTCGGACGGCTATGACGAGGAAATCACGCTCAAGGCGGCGATGACGATCGAGAAGGACAGGATCATCGTCGATTATGCCGGCACCTCGCCCTGCTCGACACGCGGGATCAATGTCCCCGCTTCTTATGCACGGGCCTATTCCTGCTTCGGCATCAAGGTCGTGGTCGCGCCGGAAATTCCCAACAACTGGGCGAGCCTTGCGCCGTTCGAGATGCGCATTCCGTCGGGCTCGATCCTCGATGCGCCGCGCCCCTATCCGGTCTCGGTGCGCCATGTCATCGGCCATCTCCTGCCCGACCTGATGATGGGCTGCCTCTATCAGGCCGTGCCCGACCGCGTGACCGCGGAGGGATCTTCCTGTCTCTGGAACCCGCCGCTCCGCGGCGGCGCCTCGGTCTCCGGACCGGCGCGCGGCAATCGCCCGGCCTTGCCGGATTTCGAGATCATCACCTTCAATTCCGGCGGCACCGGAGCTCGACCCACACGCGATGGGCTCGACGCGACGGCGTTTCCCTCAGGCGTGCGGACGATGGCGGTGGAGGCGACCGAGAACGTCGCCCCGATCATCTTCTGGCGCAAGGAGCTGCGCCCGGATTCCGGCGGGGCTGGGCGCGCGCGCGGCGGCGTGGGCCAGGTGATGGAAATCGGCGCCAAGGACGACCGCGAGTTTGCCTGCAACGCGATCTTCGATCGCGTGAAGAATCCACCCAAGGGCCGCTCGGGGGGAAAATCGGGCGCGGGCGGCCGCGTGACGCTCAAATCCGGCAAGACGCTCCGCACCAAGGGGTTTCAGATCATTCCGGAAGGCGATCGTCTTGTGCTCGAGCTGCCGGGCGGCGGCGGCATGGGCGATCCCCTCTCGCGCGACCCCGCGGAGGTCGCGCGCGACGTGCGGGACGGTCTTGTCTCGCCCGAGGCCGCGCGCGCGCTCTACAAGGTGGTGATCGGGCCGGATGGCACGCCCGATCCGGCGGCGACCGAGGCCCTTCGGCGCTCGTTGAGGCGCTGAAGGAGGCAATTGCGCCTTGGGGGTTCCCATTCCGGGATCATTCCCTATGTTTGCCGCGAGGCAGGAGGAGAACCCCCCGTGGATGCATTCGCCCCACTGACCGATCACGCCGCCTACGTGACGGTCCGGGCGCATACGGAGCATCTCGCTTCGGCGCTCTCGCCCGAGGATGAATGTATCCAGTCGATGGAGGACGCGAGCCCGGCCAAATGGCACCGGGCCCACACGGCATGGTTCTTCGAGGAATTCCTGCTGCTGCCGCACCTTCCGAACTATCGTCCGTTCGATTCCGCCTTTCGCTATCTTTTCAATTCGTACTATGAAGCCGTCGGGAAGCGGCACCCGCGGCCGTGGCGCGGCATGATCACGCGGCCAAGTGCTGCGGAGGTCACGGATTATCGCGCCCACGTCGATGCCGCGATGCTCCGCTTGGTCGCAGGCGGCAAGGAAGATCTCCGCGCGCTCGTCACTCTCGGGCTGCATCATGAGCAGCAGCACCAGGAGCTGCTGGTCACCGACATCACGCACGCCTTCGCCCAGAACCCGCTTCTCCCGGCGGCGATGCCTTTCTGGCGTGAGCCGGACGCATTGGAAGGGAAGGGGCGTTTCATCGATTTCCCGGGCGGCGATGTCGCGGTCGGCCATCACGGCTCCGGCTTTCATTTCGACAATGAGGGCCCGCGTCATCGCGCGCGTCTGGCGCCTTATCAGCTCGCCGATCGGTTGGTGACAAACCGCGAATGGCTCGACTTCATGAGCGATGGCGGCTATCGCACGCCCACGCTCTGGATGTCGGACGGCTGGGCCACGGTGGAGCGGCATGGCTGGCAGGCTCCACTCTATTGGCGGAACGAGGACGATGCCTGGTTCACCTTCGGCCCGGCAGGAGCCGGCGGGCTCGATCCCGATCAGCCGGTCCGCCACATCTCGTGGTACGAGGCGGATGCCTTTGCGCGTTGGGCTTCGGCACGGCTGCCCGGCGAAAGCGAATGGGAGGCGGCGTCAGGCGATCCGCGTCTGCATGGAATGGCCGGCCATGTCTGGCAATGGACCATGAGTGCCTACGGCCCATATCCCGGGTTCCGTCCGCAAACGGGCGCGATCGGCGAATACAATGGCAAGTTCATGATCAATCAGATGGTTTTGCGCGGCTCCTCGGCGGCAACCCCTCCGGGTCATGCGCGGCCGAGCTATCGCAATTTCTTTCACCCGGACAAACGCTGGCAATTCTCCGGTCTCCGTCTCGCCCGGGATGCCTGAGCCGTGGAAGCGGCCGAAAGAACCCGAGATCGCCTCGAATCCGAGAACATCAGCCAGGGCGTCGGCCGGGGGGTCGTGACCGAAGCACTCTCCGGACTCCTTTCCTCGCGCAAATCGCTCCCGCCGAAGCTCTTCTACGATGAAACGGGATGCGCCTTGTTCGGCGAAATCACCGAGCTTCCCGAATATTATCTGACGCGAACGGAACACGCGATCCTCAAGGCCCTTGTGCCCGCGCTGGGCGACCTCGTCCCGCGCCGCGCCGCCCTCGTGGAATATGGAGCGAGCAGCGAAGCAAAGGCGGAATTGCTCTTCGCCCCAGGTGATATCGCCGCCTATGTGCCGATCGATATCGCGGCGGAGGCGCTTGCCTCGCTCTCCGTTCGACTGGCAGACAAATATCCCGCACTTACGGTGCATCCGATCATCGCGGACTTCCTCGGCCCCATTGCACTGCCCCGCGAGATTGCGCCCATGCCGCGCCTTGGCTTCTTTCCCGGCTCGACGATCGGCAATCTCGATCCGCTCGCGGCCATTGCCTTCCTCGCACGGGCGCGCGCCGCGCTTGGAGAGGACGCCATTTTTCTTGTCGGTGTCGATCTCGAAAAGCCGCCAGACCTCTTGCTCGCGGCATATGACGATGCGGCGGGCGTCACAGCCGCCTTCAACCGCAACATTCTCACACGCCTCAATCGTGAGGCAGGGGCTGACTTTGAGCTCGCGGGCTTTGCCCATCGTGCGCTGTGGAATTCGACGGAGCATCGGATCGAAATGCATCTCGAAAGCCTCGCCCATCAGGTCGTCCATATCGCGGGCAGACGCATCTCATTTCGCAAAGGCGAAACGATCCACACCGAGAACAGCTACAAATTCACCGAGCGGCGCCTGACCGCGCTCGCGATGCGCGCCGGCTGGCGAGTCAAGAGAATCTGGACCGACGCACGCAAATTTTTCGCGATTGCCGCGCTGCGATAGGGCTGTTCAGGAACCAGGAACGAGCACGATCTTTCCCGGTTTGTGAGGTTTCCCGGCAAGCATTTCGTGCGCAATCCGGGCCGCCGAGAGCGGAAGGATCTCCCCAACTCGAACGCGCAACGTCCCGGAATCGATCATGGCGGCGAGGCGATCCACCACCGCTGTCGTCACCGAGACGAAAATGAGGCAGGCGCGCACATTGTGTTGTGCGGCCAACGCCTGGTCCGGCTGGCCGACCGCGGAGACGAGCACACCGCCCGGCCGGATCAGGCGCGGGGAATTCTTCAACGCGTCCCCGCCCACCGTATCGATGACAGCGTCGAACGCGCCTTCCCGTCCGACGAAGGTGGCGGCGTGGCCATCGATCACCTCTTGCGCCCCCAGCGCCCGGATGGTTTCGGCCTCCCCCGCCGACGCCGTGGCCACGACGTCCGCCCCCGCTTGGTGCGCGAGCTGCACCACATAGGCGCCCACATTTCCTGCCCCGCCCCAAACCAGGACGCGCTGACCCTCCTTCACGCCGGCATGCTCGAACAGCATCTGCCATGCCGTCGTCGCCACCACGGGCACCGACGCGGCCTCCACATGGCTCAGCCGCGCGGGCTTGCGCGCGATCATACCCGCTTCGGCCACGGCCAGCTCGGCATAGGCGCCCGTGAAGCGCGGATTGGTGACGCCGAACACCTCGTCGCCCGGAGCGAGCCCGGCCACACCAGGGCCGGTCGCCTCCACCACGCCGGACAGGTCGGAGCCAAGGATCAGCGGCAGCGGCTGAGGGATCGCGCTCCGCCCTTCTCGAACCCATTCATCCCAGGGGCCGACGCCGGCTGCCCGAACACGGATAAGCGCCTGCCCGTCTGTCGGGGCCGGCACTGGCAGATCGGCGTACGTCATCGCATCCAGCCCGCCGAACGCGCGGACCTCCACGGCCTTCATGACGCTTCGCTTTCCATTGTGGCGAGAACCGTGCCCATCGCGCTTTGTCTGAAACCCGCCGGCGGAAAAGCGAGGCGAATTCCCTCCTGCATCCGGTCAGATCACCTGGTTCATCAGTTCCATTTGCCCCCGCCATAAGCGGCTGAGATTCTCCATCATCAGATCGAGCACATTGTCCTCGTAGGCCCGCGTCTCGCCGGCGGTGTGGGGTGTGATGAGGACATTCGGCATCGCCCACAAAACTGAATCGGTTGCCAAAGGTTCCTCGCGCACGCAATCGAGCGCCGCCCCCGCGATCCGTCCCTCCGCCAACGCCGCGACGAGCGCCGCTTCGTCCACGCATGCCCCGCGCGCAACATTGACGAGATAGGCGGAGCGCCGCATCCGCCCGAGCGCTTCCGCACCGATCAGCCCGTTCGTCTCCGGCGTCAGCGGGCAGGTCAGCACCATGAAATCCGCCTCGCCCAGAATCTCTCCAAGCCGACTTGTCGCAAACACGTCATCCGCCCCGTTCGCTCCCGCCGTCGGGTCGCGCCGTGTCCCGATCACCCGCATCCCGAACGCCTTGGCCAGCCGCGCGAGTCTGCCCCCGATGCGGCCGAGCCCAACGATCACCATCACCTTCCCGCCAAGTTCGTCCTCGCGCCGTGTCCGATCACCGATCATCCCGCGCCAGAATGTTTTCGCCTGATTGTCCCGTGCCTCCGGCAGCCTCCGCGCGAGCGCCAGCACGAGCGCCATCGCATGCTGCGCGACCGCCCCTGCGTTCGCCCCCGCCGCACTCGCCAGCCGCACGCCCCGCGCCGCCAGAGCATCCTTCGCGTATTGATCCATGCCCGCGCTGATCGACTGGATGAACCTGAGCCGTCCCGACCGCTCCAGAAGTTCGTTGCGCCAGAGCCCGGAAATCACCAGCACGTCGGCATTCCCGATCTCGCGCTCCAGCGCCGCGCGATCCCGCACCTCGATGCTCGCCATCCCGGTTCCGCGCGCACGAAACCGTTCCTGCAGCTGATAGGCCGCATGCGCGAACAAAATTCGGATCTCTCCTGGTCCCGGCAGCACGGACGTCATTCTTTACCCGGCTCTCTCGCCGCCCGAATCGCTTGCCACACCCGCTCCGGCGTCGCCGGCATCTCGATCTCCTTCACGCCGAGCGGCGCCAGCGCATCAAGGATTGCCGCCATCACCGTCTGCGGCGCGGCCATGCAGCCTGCCTGCCCGGAACCCTTCACCCCGAGCGGATTGGCCAGGCTCGGCAGCTCCGCCAGCACAGTCTCGAACGGCGGCAGATCATCCCCGCGCGGCAGCGCGTAGTCGAGCAGCGAGGCGCTGAGAAGCTGCCCAGACCCCTCCTCGTACACAGTGGCTTCGAGCATCGCCTGCCCGATCCCCTGCGCCACGCCGCCATGCAATTGCCCCATCGTGATCATCGCGTTGACGAGCCGCCCGAAATCATCGACCGAAACGTACCGCGAAAGCCTCACTCGCCCGGTCTCGGGATCGACCTCGACTTCCGCGACATGGCAGCCGCTCGGAAACGTAAATGTTTCGCAATGATTGGTCGCGGCCCCATCGATCCCCGGGGCGATCCTCGTGTCGATCCCGGGCGCGGCTCCCGGCGGCAGATGGGCCGGATCGCGCGCCGCCTCGGCAACCGCCATCAGCGTCACGCCGGCGCCATCGTCGCTGTCGCGATGGAAGAGGCCCCCCGTGAACCGGATCCTCTCCGGTTCCGTCTGCATCAGGTGCGCGGCAATGGCCGCGCCCTTGGCAATCACCTGTTCGGCGGCGCGCACCAGCGCCGTGCCCCCCATGTGCATCGAGCGTGCGCCGCCATGCCCGTGCCCCTCCGGCACTTCTTCCGTATCGGCCTGCACCAGCCGGAACCGTTCCGCCGGAAGCCCGAGCAGCTTCGCAGCAATCTGCGGAAAGCTCGTCTCGTGCCCTTGCCCGTTCGATTGCGTGCCGAGCAGCAGCGAAACCGTCCCGTCATTCCCGAAACGGATCGCCGCATGCTCCTCGACCGCGCCGCGCGCGGTCTCGAGATAGCAGCCGACTCCGATGCCTCTCAGCCCGCCATCCGTTCGCGCCTGTTTCCGCCTTGCCGCGAAGCTCGCGTAATCCGCCCGCGCCGTCGCCTCTTTCAAATTCTCTGCGAATCGCCCGCTATCGATCTCGATCCCCGCCGCATTCCGATAGGGAAAAGCAGTGACGACGTTTTTATTTCGTAACAAAACCGGGTCGCGTCCGGTCTCCCGCGCCGCACGCTCGACCAGTCGCTCGATCAGATAATTCGCCTCGGGCTTGCCCGCCCCGCGATAGGCATCCACCGGCACCGTGTTGGTGAAGACCCCGCGCACCTCCACCGCCATGACAGGGATCGCGTAGATCCCGCCCATCGCCGTCATGTTCGTGGGTACCCCGGGCCCATAAGAGGAAAGATAGGCGCCGAGATTCGCGACCGTCTCGACCTCGAGCGCTAAGAACCTTCCCTCCGCATCCAGCCCGAGCCGCGCTCGCGTTTCATTGTCCCGCCCTTGCGTGTCGGAGAGGAAATCCTCCGTCCGTTCCGCCACCCATTTCACCGCCCGCCCGAGCCTTCGCGCCGCCCAGAGCAGCATTACCCATTCGGGATAGAGGAAATTCTTCATCCCGAATCCGCCGCCGACATCCGGCGCGCGGAGCTGGATGCGCTCACGCGGCACACGGAACACCGATTCCGCCAGCTCCTGCCTTATGTCCTGCACACCCTGGCCGGTCAGCGTCAGGCGCATCGTATCCGTCGCCGCCTCATAGCGCGCGATTCCCGCCCTGGGCTCGATCGGCGCCGCCATCACCCGATTGTTGACGAGGTTGAGGCGCGTCACGTGCGCGGCCCGCTTCATGGCGACCGAGGTCGCTGCCGCATCTCCCGCCCGGAAGGTGAAGGCGAGATTGCCGGGCGCTTCGTCCCAGACCAAAGGCGCCGCCGCCGAAAGCGCCATCCGCCCATCCACCACCGAAGGCAGCACCCGGTAATGAACCGCGATGAGTTCCGCCGCGTCTCGCGCCGCATTGCGTGTCTCGGCGACGACGAAGGCGACCGGGTCCCCCACATGCCGCACCCGCTCCGCCGCCAGAGCGAAACGCGGCGGCACGATCAGTCTCCCGACCGTCTTGGGTTTGGCCACGCAAGGCAACGGCCCGAGCCCCGCCAAGTCGGCAGCGGTGAAAACGCCGGCCACGCCTGCCGCCTGCCGCGCCGCCTCCGTCTCAATCCTCTCGATCACGGCATGGGCATGCGGCGAACGCACCACCCAGCCGTGGAGCGCATCCTCCGCGTCCAGATCATCGACGAACCGGCCGGTTCCGGTCAGGAACCGCGCATCTTCGAGCCGCTTCACTCCCTCGACTGGAGGATGGCGAGCGTGCCGCCCACCGCGGCGCCGATCGGCCCGCCGGCGAGAAACCCGTCAGCGGCGCCCTCGGCGATCTGGCCGAGGCTCGGCAAACCTTGCAGCACCTGCGAGAAGCTCGTGCCGTGCGCCGGTTGTCCCGGCCGTGTCATCATCACGGGCAGCGCATCGGAGATCGGCTGGATCATGGAGCCTTCCCTTTCAGCCTCTTGGCAGAAGGTGCCCGAGCCTTTGCGCCTTCGTCTCAAGATAGCGGTCATTGACCCCGTTGGGCGGGAAAACGAGCGGGATTCGCTCAACGATCTCGATGCCGGCATCGGCCAGGGCGGATAATTTTTCCGGGTTATTGGTTAACAAACGGACTCTCCTGAAACCGAGCTCCGCGAGCATGGCCGCCGCAATCCCATGGTTTCGCTCATCTTTGCCCCAACCAAGGACCCTGTTCGCGTCCACCGTATCCAATCCCCCATCCTGCAGCCTATAGGCCCGGAGCTTGTTGAAGAGCCCAATCCCCCGTCCTTCCTGGGCAAGATAGAGAACGGCTCCCGCGCCTTCCTCGGCAATCCGTGCCATGGCGCCACGAAGCTGCGCGCCGCAATCGCAGCGCAGGCTGCCGAGAAGATCGCCCGTGAAGCATGCGGAATGGACGCGAACGAGCGGGGCCTCGCGCTCCTCCGGTCGGCCGATCAGGATTGCCAGATGCTCCGCCCCGGTCTCGGTGATCCGGAACGCGATGATCCTTGTGTCTGCGGCGGCTTCGAGCGGAACTCTCGCCTCCGAGACGCGCCGCACATGCAGCGTCCGGCTCTCCGCGCAGGCCAGCACGTCCGAAGCGGCGACCGAGAGAATTTCGAGGCTGGCGGCAATTCCTTCGGCCTCCGTCCGGCTTGGGGCGATGAGAGCGGCCGGAAGGAGCCTGGCGAGCTTGGCCAGCGCCAGGGCCGCCGGAGCGGACTCGGGCAGCACGCCGGCCGGCTCGATCCCCTCTTTCAGGAGGGGTTCTCCGGCCGTCGGGTCGGCAAGCCTGAGAAGCAGCCCGGGATCGAGCTGCTCCTCTCTCAGGCCAAAACCGATCATGCCCGGCTCGCGCGCGGGCGGCCGGCCGAGAAGGGCGGCAGCCTGTGCCGAGGCCAGGAGCAGGAGCGACGGCCCATCCGCAAGCGCGGCAAACTCGGCAAGCGCCCGGTTGGACGCGGTCTCGACGGCAAGAACGACGAAGCTGGTCTCGCCGTTCAGAAGAACGGGCAGCCCGGCCGAGAGATCGGCGGCGGCCCGGC
The DNA here is from genome assembly GCA_035509315.1 of Acetobacteraceae bacterium. Lineage (GTDB taxonomy): Bacteria > Pseudomonadota > Alphaproteobacteria > Acetobacterales > Acetobacteraceae > JAKAWQ01. The sequence goes on along the minus strand of DATJLS010000003.1, from coordinate 172,022 downwards.
GGACAGCGTGAAACGCAACCCCAGCCTCATCCCGTTCGCCGAGGGGAAGATCTGCGGAAAGCGGGGGATCCGAACGGGGCCAGAAGCGCGTCATGAACCAACCATCATACAAGGAAGACTATGCCCAGGCCCCCTGCCGGGACAGGGGGGCCCGGGCATTGGCAGAATATGGCGACTCGCCTCGGGCTTGTCTTGCAACCGTTCACGAAATTGTGTGCTCTGTTAAGACAGAGGAGACCGGTCCCCTGTAAGGAGGGCTTGCCACAGCGGTATCACTTTTTAACGAAAGGATGCTGCCTGGCCATCCGGGCCCGAACTATCGGGTTGGAGGCAGAATTAAGGAGCGGACGATGACGGGTGAGCGCCCGATTCTGGTCGTCGACGATGATCGAGCCTTGCGGACCACATTGGCGGAGCAACTCTCGGTGGATGGGGAATTCACGGCGGTCGAGGCCGCGACCCTTGCCGATGCCGAGGCGCTGCTTGGCAAGAACGATCCTCGTTTCGATGCCCTAATCCTCGATCTCCGGCTGCCGGATGGGGATGGCCGCGATTTTTGTGCGCGGCTGCGCCGCCAGGGGGTCAAGATTCCCATCATCATGCTCACCGGCTCGGACCAGGAATCCGATGTGGTGCAGGGTCTCGATTCCGGCGCCAACGACTATATCGCGAAGCCGTTCCGGCTGGCCGAACTGCTCGCGCGGCTGCGCGCCCAGCTTCGCATCTTCGAGAACAGCGAGGATGCCGTCTTCGCGATCGGCCCTTACATCTTCCGCCCGGCCGCCAAGCTCCTGCAGGAGGCGGGCCAGAACCGCCGCATTCGGCTGACCGAAAAGGAAACGGCCATTCTCAAATTTCTCTATCGCTCCGGCAGCCGGCCGGTGGCGAGGCAGGTGCTGCTGAACGAAGTCTGGGGCTACAACGCGGCGGTGACGACCCATACGCTTGAGACCCATATCTACCGCCTTCGGCAGAAGATCGAACCCGATCCGACTCGCGCACGGCTCCTGATCACAGAGGGGGGCGGGTATCGGCTGAACCCGCAAGGCCTGCCCCAGACACCCGAAACCGGTCCTGTCTGAAAGGAAGCGCTCGTCGGCGTTTCAGCTTGCAGGCTTCAGACCGTGACGACCGCGGGCCTGAGTCACGCGATAAGACAATGATCGAGAGCGTGGATAGGTGAGCGGGAGCGATCTTACCCCGCTCTCAGAGACTGTTTGAGAATGCGCTGTGATGAGTCGGTTCGTTCCAAGTTGGGGGCGCCGCAGGCGCCGGCCGGCGCGGCTTTCGAGAACCGGAGCGGAGCGGCCTTTGAGGGCCTTGAGCACCGGAAGCGCAGAAAGACGCGTCGGACGACCACCACAGTCGCATTCTCAAACAGTCTCTAAGGCGTGCTCGTCGTCGGTGCCGGGCCGAGCGGCAAGGTGCCAAGAATGCCGGGCTGGGGCCCTGTTGTGCTGCTCGTGGCCGGTGCTGCCGGCGCGGGGGCGGAAGGCGTATTTGGGGCCGCCGGATTTGGCGCCGGGGCAGGCGCCGACGTGCCGGGGGCCTGAAGCGGCTGAGACTCGACCGGCGCGGGCGCGGCGGAGCCCTGGATCAGCCAATTGCTCAGCGTCCGGCGGATCTGGTACTCGAACTCGACATTCATGCTGTCCATCATCCGGCGCGTGAAGTCGTAGAGAGCCTGGCGCACGGTTGCTCTCGAGCTGGCGGGCCAGGGCTCGGACCGGGAGACCCGGGCCTCGGCGAATCCGGCCCTCGTATCGCCTCCGGAATAGATGTCGAGCCGCACGGCGAACGCGCCGTCCAGGTCCGGCCCTACCCGGGACAGCGAGGCCTCCTCGATCACGAACACCGCCCTGCCGGAGGTTCCGTAGGCACCCAGGCGGTCTTCCGCCATTTGGCGGAGCGCCGCATCCGGCGTCTCGGGGGCGAGGGAGGTCAGGTCATCCGGCCCGCCGCTCGGCTGCCAGTCATTCTCGATCGAGATCGAGGCCACCTTGAGCTGCAGCACCGGCAGATAATTGTAGCGCAGCGGAGGGAAGCTCGTGATCTCCGGTCCGGTCGTGCCGCAGCCGCTGAGAGCCAGGGCCACGGCCAGCAAGCTGCGGCGGGGCAAGCCGCGAACGGTCATGGGGAAGGGCTCCTCAAGGCGAACGACCCGATTGAGCGAACGTAAGGCGTAACGCCAGCCTGACGCGAGGCCGGCCGAGGGTCAATCGGCGGCACCTCGATCAGGAAACTCCGAGCGGAGAAATCGGAAATCGTGGTTGCAGAATTCGCAGGTCACGGTGATCGTCCCGTCGGTTGCCATGTGGTCGAGGTCATCGGCCGCGAATCCGGCGAGCACGCCCGAGAGACGCTCCCGTGTGCAGCGGCAGCCGTAGGCGAGCGAGCGTGGCCGATCGGCCGTGATCCCTTCGCCATGAAAAAGCCGATAGAGCAGTCTTTCAGGCGCGAGCCCGTCATCGAGAAGCTCGGAATCGGAAAGAGTGGACACCAGCGCAATGGCCGTCCGCCAGGCATCCTCGCTTTCCGCGGTTTCCTCCGGCGCCTCGGCCCCGCCCAGCTTCGGGATGCGTTCGAGAATGAGCGCCCCCGCGCGCCAGCCGACAGGAAGCGGGGACGCAGCCAGCCGGACCAGCCCCGCGAGCTGCACGCTCTCGCGGAAATAGGCGAGCGCCATCTCCTCGAAGCTCTCACCGCTGATGGAGACGATTCCCTGGTGTGGACGCGCGCCTGTCCGCGGATCGACCGTGAAGGCGAGATAGCCCTGTCCGAGCAGGGCTGAAGCGGGTGGCGCAGGATCGGCGGCGAGCAGCCGGCCAAGTCGGTCGGGATCAGTGCGGGCATAAAAGCGCAGCGCGCCGCCATCGGTGCAATCGACCAGGAGGTGCGGAACCGGCCCGTCCCCCTTCGCCTGAAGGCTGAAAGAGCCACGGAATTTCAGCGATATGGCGAGCCCGGCCACGAGCGCCAGCGCTTGGCCGGCCAGTGAAGCGATGACGGGCGGATGGCGATGGCGGGCGAGCAATACCTCCGCGAGCGGGCCGAGTCGCACCAGCCGGCCCCGCACCTGGCAGCGTGGCAGGAAGAAGGGCAGGACGGCGCGCGGGACGACGATGTCCGGCACGGCGGGCCGCATTCGGTCGAGGAAGGCGGGAGGATCGGCCATCACAGAGCAGGGTGCGAAGGATCAGGGTCGGCTTGGTTCGCGGGCGGTTCAGGAGGAGAGGCGGAGCCAGGAGGGCATCTGCGGGGTAAGGACGGCCTCGCCGCAGAGGAGCGGCTCGGCAAGCGAGTCGAGACGGAGCGAAGCGAGACCGCGATCCTGCAGCCCCGAACGCATCGTGCCGCGAAGCATCCCGCCGCCGAGCACGGGCGTATCCCGAGGTGGCAGGGGACCCGCGACCGCGACCGGCAGGAGCCGCCGCTTGATGAGCCCGCGATAACGGGTCCGCGCGGTCAATTCCTGGCCCATATAGCATCCCTTGGTCCAGGACACGCCGGCAAGCTCGTCGAATCCCGCCTCGAGCAGAAGAGTCCGTTCGGTCTCAAGGTCGCGCGAGCCATCAGGCAGGCCAAGGGAAAGGCGATGGAGATCCCATTCCTCGAAGCCGGCATTCTCGGCAAGCGGCGCAGGTGAAAGAAGGCGCCAGCCTGCCTCAGGGAGGCGGGGGTCGGGCGCGGCGATCACGCCGGGGCCGATCTCGGGCTCCCCGCCCCACGCGGCGTACACGCCTAGCGCGCCCGAAAGGTCCTCGATCGCGACTTTCGCGCGCAGCCGGTAGCGCTGGAGGCGTGCGCCGAGCGTTGTGATCTGTGCGCGCTCGCAATCGAGCAGCAGCTGATTTGCCTCGGCAAGGATGAAGAAATCGGCGAGCCATTTGCCTTGCGGCGTCAACAGGGCAGCCCAAACCGCATGGCCCGGCCTGGCCTCGGCAACATCATTGGAGACGAGGCCCTGGAGAAAGGCGACGCGATCTTCACCGGTGACGGCGAGAACCCCGCGTTCGGGCAAGCGCGCAAGACGGACCATGGACAGGAATTGGGCCCTGGCGCCGATGCCGGCAAGACGTGCTAGATCAATATGCCTCCCGGCGGGATTGTCTTGCGATCCGCCAAGGCCATGAAACCGATCGAGAAAACAAAGCGAGAGCGTGATGATCTGAAATCATCGCGCTCGAAGGAAGGGCTGATGTGCGGGATCGCGGGCCTTATACTGAATGCCGATGCCGCGCCGCCGGCGCCGGAGACGCTGGCGCGCCTCGCCCGCGCGCTTGCCCATCGCGGCCCTGACGGCACCGGGCAGACCATGGTGGGGCGGATCGCCCTTCTCAGCACGCGGCTCGCCATCATCGACCTGGAAGGCGGCGATCAACCGCTCTTCGCCGGCTCGGCTTCGCTGGTGGCGAATGGCGAGATCTACAATTACCGCGAGCTGCGCGCAGCGATGCCCGAAACCCATTTCGCGACCGGAAGCGATTGCGAGCCACCGCTGCATCTTTGGCTGCGGAATGGCTCCGACTATGCGAAGCCGCTGCGCGGCATGTACGCCATCGCAGTGCATGAACGGGTCGGGCGCACGGTAACGCTCTCGCGCGATCCGTTCGGCATCAAGCCGCTTTACCTGGCGCAAATCCCGGACGGGCTCGCCTTTGCCTCCGAGCCTCAGGCGCTGCTCGATTCAGGCCTGGTCGCGCGTATCATCCGTTCGGCGGCGCGCGAGGAGCTGCTGCAGATCCAGTTCGTCACCGGCACGGAGACGATCTTCGAGGGCATTCATCGCGTGCTGCCCGGGGAGACCCTGACCTGCGCCGACGGCCATGTGCTCGACCGGCGGCGCATCTCCGCGCTGCCCGAGGGCGGGCCGGAGGAGATCGACGAGGAGACGGCGCTCGCCCGCCTGGATGCTGCGCTGGCCGAAAGCGTGGAGCTGCATCTCAGAAGCGACGTGCCCTACGGCATTTTCCTCTCCGGAGGCATCGACAGCTCGGCGGTGCTGGGCATGATGCGGCGCCTGACCAACCAGGAGGTGCTGGCCTTCACTGCGGGCTTCGCGGCACCGGGCGCGGCGGATGAGCGCGAGACCGCGGCGGCGGTGGCGCGCGCGGTCGGGGCCCGCCACGAGACGATCGAGATCACGGAGGCGATGGTCTGGGAGCATCTCCCCGAGATCGTTTCCTGCATGGACGATCCGGCCGCCGATTACGCGATCATCCCGAGCTGGCTTCTGGCGAAGCGGGCGCGCCAGGACGTGAAGGTGGTGCTCTCGGGCGAGGGCGGAGACGAGATGTTCGCGGGCTATGGCCGGTACCGGACGGCGATGCGCCCCTGGTGGCTGGGCGGGCGGGTGATGCGCGCCCGCGGCACGTTCGACCGGCTGCACGTTCTGCGGACCCGCCCGAGCGGCTGGCGCGATGGCCTTGCGGCGGACGAGGCGACGACGACCCTGGAGGCCGGCCGGACACGCCTGGCCACCGTTCAGGCGACCGACATTGCCGGCTGGCTGCCGAACGACCTTCTGATCAAGCTGGATCGCTGCCTGATGGCCCATGGGGTCGAAGGGCGGACGCCGCTGCTCGATCGCGGGGTGGCGGAAGCAACGTTCCGGTTGCCCGATATGCTCAAGGTGCGGCGCGGCCAGGGCAAGTGGCTGCTGCGGAGATGGCTGGAGCGGCATCTGCCGGCGGCGCGCCCCTTTGCCCGCAAACAGGGATTCACCGTCCCGATCGGTGCCTGGATCGCCGTGGCGGGAGCCCGGCTCGGTCCGTTGGTCGCCGCTTCGCCGGCGATCGCCGAGATCGCCGAGCCGGCACGCGTGATCTCGCTCTTCCGCAATGCCGCGGGACGGCGCGAGGGCTTCGCCGCCTGGTCGCTGCTCTTCTATGCGCTCTGGCACCGGCGCCATGCGGAGGGGCTGCTTCCGAGCGGCGATGTGTTTGAAACGCTCGCGGCGCGCTGAGACGCGGCCATGGCCGATAGGTTCGAACTGATCATCCGCGGCGGCAGCGTCGTCCTGCCATGGAGCATCGAGGCGCTCGATATCGGTGTTCGGATGGGGCGGATCGCCGCGCTCGGCGTGAGCGGGACGGCGAGCGCGGCCGAGATCATCGACGCGAAAGGCCTCACGGTCCTCCCTGGTCTGATCGATCCGCACGTGCATTTCCGCGATCCGGGCGATCAAGCGGTGGAGAGCATTCCGAGCGGCACGCGCGGTGCCGTGCTCGGCGGGCTCACCGCCGTTTTCGATATGCCCAACACGAGTCCGGCGATTACGGATGCAGACAAGCTCGAACGGAAGCAGGCCTATGTCGAGCGTGTGGCCTGGTGCGATGTCGGGCTCTATGTCGGTGCGACCAAGGGCAATATCGCCGCCCTCGCGGAGCTCGAGAGCGGGCGCGGGGTCTCGGCGATCAAGGTTTTCGCCGGCAGTTCGACGGGCGATCTCCTCATCGAGGACGATGAGAGCCTCGAGCGGGTCATGCGGGCGGGACGGCGGCGGATCGCCTATCATTCGGAGGATGAGTACCGGCTGCGCGCCCGCCGCGAGTTCTTTCATGTCGGTGAACCCTATGAGCGGCATGCGGAATGGCGCGATGAGGAGACCGCCTTTCTCGGCACGCGGCGGCTGATGGCGCTGGCGCGCGAAACGGGCCGGCCCGCGCATATTCTGCACGTCTCGACCGCAGAGGAATTTCGATACCTCAAGGATTTTCGAGAGATCGCGACCGTCGAGGTGCTGGTGAACCATCTCACCCAGGTCGCCCCCGATGCTTACGAAGCCCTGGGCGGCTATGCGGTGATGAACCCGCCGATCCGCGGCCCGCGGCACCGGGATGCGGCCTGGGCTGCCGTGCGCGACGGCACGGTGGATACGATCGGCTCGGATCACGCACCCCATACCCGGGCGGCGAAAGAGAAGCCCTGGCCGGACTGCGCGGCCGGACTGACAGGCGTCCAAACACTCGTTCCGGTGATGCTCGATCATGTGAATGCGGGCCGGCTCGGTCTGGGGCGGCTCGCCGATCTGATGAGCGCGGGCCCGGCGCGAGTCTATGGCGTGGTGGGCAAGGGGCGGCTCGCCGCCGGCTATGACGCGGATTTTACGATCGTCGATATGCAGCTTCGGCGGCGGATCGAGGAAAGCTGGCTCGTCTCGCCCTGCGGATGGAGTCCCTTCGCCGGCATGACGGTACGCGGCTGGCCATTGTTCACCGTGGTGCGCGGCCAGGTGGTGATGCGGGAGGGCGAGGTGACCGGCGCGCCTTCCGGGCGACTCGTTCAGTTCCTTTGATCTGCCGGTTGATCTGTTGGGGCGAGAATTTGCTGCCAATGCTCTGCCGCGCGGGCGACATTGGCGGGCGCGGTTCCACCTTCGGAAGTGCGTGACGCGAGCGACGCCGCGACCGAGAGCACATCATAAACGGCTTCGGTGATACGCGGTTCTTCCTCCTGCATCTCGGCAAGCGTCAGCTCGGCGAGGGTAACGCCGCGCGCTTCGGCCTTGGCGACGAGCCGTCCCGTGACGTGATGCGCGGTGCGGAAGGGAAGGCCGAGGGCGCGCACCAGCCAATCCGCGAGGTCGGTCGCGGTCGAGAATCCTTCACCGGCCATCGCCCGCATCCGCGCGAGATCGGGCATGAGGTCGCGGACCATGCCGGCCATCGCGGCGAGTGACAGGGAGAGCGCCTGGGCGGTGTCGAACACCGGCTCCTTGTCCTCCTGAAGATCCTTGCCATAGGCGAGCGGAAGCCCCTTGAGAACGGTGAGGAGCGAAACGAAGGCGCCGGCGATGCGGCCCGTCTTTGCGCGCACGAGTTCGGCGGCGTCGGGGTTGCGCTTCTGCGGCATGATCGAGCTGCCGGTTGTGAATTCGTCCGAGAGATGGATGAAGCCGAAGCCAGGGCTGGTCCAGAGCACGATCTCCTCGGCGAAGCGGGAGAGGTGCGAGGCGAGGATCGCGGCGGCGGCGAGGAATTCGAGCGCGAAATCGCGGTCCGACACCGCGTCGAGGGAATTGGCGCAGGGGCGGGTAAAGCCGAGGCTTGCGGCGGTCATGGCGCGGTCGATCGGGAAGGCCGTGCCGGCGAGCGCTGCCGCGCCGAGCGGGCATTCATTGAGGCGGGCTCGGCAATCGGCAAGCCGACCTCGGTCGCGGGAGAACATCTCAACATAGGCGAGAAGATGATGACCGAAAGTGATCGGCTGTGCCGGCTGCAAATGGGTGAAGCCGGGCATCGGGTCGGCCGCGTGCTGGAGCGCGCGATTTGCCAGGGCACTCATGAGAAGGGCGAGCTGCCGGTCGAGCCCGTCGATCGCGTCGCGGAGCCAGAGGCGGAGATCGGTCGCGACCTGGTCGTTGCGGCTGCGCGCGGTGTGCAGGCGGCGGCCTGCTTCGCCGATACGGGCGATGAGACGGGCCTCGATGTTTGTATGAATATCCTCGAGCGCGGGATCGAAGACGAAATTTCCCTGCGCGATCTCGGCAGCGATGGCATTGAGGCCTTCGCGAATCGCGGCGCCATCCTGCTCACTCAGGATGCCGGCATGGGTAAGCATCGCGGCGTGGGCGAGCGAGCCTTCGATGTCCTGACGCCAGAGGCGCTGATCGAAGCCGATCGAGGCATTGATCTCCTGCATCACCGAAGCCGGGCCGGCGGCAAAGCGGCCGCCCCATTGCAATTTCGAGGGGAATTCGGGCACGGAACCGGCTCCAGGAGAGTAAGGGCGGCCGGACAATAGGAGGGGCATCACACCCCGACAATATGGCCAAAATGGCTATGAAAATGGAGGAAATCTTCGGGCTTGGCGAAAATCTTGCCTCGTGGACACGAGCGGGGTTCACTGGCGGAGTGGGATGGTGGCCAAAAAAAACCAATCATGCCGTCCAGGTTTCACGAGAGCAGATGGCGATTGGCCGGAATCGGCCGATCGCGTGAAGAGGGCTGCCAAAGCAAATATTATAAAGAGAGTGGCTTGCGTGATTCGGATCTACGGCGATTGCGCCTTCGGTCTTCACGCTCTCGCCTGGGATGGGATCGCTCACGCTCTCCCATCCCGCACTTGGTCATCGTTTCATCGCGTGATTCAGACCTGCGGTGATTCGACCTCCGGTCATCACGCTTTCAGTGATCTCATATCAGGGCGGCAATTGGCGGACCCCAATGGCGGAGGGTGAAGTAGTAGGTGCTGATCAGCAGCAGGGCCACGACTGCGCCCAGTGTGGCGACCCCGAATGCCTGCGCAGCCTTGCCCCTGAGCCGTCCTCCGCGAATGATGATCTCCGCCAACAGGAGATTCGGGACATAGAAGAAAAACACCATGATCCGGTCGAAGGGCCCGCGAAAATCATGAGCGTGGCCGGCCGCATCAGCCAGCTTCAGCCAGAGGCCGTAATCCATCCGAAAGAGCCAGGATCCGATCGTGAGCGCGAAGAGCCGGATCGCCCAGGCACGATGGGTCTCGAAGCGGCGCGCCATCGCGTGGCGAATCGTCTGTGCTGCCGCGACCACCATCAGGGCGCCGTAAAGTCCAAATCCCAGGCTCATGACCGGCCCGCCGATCGTACCTTGGACGGCGATGAAGATGAGCCCGCCGAGCCCGGCCAGCATCGAGGCCCCGATATAAACCCGCCCGACCCAGCGATGAAAACCCGGCCAGGCTCGCCTCACTCCGCCCATGAGTTGCAAAGGCCCCATCACGAGCAGCATTGCTCCGGTGACGAAATGCAGCCCGATCCCGATGTTTCCGGCAGGCCGCGAGGGATCGTAAAGATGCGGCAGCGCATGGTTCCAGGCGCCGGGCGTGCCGTCCACCGCGTTCCGTACGTAGAAGGCAAGGATATAGAGCCCGAAGATCCCGCTGCTCCCCCACACCACGCAAGCCAGCGAACCAACGGCCCAACGCAGCGCAACGGCACCATGATCCGGCCCGCCGGACTTTCGTGAAGACCCCTCTCGCAAATATGTCTCACGCGAAGGATGGAGGGAAAGATCGAGAACCCGGCCAGTCTCGCTTGTGCCCATTCTTGCTTGTGCCCATTCTTGCTTGTGCAACGTCACCCTTGCCGCGCCCGGCAATGCGCCGATCGTCGGCAGTGGCCCGGTTGTGATCAAGGCTGGCAGAAACTGTCCCATTCCTGCGGAATGGCGGTAAAGATCAAAAACAGCGACAACGGTAACATCTTTTTTGCGGCAAAGAGTCGCTCCACCGCACCCACGATCAGCAAAACTCGAACGAAATCGATACGATCGGAATCCCCGCAATTTGCCAATCGTGAAAAATCCTCGCTCCTCGGCATCTCACTCTGCCGGCGCGATGAGAGGATTCGCGTCCCGCGCATCCCCGGTGTTGTCAGCGGGGGGGGCGACATCGGGGTTTCAGCTTCTCAAACAGTCTCTCAGCGCCATGAATCTCTTTTCAGCACTGCGCGTGCTCGCCGCCGCTGATCAGGATGTTCGTGCCCCTGGCCGGCGCCGGGCGGCTGAACACTGCGCTCCGCAGTCGTAGGGACCCTGCGCCGGCCGCCGGCTTGATCGAGATCAAACAAGCAGGCCTCCGGCCTCCGCATTGTCCTGCCCTCATTGTGCGGAGGTATCCATGACCATCAGGACCATCCTCGCGGGCTTGAGCGGCGGCAGCGCGAGCGCCGGCACGACCGAGCTCGCCTGCCGCGTCGCTGCTGTCTTCGGCGCCCATCTCGAGGCCCTGCATGTGCGGATGGATGTTACCGGCTTCCTCATCGGCGCCGGCGCCGAGGGCCTGGCGGCGGCGGCCGATATGCGCTGGGCCGAGGAAGTGTCCGCCGCCATCGAAACCAGGGCGGAGCAGACGCGCGCGAGCTTTGTCACCGCCGCCGCCCGCCATGGCTTGCCCCTCGCAGCCAGCCTTGCGCCTGCGGATCGCGGCGCCTTCTGGCGGGAAGAAACCGGCGACGCGGCAGCGTTCCTCTCGCATCATGCCCGCTTCTTCGATCTTACCGTCCTCGGCCGCTCCGGCCGTGTCATCGATGAGCCGCACACCGACACGATCGAGGAGACGCTGACCCGTTCCGGTCGTCCCGTCCTTCTCGTCCCCGCCGAGCCGCCCGACAACGTGGGAGAGACCATTGCCGTCGCCTGGAACGGTTCGGCCAGCTCCGTGCGCGCCCTGGTGGCCGCTCTGCCTTTTCTCCACCGCGCCAAGGAAACGGTCCTGATCACCCTGGACGAGCGCGGTGGGCAGGGGGTGCATGATCTGCAAGCCTATCTCCGCGCCCACGGCATCGCGGCCCGGTTCTGCCGAGCGTCCCTGATGCTGCCGGCGGCCCCGGGCGGAGAGCTTCTCTCGGCCGCACGCGAGGAGGGCGCGGATCTTCTCGTCCTCGGCGGCTATGGGCGCGCCCCCTGGCGCGAGTTGCTTTTCGGCGGTGCCACGCGGGATCTCATCGGCACCGGCCTGCTTCCGCTGCTCCTCGCCCATTAGAGCGGGATGAGCGGATGTGGGAACACCGGCCTCAAGCCTGTATCTCGTGGCGCTGGGCACCGAGATTGGCAATGCCGCATTCCAGCACATCGCCCACCGCCATGTACCGGTTCTTGCCGAAGCCGACACCGGGCGGCGTTCCGATTGCCAGAAGATCGCCCGGAGAGGCTGATTCCCTTTCAGGATCACGGGAACACCCCCCTTTTCCGTCAGCACGCGCGCGAATTGCTGCATGGAATGCTCTCCATTGTGATGACAAGCGATGGCTCCCTGCCGTTCATTGTGAAGGTACGGCGTCACTTATATCCGGGCCTTCTGCCGAGGCCCGCTGGGACGTCACCACCAGAGCGATTTCGCCGACTTTGGAAAAGCCAACCGCACCCCGCGTCAGCGCGGATGAGGTCGGTCGACGGTGCATTTCTACACCCTTTCCCAGTTTGCGAGAGGATACGCTTGCGCACCAATCGGCAATTGTCGTGGTTTGGCGACATTCACCGAAGTTTTGCGCCAAACTGGCGGGCTCGGCTCCGTGCCGAGCGCCCGCCGTCAATTTCGTCCGTCACGTCCGGATAGAATTTCTGGAGGCGGTCCATGTCACCGACGGCCGATCCCCCTGACCATCCCGATCTCAAAAGAGACTCGGCCCCGCCCGTCCCTATGTTCAGCGCGCCTGGACACCGGGATACGATCTGGTCGGATGTCAGGGGCAAAGTTGTGCGATCGAGAGAGATCACTTTGGAAGGCGGCATGGCGGCAACGCACGCGATCGTCTCGGTCTCTGGCACTGCCGAAGTCCGTACTCGCTCGAGCTGCACTTCTCGTGGAACGGCGGTCGCGCCGAGGCGGACACGCAATCGGGAAGGCAGCTCCGGTCCTATCGGAACCGACCGCGTTATGGACTCATTTCCCCGCCCGAAACCGGCGTGGAGTTCCGCATCATAGAGAAATCCAACTATAAATTCCTGGTCATGGAATTCGAGCCGCATTACGTTCTCCGCGTCGCGGAGCTCCAGCATCTGTGCGGTATCGAAATCGTCGAGGCCTGGAATTACGACCATCCCCTCACCTGGGCTCTTGCCGGGGCAATCTATGAGGAATGCGAGAGTGAAGGGCGGCAGGGCCTGCTCTACGCCGAAACGGCGATCGCATTTCTGGCGCTGCACATTGTCAGGACCCTTTCGAACGTCGCGGTTCCCGTCCGGGTCCTCCAGCGCGGCGGACTTGCGCCCGCCGTTCTGCATCGCGCTTGCGAATATATGATCAGCAGGCTGACCGAGGATGTATCCCTCTCCGAAGTCGCTGGCATCACCAACCTTTCGCTCGCGCATTTCTCGTCAGCCTTCAAGCGCTCGATGGGAATCTCTCCTCACGCCTGGTTCCGCCGCCAGCGGGTGGATACAGCGGGTGGATAGGGCGAAGGCGCTGCTCCTCGATCGGGATCTGAGCCTGAGCATGATTGCCCGCGCGGTTGGATTTGCAAACCAAAGCACCTTCGGCGCCGCCTTCCGAAAGGAAACGGGCTGGTTGCCCCCCCGACTCCGCCAGAGGCCATATCGATCTCGCTATCAAGCCGCCAGGCGTGATGCCGGAGGAATCTTCCAATTGGAGTCACGTGTTCTCGACTGAGGGCAGTCAGCCCATTCTGCAATCGAAATCCAAAAAGTGATCTTCATACCGATGTCTCTGCAGGACAAGCGCCGGAGTGCTGGATAAAACCGGCCTGCATATTGCCATCACCATAGGCAAGCCCTATGCTTAGGGGCGATGGTTCCTTTCAAGGATCAAAAGGGAAGATGGGTGAGGCTTCGTGCCAATTCCCGCGCTGTCCCCGCAACTGTAAGCGGATAGCTGATCGCCACGTGCCACTGGGCAACTGGGAAGGCGGCGAGAGGCGGCGACCCGCAAGCCAGGAGACCTGCCATCGACAGGCGTCAACGCGAATGCATCGGGCGGGGAGTCTCGATGGGGTGAGGTCTTTTGCCGGATCGCGCCTTGTTTGCGGTGACAGCGCCAAGAACAGGCAAATCCATGCTTTCCCTCCTGAAACATATCTTCAATGACGGTACCGCCAATGTCCGCGGCAAGGTCGTCGGCATCTACGCTTTTCTGATCGCCCTGAACATCGGGGCTTGGGTTTGGGCCCTGCTCTCGTTTCATGATCAGCCGGCCATGCTCGGCACGGCTCTGCTGGCCTATACTTTCGGGTTTCGCCACGCGGTCGATGCCGACCACATCGCAGCGATCGACAATGTCACACGCAAGCTGATGCAGGAGAACAAGCGCCCCATCGCCGTGGGCTTCTTCTTCTCCATGGGGCACTCACTCGTGCTCGTGATCGGTGTTGCCGTGATCGCCCTGACGGCTGCGACGCTCGAGAGTCGTTTCAACAATTTCAATGACGCCGCCGGTATCGTCGGGACGCTCGTCTCGACGGGCTTCCTGTTGCTCATTGCAATCATGAATCTCTTGATCGCCATCTCTGTCTATCGGACCTTTCGCCATGTCCGGGCCGGAGGGCGCTATGTCGATGAGGATTTCGACATGCTGCTCAACAAGCGCGGCGTTGTTGCCCGTTTGTTCCGGCCGATGTTCCGCCTAATTCACAAAAGCTGGCACATGGCGCCGTTAGGCTTCCTGTTCGGACTGGGCTTCGACACGGCGACCGAGGTGACACTGCTCGGCATCGCCTCAACCGAGGCCGCGCATGGCATGTCGCTGTGGCCGATCCTGACCTTCCCATTGCTGTTCGCGGCAGGCATGTCGCTCGTCGACACGACCGACGGCATCATGATGCTGGGCGCCTATGGTTGGGCCTTCGTCAAGCCGATCCGCAAGCTGTACTACAACCTTACCATCACGCTGGTCTCGGTGGTGGTGGCGCTGGTCGTGGGCGGGATCGAGGGCCTGGGCCTCATCAGCGACGAGCTCAACCTCAAAGGTTGGTTCTGGGACGAGATCGGCACGCTGAACGACAATTTCGGCTTCCTGGGCTACGTCATCATCGGCATTTTTGTTTTGAGCTGGCTGGTCTCAGCCATGGTCTATCGCCTGAAGCGGTTGGACGATCTCGAAATCATCGCCTCGGACAGTCAACCCTAGAGCAGATCGCGATCAGATGGAATCGGCTGATCGCGTGAAGATACTCGCAAAACAAACACATAGAGCGGATTGCGTGAGCCCGTGCAAACGCAATTCGCTCTAGTGTCCTGCCCTCGAAGTTCGTCGCATTTCGCGGCGAACGGAGAGGATAGGGCGGCCACTGAAAATAAAGAGCAAGTGTCCCGATTTCACCCACATTCAAACGCGATGCACTTCGGAATCGGGACACTTGCAGGATTACGCCCGAAAACAAAAAGTTGAGGAAGGATAGGGCGAGCGTGAGCGAACCCGTTCCGCTCCAGAGAGCGCGAAGCTATCGCGGCCTGGCAGCCCTGGCGGCAGGGATGTGGCGCCTCACTGCCTGCGACCTGGTTTTCGGGGGCATGATGCGTGCGGATTCATGGGACGAACGTTGTGAATAGGTAGACGCCAAAGATGATAAGATGCACGACACCCTGCAGGGCGATCGTGCGCCCAGTTCCCAAAGAGAGGGTTGCGACGATCAGAGACAGCAAAAGGAACGTGGTTCCCTTGTGATCGAGGCCAAGCACGAGCGGATGGCCCGTCGCGATTGAGATCGCCGCGACGACCGGGATCGTCAGCCCGATGGATGCCATTGCCGAACCAAGCGCGAGATTGAGGCTGGTCTGGATCTTGTTTGCGCGCGCCGCTGCAAGCGCGGCAAGGCTTTCAGGAAGCAGCACGAGAGCTGCGATGACGACGCCAACCACTGCCTTCGGCGCCTGCACGCTGTCGACGGCCGTCTCGACCACTGGGGAGAGCGCTTTGGCCAGCAGGATCACCGCGCCGAGACTAGCCAGCATGAGCGCGCCGCCGACGGCGGCTGAAGTTCGGCTCGGTGGAGGATCTGGTCGTTCCTCGGCCTCCTGCCCCGAGGCCGCAAGCGGCAGGAAATAGTCACGATGACGCACGGCCTGCACCAGGACGAAGACCCCGTAAACCAGAAGGGCGACGACAGCCACGAATGATAGCTGGCTGGTCGAATAGCTGGGGCCCCCAACCGAGGTCGTCGTGTTGGGCAGCACCAGCGTGATGACGGTGATCGCGGCAAGCGCCGCGAGTGTGGCGTTCACACCGTAGAGACCAAAGGATTGCTCGCCGTGACGCAGGGCCGCGACGAGAAGACTGAGGCCGACCATGCCGTTGAGGATGATCATGATGGAGGCGAAGACGGTATCGCGCGCCAATGTCGCTGCGGCTTCGCCTTCCGTGAGCATCAGGGAGGCGATGAGGGCAACTTCGATTGCCGTGACCGCAAGGGCCAGGAGCAGCGTGCCAAGCGGCTCGCCTACGTGATGAGCGACGATCTCGGCATGATGCACGGCCGCGAGCACACAGGCGATCAAGGCAGCGCCCTGCAGGGTGGTGAGCAGCGGGTGCCTTGCGGTCAGGGATATCGCTAGCAGAGCCCAGCCGGAGATTGGGGCAAGCCATGTCCATACAGGAATGCGGCCCTGTGTCATTCCCGGCCTTCTCCCTAGAGCGTGACGATCCCAGCTCGTCACGCTCTTGCTTCATTTTCTCGATCAATTCCACGGCTTTGGTGGATCGCGAGGCGAATCCGCCAGAAGCCATATTGATCTACCCGAATTGCCGATGGGCAGGATAGCCTCTTGCACGGCCTATCCGGAGAAGAGCCCAGGCTTGGCGCGGCGGTCGGCACCGTCCGGATTGTGCGAGGGCGGGACGACGGTCGGTTTGTCGGTCCGGAAACTCCTGATCCTCCCCAGGGTTGCCCGAATCGTTGCGGATTGTCCCGGAAGCAGTTTTGTTTGCGTGGGACCACCATGGCCGGCGCGTTCGGCTGTTGTTCATGGAAGCGAACCCCCGGCTTCCATGGGAGGCGGTTGCCGACAGGCGCAAGCAATCGCCGATTGTTGAACCAGTCCACTCATTCCAAGGGTGAGAATTCCACGGCTTCGGCGTTGCGCCGGGGACCGTGTCGGTGGGTCATCTCGGCTTTGAACAGAGCGATGATCGTCTCGCCGAGCGCACTCTGGCAACTGTCGCCGATCATCGCCGACCGAGAGTTCAATGCCGCCCTCGGCCCGGCACTCGGTGCGGCGGATCGAGACCTGTCGCATGGCCTGTCGCTCTGATGGTCGAGCCCATCATTCCGGAAAGGTCACGAGACGTCTAAACCCTGCCTCAGATTTCAAAAGAGCATCAGGGGCGAGGCCGGTCTGAGCTGATCACAGGGCCCGTCGGCCGGTCTCGCTCGTCACGGGTCAGGCCTGAGGCCGGATCCCTTGGCCGCGGCCCGCCCGCCGAATCCATTTTCGCAGCATCCAACCCTTCCAGCCGGCCTTTGCCGCGATGAGCCGATTGTTGGCCACTGCAAGCTGGCCACCGCAAAGCGTGGTTGCCGCCATGCTCACGCACCAACCGTACCTCCCGGACGCGGATTTCAGACGAATACCGTACCGATGGCTTCGGCTACCCCATGGCCCCGTCTTCTCAATCTCTGGGACCTTCCGGAAATTCGGTACAGTTCCACGGCGACCGCACAGAGCTGCTCATCGCCGCGTGCGTTGCTGCGAGGACGACCCACGAAACTGGCCGCCGGAGAAAAACATCTCCACCCTTTTTAGTTCGGCGCCGGAACCCGGCGGGCCGAGAACTGCCCCGCGTGCTCTTGCGGCGCTCTGCGATTATGCTGGAAAATTAAGTCAAAACAGAATCTTGCTGGCGGAGAGGGTGGGATTCGAACCCACGGTACGCAGAAGCGTACAACGGTTTTCGAGACCGTCCCGATCGACCACTCCGGCACCTCTCCCGTGGCCGTGAAGCAGCGGGTTATAGGTGGCTAGGAAGGCAGCGGCAACCGAGTCCGGCACCGTATGCGAGCGCTTGCATCCGGCGGGGTGCGCTTGCCGAGCGTGCGCCCGGACCTTACGAAGGCCGTCAGGCAAGAACCCCCGCAATCAGGTTCTGGAGGAAGCGGCATGATCCTGCATGAGGTCCGGGTCCATCCATCGCAGGAACGCTTACCGCGCGAGGAACAGCTCGCCTGGAAGATCGCGGCGGTGGCGGCGGACCGGGTCGGCATCACGCCGGCGGTCGAGGAGATGATCATCAACCGCATCATCGACAACGCCGCGGTGGCGATCGCCGCCATCAACCGCCGTCCGCCAACCACCGCACGGGCAATGGCTCTCGGCCATCCGCGCAAAGGCGGTGCAAGCCTCTTCGGCTTGCCCGCATCGCGCACCGTGAGCCCGGAATGGGCGGCCTGGGCGAATGGTGTCGCCGTGCGCGAGCTTGATATGCACGACACCTTCCTTGCCGCCGAGTATTCCCATCCCAGCGACAATATCCCGCCCATCCTCGCCGTCGCACAGGCCACGGGTCGTTCCGGGAGCGATCTTCTGCGCGGAATCGCGACCGGCTATGAGATCCAGATCGACCTCGCCCGCGCGATCTCGCTGCATGCACACAAGATCGACCATATTGCCCATCTCTGCCCGGCTCAGGCGGCCGGCATCGGCGCTCTCCTGCGGCTGCCCGTCGCCACTATCTATCAGGCCGTGCAGCAGGCGCTGCATGTCAGCTGCACGACACGCCAGTCGCGCAAGGGCGAGATCAGCTCATGGAAAGCCTTTGCCCCCGCCCATGCCGGCAAGCTGGCCGTCGAGGCCGTCGATCGCGCGATGCGCGGCGAAGGCAGCCCAAGCCCGATCTATGAGGGCGAGGATTCGGTGATCGCCTGGCTGCTCGACGGGCCCGACGCACGCTATCAGGTGCCGCTGCCCGCGCCGGGCGAAGCGAAGAGCGCGATCCTGGAGAGCTTCACCAAGGAGCACAGCGCCGAGTACCAGGCCCAGGCGTTGATCGATCTCGCTTTTCGCATGCGCGAACGGATCCCCGACCTCACGGAGGTGGAGCGCATCGTCATCCACACGAGCCACCACACCCATGCCGTCATCGGCACAGGCGCGGGCGATCCCGAGAAGATGGACCCGAAGGCGAGCCGCGAGACGCTCGATCACTCCATCATGTACATCTTTGCCGTGGCACTCGAGGATGGCGCTTGGCACCACGTGAAAAGCTACGCGCCGCGCCGCGCTGCGCGCCCCTCGACGGTGGCGCTCTGGCAAAAGATCGAGACGCGCGAGGACCCGGAATGGACCCGCCGCTACCATGCCGTCGATCCGAAGGAGAAGGCGTTCGGCGGCCGTGTGGAAGTGTTCCTGCGCGACGGACGGGTGATCGAAGACGGGATGGCGGTTGCCAATGCGCATCCCTTGGGTGCAAGACCTTTCGTCCGTGCCGATTATATCCGCAAATTCCGGACCCTGACGGAGGGCGTCATCACTGAAGCCGCTGCGGAACGCTTTCTTGCCGCGGCGGAGTCGTTGCCGCGGCTAGAGGCCGGTCAGCTCGCCCGGCTGAACATCGCCCTGCCGGCGGGCAAGCTTGCCGAAGGCAAGCCAGGACTCTTCTAGAGCGCGATAACCGGTGGGGAGATCACCGCGGGTGTCCATCGCGCGATAGAACAATGACCGAGAGCGGGATGGGGAGCGCCGGCGATCTCATCCCGCTCCAAGACCGAGAACGGAGCACAGACCGATGGATGAGCAACTGGTGCACAAGGGCCTGGTCGGCGTCTATGCCGATACGACAGCGATCTCCAAGGTGATGCCGGAAACCAACAGCCTCACCTATCGCGGCTATGCGGTGCAGGATCTGGCGGAGAATTGCCGCTTCGAGGAGGTCGTCTATCTGCTGTGGAACGGTGAGCTGCCGAATCGCCGCCAGCTTGCCGCCTTCGAGAAGGAAGAGCGCGCTGAGCGGCGGATCACGCCTCGCCTGCGCACGGCCACCGGCACCTTTCCGCGCCGCAGCCACCCGATGGATGCGATCCGCACGGCGGTCTCCTTCATGGGTCTCGAAGATCCGGAGACGGCCGACAATTCGCCCGAGGCGACGCGGCGGAAAGCCTTGCGCCTGCTGGCGAAAATTCCAACCGCGATCGCCGCGCATCACCGCCTCGGCCATCGGCTTCGGGTGCTCTCCCCGCGTGCCGAGCTCACGTTCGCCGAGAATTTCTTCCATATGTGCTTCGGCAAGGTGCCAGCGCCGGAGGTGGTCAAGGCCTTCGATGTCTCGCTCATCCTCTACGCCGAGCACAGTTTCAACGCTTCCACCTTTACTGCCCGCACCGTTGCTTCCACTGAGGCGGATATCCACGCCGCCATCACCGCCGCCATTGCCGCGCTTAAGGGCCCGCTCCACGGCGGGGCCAACGAGGCAGTGATGCGCATGCTTCAGGAGATCGGCTCGCCCGAGCGGGCATATGGCTGGATCAATGATCGCCTCGATCACCGCGCACTGGTGATGGGCTTCGGCCACCGCGTCTATAAGAGCGGCGATTCACGGGTTCCAACGATGACCAAATATGCCGAGAAGATGGCCGCGGTGGTTGGCGACACGCGCTGGATGGAGATCAGCCGGATCCTCGCCGCCGAGATGCTGGAGCGGAAAAACATCCATCCCAACCTCGATTTTCCTGCCGGCCCTGCCTATTTCCTGATGGGATTCGAGATCCCGATGTTCACCCCGATCTTCGTCGCCGCGCGCCTCTCCGGATGGGCGGCGCACATCTTCGAGCAGGTTGCCGATAACCGGCTGATCCGTCCGCTCTCGGTCTATACCGGCGCGGCACAGCGTCCTGTGCTGTCCATGCGAGAGCGTTGAAACACGCGCCATACGGTCTCGCCGCGCCAAGATTCGGAAAAAATGATCGGAACCGCTCGGCAACGGTTGCTTTTTGTTTGACATGCGATGGTCATAAGCGGAATAGCGGAGTCGCTGTGCCCGCGGCCGATTCGCACACGCGCGAACTAGAATTCGCGGATGCACGCATCGAGGAAGGACGGTCCATGGACCGCAGGCCCGTTCAGACAAGGCAGCGCGAACCGCGTGGCGGAGTCTGAACCATGATCGGAGAACGGTCGGCAGTCACGGCAGGCGAGGGCGCGGTCGCCGCGCTTCTTTGCTTTGTTCGTGTGCCGGGGCCTTGCTCGCATCGGACCGCCGGATTGGCCGCGGGTCTTCGTGTCAGTGACGCGATTGCCCGCGGTGGCCGGATTGCCCAGCCCTGTGATGGCTCGGCCCGGCCATTGTCCTACCCCAACGCACAAAGGAGCTTCATCACGTGAGCAACGAAGAAACCGGCGCCAAGCCGCCGCGCGCTCAGGCAATGGCGATACGTTCGACGACGCGCAAGGCTGCGGCGAAGAAGAAGACGACCCGGCGCAAGACCGCTGTCCGCAAGACGGCGACGCGCAAGGTCGCCGCGAAGAAGACGACGACCCGGCGCAAGACCGCCGCCCGCAAGACGACCACACGCAAGGTCGCCGCGAAAAAGAAGACGGCCCGGCGCAAGACGGCCGCTCGCAAGGCCCCTGCCCGCAAGGTGGCGAAGAAGGCGCGCAAGGCGCCAGTGCGCCGCGCGCGCAAGGCTGCCGCGGCGCCTGCCATGATGGAATCCTTCTCGACCGAGACCGACGAGATGGGCTGAGAAGCGCCCGTTCTTCGAGACTTTGGAAGGGCGCCTCTCGGCGCCCTTCTTTTTTGAAGACGGGACAGACATGGGATTCCGGCCCTGGAGTGTGACGACCGAAGGTGGAATCACCGCAGGTCTGAGCCACGCTTTAGAACAATGACCAAGAGCGGGATGGGGCAGCCCGGGCGATCTCAGCCCGCTTGAGAGCGTGATGATTTCAGGTCAACGCGCTCTGGATTTGCTTTCTCGATCAATTTGATGGCTTCCCTTTGGGCTTTGGTGGACTGCCAGGCGTCGGGCCTTCCCGCCGATTTGCCGGCGCGGAACCCCTTCGCGGATTGCCGCGATTCCACCAGAAGCCATCTTGGTCTTGCTGCGCGGCCGGCTGGGATCAGCGCTTGGCGAGCCTCGCGAAGGCATCGCGGAAGAAGGTGCGGGCGCCGAAATTGCCGGACTTGAGCGCGAGCAGCAGGTCTGGTCCGGCGCCTTCGGCGAAGGTCCAAGGCACGCCCGGAGCTATCTCTTCGCCGATCGTGAGGCGGCGAACACCAAGGCGGGCGACCACCGCGCCCGATGTCTCGCCGCCAGCCACCACGAGGCGACGCACGCCGCGTGCGACAAGCCTCTCGGCAATCGTTGCCAGCGTTGCCTCGATGAGCGCGCCCGCGCGCTCACGCCCAAGTCGCGCCTGCAGGGCTGCGACTTGTTCAGGGGGCGCCGAGGCGGCGATCAGGATCGGCACCGCGCCGAGCCTCCCTTCTATCCAGGCGAGAGCCTCTTCGGCCAATCGTTCCGCATCAGGAGTGACCAGCGGATCGAGCTGCAAGCGTGGCAGGTCCGTCGCCTCGGCGATCTGAGCGAGTGTCGCGGGTGAGCACGACCCGGCGAGGATCGCGGCATGACCTCCAACCTCGGGCAGTTGCGCCGCCTTGGCCCCGACGGCAGCCGGCAGCAGGCTGGCACGGCGGAAATTCTCGGGCAGGCCCATCGCGATGCCCGAGCCGCCGGTGATCAGCTTGTGGTCCGCCGCCGCTTCGCCGATCGCAAGCAAGTGCTTCTCGCTCACCGCATCGACGATCGCATAGCGCTGCCCGGCTGCCTCGAGCGCTTCCATCTCGGCCGCGATGGCGGCAGCACCTTTGGCAACCGTGACATAGGGCACGAGCCCGACACCCCCTCGAGTCTGCCGCCCGAGCACGCGCACGAGGTTCGGATCACGCATCGGTGTCAGCGGATGATTCTCCATGCCGCTCTCGCTGAGCAGCTTCGCACCGACGAAGAGGTGACCCTGATAGACGCTGCGGGCATTCGCCGGAAAGGCCGGACAGGCGAGCGCGAAGCGCGCCCCGAGCGCTTGGAGCAAGGCATCGGCCACGGGCCCGATATTTCCCTGATCGGTGCTGTCGAACGTCGAGCAATATTTGAAGAAGAATTGTTGGCAGCCGGTGGCGCGAAGCCAGGCAAGCGCGGCAAGGCTCTGCGCGCATGCAAAATCTACCGGCGCGGTGCGCGACTTGAGTGAAACCACGACAGCGTCGTAGTCCGCCACACTCTCCCCGCGGCATGGCACGCCGATCATCTGCACCGTGCGCATGCCGCCCTTTACGAGCATGCCGGCGAGATCGGTGGCGCCCGTGAAATCGTCGGCGATGGCTCCGAGCAGTGGCATGAGATCAATATGGCTTTGGCGGACTCGCGGGGCAATCCGCCAAAGCCCAAGGGGAAGCCATCAAATGGATCCGGGGGAAAACCAGAGCGCGACGATCTGAACTCATCGCACTCTAGCCGAGTGCCGCGGCCAGACGCGCGGCTGCCGCCTCTCCCTGCGGCAAGGCGGAGCCCGCGCGCCAAGCCGCCTCGGCCATCTCGCGCCGGAGCGCGCCATCGAAGACGAGCCGTCTGAGCACCTTGGCAAGCTGCGCATGATCGCCGGGCGGGGCGATCGCGCCCGCTTCCGGTGGAATTTCGGGAGCTGTCGCCGGGTCGCCGCAGATGGCGACCGGCACGCCGCGCTTGAGCGCCGCGGCAACTTCCATGCGATAGCCAGGCCCGGTTGCGGCGAGCGCGAAGAGGTCCGTCGCCTGCCATAGAGCCTCATGCTCTGTGGCATCCGCCGTCGGCTGCGCGAAGCGTACCCGGGAGACGAGTCCGAGTTCACCGACGAGCCGCATGAGCGAGGTCGCATAATCCGCGTCCGGCGCGGCGCCAGCAATGCAGAGCTGCCAGTCGAGATCGGCAAGCCCGGCGAGCGCGGTGAGCAAGACCTCGTGCGCGCTCGCCCCCAGAAGCGCGCCTTTGGCGAGGATTCGCACGTTCGGCCCGCCCGATCCGCGAACGCGGGCAAGCGCCGGCGTGGGCGGGGCGATAACAGTGATCCGCCCGCGCGGCACCGCCGCTTCCCGGACAATCGCCTCGGCCGCCGCTTCGCTGCTGGCGATGAGATCGGGAGAGAATGCCAGCACCTGACGCTCGGCAACCGCCAGCCATTCGCGCTCCGCCTCGGGCAGGCCCGAAGCCTCGGCGAGCGGCTGATGGGCCAGCACCACGGCGCGCCGCGCGCCGAGCTGTGATGCAAAAGGCGCGAAGGCAGGCAGAACCGAAAGGGCGATCAGCGGCCGTGTCTCCGCATCCAGCCCTTCCCAGGCCGCGCGCGCGGCCGTATAGGCGGCTTCGTCAGCGAGCGGCGTACGGCCGGCGAGGCTCTGCACGGGCACGTCGAGTGTGGCGGCGAGGCGCCGCGCATAGAGATCCTGGCACGCCTCGGTCAATGCGGAGGCCAGGAGGACGAGATTCGGTGTGCGCAGCACGTCCGCTGCCCTCAAGCCAAGCCCTTCGCCTCCCGCCGATAGCGGTGCAGGATCCATTCCGTATAGCCGTTCGGTTGCTCGCGGCCCTTGAAGACGAGGTCGCAGGCAGCGCGGAAGGCCGGCCCATCGAATCCGGGAGCCATCGGCCGGTATGCCGGATCGTCTGTGTTCTGCCGGTCCACCACGGCGGCCATGCGCTGCATCGTCGCCAACACCTGCTCGCGCGAGACGATCCCCTGATGCAACCAGTTGGCGATGTGCTGGCTCGAAATACGCAGCGTCGCGCGATCCTCCATCAACCCGACATCGTGGATGTCCGGCACTTTCGAGCAGCCGATCCCCTGGTCGATCCAACGCACGACATAGCCGAGGATGCCCTGGGCATTGTTGTCGAGCTCTTCCTGCACGGCCTCGGCCGACCAGTTGGTCCCGTCCGCGGTCGGAATGATGAGGAGATCGGCAAGCTTCGCCCGTTTCTTGCCCGTGAGCTCCGCCTGGCGCTCGGCAACGTCCACGGCGTGATAATGAAGCGCGTGCAGCGTTGCCGCGGTGGGCGAGGGAACCCAGGCCGTGTTCGCGCCCGCCTTTGGATGGGCGATCTTCTGGGCCAGCATGTCCGCCATCCGGTCTGGCATCGCCCACATGCCCTTCCCGATCTCGGCCTTGCCGGCAAGGCCGCAGGCGAGGCCGACATCAACATTCCAGTCCTCGTAGGCGAGCATCCAGGGTGCGCGCCGCATGTCGTTCTTGCGGATCATCGGCCCGGCTTCCATCGAGGTGTGAATCTCGTCCCCTGTGCGGTCGAGGAAGCCCGTATTGATGAAGACCACCCGCTCCGATGCCGCCTGGATGCAGGCTTTGAGGTTCACCGTGGTGCGCCGCTCCTCGTCCATGATGCCCATCTTCACCGTGTTGCGCGGCAGCGCCAGCATTTCCTCGACGCGGCCGAGCAGCGCATTGGTGAAGGCAACCTCATCGGGCCCGTGCATCTTGGGCTTGACGATGTAGATCGCCCCGGCGCGGCTGTTGCGGCGCGGGGCGTTCCCGCGCAAATCATGCATTCCGATCACGACGCTCACCGCGGCGTCCAGGATGCCTTCCGGGATCTCCTTGCCCGCCCCGTCAAGCACGGCGTCCGTCATCATATGGTGTCCGACATTGCGCACGAGCATGAGGCTGCGCCCGGGCAAGGCAAAGGACGTGCCGTCGGGGGACGCGTAGGTACGGTCCGGCGCCAGCGCGCGATCGACCGCGCGGCCGTCCTTCTCGAAGCGCGCGGTGAGCGTGCCGCGCATCAGCCCGAGCCAGCTGCGATAGGCGGCAACCTTGTCCTCGGCATCGACCGCGGCGATCGAATCCTCGAGATCGACGATGGTGGTGATCGCCGCCTCGAGCAGGATATCGGCGATGTGAGCGCGATCGGTCCGGCCGATGGGATGGGCGGGATCGATGCGGATTTCGACATGCAGCTTGTGGTTGCTAAGCAGCACGCTGTCGGGGTGGGTCGGGTCGCCGCGATAGCCCACGAACTGTTCGGGCCGGGCGAGCGTGGTCTTCTGCCCATCCTCGCGGACGCCGACGAGCGCTCCACGCTCGACCTGATAGGCCGCGAGGTCGGCATGGCTGGCGGAGGATAGCGGCGCCACCTGGTCGAGAATCTGTCGGCCGCGGGCGATCACGCGCGCCCCGCGCGCCGGATTGTAGCCTGGGCCCCGCGTTGCGCCATCATCCTCGGGCAGCGCATCGGTGCCATAGAGCGCATCATAGAGGCTGCCCCAGCGCGCATTGGCGGCATTGAGCGCGTAGCGCGCGTTCATCACCGGCACCACGAGCTGCGGCCCCGCCATCTCGGCAATCTCGGGATCGACACCCCGTGTGGTGATGGTGAAATCCGCCGGTTCCGGCAGGAGATAGCCGATCTTCCGCAGGAACGCGGCATAGGCGGCTTCGTCGAAGGGCTTGCCGCGCTTGGCGCGGTGCCAGTCGTCGATCCGCTCCTGCAATGCATCCCGGCGCTCGAGCAGGGCGCGGTTGGTGCCGGCAAACTCGCCGATGAGGCGGCCAAGCCCATCCCAGAACGCAGACGCGGTGATGCCGGTTTCCGGCAGTGCCTCCGCGTTCACGAAATCGAAGAGTGGGCGGGCCACGGCGAGCCCGCCGGCGCTGATCCGTTCCATCGTCATTCTCCGTCAGCCGCGTACGTGTGTTTTCTGCCAGACAGCGTAGGCTGCGCGTGTCTCCTCGCTCGGGGGATAGGTGCCCGGCAGAGTTGCGCCACTGGCGACGCGCTTCTGGATGAACTCCTCCATCGCCTCCTGCGCGGCGGCATCGGCGGCGACCTCTGCGGCGATCGCCGCCGGAATCGCCACCACCCCGTCGGCATCGCCCACGATGATGTCACCCGGGAAGACAGCGACGCCACCGCAGCCGATGGCAACGCCAAACTCGGCCGCATGATGCGCGATCAGGCCGAGCGGCGCCGACGGGCCGGCGCAGAAGACCGGAAAATCCATTGCCGCGATGGGCGCGGAATCGCGCACGCCGCCGTCGGAGACGAAGCCGGCCGCGCCGCGCACGGCAAGCCTGGTGAGAAGGATATGGCCGGCGGAAGCGGCGCGCGCATCGCCGCGGCAATCGATCACCAGGACATGCCCCTCCGGCATGGTCTCGATCGCTTTGCGTTGCGGGTGCTTGGGATCGGCATAGGCTTCGATCACGTCGAGATCCTCGCGCGCGGGAATGTAACGGAGGGTGAAGGCCGGGCCGACGAGGTTGCGGCGCGGCGGTGAGAGGGGGTGGATGCCCTGCATGAAGAGATTGCGGAAGCCGCGGCGGAAGAGCTGAGTGGTGAGGGTGGCAGTGCTTGCCTCGCGGAGCTGGTGCAGGGTCTCAGGCTTCAGCATTGCGATCGCGCACCTCCTCGTCGTCGGCTCCAGGCTTGACCCGGCGGTCCGGTTCTAGCCTTCGGTTCACGATCTGGCGAGGGTGGCTGCGCCAGGGCCCGATGCCGGAATCTGCTTCGCGATCGGCCAGTCTGCTTCGATATTGTGCAAGGCGATCCTGCAACCCCTTGCGGCATCACTTCAAAGTCGCGGCATCATTCGTCAACTTGCGGATCTTGCGTGCTCTTTGCCGGGGTGCAGGAATTCTCACGGCTTGGCCTTCCGATGGCCCCGGACTCTGACAGGGGGCGCGATTCGGGCGTTGATCTCCCTACTCTCTATACAGATAAAGTATGGAAAATATATGGTCTGCGAATTGGTCGTTCCCGCGGTTTCCGCATGTTCTGGCCGGGGGACAGGCGCCGGCGCTGGCTGCCGTTTCGCTATGCAAGCAGCGCAAAACAGATTAGTGACAAGTTGGCCTCTGTCTTGCTTAAACGGAGAGGCTGGAGTTTCACCAAGGGGGGTAGCTATGCTGACACGGCGTTCCGCCGGCAAGCTGATTGCCGGCGCAGCGGCCTCGACCACGCTGATCGGAGCCGGTCTCCGACCGGCGCTGGCGGCCGACAAGGTGATCAAGATCGGTATTGATTTTTCGCTCACCGGCGCTGATGCGCAAAGCGCCGCGCAAATGAAGGACGGCGCTCTGCTTGCCATCCAGCAGGCGAACGATGCCGGCACGATCAAGGGCTATAAGCTTGTTCCGATGGTGATGAACGACGCCACCGCGACCGCCGGCCAGTACGATCCCGCGCAGGCGGCGACCAATGCCCGCGCCTTTGTCGCCGATCCCGATGTGTTGGCCGCGATCGGACCGCAAATGAGCGGCGCCGGCAAGGCGATGGCACCGATCCTGAGCGAGGGCGACCTCGCCATCATCACGCCGTCCTCGACCAATCCCGACATCACCAATCCGAAATTCGCCGCGGAATTCGATCCCTCGGGCAAGGCGATCTATTTCCGAACCCTCACGACCGACGCTTACCAGGGTCCGGCGCTGGCGAACTATTATGCAGACGTGCTCAAGGTGAAGTCCGTCTACGTGCTCGACGATTCGGGCGCCTATGGCGTGGGCATCGCCGATACGTTCCAGGCACGGGCGAAGGAGAAGGGCATCAAGGTGCTCGGCCGCGACCGGCTCGACCCGAAAGAGGCCGACTACACGGTCTCTCTTACCAAGATCAAGGCGACGAATCCGGATTCACTCTATTATGGCGGCGTCATGCTTGCCGGCGCCAAGCTGGTGAAGCAGGCCTATAGCATCCTGCCGCAGGCGATGCCGAAAGGTGGCGGCGACGGGCTTTACGACCCGCAGATGCTGACCGGCGTCGGTTTCCCGGCGGCCGAGGGCTGGTACTGCACGATCGCCGGTCCGCACCTGACCGAGGATCCGAAGGTGCAGCCGTTCGTCGAACTCTTCCAGTCAACCTACCATATTCTGCCTTCGGACTATTCGATCACGTCCTATGACGCTGGGCTTGTCATCATCAACGCGGTCGCAAGCCTCGTGAATGCCGGCAAGCCAGTAACGCGGGCCACGGTGCGCGATGCCATCCAGAATTCGAAGACCCAGACGCTGCAGGGCACGGTGCAGTTCGACCAGAATGGCGACATCCTCGATCGAACGGTCAGCATCTTTCAGGTGACGGAGAACAAAAAATACCCGCTCGACGACACCATCCACCAGTTCAAATATATCGGGGTGGCTCCCACGAGCTGAACGCGGCGCGCTGACGAAACCGTAGGCGAAACGTCCGGGAGACGGCCGAACATGTCCGAAACTACCCTGGTCATCCAGCAGGTGATCAATGGGCTGAGCCTGGGCGGGATGTACGCGCTGCTGGCGCTCGGCTTCACGCTCGTCTACGGCATCATGGAGCTGATCAACTTCGCACATTTCAATGTGTTTATGATTGGCTCCTTTGTCGGCATGTGGGTGCTGCAGGCTTTCGGGTTGTCCGGTCAGAGCGTGATTCTGACCGGACTTCCCCTTGTCGGAGCGTTGCTCGTGGCGCTCATCGTCAGCATGCTTGCCGGCGGCGTGCTTGGCGTGATCATCGAGCGCTACTCGCTGCGTCCGCTGCGCGGGATCAAGGGGACGACGGCGATGATCACCACCATCGGCGTCTCCTATATCCTTTTCAATGTGATCCTGCTTGGCGCCGGGGCCGATACCAAGAATTTCCCGAACCCGCTGCCTGAGGTCCGCTTCCATATCGATGGCGCTGTGATGGATCTGCGCGTGCTCCTGATCTGGATCGTCTCGGCGGTGCTCATGGTGGGTCTCTGGCTTTTCGTGCAGAAGAGCAAGCTCGGCAAGGCGATGCGCGCGACCGCACAGGATCCCGAGGCGGCGCGGATGATGGGTGTCGATGTCGATCGGGTGATCGTCGTTGCCTTCTTCGCCGGCTCCGCGCTCGCCGGCGCGGCCGGCCTCGCCTTCGGCCTCTACTACAATTTCACGAGCTTCATGATCGGCTACACTGCGGGGTTGCGGGCCTTCACCGCCGCGGTGCTCGGCGGCATCGGCAATGTCCCGGGCGCGATGCTGGGTGGTGTCATCATCGGCCTTATCGAGTCCCTCGGCGGGCAATTCATCGCCGTCGCCTGGACGGATGTCATCATCTTTTCGATCCTAGTGCTTGTGCTGGTGTTTCGCCCAACCGGGCTCCTCGGCACCATGGCGCCCAACAAATCCTGAAGGAGGCGCGGTC
This sequence comes from Acetobacteraceae bacterium, assembly GCA_035509315.1. Classification (GTDB taxonomy): domain Bacteria; phylum Pseudomonadota; class Alphaproteobacteria; order Acetobacterales; family Acetobacteraceae; genus JAKAWQ01. The sequence continues at coordinate 142,465 of DATJLS010000003.1, read as the reverse complement.
GGTCATGGCCTCGGGAACCACGGCAGACGCCGGCATCGCCGCGGCGAATGTGCGGACACGGTTCCTCACCGTGCCGCGCCAGCGCGCGCTGAGCGCATTGGTCCTGGTGGCGGCGCTGCTTTTCCCGATCGTCAACGGCAACGATGCCAATATCGATGCCATGGCGAACGCATTCGCTTTCGCCACCCTCGCCCTTGGCCTCAATATCGTCGTCGGCTTCGCGGGGTTGCTTGATCTCGGCTATGCCGCCTTCTTCGCGATCGGGGCCTATACGTACGGCATTCTCTCCTCATGGCAGATTCATCCCCCCTGGAGTGGGTTCTGGGTACCTTTCGCCTGGCTCGATCTCGTCCAGAAAGCGAGCCTCGGTGATGCCACGGTGGTGCATTTCACCGTCTCGTTCTGGCTGGCGCTCGCGCTTTCCGCCGTTATCGCCGCCTTTTTCGGCGTTCTCTTCGGCGCGCCGACGCTCCGGCTCCGCGGCGATTACCTCGCGATCGTGACGCTCGGCTTCGGCGAGATCGTGCCGATCATCGCCCGCAACTGGACATGGCTCACAAATGGCGCGGCCGGCCTCAACGGCGCCGCGCCTCCACGGCTTTTCGGCTGGAGCTTCGGCATCTGGGCGGAGCCTTATTATTACGTGGTGCTCGCGCTGGTGGTGCTGCTGATGTTCGTCAGCATCAGTCTCCGCGATTCGCGGATCGGCAGGGCCTGGATGGCCTTGCGTGACGATGAGGTCGCGGCCTCGGCGATGGGCATCGACCTCGTGCGCTACAAGCTCCTTGCCTTCGCCACCGGTGCCGGTTTCGCCGGCATGACCGGCTGCTTCTACATTGCCAAGCTGCAGAGCGCGACACCGGACATGTTCATGTTCCCTGTCTCGGTGATGATTCTCGTCATGGTCGTGCTTGGCGGCATGGGCAGCGTCTGGGGTGTGGTGGTCGCCGCCATGATCCTCCAGCTCCTGCAATCCTGGTTCCTGCCGGACCTCTCGGGCTGGATCAGCGCCTTCGGCCAATGGACCGGTATCGGGTTCCTCCAGAACGTCCATCTGGAACAGGCGACCGAGCTCATCTTCGGCATCATCCTCGTCGCCATGATGCTGTTCCGGCGCGAGGGACTTATCCCGGCAACCCGCAAGCAGGCGGCGCTGAGCTTCGACCAGCAGAACGCACAGGTCGGCCAGTCGAGCGGTTTCATGCTGAGCGGGATCGGCGCAGGCACGAGCAGCGCCGTCGCAGCGCTCGAGATCAAGGGAGTGACGGTCCGCTTCGGCGGCCTGGTCGCGCTCAAATCGGTGGACATCACCGTGCCGGCGGGTGGCGTGGTCGCCGTGATCGGCCCGAACGGCTCCGGCAAATCGACCCTCTTCAATGTCATCACCGGCCTCACGCGTGCCGAATTAGGCAGCATCCAGCTCTATGGCGAGGAAATTCTCGGTCTCAAGCCGCATGCCATCGCGGCGAAAGGTGTCGCCCGCACCTTCCAGAATCTCCGCCTCTTCACCAACCTCACGGTGATGGAGAATGTGCTGATCGGCCAGCATTCCCGGCTGCGCACCGGGCCGTTCGGCGCGGTCCTGCACCTGCCGGGCGCGAAAGCGGAGGAAAAGCGGGCGCGTGAACGGGTGCTCGAAATCATCGCCAATTTCGGCAACCGCCTCGTCCCGCGCACCGCCCAGAATGTGAGCGCGCTCTCCTACGCCAACCGCCGCCGGGTGGAGGTTTCGCGTGCGCTCGCCTCGAACCCGCGCATCCTCCTCCTCGATGAGCCGACAGCCGGCATGAACCCGGCGGAGACACTGGAGCTTGCGGAGCAGATCAAGGCGCTGCACAAGCTCGGCCTTACCATTATCGTGATCGAGCATAAGCTCGACGTGGTGGTGCGGCTTGCCGATACCGTCGTCGTGCTCGATCATGGCGAGAAAATCGCCGAGGGTAGGCCGGAGGAGGTGCGCCGGAACGAGGAAGTGCTGCGTGCCTATCTCGGGCGCAACGCGCAGGCCGGGAGTGCGGGCATTGCTGCTTGAGTTCCGCGATATCGACACCTACTACGGCGACCTGCACGTCCTGAAGCAGGTCAATTACGCGATCGACAAGGGCGAGATCGTCTGCCTGCTCGGAGGCAACGCTTCCGGCAAATCGACGACGATGAAGACGATCATGGGCGTGGTCCGGCCCACGCGCGGCAGTATCATCTTCGATGGAGAGCCGATCGAACGGCTGCCAACCTCTGAGCGCGTGCGCCGCGGCATCGCCCCGGTGCTTGAGGCAAGGCGTCTCTTCCCGCGCATGACGGTGTTCGAGAATCTCGAGATGGGGGCTTATCTCCGCTCGCACGGCGCCGAGTTCGACGAGGATCTCGAGCGCGTTTATTCGCTCTTCCCGCGCGTCAAGGAGCGCCGCAATCAGCTTGCCGGAACGCTTTCGGGCGGCGAGCAGCAGATGGTCGCGATCGGCAGGGCGCTGATGGCGCGGCCGCGGTTGATCTGCATGGACGAGCCTTCGATGGGCCTTGCTCCCATCTTCGTCGAGCAGACTTTCGAGATCATCCAGGAGATCAACCGCCAGGGCACGACGATCTTCATGGTCGAGCAGAATGCCTCGATGGCGCTCTCGGTCGCCAATCGCGCCTATGTCGTGCAGACAGGCCAGGTGGTACTTTCGGGAACGGCCAAGGAATTGCGCGAGAACCCCTTGATCCGCGAGGCTTATCTCGGGGAAATGCAGGTCGCCGCCTGAGACTGCCGGCGTCGTTGGCACACCATCATCTGGGAAGGGCCGATCGCATGGATGCACCCATGGATGCCAAGCTGCGGCCTTTGCCGCTCTTCGATATCAAGTCCGAGCAGGCGAGCTTCGCCGTCGAGCTTCGCCGCCGGCTCGATGCTGTCCTCGCCCATGGCCAGTTCATCCTCGGCCCCGAAGTGGCCGAGCTTGAGAGGCAGCTTGCCGCCTATTGCGGTGCAAAACATTGTGTGGGTGTAAGCTCCGGCACCGATGCGCTCGTGATCGCGCTGATGGCGGAGGGAATCGGGGCAGGGGATGCCGTCTTCCTGCCCGCCTTCACCTATACGGCCACCGCCGAGGTGCCGCTGCTGCTCGGGGCGAAGCCTGTCTTTGTCGATATCGATCCCCGCACCTTCCAGATCGATCCGGCGGATCTTGAGCGCCGTATCGCTTTCGTGAAGGCGGCGGGAAAATTCCGCCCGCGCGCGCTCATCGGCGTCGATCTCTTCGGTCAGCCGGCCAATTGGGTGGCGCTCAACGCGATCACCGAAAAGACGGGGCTCTTCACGCTTGATGATTGCGCGCAGAGCTTTGGCGCGACGCTGCAAGGCCGCCCGCTCGGCACGTTCGCGGACGCGACCGCGGTCAGCTTCTTCCCGACCAAACCTCTCGGCGGGCTTGGCGATGGCGGCGCACTCTTCACCGAGAGCGACGCGCGCGCCGCGCTTTACCGGAGCCTCCGTTCTCACGGCGAAGGCGATACGCGTTACGAAGTGCTGCGCATCGGCATCAATGGCAGGCTTGATACGCTGCAGGCAGCTGCCTTGCTTGCCCGGCTCACAGTCTTCGATGACGCGCTCGCGGCACGCGAGCGGGTCGCCCGCGCCTATGAGCGCCATCTTGCCGGCATCGTCGAAACTCCCGCGCGAATGCCCGAAAGCACGAGCGTCTGGGCGATCTATTCAGTGCTGCTGCCGGCGCCCGAGGCACGCGCCAATGTTCAGGCAGCGCTCAAGGAGGCCGGCATCGGCAGCAATATCTACTACCCACGCCCGCTGCATCTCCAGCCTGCCTATCAGGCGCAGCATGACGGTGCACCGCTTCCCGTCTCGGAGGAAATCGCCACGCGCATCCTTGCGCTGCCGATGCACCCCGGTCTGGAAGACGCGGATATTGCACGCATCGCGGAAGTGCTGCGCGCCGCCTTGTGAGGTGACGCCTCCAGCAGGATGCGTTCGCTCGCGCTCACGGATCCCGCTCTCGCCATGTGTTTTCCAGCGTGATTCAGACCTGCGGTCGCTCCACCTGCGGTCATCTCGCTTTATGGTCCTGGGGCAGGCCTCTCGTCGCGGTAATCTTCCCAGGCCTCGGTGAAGGGGCGCCTGCGGAAGGTCGCCCAGAAGAAATTGGCGGTGTAGGTGAGGCCGACACGCACCATGCCTTCACCGGCAAAGCGGCGGCCAGAGGAAAGCGCGCAGAGCCGGAAGGAGAATTTGACGGCGCCGACCTTGCTCAGCCTGCGCGCAAGATCCGTATCCTCGCCATAGAAGCGGAACTCGGAATCGAAGCCGCCGGCACGCGCGACCGCGTCCCGCCGCACGATGAAGTTCCCCCCCTGCATCATCGATCCGGCATGCATGATGAACCGCACGACGACATAGGCGACAAAGGCCGCGCGATAGAAACAGGCTGCGGCGGCCCGCACAGAGCGCGGCGAATCGTAATAGATGTAAGGGCCGCTGAGCCCGACCAGGTCCGGATTGCGGCCGAACTCGGTGCGTGCGCGCTCGAGCCAGCCTTCCGGGATGATGGTATCGGCATCGATATTGGCGACCAGCCGGCCACGGGCGGCATGATACCCGGCGCGGCGCGCCGGAACGAGCCCGCGCTCCGTCTCCTCAACCAGGCGCACGCCAGGCACGGCGCGCGCAACCTCCTGGGTGCCGTCCGTGCTCGCATTGTCAACGACGATGATTTCCGCAGGAACATCGTTGCGCGCGATCTCGGCGGCGATGGCTTCGAGGCAGCGCGGCAGCAACGCTTCCTCGTTGTACGCGGGCACGACGAAACTGATCTCAGGCTCGCGCGTCACAGCTTTTCCATTCGGTTGCCATCGGCGGCTCGCCTTTCGCACAGGCCGCGATTTCTGTCACCCGACGGGTGCTGATAGTCATTTCAGCACAGTGCCCCGGAGTCGCGAAACGCGGCCGTATACCTCTCGCCCGATGACGTCGATAGTGTGACAATTGCATGATGCCGTTCGGTGGCGGCGATTTTCGCCCGCGCCGATCCGCCCTATACCCCGAGCGAGCGCAAGGGAGCCGCCGATGCCCGACAATCCCGAGAACGCCGCCCTCTCCGCCCCGCCCTCGCCACGGGAGACGCGCCTTTCCGATTATCGTCCGCCCGCGTTCCTCGTCGATCGCGTGGATCTGACATTCGATCTCGATCCGGCGGCCACGAGGGTCCGCTCGGTTCTGGTCCTGCGCCGCAATCCCGAAGAAGCGGCAAGCGACACGCCGCTCCGGCTCGATGGCAACGGCCAGCTCGTGCATGAGATCGCACTCAATGGGGAGAGGATCAGCGCGAATCGCTGGCGGATCGAGGATGGGGATCTCATTCTCGCCGACCCGCCGTCATCCTTCACGCTCGAGATCGAGACGGAGATCGCCCCAGCCGAGAATACCGCGCTCTCCGGCCTCTATGTCTCGAATGGCGGCTTCTTCACCCAATGCGAGGCCGAAGGCTTTCGCCGCATCACCTATTTCCCGGACCGGCCGGACGTGATGGCGCGCTTCACCACCACGATCATCGCCGACGCGGCGCGTTATCCCGTCATGCTCTCGAACGGCAACCCTTCCGGGGCCGAGCCGATCGGCGTTGGGCGGCACCGGATCACTTGGACCGATCCACATCCGAAACCAAGCTATCTCTTCGCGCTGGTGGCGGGCGCGCTGGTCGCGGTGAAGGATCGTTTCACGACGCGCTCCGGCCGGCCGGTGGAGCTTGCGATCTGGGTGCGCTCGGGAGACGAGCATCGCTGCTTGCATGCGATGCACTCGCTCAAGAAGGCGATGGCATGGGACGAGGCGGTGTTCGGTCTCGAATATGATCTCGACATCTTCAATATTGCCGCCGTCTCGGATTTCAACATGGGGGCGATGGAGAACAAGGGCCTCAATATCTTCAACACGCGCTATGTGCTCGCCGATCCAGCGAGTGCGACAGACACCGACTATCAGCGCATCGAAGGCGTGATCGCACACGAATATTTCCACAACTGGACCGGCGATCGCGTCACCTGCCGTGACTGGTTCCAGCTTTCGCTGAAGGAAGGGCTCACGGTCTATCGCGACCAGGAATTCTCGATGGACCAGGGCAGCCGCGCGGTGAAGCGGATCAGCGACGTGCGCGAGCTGCGCGCCGGACAGTTCCGCGAGGATGCCGGTCCGCTCGCCCATCCCGTGCAGCCGGACCGCTATATCGCGATCGACAATTTCTATACTGCAACAGTTTACAACAAGGGCGCCGAAGTCATCCGCATGATGGCAACGATCATCGGGCAGGTGGCGTTCCGCCGCGGCATGGATCTCTATTTCGCCCGCCACGACAACCACGCCGTCACGATCGAGGATTTCGTCGCCGCGATGGAGGATGCCTCGGGCGTCGATCTCCGCCGCTTCCGGCGCTGGTATCATCAGGCCGGAACGCCGGAGCTCACCGTCACAGGCGAGTACGATTCCGAAACGCGGCGCTATCGGCTGCGCGTGGCACAGCAGACGCCGCCGACACCGGGTCAGCCGGAGAAGGAGACGCTGGTGGTCCCGCTCGCCATGGGACTGCTCGGCCCGGACGGGGCGGAATTGCCGACGCGGCTTGAAGGCGAACCGGCCGCGCGGACAGGCACGCGTGTGCTGCTCGCCGAGCAGGCCGAGTGTGAATTCATTTTCCTCGGTGTCCCGGCGAAGCCGGTGCCGTCCGTGCTCCGCGGCTTTTCGGCGCCTGTGAGGCTTGCGGGTCTTTCGCGCACCGAGCTTCTGCTGCTCGCCGCGCATGATCCGGATCCTTTCACCCGCTGGGATGCCGGTCAGCTTCATGCGACGGACCTGCTGCTTGAGATGGTCGAGGCGCGGCGGCGTGGTGAAGCGCCATCCGTGCCCGCGTCGCTGATCGATCCGGTGGCGGCTTCGCTTGCCCGCGCCGGCGAAGACCCGGCGCTTGCCGCCGAAGCGGTCGCGCTCCCGGGCGAAATGTTCCTCGCCGATCAGATGGAAACCGCCGATACGGACGGAATCCATGACGTGCGCGAGGCGGCGCGCCTCGCGATCGGCCGAGCGTTGCACAAGGATTTCCTCGCAACCTATGAGCGGCTGACCGATACGGGACCGTACGAGATCGAGGGGCTCGCGATCGGCAGGCGGGCGCTGCGCAATGCTGCGCTTGCCTATCTCGCTGCCGCGGATGCGAAGCTTGGAGTGACGCTCGCCATGCGGCAGTTCGAAGCGGGGCAGAACATGACGGACGTGCTCGCCGCACTCGCGGTGCTTGCCACGCTCGACACGCCGGAACGCGACGCCGCGCTTGAGGAGTTTTACAAGGCCTGGCGCGGGGATGCGCTCGTGCTCGACAAATGGTTCGCGATCCAGGCGACCTCGCCTTTGCCCGGCACCGTCGCGGCGGTCGAGACGCTCACCCGCCATGCGGATTTCGACCTCAAGAACCCGAACCGTGTCCGCGCGCTCATCGGCAGTTTCTCGCAGGGAAACCAGGTACGCTTTCACGACTCATCCGGCGCGGGCTATCGCCTGCTCGCCGAGACCATCATCCGGCTCGATCCGATGAACCCCCAGGTGGCGGCTCGTCTCGTCTCCCCGCTCGGCCAGTGGCGCCGGGTCGCCGCGGACCGGCGCCGAATGATGCAGGAGGAACTGCGCCGCATCCTCGCCGCGCCGCGTCTCAGCAAGAATGTTCACGAGATGGCGGCGCGAAGCCTCGGTTAGAGCGTGATCGCCGAAGGCGTGAATCACGCGGGAAGACAAAAGAGCGTGATGACCAAGGGTGGAACCACCGCAGGTCCGAATCACGCGGGAGAAGAACTTGCGGGTTACTCGCCGGCGAGCCGAACGGCTTCCTCGGGCACGCCCTTGCGCAGGAGCCCGGCGACATTGGGAAGCTCGGCGATCCCGAGTGCCGCATCTGCCAGCGCCGCCGTCGGACCTGCCCTCAGAACCGGCGCGGCGAGGCTTGTGAATTTCCCGCGCAGCTCAGCCTCGCTCAGGAAATTGCCAGGCTCTCCCTTCGGCACGCGCACCGTCTTTTCAAAAATCTGTCCGCGGGCGCGGATCGTGACCTTGCCCGCCATGTTCGTCGGGAACTCGGCCTCGATCTGATCGTCGTGGGCGCAGGCGATGCGAGGAAGAAGGCGGCGCAGGGCCGGATCATCGAGCAGGCGGTAGCTGTCCCAGTCCATCCGGCCGGTGGTCAGCGCGACGGCGAGCACGAACGGCCCGCTGAACTGTCCGTCCACCACGTTGCGGGGATCGGACTTCTTTTCCCCCGGCTCGCCGATCAGCCGCATTCCCGCCCTGGAAAGCCCGAGCGTCACGGCTTCGATCTCCTCTGGCCGCAGCGAAAACTCCTCCCTCAACGCGAGCGCGGCATCGATCCCGGCGTGACCGAAACGGCAGGAAGGATAGGGTTTCACTGCCGTCGCCATCAGCTCGAAAACCTCGCCGAGCCGCTCCGTCGCGCGGGCCGGGGCCGGGGAGGGGGCATAGGCGCGGAGAAATCCGTGCGGCCCCTCGAAAGCCTCCGAAGCCCCCTTGAAGCCCTCGCGGGCGAAGCAGGCGGCCGCGAGTCCGTTCATCGCCGCCCAGCCGACCTGGAAGCGCTTCGTCCAGGCGCCATTGACCAGGAACTCGAGGCTGCCAGAAGTCTGTGAGAGCGCGATCCCGAAAGCGGACTCCACCGCTTCGGCAGGCAGACGGAAGGCGCGTGCCGCCGCCGCCGCGGCTCCGAAGGCGCCGCAAGTGGCGCTTGGATGGAATCCGCGCGCGTAATGCTCGCCGGCTGGCAGGGCGAGCGCCAGCCGGCACGAGACCTCGTATCCGGCGACGATGCCCGCCAGCACATCCGCTCCCGCGGCCCCGGCCATCTCGCCCGCGGAAAGTGCTGCGGCAATCGCGGTGACGCCCGGATGGAGGCAGCCGGCGGCATGGGTGTCGTCGAAATCGAGCGAATGGCCGAGCGCACCGTTGATCAGCGCCGCGCCGGCGGGCGCATAGCGGGCCGCATCGCCGAACACCCCGGCATTGCCGGCGCCGAGGCCGAGCGCGCGCGCACCGGCGAGGAGCGCCGGCGTGCTCTCCGCCTCTGCCCTGGCGCGGACGATATTGCCGATGAGGTCGAGCACCAGGAACCGCGCCCGTTCAGTCACCCCGGCGGGCAGACGCCCGAGAGCGAGTCCCGCCGTGAAATCGGACAATTGCCTTGTGAGTCCCATGGCGGTCGTTTCCCCCGTTGCCTGCCGCCCATTCTCGCTCAAGCCGAGGTCCCGATTCCAGACCGACTCCACCGCCGCATTGCGGCGCGGTCCAGGCCCGTGGCAGAAATCCGCACATGCGCTCGATTCTCCGTCGCCGCGCGCTCGGAATGGCGCTCGGCATCACCCCGCTGCTTTTTGCCCGGCATGGGTTCGCCGCCGATTACGGCTTCGCGGGCTTTCTCGATTCCGTCGGCGCCGAGGCTGAACGCGCCGGCGTGCCGGCGGCGACCGTGAATGCGGCCTTCTCGGGCCTGACCCTGGATCCCAAGGTTCTCGACCTCGATCGGCATCAGCCCGAATTTACCCTGACCTGGAGCGAGTACGCGGCCGACACGCTGACCAGCAGCCGGATCGCCCAGGGCAGGTCCATTTATGCCGCGGACCGCGAGCTCCTGGCCCGCGTGACGAGCGTCTATCCCGCCTCGCCCGCGGTGATGATGGGAATCTGGGGGCTCGAGAGCAATTTCGGCGGAGACGAGGGCAGCTTCGAGGTCGTCCGCTCGCTCGCGACACTGGCCTATAGCGCCGGGCGCGGCAGCTATTTCCGCTCCGAGCTGATCGCAGCCCTGCACATTCTCGCCCATGGCGATATCACGCCGGGCGGGATGCTCGGAAGCTGGGCCGGCGCCATGGGCCAGCCCCAATTCATGCCGAGCTCCTATCTTGCCTATGCCGTCGATTTCGAAGGCAATGGAAGGCGCGATATCTGGAACGATCCCGCCGATGTGCTCGCCTCGATCGCCAATTACCTCGTGCGGTCCGGCTGGCGCTGGGGGGAATCCTGGGGACGACAGGTGCTGCCTCCGCCTCAGCTCTCGCCGCAACTGGCAAGCGGCGGCGTCACTCAACCACTGGGCGCCTGGGCCGCTCTCGGCTTCCACGCCATCGATGGCAGCCCGCTGCCGGCCACTTCGCTCGATGCGCGCCTGCTCACTCCTGGCGGCCCAGGCGGGCCCGCCTATCTCGTCTTCCACAATTTCCAGGCGATCCGCGCCTATAACCCGTCGGATTTCTATGCCCTCGCTGTCGGGCTGCTCGGCGATCTCGTGACCACTTGAGCCGCTCTTCCCCCCTTCTTCTCCCTCTCTTGCTGCTGCTCCTGGCAGGCTGCCAGCAGAAAGCACCTTCACCGCCCCTGCGTTATATCGTCGGCGCGCCTTATCAGGCGGACGGCATCTGGCGCTATCCGAAGGCGGATTTCGCCTATGATGCGAGCGGCATCGCGGCGATCGAGAATGGGCCACGTGCGCGCTACACCGCGGATGGGGAGCGCGATAGCCTGAATGCTTTTGCCGCCGCCCATCCGACCCTGCAATTGCCGGCGATCGCCCGCGTCACCAATCTCGAGAACGGACGGCAGATCGTCGTCCGTATCAATGATCGCGGGCCGGAGAATCCGGCACGGCTGATCGCCGTCACGCCGCGCGTCGCGCGCCTGCTCGGCTTCGATGCGGATGGAACCGCGCGCGTGCGTGTTCAGGTCCTGCCGGGACCAAGCGAGCAGATCGCTCTCTCGCTGCCTGGCGGGCCTCAGCTCGCGATTGCCCGCGCCCCGCTCGGCGCCGTCTCGGTCAGCGCGCTGCCGCCGCTCGGCAGCGCCGCGACCGCCCCGGGGCCGAGAACCGCACCGGGAACGGTCCCGCCCGCAGCGAGCGCCGCGCTGCCCGCCTCACCATCGCTCACTTCTCTCGCGCCGGACGAGCGTCCGGGCGCGCTCTCGCAGGTATCGCCCAATCCCGGCGCGATCTGGGTACGCGCTGGGCTCTTCACCGATCAGGAATACGCATCCCTTCAGGCTGCCGCACTCGCCCGTTTCTCGCCTGAGATGATTCCGCGCTATGGCGGCGGCACCTTCCAGGTTGAGGTACGAATCGGCCCCTTCCAATCGGTCGCCGAGGCGGACAGCGTGCTAAATCAAGTGCTGCGTTCGGGAGCGGCCGGCGCCCGGCTGGTGGTGGAATGAAGGGAGGAGCGGCGCGCATGACATCGCTCATGACATATCGGGGGGCTTCCCGCCGATCGCTTCTGCTCGGGGCTGCGTGCGGCCTTCTGCCGGCATTTGCACTGCATGCGGAACCCGCTGCTCCGGGCATCGAAACCTTCCCCAAGCTGGTGGGAAAAGGGGCCGTCAAGCGCAGCTTCACGCCCGCCTCCTCGCCGCTCGGGCCAATCGGGACCAAGGCACGCTGGGCCTTCATCACGGACTACAACACGGGCGCGGTGCTGCTCGAGAAAGACCCGACGGCGCCGATGCCTCCCTCCTCCATGACCAAGCTGATGACGCTCTACATCGTCTACAGCCTGCTCAAATCCGGCCAGCTCACCCTCGATCAGGCCCTGCCGGTGAGCGAGGCGGCCTGGCGCACCGGCGGGTCGAAAATGTTCGTCCCGCTCGGCGGAAATATCAGCGTCGCCGACCTGATCCAGGGCATCGAGGTCGATTCCGGCAACGACGCCTGCATCGTTCTTGCTGAAGGCATCTCAGGCTCGGTTCCGGCCTTTGTCGAACGGATGAACGAGACGGCGGCCAAGATCGGCCTCGTTGAGTCCCATTTCATGAACCCGACCGGCCTGCCGGAACCCGGCCATTATATGTGCTGCCAGGACATCGCCACGCTCGCGCGGCTGATCATCAGGAATTTTCCGCAATATTATCATTACGCTTCCGAGAAGGTTTTCACTTTCAGCAAAATCAAGCAGTACAACCGCAATCCGCTGGTGCAGGACAATCTTGCCGATGGGCTGAAGACCGGCTTCACGGATGCCGGCGGCTACGGGCTCTGCGCCAGCGCGATTCGCGAAGGAAGGCGTGTCATCCTCGTGCTCAACGGCATGCCGAGCGAGAGCGATCGCGCCGAGGAAGCGGAGCGCCTGCTTGACTGGTCGTTCAACGAATTCACCGACGTGACCCTTTTCAAGGCGGGGGAGACGGTGGCCGAAGCTAAGGTCTGGCTCGGCAAGAGCCTCACGGTTCCTCTCGCCGGCACCACCGACCTCGTCGCGACCATGCCGCGCGAATGGCGCCGCACCGCAACGATTCGCGCCCGCTATGCCTCGCCCCTTCCTGCCCCGATCGCGGCCGGCCAGCAACTCGGAACCCTCGTCGTCGCCGGCCAGGGCGTGCCTGCGGGACAGCAATTCACTCTCGTTGCCGGCACGACGGTGCCGCGCCTCACGCTTGTCGAACGCTCGCTCGCGGTGCTCTTCCATATGGTCTTCGGCGGCATGGGCTAGTGAAGGGCCGGCTGATCACGATCGAGGGCACGGACTGCGCCGGCAAATCGACCCAGGCCCGCCTCCTCGCCGAGAGCCTGGCGGCCAGCGGCCGGCCGAGCCTGCTGACGCGCGAGCCGGGCGGCGCGCCCGGCGCGGAGGCGCTGCGAGGCTTCCTCCTCGCCAACACCATTGCGCTCGATCCATTGGCCGAGGCCATGATCCACTTCGCCGCCCGCACCGATCACGCGACGCGCACGCTGCGCCCCGCGCACGCTGCGGGTCTGACCATTGTCTGCGACCGGTTCTTCGATTCCACCATGGCCTATCAGGGATACGGACAAGGCGCTGACCGCGCCGCCATCGCCGCACTCATCCGCTTGCTCGACCTCACGCCCGACCTTACCTTCGTCCTCGACCTGCCGCCGGAGGAGGAACAGCGCCGCCGCGAACAGCGCGGCAGAACCGCGGACCGGTACGAGCGCCTCGGCCCAACATTTCTCGAACGCGTGCGCCAGGGCTTCCAGACAATCGCCAAAACCCATTCCGAACGCTGCATCCTGATCGACGCATCGCCGTCGCCATCCGAAGTGCAAGCCCACCTCTTCGCCCTCACTCAGGCCAGGCTCGCGTGACGGCGCCGGAGCCTCGGGCGAATGCGGAGCTGGTGGGACATGAAGCGGCCGAGCTTGCCTTGCTCGAGGCGGCACGCGGCGGGCGTTTGCACCATGCCTGGCTGATCGTCGGGCCGGCCGGAGTGGGCAAGGCCACGCTGGCTTATCGGTTCGCGCGCCGGCTGCTGGCGGGTTTGCCGGCGAAGGGGGAGGGATTGGGACTCGATCCTCGCCATCCCGTTTTTCGGCGGGTCGCGGCCGGCTCGCATGCCGATCTTCACACCATCGCGCGGGGCGCCGATGCCCGCACGGGGAAGCTGCATCGGGAGATTCTGGTCGATGATGTGCGGGCGGGAGCGGAGTTTCTGCGCCTGACCGCGGCCGAAGGCGGCTGGCGTGTGGTGGTGGTCGATCCGGCCGAGGCGCTGAACGCCAATGCGGCCAATGCGCTGCTCAAGCTTCTGGAGGAACCTCCGGCGCGGGCGGTTCTCCTGCTCGTCTGTTCGGCACCGGGACGCTTGCCCGCGACATTGCGAAGCCGCTGCCGGAAGCTGCGGCTCGCGCCTCTTGGAGAGGCCGAGATGCAGACTGTCCTGGCACGCCATTTGCCGGATCTGCCGGTGGAAGAGCGCGCACGATTGATCGCCTTGGCGGAGGGCTCGCCGGGGCGTGCGCTTCGGCTCGCCGCAGAGGAAGGGGTCGCGATCGCGGCGTTGGTGGAAGAGGTGCTGGCGACGGTGCCGGGCTATGGCACGGCGCGGGCGCACGGGCTTGTCGATCGTCTCGGCCGCGGCGAGAGCGGTTTTGCGACCTTCATGGAGCTTCTGCTCTCGGCGATCGCGGCGGCGGTGCGTGCCGGAGCCCGCGGCCATGCCGATGCGGGCCAGCAGCGCCTGCTCGCGTTCCGGCCCCTTGATGCCTGGGGGGAGGTATGGCACGCGCTCTCCGGCCTGGCGGACGAGACGGAGCGGCTCAATCTGGATCGGCGTCAGGCCGTCATTTCGGGGCTGGCCCTGCTGGACGGAGCATGAAGTTCTACATCACGACCCCGATCTATTACGTCAACGGCGCGCCGCATATCGGCCACGCCTATACCACGGTGGCCGCCGATGTGCTGGCGCGCTGGAAGCGGCTCGAAGGCCACGAGGTCTTCTTCCTCACCGGCACCGACGAGCATGGGCAGAAGGTGGAGAAGGCGGCGGCCGCGGCGGGTCTCGACCCGCAGAGCTTCACCGACCGTGTCGCCGCGCAATTCCGCGAGATGACGGCCTGGATGGGCGCGTCCAACGACGATTTCATCCGCACCACGGAGCCGCGCCACAAGCGCGCCTGCGCGGCGTTGTGGCAGCGCCTGGCCGAGCGGGGCGAAATCTATCTCGGCGAATATGAAGGCTGGTACGCCGTCCGCGATGAGGCCTTCTACGCCGAGTCCGAACTGGTGGAAGGGCCTCAAGGCACGCGGCTTGCCCCGAGCGGCGCTCCGGTCGAGTGGGTGGGCGAGCCTTCCTATTTCTTTCGGCTTTCGGCGTGGCAGGATCGGCTGCTCGCCTTCTATGACGCCCATCCGGATTTCATCGCGCCGGCCTCGCGACGCAACGAGGTGGAGAGTTTCGTCAAGGCAGGGCTTACGGATCTTTCGATCAGCCGGACGAGCTTTCGCTGGGGCGTTCCGGTGCCGGGCGATCCGGCCCATGTCATGTATGTTTGGCTCGACGCGCTCGCCAATTATATCACCGCGGCCGGCTTCCCCGACGAGCGGGCGGAGCGCTGGGGCTTCTGGCCGGCGGATCTGCACCTCGTCGGCAAGGACATCATCCGATTCCACGCGGTTTATTGGCCAGCCTTCCTGATGGCTGCCGGCCTCGCTCCGCCGAAGCGGGTTTTCGCCAATGGCTGGTGGACGGTCGAGGGCGAGAAGATGAGCAAGTCCCTCGGCAACGTCGTCGATCCGCACGAGCTCGTGGCCCGCTACGGCCTGGACCCCGTGCGCTATTTTCTGCTGCGGGAAGTTCCATTCGGCAATGACGGCTCGCTCAGCCATCGCGCTCTGATCAATCGCCTGAATGTCGAGCTCGCGAACGATCTCGGCAATCTCGCACAGCGCTCACTCTCGCTGCTCGCGCGGCACTGCGCCGCCTCTCTGCCCGCCCTTGCCCCGCCGACGGTGGAAGACTCGGCGCTGCTCGCCGCCGCCGCCGCGCTGCCGCTGCGGCTCGCCGAGGCGCTCGACCGTGTCGCCTTCTCCGAGGCGCTCGAGGAGGTCTGGAAGGTCGTGCGCGCCGCCAACGCCTATATCGACCATCAGGCGCCCTGGGCGCTGCGGAGCCGCGATCCGCCGCGCATGGCCGCAGTGCTGCGCGTTCTGGCCGATGCGCTGCGCATCATCGCGACCGTGCTGCAGCCTTTCATGCCGGCCAGCATGGGGCGCATGCTCGACCAGCTTGGCGTGCCCGCGGATGCGCGCGACCTCGCCGCGCTTGCGGCGCCGCTGCCAGCCGGCACGAACTTGCCAGCGCCGCAGGCGGTTTTTCCTCGCTTCGTCGAGGACGCCGCCTAGCCGGGGCGAAGCGATGCGCGAGACCCTGTACGCCGCGGTTGTCTTCCTGTTGCTGCTCGTCGGCGCCGCTGCGGGCATGCTGGTCAAGGGGCGGATTTCGGAGCGGCATCAGAGCCGCGAAACGCTGGAGCTGGTGAGCCTTGCCATCACCATGCTCGTGACCTTCGCCGCGCTCGTGATGAGTCTCCTCATCTATTCGGTGAAGGGGTCGTTCGACCAGGCCAACACGGACATGGCGGCGTTGGCGGCCGAAATCGTCCAGACCGATCAATGCCTGCGCAATTACGGGCCGGAGACGGAAGGCGCGCGTGCGGCGCTCCGCGACTACACGGCAGCGGTCATCGCCACCACCTGGCCGTCCCAGCCGAAGCCGGCGGCTGTCGGGGCTCTCGCTGGTCTGCGGCCGATTTCGCAGGGGGCGATGGAGAGCGTCGTTCTTGGCGACATCGTCAATGAAATCGGGCTTCGGATCCGCCGCCTCGAGGCGGCAGACGCCTATCATCGCGGGATCGCCGATTCCTGCCTGGCGGATTTTCATGATTTCGTGCAGGCGCGCTGGGCGGTGAACGAGGAGGCACGCTCAACGATCTCGTTGCCGTTCTTTATCGTTCTGGTCTTCTGGCTGATGGTGATCTTCGTCTGTTTCGGGCTGAACGCGCCGCGCACCACCTTTGTCTTCATGACGATCGCGCTCTGCGCGCTCTCGATCTCCTCTGCGGTCTATGTCATGCTCGATATAGATACGCCGTTTAGCGGGGTTATCCGGATCTCGAGCCAGCCCATGCGCAACGCGTACAGCGACATTACCCGGCCTTACGTCATGTCGGACACGCGCTGAGGAATCGCAACAGCCGTGAACGCGATGTCCGAGCCGCCGACAAATCCGTGGCGATGAACCTCTGGCCATCTTCGGCGCGGCATGACAAACACGCCGGCATGCTGATCGACTCTCACTGCCATCTCGATTATTACAGCGATGCAGAGTTGCCCGAGATTCTCGTCCGCGCGGCCGACGCCGGCGTGGGCACGCTCGTCACCATCGGCACCACCATGGACCAATCCCGGGCGATCCTTGCGCGTGCCCGAGATTACGAGAATGTTTGGTGCACCGTCGGGGTCCATCCGCACCATGCCGCGGAAGCGCCGCTTCCTTCCCCCGAAGAGATCATCGCCCTCGTCGCGGACCCCAAGGTGATCGGCATCGGTGAGACCGGGCTCGACTGGTTCTACAAGGAGCCGTCCCGCGAGATCCAGGAACGGAATTTCCGCATCCATATCCGCGCAGCGCATGACGCCGGCCTGCCGCTCGTGATCCACGCCCGCAGCGCGGACGAAGATATCGAGCGGGTGCTTGCCGAGGAGCTCGATGCGCTCGGCCCTTTCGATTTCCTGCTCCACTGCTTCTCGAGCGGGCGCCGGCTTGCCCAATTTGCAATCGCCCGCGGCGGCTATGTCAGCTTCTCGGGCATCCTTACCTTCCCGAAATCCCAGGAGATCAGGGACATTGCGCGCGATCTTCCGGTTGACCGGCTGCTGGTGGAGACGGATGCGCCCTATCTCGCGCCGGTGCCGCTGCGCGGCAAGCGCAACGAGCCGGCCTTCGTCACCCATACCGCGGCCACGCTCGCCGGGGTGCGCGGCCTCGCGCCGGAAGCGCTCGCGGACCTGACCAGCGCCAATTTTCGCCGCCTCTTCCGCAAGGCCGCATGAGAATCGTGGTGCTGGGCTGCGGCGCGTCGGCCGGCGTGCCGCTGATCGGCGGGCCGGATGGGCGTGGCGATTGGGGGGCCTGCGACCCGAATGAACCGCGCAACCGCCGCACGCGCGCCGGCATCGTCATCGAATCCCAAGCCGGCCAGCGCCTGCTGATCGATACGCCGCCGGAGTTGCGCGGCCAGCTCCTCGCCTGCGCGATTCCACGCGTGGATGCGATCCTCTTCACTCATGCCCACGCGGACCACATCACCGGTCTCGATGACGTGCGCATCCTGAACCGTATCGCGGGCCGGCCGCTTCCCGCCTATGCGGAGGAAAGCGTGCTCGCGGAGCTTGCCCGCCGATTCGACTATGTCTTTCAGCCGTGGGATGGGCGCGGCTTTCTCCGTCCCGTTCTCGAGACGAATTCCGTGTTCGCCGGCGAGACGATCCGCATCGCCGGGATGGATGTCCGCCTGTTCGACCAGGACCATGGCTTTACCCACACGCTCGGCCTCAGGATCGGCGGTTTCGCCTATTCGACCGATGTGCGTGGCCTGGACGAGGCGGCCTTCGCCGCGCTTGCCGGCATCGATACGTGGATCGTCGGCTGCTTCCAGCGCTCGGGGCCGCACGCCACCCATGCTCATCTGGACAAGGTCCTCGGCTGGGTCGCCCGGCTTGCGCCGCGTCGGACGATACTCACGCATATGGGCTCGGACATGGACTGGGCTTGGCTTCTGCGGAATCTGCCGGCCGGGGTCGAGCCCGGTTATGACGGGCTTGTGGTGCGCCTGTGAGAGGCCCCGGCCTCTACCCCCTTTTGACGCGGCAGGGAGGCCGCGCCAGGGTAAACTTCCGACAGAGCGGCTCTTCCTGTCACGTCAAGGGATGACCATGGCCATCAAGACCATTCTCGTGGGGCTGAGCGGCGGCACTGCCAGCAAGGGCGCGCTTGAATTCGCTTGTCGGCTGGCGGGGCAGTTCGGCGCGCATCTCGAGGCGCTGCATGTCGGGCTGGATGTCGAGGAGCTGATGCTCTCTGCCGGGGCGAGCGGCTTCGCAATGCCGGTGGACGGGCGATGGATCGACGAGATCACCGCCAACGCCGCGGCAACGGCGGAGAAAGTCAAAGCGACCTTCACCGAGGCAGCGGGCCGCTACGGCCTCTCGGTGAGCGACGCGCCGGAGCCGGGCAAGTCCGGGGCAATATGGCGTGCAGAGACGGGGGACGCACCGGTCATCGTCGCCCGGCGCGCCCGGTTTTTCGATCTTGTCGTGCTCGGCCGCTCCGATCGCGTCATTGACAAGCCGCATTCCGATGCCATCGAGCAAACACTCCTTCAGTCAGGCCGGCCGGTGTTGATCGCCCCGGCGGAGCCGCCGGCCGTGCTCGGTGAGATCATCGCCATCGGCTGGAACGGCTCCGAGCAGGCGGTGCGCGCTGCGGCCTCGGCGCTGCCGCTTCTACAGAAGGCGCGACAGGCCTTCATCATCGCGATCGGCGAGGATGAAGGCGATAGCGCGGAATCGATCCGCTTCTATCTCCGGATGCACGGGGTCGAGGCGACGGTGCGCAACATGCTCAAGATGCCCGCGGTGGGTTCTGGCGGTCAGCTGCTGTCGGCGGCTCGCGAGCAAGGGGCGGACCTTCTGGTGATGGGCGCCTATGGGCATGCGCCGTGGCGCGAGGCGCTTTTTGGCGGCGCGACGCGTGAGGTGGTCGGCATGAGCCTGCTGCCTCTGCTCATAACGCATTAGATCGATATGGCTTCCGATGGAATCGGAGCCCCGTGCGGACACGTTCGCGGGGACCGGCACGGGGCGATCCGCCAAAGCCCGGGAGGAAGCCATGAAATTGATCGAGAAGATAAATCTTAGAGCGTGATGTATTTTGGCTGAGCCATAACCCGCATTTTTGAAGGCGTTGGCGCCTTCCTCTTGGCTGCAGGTTGCGAGGTCTTTGCCGATCGTTTCCGAGACGGTGTCACGTGTCCCGGCGGCAGCCTCTCCCAGCCGGGCCTTGAGCTTGGCGAAGACTTGCGCGGTCGGGCCGAGGTCCAGGCAGTATTTCGGCAACAAAAAGAGCTCGGCGCCATTGGCGCATCCACATGCTGAGTGGTTTGACGCTCGCGCGGCCAAACACGACACGATGATTGGCTTATCGGGGATTGGCCTATCGGGCACCGTTGTGTCGCCCGCCGTGATCGTCCGGGTGGCTTGGATCCATCGGACGAAGCCTGCCCGCGCGCGCTTGCGGGAGCAAGGATCACGATATTGTGTTTACTCGGAACGGCGGGCCGCTATGAGCCTTTCCGCCGCCCGCGCGAAGGGCCCGGGCCCCGGGGACCGACGCGCTGAATGATGGTCGGCGGGCGGTCTCAGCCAGGGACCACCGGGTTTCCGAATTTGCTCCGGATGCCGGTGAGTTCTCTTTTCGTTCGCGCCTTTCGCGCCACCGGAATCTGCAGAAATCCGCCATTTTCTGATTTTCCGATGGCGCCGCCGCCTGATCCCGTGAAGCCGCAGCCCCTCGTCGTGCCGGTCCTGCCTGACACCTCTTCTCCCGCCCATTCCTTCTTGGCGGCCGGTTTTCGGGGCAGGAGGGCTGGTTATTCACCCCAGGGCCGCGCATGACGGGGGTTTCATCACTGCGCCAGGGCAACGTTCACCCCGGACTCCCCAATTTCGATACACGAAAAGGCGCCGTGCGGCGCCTGCCCCTCACGCCCATGCAAGGAGACCAGGATGCCTGAACCGACCACACCACGCCGCCGAGGAGGCCAGGTGCTTCGCGCCTCGCTGCTCGGGGTCCTGTTGGCCGGCACTGCTCTTGGCGGTTTCGCGGCCGGCCAGAGCCAATTCGTCACCCCGGCCAGCGCCGCCCCCGCCACCGATGCGAGCTCCCAAGCGCCCGCCACCGTGGCAATGCCCGATTTCGTCAATCTGGTGGCCCGGGTGAAGCCCGCCGTCGTCTCGATCACCAACGAGCTTCAGCCCCATCCGGCCGACATGCAGGGCCCGCCGCCGGGCATCTTTCCCTTCCCGTTCCCCTTCGGCGCGAATCCTGGAGGGCAGCCCGAGGCGATCGAGGCGCGGGGCTCCGGGTTCATCATCGATCCTTCGGGGATTATCGTCACCAACAACCATGTGGTGAAGGATGAGCGCTCCCTCACGGTTACCCTCGATGACGGCACCAAACTGCCGGCCAGGGTGATCGGGACCGATCCGCGCACGGACCTTGCCGTCCTGAAGGTTGATGCCGGTCACAGGCTGCCCTTCGTCCAGTTTGGCAATTCCAGCGACGTCAAGCCCGGCGAATGGGTGGTCGCCATGGGCAACCCGTTCGGCCTCGGCGGAACCGTGACCGCAGGCATCATCTCGGCGCTCGGCCGCAATATCGGCGACGGCCCTTATGACCAGTTCATCCAGACGGACGCGCCGATCAACGAAGGCAATTCCGGCGGGCCGCTGTTCGACCTGAGCGGCCGGGTGATCGGCATCAATACCGCCATCATCTCGCCCTCCGGCGGCAGTGTCGGCATCGGTTTCGCCATCCCCTCGAACACCGTGCGCAATGTCGTCGCGGAATTGCGTCGGGACGGCCACGTGACGCGCGGCTATCTCGGGGTCGCGGCGCAGCCGATCACGCCCGCGATCCAGCAGGCGCTGCATCTGCCGAGCCAGGATGGCGCGCTGATCGCCTCGGTCCAGGCCGGCACTCCGGCGGAACGGGCGGGCCTGCACCCGGGCGAGGTGATCACCGCGGTGGATGGTCAGGCGGTCAGGAATCCGCGTGATCTCGCGATCGATATCGCCGGCATCAAGCCTGGCGAGGATGCGCACCTCTCGGTGCTCAACAATGGCAGCAGCGCGAATATGACCGTGGCCCTGGCAAGTCTGCCGAACGATCTTTCGGCCACCAGCACGACGCCGAGACCGAGCCACGCGCGCCTCGGCCTCGCGCTCGAGCCAATGACTCCGGACACTGAGAACCAGCTCAACTTGCCATCCGGGACCGAGGGCGCGGTGGTGGCCGAGGTCGAGCCCAACTCGCCGGCCGCAACCGCGGGCATCGAGCCCGGCGATGTGATTGTCGGTGTCGGTGAGACACCGGTCACCTCGGTTCACGAGGCGCTGAACGCGATCCATCAGGCCGAGCACAAGGGCGGGGCGGTGGCGCTGCGCGTGCTGCACAACGGAGAGACCGTGTTCGTCGCGGTCAATCTTGGCAAGGGGACCGAGAAGCAGGGCTGAACAAGAAGAAGGGGGCGTTGCCTTCGGTGGCGGCGCTCCCTTCCTTTGGTTTCAGTGGGCCTCGGCCCAGTTGCGACCAATTCCGGTCTCGACAGCGAGCGGCACGCTCAGCTCCACCGCGTGCTCCATCACGTCCGCGACCGCCTTGGCGGTTGCTTCCGCTTCCGCGGCCGGTGCCTCGAACAATAGCTCGTCGTGGACCTGCAGCAGCATCTGTGCGCTGAGCCCCGCCCTGGTCAGCGCTGCAGGCATTCGCACCATCGCACGCTTGATGATATCGGCAGCCCCGCCCTGCAGCGGCGCATTGATCGCCGCGCGCTCCGCGTAGCCCCGGCGGGCGGGATTCTTGTCGCGGATCGCCTCAATGTAGCAGCGCCGCCCGAAGGGCGTCAGCACGAAGCCGTTCGCGCGCGCTTCCTCTTTCGCGCGGTCCATGTAGGCTCGGATGCCGGGATAGCGGCCGAAATAGGCATCGATATAGGCGCGGGCCTCGGGCGGCTCGATGCCGAGCTGACGTGCAAGGCCAAACGCGCTGATGCCGTAGATAATGCCGAAATTGATCGCCTTCGCGCGCCTTCGTGTCAGCGGGTCCATCCCGGCTGCCGGAATGCCGAACACTTCGGACGCGGTGCGAGCATGGATGTCTTCCCCCCCCACGAAGGCCTCCTTGAGGGCCGCGATGTCCGCCACATGCGCAAGCAGGCGAAGCTCGATCTGCGAATAGTCGGCGCTCACCAGCACATGACCCGGCTCGGCGATGAAAGCGCGGCGGATGCGCCCGCCCTCCTCGGTGCGGATAGGAATGTTCTGCAGATTGGGGTCGGTGGAGGCGAGCCGGCCGGTCGAGGTGCCGGCCATCACGAAGCTCGTATGGACACGCCCGGTCTCCGGGTTGATCTCGTTCACCAGCGCATCGGCATAGGTGGATTTGATTTTCTGAAGCTGGCGCCACTCCAACACCCGCGCCGGCAGCTCCACGCCCTGCTCGGCCAGCGCGGTCAGCACGCCCGCATCGGTGCCCCAGGCGCCCGTCTTCATCCGCCGCCCGCCGGCAAGCCCCATCTCGTCGAACAGCACCTCGCCGAGTTGCTTGCCCGAGCCGACATTGAAGCGCCGTCCCGCCAGGCGATGGATCTCGGTCTCGATCGCCTCCATGCGCTGGCTGAGCTCGACCGAGATGCGCGCCAGCTCCTCGGCATCCACCTTCACCCCGGCGCGCTCCATCGCCGCAAGCACGGAAATGAGCCGCCGCTCGATCTGCTCATAGAGGGCGAGCGCGCGCACCTCGCGCAAGCCGCGCCGCAGCACTTGCCAAAGTCGCAGCGTGACGTCGGCGTCCTCCGCGGCATAGGCGGTCGCGCTCTCGAGCGGGACGGCGGCAAAGCCGATGCGCGCCCGGCCGGTGCCTGTAACCTCGTCATAGGTGATCGGCGAATGGCCGAGATGGAGGCGCGAAAGCTCGTCCATTCCGTGCCCGTGGCGCCCACCCTCCTGGCAATAGGAGATGATCATGGTGTCATCGATCGGAGCCACAGCGTGCGCGCCGGCGCGGGCGAGCACGTGTAGGTCGAACTTGGCGTTCTGCAGCACCTTGAGGACCGAAGGATCGGCAAGAAGGGGAGCGATCGCGGCAATGGCGTCCGTGGGCGCCATCTGGGCATCGACGCCCTGATGGCGAAGGGGCACGTAGCAGGCACGTCCCGCCGCGGTCGCGAGCGAGAAGCCCACCAGGCTGGCCATGAGGGCGGAGAGCGAGTCGGTCTCGGTATCGACCGCGACGATGCCCGCCTCCTGCGCCTCTTCGATCCAGCTTGTGAGCGCGGCACGGTCCGTGACTGTCTCATAGGGCCCGAAGGTTGGTGTCTCCTCCTTGAGTGCGCGGACGACGGGCGAGGGCGGCGGGGCGGCCGTGGCTGGGGTGACCTGATCGAGCCCCATCCGGTGCAGCACGCTGCGAAACCCCTGGGCGGTGAGCCAGGCGGCGAGGGCATGGGGCTCGGGCGCTCGGACGCCAAGCGCGGTGAGGGGCAAAGGCAGCGGCACCTCCGCGCTCAGCGTCACCAGCTCGCGGGAAAGGCGGGCATCCGCGGCGTGGGCGAGAAGGGCGTCGCGGCGCTTCGAGGGCGGCATGCTTGGCGTGGCCTCGAGCACGCCTTCGAGATCCCCGAAGGCGCGCACCAGCTCCGCCGCGGTCTTCGGACCGATTCCCGGCACGCCGGGCACATTGTCCGTGGGGTCGCCCATCAGCGCCTGCACCTCGATCACCTTCTCGGGCGGCACGCCGAAGCGCTCGGCGACCTCCGCCGGCCCGATCGGGCGCTGCTTGATCGGGTCGAGCATCGTGACTTCGGGCCCGACGAGCTGCATCAGGTCCTTGTCGGAGGAAATGATCGTGACCGTCCCGCCTTCTTCCCGCGCCGCCCGCGCGTAGGAAGCGATCAGGTCATCGGCCTCCCAATCCGGCAGCTCGATCGCCGGAACCGCGAAGGCTGTTGCGGCATCGCGCACCAGCGGGAATTGCGGCAGAAGCTCGGGCGGCGGCGGCGGGCGCTGCGCCTTGTAGGAAGGCGAGAGACGGTTGCGGAACGTCTCGCGGCCGGCATCGAAGATCACCGCAAGATGCGAGCCCGTATGCTCCTTGAGAAGCTTCGCCAGCATGTTGGTGAAGCCGAGCACCGCATTGACCGGCGTTCCGTCCGGGCGGCTCAAGGGAGGGAGCGCGTGAAAGGCCCGGAACAGGAAACCCGATCCATCGATCAGGACAAGGTGCAGCGTCTCCGTCTTGATGGCGGCCACGCCCGGTCAGTGGCCGCCTGCCGGCGCCGCCCCCTCTTTGAGGACAAAGAGACGCGAGCAATAGGGGCAGACGGCCTTCCCATCGACGAGATGAAGGAACACCCGCGGATGGCCGAGCGGACCGTCGCCGCTATCGCAGGCAGCGACACTCGTGGTGACTGTAATGATTTCAGGGGGGGTGGCGGTGCCTTCCGGCATCGTGTCCTCTGGCGGTCTCGAATTGAAGGCCGAATGTGAGGCATGCGGGCGGTGCGTGCAACTCGCCCTGGGGCGGGCGGGCGGTTTGCGCCGATCCGTCGGCGCTGGGCGGTGCTGATGGTCACTTTGATGACCGTTGGGATGACCGTGGGCGGTTGCGCGGCCCATCTGGTGCCGGCCGGCCCGATGGTCACGGCGCCTCAGCTGGGCCGGCAGGTCTTCGTGATGCCGGACGGTGTCCGGCTGCCCTACCGCACCTGGTTTCCCGCCGGGCCGAAGCGGGCGGTGATGCTCGCCCTGCACGGCTTCAACGACAGCCGCGATGCCTTCGAGATCCCCGCGCCGCTTCTCGCCGCAACCGGCATCGCCGTCTATTCGCCCGATCTGCGCGGCTTCGGTGCGACATCCGGCCGCGGCTATTGGCCGGGAACGACGACGCTGGTGGACGATGCGCGCACGATGGCGAGGCTGCTGCACGCGAAATATCCCCACCTGCCCCTCTATCTGCTCGGGGAGAGCATGGGCGGCGCGGCCCTGATGCTTCTGGGGGCGGAACCGAGTCCCCCACCGGTGGCGGGCTATATCCTCGCCGCGCCGGCGGTTTGGGGGCGGGCGGACATGAATCTTTTCTTTCGCAGCGCCCTTTGGATCAGCTGGAAGCTCGCGCCGGGGCTGACGGTCTCCGGCGCGGGGCTCGTCAAAGCCTCGGACAATCGGGCGGCGCTCGAGGCGCTGGGCGAGGACCCGCTGACGATCCTGGATACACGCATCGACACGCTGCACGGGCTCGTCAACCTGATGAGCCAGGCGCTGAGCGCGGCGCCGCGCTTCCACGGGCCGGCTCTCATTCTCTACGGCGCGCGCGACCAGCTCGTGCCCAAGCGGGCGATGGCGGCGATGTGGCGGGCATTGCCCAAGGGCGCGCCGATTCGGCTGGCCTATTACGCTCATGGGTATCATCTCCTGCTCCGGGACCATGATCGGGGCCTGCCGATCGGCGACATCATCGCCTGGATTCGCGACCCCCACGCCCCGCTGCCCTCGGGCGCAGACCGTGCGGCGCGCGCCTGGCTTGCTGGCCGGCACTGACGCGGAGTATGGAAACGGACAGGGACCCGTAGCTCAGCTGGATAGAGCGTCGCCCTCCGAAGGCGAAGGTCGCACGTTCGAATCGTGTCGGGTCCGCCAGGAATTCAATATCTTAGCCGCTTGGCGCCGAGGTCGGAAAATGGCCCGGCAAGCGCATAGAAGGGAGCCGGTGACCGAACGGCTCTCTTCTTGGCGGCGCCCATCCCGTGGAACCGGGAGGCATCATCCGATGATCACGTGAGGGCCGGAGCGACCTGTCAGGACCTTTCAGCGCGACATCATCCAGCTTAAAGGGCGCGGCATCGTAATCCCCGACGAGGTGGCGGCAGAACTCGCTAAGCGAGCCAAGCTAGAGGAATGCCCGGGCGCGAAGATTCGTCCTCGCATTCGTGAAGAGCTGATCGTCGCGTTCAACGCGACCGAGGGTTTCGATTGGGATGGCGCGGAATGGAATGATGCGCCAACCCCAGCTCAAGAAAGCTGATACCTTAACTATCCCCGAAAAAAGTCCGCCCCTTTCGGAGCGAGCCCCTGGTTCGATCGTGCTGGTGGCGTGCTGGTGGCGGCTCAGGCGGTCTTGAGGTTGGCCGCCGAGAGCTTGCCTTGCTGGCCGCGCTCGACATCGAAGCTGACTTTCTGGCCCTCGGCTAGGCTTTTGAGGCCGGCGCGCTCGAGCGCCGAAATGTGGACGAAGACATCTTTCGATCCGTCATCCGGTTGAATGAAGCCGTAGCCCTTGGCGGGATTGAACCATTTGACTGTACCTTGCGCCATCGTGTCGTTCTCCTTGCAATCCGGCGATCCGCACCGCGCGGACCGGAACGCTTTTCATCCTAGTAGCACCGAAGGACGACGAGGTCGCGTAGGAAGGTGTACGGATACAGCCAGGCTCAAAAAGCATCATCTCCAGCAGCCAGGGCCGCCCTAGCGGCTTTGCCACCACGATTCGCGGAGATCAGCCACCGACCTTTGCTCGCCGGCGCTCGGCCGTGCTGTCCGCCCTCGCGTCGACCAATACCTGGTTGAGCAGTTCGATTGCGTCTGGCTTCGCGATCCGGTTGACTGCGGCGAATTCACCAGCAAGACGATCGAGGGCGAGCTCGAACAGATTGCGCTGGCTGAAGCTGCTGGCGGAGCCATCGCCGGCCGACTGCAGATCGCGAACCACTTCGGCCAGTGCGTGGGGATGACCGGTGTTGATTTTCGCCAGATACTCCTGAGAGCGCTTGGCCCACACAAGCTGGCTTGCCCGCGGCCGACCCTTCAATATGGCAAGAGCTGTGGCCAGAGCCTCCCAACTGGCAACCTTGCGCAACCCGGCGGCGCGCGCTTGGGCTACCGGGACGCGCAGCGTCATCTGCTTGTCCTCGAAGGAGATGCGGATCAGGTGCAGCCGATGACCGGCAATCTCCTCGAAACCCACGCGTTCCACGCGTCCGACCCCATGGGTGGGATAGACAACCGCGTCGCCTTTGCGGAACGGGTCTGGGTCATTCGGTTTGATTTTGGCGGCCGTTGCCGCCAGGGCGGCCGTCACCATCGCTGCCGTCATCGAGGCCGCCACCACGTTGCTTACCTTAAATGATTAGCCAATATGATGTGTCTCGCCGCCGGTGCATAGGACCCAAGGGAAATTTCTTTTGACTATTTCCGTTCACGCGACACGCTCCGCGATCCGGGCCGACGGTGCGGATCGGCCTTGCATTGCAACTTGCAACCCCCAAATTTGCGGTTGATTTCCGTACGCGCATTACGAGGCGTTCAGCTTTCTCTGCCTCCTAGTTTCGCCTTCCACTCGGCTAGCCCATGTTCCAAGCCGCTCAGCATGCCTTGAGAAATACCAGCATGGAACGCGCTGTCATGAGGTTCACTCCCGCGGCGCAGGATGAAGCGGGAAAAACCATTTAGGGGTAAAGATGCGTCTGTCCGACATTGACGGTGAGATAGCCTATGACCTTGAGGAATTCTGCGAGAATTATGGGCACCCGCAGGGTCGGTCTTTCACGTTTGAAGTCACCTGCGATGCAGTCACATATGTGTACGCAGACGTCGTCGGCATCGTGCACGCCGGAGAGGTGATTTTCGAGCTCTGCAGTGAAGACCTCGTGCGCACGCGAAAGGCTCATTGAATAGCCACCACCTTATGGCAACGGCCCGACTTTAACGATTGGTGAACCAGCCGTTAGGCTTTGGCAGCAGTCGCGCGGAGAAGGGGCCCCGGCGCCCAAAAGAGCCCAAAAGAAGGGCCGTTGGACGTGCCAGCGGCCCAGGAGTCTTCGAAGTCAGGATCTTCCGACGCTTCTCTAGCTAGGGCAAGTTTCGCGCCCGGCAACTTTCGGCTGCGTTAAATTCGGTACACGGAGCGCGGCTTCTCGCGAGCAGGCGCCCGAGCGTCGTCCCCATCCCTTGTATGCAGCTCAGCCGCGCCATCATCGGATGTAGCCGACGCCCTTTCGGCAGTCCGGCAAGAACCCGCAGCAATCCGGCTCCCGTCGAGCGGTGGGATCGGCAGCAGGTTGAAGAGCCCCAGGGCAAGATTCACGAGCACGAAATATCGCAAGCACAGCGTCGCGGGTCCGGAAGCGAGGCCCAAGAGTTCCGCCATCAGCCAGAGCAGCACATCCCCAATGCTGGCGAGCGACAGGCTCATGGCAGGACCGGCCGCCGCGACCAGCGCCATGCCACGCTGCGGGTTCCGGAATTTTCACGCTGCCACCGGCACCGGCTTCGCCCCGCCGAAGAGAAACTGGACATTGTGGAGCATGAGAAGCTGAGACGCGGCTGGGATTCCGGGCAGCAGGATCGTGCCGACGCGATCGATGTGCCGCAGCGGGTTGAGCGGGAGCGGTCCCTCTGTCTTTGCCGTGTCATCTAGGGTAAATTCTTTTCGAATGGTTGCATTCGGCTGTGCGATGTCTCTCCTTCGCATCTGCTTTTCTCCCGAGGCCGGCATGTCGCCTCGAACGCTGCCTGCGCGCGCGAAATGCCGAGATCGGCGAGCGTCCGGTCATCGGCATCGAGCAGCCAGCGCCGAGACGCTGCGAGCCGACGTCTTTGCAGAAACCTGCCGACGCGCGCCGCGATTGTTCGATAGAGGCCGGTCAACAGGCCAAAGAAGCGGGTGGGCAACGCGATTCTCGCGGATTTGCTTCGGCCGGCCTCTGTTGCCGGTCCGCGTTGTCGGATCGTTGCAAATGCGATCAAGGCGCCGCAAAGCTGCACGAGGCCGCCGATCATCATCGCGGCGCGCAGGCCGGCATGGCCGCCATGCAGCAGCCTGAACACGGTGCCCAAAAGCGCGACGCCCAAGGTCGCCCCAGTCATGCGCGCCACGTTGATCAGCGCCGAAGCGGTGCCCGACCGTTCACGCCCGACGGAACCGACAGCGATGCCAAACAATGGGCCGGTGTTCAGCCCCATGCCGAGCCCGGCGAGCATCAGGCCGCACTGCGCCAGCAGCATCGGGTCTCCCGCGCGCGTGGCGGCGACGATAAGCAGCCCGCATCCGATCAAGGCTGTGCCGCCGGCGGTCACCGCGCGGGCGCCGAAGCGCTGCGCCAGCCTGCCGGACTGCGTGGATGTCGCGAAGAACACGAGAGATATCGGCATCAGTGCCAGCCCGGCCTCTTGCGGCGAGAGATGCATCACGGATTGCCAGACGAGCGGCAGGAGGAAGATCAT
Source organism: Acetobacteraceae bacterium (assembly GCA_035509315.1). Taxonomy (GTDB): domain Bacteria; phylum Pseudomonadota; class Alphaproteobacteria; order Acetobacterales; family Acetobacteraceae; genus JAKAWQ01. The sequence goes on along the minus strand of DATJLS010000003.1, from coordinate 113,089 downwards.
TCCATAAATGCCGAAGGTCATGGTGGCGGTGGCGGCAACGGCGCCGCTGAACGCATGGATGCGGAATAACTCGAGCGGCACGAGCGCTGCCGGTCCACGCCTGCGCTCGACCCGAAGGAAGGAAAGCAACGCCAGCAGGCCGAGCAATGACGCGAACACCCATTCCCTGGCACCGTCACGGCTGGCAATCGCAGCAAATGCAAACCCCCCGAGCGCGAGCGCGCCGATGACCTGCCCCGCCAGATCGAAATGCCGCTCCTGAGGATCCGCAGATTCCGGCACCGCCAGCCAGGCCAGAGCGAAGGCGGCGATCGCCAAGGGCACGACCAGCAGAAACACGCTGCGCCACCCGAACGTCTTGATCATTTGGCCTCCCAGCGTGGGGCCGATCGCAAACGCCAACCCGTTGCAGCTTGCCCAGATTCCAAGGACGCGCCCGCGCGCCGTGGGCTCCGGCCAGGCCACACGGATGATCGCGAGTGAAGACGGCAGGAGAAGTGCCGCGCCGACGCCGGTGATCGCGCGTCCGGCGATCAGCACCCCGATATGGGGCGCGAAAGTGCAAATCAGTGAGCCCATTGTCATGATTGCGGCGCCGGTTGCGAAGGCACGCCGCCTTCCGTAGAGATCGGCCACCAGGCCGCCGCTCAGCAGCAGCACCGCGTAGATCATGTTGTAGGCGTCCAGCACCCACTGCAAAGGCGCCACCGCGGCACGAAACGTGGTGCCGATGGCATGGGCCGCTAGATTGACCACCGAAGTGTCGATCTGCGCGACCAGCACGCCGAGACACATGGCCACCATCACGATCGCCGGCGCCGACCCGATTCGTTTGCAAGTCAGCATGCCGTTCGCAACGGGTTCGAATTGACGCAGCATGTCCCCGATCTCCACCTGTTCGAGGAGGATACGCAGGCGCCGCTGACAGCGTTGTGTCAGTGGCCTATCGTTGTCCACGGGGAAAGATGAAGCCTGTCATGCGCCGGGCCGATCGCCTGTTCGACATCATCCAGGTGCTGCGCACCGCGACCGGTCCGATCACCGCGGCGGAACTGGCGGCGGAGCTCGAAGTGACGCCGCGCACCGTTTATCGCGATATTGCCACCTTGCAGGCACGAAGGGTGCCGATCGAGGGCGCGCCCGGCCTCGGCTACCTGCTGCGTCGCGGATTCGACCTTCCGCCGCTGATGTTCACGAGCGAGGAGATCGAGGCCATCGTCGTCGGCGCTCGGTTGCTGCGTCGTACCGGTGATGTCGGGCTTCAGGATGCGGTCGCAAGCGTCCTCTCCAAAATCGAGGTCGTGTTGCCCGAGGCGCTCCGCGCGCATCTGGCTGCGCCAACCGCGTTCGTCTCCGGACAGGGCGCGCCGACACCTGCGGTTGCCGAGCTGTCGGTGATCCGCACTGCAATCCGTGACGAACGCAAGCTGCACATCGATTATGCCGACGAACAGGAGCGCAGAACATCGCGCACCATTTGGCCATTCGCGGTGACATATTACGTGCAATCAACGGTGATCAGCGCCTGGTGCGAGCTGCGCGAGGATTTCCGCCATTTCCGTGTCGAGCGGGTGCGGGCGCTGACCATGCTGGATGAAGCTTTCCCCGTGCCAGTCAAGGGGCTGTTGGCGGATTGGCTCGAACGTTTCTCCAGCGATGTGACCGCGGGGAGCGCCGCAGCACGAGGATTTTAGGTTTCCGCGATCGAAATCCGTTTTTTGCCAATGGATATCTTCGCCGCGGCGTCAGGCGGGATAGGCGACGACCTCACCCGCCACGGCAATGCCAACCATTGCGCCCGGACGCGGCACGTCCAGCCCGAAGAGCCGTGCTGCAATATCGAGCCCCGGCGCATCGGGCAGGCGGAGCCGCACCACGGCATCGTGGCCGTAGAAGGTGACGTCCCGTACCTCGGCCGGACGGCTGCCGGCCGCGCCGGGCGGGGTGAGGCGGATCTGCTCGGGGCGGATCATCACCTCCACCGGACCTTCGGCACCGGCAGCAAGCGGCAGCGTGCCGAGCGCGCAGGCCGCGCGTCCTGCGGTGGCGGTTCCGGGAACGAGCACCGCCTCGCCGACGAAGCGCGCCAGCACCGGATCCGCCGGGCGGCGATAGAGCGAGACCGGATCGGCATGCTGGACAATCCGGCCCGCCCGCAGCACCGCCACATGATCGCCCATCGAGAAGGCCTCGGCCTGGTCGTGCGTCACCATCACCGCCGTCGCGCCGGCCTGGCGGAGTGCCGCGGCGACGGTGTCGCGCACCGCCTGGCGCAGAGCGGCGTCGAGCGCGGAGAAGGGCTCATCGAGCAGCACGAGACGCGGCGCGGGTGCAAGCGCCCGGGCAAGCGCCACGCGCTGCTGCTCGCCGCCGGAAAGCTGATGCGGATAGCGGCGCGCATAATCCTGCGGCAAACCGACCATCGCGATGAGCTCGCCGACCCTTCGGTCGCGCTCGGACCGCTTGCGCAGCCCGAAGCCGATATTTGCGCCCACCATCAAATGAGGGAAAAGCGCGCCCTCCTGGGCGAGATAGCCGATGCGCCTTCGCTCGGGCAGTTCATGCAAGCCCGGACCGGCGACAAGCTCGTCGCCGATATGGATCGTGCCGGCATCGGCCCGCTCGAACCCGGCGATGAGGCGGAGTAGCGTCGTCTTGCCGCAACCGGAAGGGCCGAGCACGACGAGCAGCTCACCCGAAGGCACGACGAGGTCGAGCCCGTCGAGCACCATCTTCCCGGCGAAGCGCTTGGTCAGGCCAGCGATCCTGAGCTCGGCCATTCTTCCGCCCTTACCCTAAGGGGCCGAGCCGGACGGTCGCGAGATCGAAGCGCCTCGCCAGCACGAGGCTCGCCGTCAGCGACAGGGCGAGGAGGATCGCGGCGAAGGGCGCGGCCGCGGCGAAGGCGAGGGTGGAGGTATCGTCCCAGATCCGGATCGCGAGCGTCTGGGTGCCGATCGGCGCCAGCAGCAAGGTGGCTGTCAGCTCGGTCGTCACGGCGATGAAGACGAGGGAAGCCGCCGCACCAAGCCCCGGGGCGGCCAAGGGTAGGGTGATCCGGACGAGCACACCGAACCAGCCGAGGCCGAGCGAGCGCCCGGCCTCTTCAAGCTGGCGTTCCGCCTGAAGAAGGGCGGCGCGGATACCGACCAGGGCATAGGGCATGAAGAGGATGGCATAGGCGATCAGCAGCAACGGCGTGCTTTCGTAAAGCCAGGGAAGCGTTCGCACCGTCGCCGAGATGAGCGCAAGCGCAATGACGATGCCGGGCACACCCTGGGCGAGCCAGGCCCCGCGTTCGAGCACGGTCGAAAGCGCGCCGCCAGCCCGGCGGGTGGAGAGAACGCCGAGCGGCAGAGCCAGGACGAGGGTCAGCGCCGCGCCGGCGAGACCGAGCCCGACGGTCGTGAGCGTCGCGCCGAGAACGGCGCTGGCCGAAACCTCATCGGGCGTGATCGCGGCGGCACCATGGCGGGTGAGCCAGTAGAGAATCATGAAGATCGGCAGGCCGATCGCCAGCACGAAGAGAGCGGCGAGGACAGCGAAGGTCGGCCAGCGCCAGGGGCCGAGCTGATAGGGCCGGCTCGGGCGTCGCGCCCCGCTGCCAAGCCTCGCATAGCGCACGCGCCGGCGCAGCGACTGTTCCGCGGCGAGGCAGGCAAGGCAGAAGAGAAGCAGCACAACTGCAAGTGCGGCAGCTTCATCGCCGCTGAGGCCCGCCTGATACGCGGCATAGATTTCGGTCGTGAAGGTCCGGAACCGCATCAAAGCAAAAGCGCCGAACTCGACCAGCGCATTGAGCGCGACCAGCAGTGCCCCGCCCAGCATGGCCGGCCGAAGTTGTGGCAGCACCACGCGGCGGAAGGAACCGCCCGCCGTGCAGCCGAGCGAGCGGGCGCTGTCCTCGAGGGCGGGGTCGAGTCCGCGCAACGCCGCTGCCACCGGCAGATAGACGAGCGGGAAATAGGAAAAGGAAGTCACCAGCAGCGCGCCACCGAACCCTTCGAAGACCGGGCTGAGAGAGACCCAGGCATAGCTCGCGATGAAGGCGGGCACCGCGAAGGGTGCGGCGGCGAGGGCGGAGAAAGCGCGCCGCCCCGGCAGGTCGCTGCGCTCGACGAGCACCGCCGCCGCGGTGCCGATCACCATGCCGATCAGCGAGGTCGCGAGCGTGAGCAGAACGGTGTTGGCAAGAAGATCCCCGACCAGCGGGCGGACGATCAGGGCGAGGATGCGATCAAGCCCGGCGTCGAGCGCGTCCGCCACCGTGATCACGATCGGGACGGCGACGAGCAGGGCGGGAATTGCCGCCAGCGGGATCAGCGCCCGTGGCGGCAGCTCGGCGCGCGGGGCGGCCTTCCCGAGGACATCATTCCCGGTGAAGTCATTCCCGGTGATGGGCCGCCCGCTCATCGTCTCAGATGAGTCCTGCCTCCTGGAGAAGCTTCGCCGATGCCTGATCGTCGCCGAGCTCGGCGGGCGCGATGGCAGGGGGATGAAGATCGGCGTAAGGCGTCAGCATTGCGTTGGGGGCCACATCGGCGGCCAGCGGATATTCGTAATCGACGCTGCTCTTCGCCAGCATTTCCTGCACCGGCTTGCTCACGAGGAAGGCGAGGAAGCGCTGCGCGGCCTCCTGGTGCCGCGACGAGGCGAGCATCGCGGCGCCCGAGATGTTGATCAGGTTGCCGATATCGCCAGGCGCGAAATGGGCGATCCTGCTATGCATCCTGTCCGCGCCAAGCTCGGTCGCCAGCCGCGCCCAGTAGTAGTTGTTGATGACCCCGGTCGCGACGCTGCCGCGATTGACCGCGGCGACGACACCCTCGTCATCGTCGTAGATCTTCGCGTTGGCGCGCAGCCCTTTCAGCCACGCCAGCGCCTTCGCCTCGCCCTCCGCGTGGATCACCGCGCCGACCAGGGGCAGGAAGTCGGCGTCGCTCGGCGCGATCGCGACCCTGCCCTTCCAGGCAGGCAGAGCGAGGTCGAGCAAGGAGCTCGGCAGCTCCCCCTCCCGAATCAGCGAGGGATTCCAGGCCAGCACGTTCTGCCGGGCGAGCACGCCGAGCCAGAGCCCGCTCGCGCCGCTATCCTGCTGCGGAACCTTGGCGAGCGTCGTCGGGGCAACGGGGGCAAGCAGACCATGCTCGGCGAGGAGCACGAGCTCGGGCGAATTCTCGACGAAGACGATATCGGCCGGAGAGGATTTGCCCTCGCGCAGGATCTGATTGGCGATGTCGGGGCCTTCGCCGGAATGGACGCGCACGGCAATGCCGGTCTCCTTGGTGAAGGCATCCGTCAACATCTGCACGACTTGTTCGTGCTGGGCCGAGTAGAGTGTCAGGGTTTCCGCGCTCTGGGCTGCGGCGGGACGGGCTTGGATGAGGCCGGCCGTGATCAGCGCGATGGCGGCGAGACGGCGAAGCAGACGGGAGCGATCAAGCCGGGCGGACGACATGGCAAAGGGCGATTGGGGGAAGGGCGACATGGTGGGCCTCTCTTTTGCCTTTGCCTGGTAGGGGCGAAGAAACGCAAATGATAGTCGTTCGCAAATTGTGCCGAGGCCCTCTATCGGATGCCTCCCCTGTTGTCAAACCCGATTTTGCAACCGGGAATGAGAAATGGAGATCATGGACACGCATGGGGGTGGTGCACCATTGCCACGCTGAGCCGGCCAGATGATACTCGTTCGATCCATTTGCCGATTTCGAAGGACCGCCATTGGCGACAAGGTGCTTGGTGTGAGGGTACCGGTTCCTGGCCCCGGCAAGGAGGGCCCCGGCAAGGAGGGCCCCGGCAAGGAGGATGGAAAGCATCGCGTTCCTCGGCATGCGAACGGATGAGTGGGGCCTGGTCCAGAATCCTTCGCGACAAGGCGGCGCTTTTCGGGCTTGCCGTCATTGTCATCGTCGGCTGCGCCGCGCTCTTCGCGCCCTTCGTTTCGCCTTTCAATCCTGACAAGCAATTCGCGAACGGCCTCACGCTCGAAGGTGCGCCACGGCCGCCGGATACCACCTATTGGTTCGGAACCGATCTGCTCGGCCGCGATCTCCTTTCGCGGCTGATCTGGGGCGCGCGTGCCTCGATGATCATCGGGCTCGTCGCCAATCTCGCCGCTGTCATCATCGGTACCACGCTCGGTGCGACCGCGGGCTTCCTGGGTGGGCGGATCGGCACGGTCATCATGCGATTCACCGATCTGATGATGGCTTTCCCGGCCCTGCTGCTTGCGATCGCGCTCGCCGCGATCCTTCGCCCGAGCCTTTGGATCGTGGCGCTCGTCATTGCGCTCGTGAACTGGGTGCAGATCGCCCGCGTCATCTACACCGAGACGCGTGGGCTCGCCGCGCGCGAGTTCGTGGAGGCGGTGCGCGCGCTCGGCGCGAGCCGCTGGCGCATCCTCACCCGCCACGTGCTGCCGCATCTCGTGCCCACGATCCTCGTCTGGGGCACGCTTGGCATCTCCTCGACCGTGCTGCTCGAGGCCACGCTCTCCTTCCTCGGTGTCGGCGTGCAGCCGCCGACGCCTTCCTGGGGCGGAATCATCTTTCAGAGTCAGTCCTATTTCATGGTGGCGCCCTGGCTCGTGCTCTTCCCCGGGTTGTCGATCATCCTGCTCGCCCTTTCCTTCAACCTCGTCGGCGATGCGCTGCGCGACGCGCTCGACCCGACGCAGCGCGGAATCGGCTGATGCTTCGGTTTCTTGCCCGCCGCGTGGCCCAGGCTGTCCTGGTCGTGCTCGGCATCACGCTCGTCACCTTCCTGATCTCCTTCACCGTCCCCGCCGATCCCGCGCGGATGATCGCCGGGCGCAGCGCCTCGGCCGAGACGGTCGCCTCGATCCGCCATCAGCTCGGTCTCGACCAGCCGCTTCCGGTGCAGTACCTGCGCTATCTCGGCCATCTCGCGGAGGGCGATCTCGGCCGTTCCTATGTCCAGCGGACCAATGTCGCCGGGCTCGTCGAAAGCCGGCTTCCGGCGACGCTGCAACTGATGGCCGGAGCGATCTTCTTCGAGCTCCTGCTGGGCCTTCCCGCCGGGGCCTTCAGCGCCTCCCGCCGCGGCACGCGCGCCGACAAGGGAACGATGGTGCTGAGCTTCGTCGGCGTCTCGGCGCCGCAATTCGTCGTCGGGCTCCTGCTCCTCTATCTCTTCGGCTATCTGCTCGATCTCTTTCCCCTCGGCGGCTATGGGGGGCTTGCGCATCTCTTCCTACCCGCGCTCACGCTCGGCATCGGCGGCGGCGGCTGGTACGCGCGCCAGAGCCGCTCCAGCATGATCGATGCGCTCCGGCAGGATTATGTGCGCACCGCGCGCGCCAAGGGCGCAGGGGAATGGCGGGTCATTCTGCTGCATGCCGGGCGCAATGCGATCCTGCCGGTGATCGCCATGATCGGCCTCGATATCGGCAATTTCATGCAGGGCGTCGTCGTTGTCGAGGCGGTGTTCGGCTGGCCGGGTATCGGCCAGCTCGCCTGGCAGGCGATCCAGGAGCTGGATATCCCGGTGATCATGGGGGTCACGATCGTTGCGGCGGTGGCGATCGTGCTCGGCAATCTGCTGGCGGATATCATTACGGGCGCGCTCGACCCGCGGATCCGCGTGCGCTGAAGAAAAAAGGAGGGAAGGGCAATCAGGGGGAAAGCGGCAACGGCCCGACAGGAAAGCGAATAGCCAGGGAAGCGATACGAAACAGCACGTCGAGACCACGAACCCAGAAGCGAGGAACAGCGAACCATGAACAAAGACCTGAGGAACCGACCGATCTATCGACCCATCCGCCGAAGAGGCCTGCTCGGCACGGCCGCCTCCGCCTCCGTGCTCGCCGCCGCCGGTCGCCTTCCCGGCTTCGGCCCCGGCACGGCCCGCGCCGCGAGCGCGGGGGGCGGGAATGTCCTGGTCACCTTCCAGTCCGACGTCGCGACGCTCGATCCGGCGATCGGGTATGACTGGCAGAACTGGTCGATGATCAAGAGCCTGTTCAATGGCCTGATGGGCTATAAGCCCGGCACGACCGAGCTCATTCCCGATCTTGCCGAAAGCTTCACCGTCTCTTCCGACGGCAAGACCTATACCTTCACGCTGCGGCAGGGCGTGAAGTTCCACAATGGCCGCGCGCTCACGGCTGAGGATGTCCGCTATTCGATCGCGCGCACCGTCGATCCCAAGACCCAGAGCCCTGGGCAGAGCTTCTTCAGCGCGATCGAGGGCTATGACCAGGCTTCCGCCGGCAAGGGACCGCTGACGGGCGTGCGCGCGGTCGATCCCAAGACCGTCGTGGTGCAGCTCGCCGATCTCGATGCCGCCATCCTGCACAAGCTCGCCCTCAATTTCGCCTTCGCGGTGCCGAAGGAGGCGGTGGACAAGTACGGCAAGGATTTCGGCAAGAACCCGGTTGGCACCGGCGCCTTCTTCATGAAGGAATGGGTGCTCGGCCAGCATATCCTCTTCAACCGCAATCCGGATTATTTCACGCCCGGCCAGCCGATGCTGGACAGCCTCACCTTCCAGCTCGGACAGGACCCGACCGTGGCGCTCCTGCGCTTCCAGCGCGGCGAGGTCGATCTGCTCGGGGACGGCATCCCGCCCGCGCAGTTCGTGAGCGTGATGAACAATTCCCGCTGGCGGAAGGATGTGGTCGAGGGCACGCAGCTCGAGACGAGCTACATCACGCTCAACACGCGCATCAAACCGCTCGACGACGTGCGCGTCCGCCGCGCGATCAACATGGCGATCGACAAGGAGCGGATCGTCCGCATCATCAACAACCGTGCCGTCGTCGCGAACCAGCCGTTGCCCCCTGCCATGCCGGGCTACGACCCGAACTACAAAGGCTATCCGTTCGATCCGGCAGGGGCGAAGAAGCTGCTCGCGGAGGCGGGTGTCGGCAACGGGTTCTCGACCGCGCTTTATTGCATGAATGTCGATCCCAATCCGCGCATCGCCCAGGCGATCCAGCAGGATCTCGCCAATATCGGCATCAATGCCGAGGTGAAGAGCCTCGCGCAGGCCACCGTCATCGACGCGGGCGGCACCGAGGGCGAGGCACCAATGGTCTGGTCGGGCGGGATGGCCTGGATCGACGATTATCCGGACCCGTCAGACTTCTATTACCCGATCCTCGGCTGCGGCGGCGCGGTGAAGGGTGGCTGGAATTGGTCCTGGTACTGCAACGAAAAGATGGAGAGCATGGCCAAGGCTGCCGATGCGCTCGTCAAGCCCTCCGAGGCCGCGCAGCGGATCGACATGTGGCGGAAGATCTTCATCGCCATCATGTCCGACGCGGCCTGGGTGCCGGTCTTCAACGAGAAGCGCTACACCGTGCATCAGCCGAGCGTGAAGGCGGCCTCCGAGGACATCTTCGTCGATCCGATCAATATCCCCGTCAATTACAACATGATCTACAAATCCAATGCCTGACCACGAGAACCAGGAAGCGCGCCCGCGCCGCACGATCCACGGCTCTCACGCGCATTTCGGCTGGAACAATGCCCTTGCTCCGGCGCTTGTCATCGCGCCGGGCGAGAGCGTGGAGTTCGAGACGGTGGATGCCTCCGGCGGGCAGCTTTCGCCCGCCTCCACCATTGCCGATGTTGCCGGGCTCGATTTCGGCAAGGTGAACCCGGTCACCGGCCCGGTCCATGTCGATGGCGCGGAACCGGGCGATCTCCTTCAGGTGGAGATTCTCTCCTTTGCGCCCTCGGGCTGGGGATGGACCGCGCTCATCCCCGGCTTCGGCCTGCTCGCGGACCAGTTTCCCGAGCCCGCCCTACATCTCTGGAAATATGATCCGGCGAGCCTCGCGCCCGCCATCTTCGGCAAGGGCGCGCGGGTGCCGCTGAAACCTTTCGCAGGCACGATCGGCCTTGCGCCCGTGGAGCCCGGCTTGCACAGCGTCGTGCCGCCGCGGCGCGTCGGCGGCAACCTCGATATTCGCGATCTCGCCGCCGGCAGCACGCTCTATCTGCCGGTGGAGGTCGCGGGCGCGCTCTTCTCGGTCGGCGATACGCATGCCGCGCAGGGAGATGGCGAGGTCTGCGGCACGGCGATCGAGAGCCCGATGCGAATCGCTCTCCGTTTCGATCTCCTCAAGGGCGCGCACCGCGCTTTCCCCGAGTTCGAGACGCAAGGGCCGGTCACGCGGCATCTCGATGCGAAGGGTTATTTCGTCACCACCGGCGTCGGGCCCGATCTCATGGCGGGCGCGCGCGCCGCGGTCAGCGCGATGATCGAGAAGCTCGTCCGCGAGACAGGCCTCGCGCCGGCCGAGGCCTATATGCTCGCGAGCGTCTGCGCGGATCTCCGGATCAGCGAGATCGTGGATCAGCCAAACTGGGTCGTTTCGTTCTACTTCCCGCGAGTCGTGCTGGAGTGACAGGGCCGGGCGCGGCTTCGCCGCTCCTCGCGATCGAGGATCTCTCTCTCTCCTTCGGATCCGCTTCCGGCCGTGCCATGGTCCTCGATGGCGTGAAGCTCGCCATCCTTCCGGGCCAGGCGGTCGGCCTCGTCGGCGAGTCGGGCAGCGGCAAGAGCGTGACCGCGATGTCGGTCATGCGCCTGCTCCCTGCGCCCCCAAGCCGGGTGGAGGGGGGACGAATCCTTTTCCGTGGAGAGGATCTGCTCCGCCTCTCGCCAGGCGCCATGCGCGCCATCCGTGGCGATCGCATCGGCATGATCTTTCAGGAACCGATGACCAGCCTGAACCCGACCTATACCGTGGGCTTCCAGATCGCCGAGGCTCTCGCGCTGCATGGCAAGGCGCGCGGGCGGGCGGCGCGCGACCGCGCCGCTTTCCTTCTCGATCGTGTCGGGGTTGGTCCGGCCGCGCGGCGCCTGCATCAATTTCCGCACGAGCTTTCCGGTGGTCTCCGTCAGCGCGTGATGATGGCGATGGCGCTTGCCTGCGATCCCGATCTCCTGATCGCCGATGAGCCGACCACCGCGCTCGACGTCACCATCCAGGCGCAGATCCTCGATCTCATCGCGCGGCTGCGCGCGGAGCTCGGCATGTCGGTCCTCCTCATCACGCATGATCTCGGCGTGGTGGCCGAGGTCTGTGATCTCGTCGCGGTCATGTATGCCGGTCGCATCGTCGAGCAGGCACCGTCCGCCGCGCTGTTCGCCGCGCCGCGCCATCCCTACACGGTCGGGCTGATGGAATCCGCTCCGAAGCTCGGGCAGAGGATGAAGCAGCTGCCGACGATTCCGGGGATGGTTCCCCCGCCCGGCCAGCGTGGCTCGGGCTGCGGATTCGCCGGCCGCTGCCGACGCGCGCTCGCGTGCTGCGCTGCCGAGCCGCCGCCGCTCCTGCCCGTCAGCCCCGAAAGCGGACTGAATGCTGCGCTTCCTCACCTCGCGGCCTGCTGGAACCCCGTCCCGTGACCCCGCTTCTCGAGGTGCGCGATCTCAGGACGGAGTTCCACGCACGCGATGGCGCGGGCATCGTGCGCGCGGTCGATGGTGTCTCCTTCTCGCTCGATGCCGGCAAGACGCTCGGCATCGTCGGTGAATCGGGCTGCGGCAAATCGACCCTCGCCCGCTCCATCCTCCGGCTCGTCGAACCAAAATCGGGAACGATCCTGTTCGAAGGAGCGGATGTACGCGCGCTCTCCCCCCGCCGGCTTGCCGCGCTCAGGCGGCATATGCAGATCGTCTTTCAGGATCCCTATGCCTCGCTCGATCCGCGCCAGAGCGTCGGCGCGATTCTCGCCGAGCCGCTCGAGATTCACCGCAGCGGCGATCGGTCCTCCCGGCGGGCACGGGTGGCGGAGCTTTTGGAGCTGGTCGGGCTTGGCAAGGGGGCGGCGGAGAAATTCCCCCACGAATTCTCGGGCGGCCAGCGCCAGCGGATCGGCATCGCGCGCGCGCTCGCGCTCTCACCCAAGCTCATCGTCGCGGACGAGCCGGTTTCGGCGCTCGATGTCTCGATCCAGTCGCAGATCCTCAACCTACTGGTTTCGTTGCGGGAGCGGCTCGGCCTCTCCTATCTCTTCATCTCGCACGATCTCGCCGTCGTCGAGCATATCAGCGACTGGGTCCTCGTCATGTATCTCGGCCGGATCGTCGAAAGCGGGCCGGTCGAGGCAATCTATGCGCGGCCGAGCCATCCCTACACGCAAGCCCTCATCTCGGCCATTCCGCAGGCCGCCGCGGGCGGGCGGGCAGGGCGGATCGTGCTCGCCGGAGACGTGCCGGATCCGGAACATCCTCCGCCCGGCTGTCCCTTCCATCCGCGTTGCCCGAAAGCGATGCCGCGCTGCGCGACGGAGCGGCCGGAGGCGCGGGCGGCTCCCGCCTCGGCGGGCGCGCACTTGGTCGCCTGCCATTTGTTTTAGAGCGTGATGATTTTGGGTCATCACGCGCTAACTTTATGTTCTCGATCAATTTCATGGCTTTCCCCTGGGCTTTGGCGGATCGCTCCGCGCCGGGGTCCCCGCCGACAAGTCGGCGGGGACCCCGTCGCGGGGGGCCCCGATCCGCCAGAAGCCATATTGATCTAGTGTCCTGCCCCTGAAATGCCTTCGCATTTCAGGGGCAGGACACTGAAAACAGAGAGTGAGTGTCCCGACGCATGATGACGATATTTACGAGTCGGGACACTAGGTTGGTATCCGTTAGAGCAGATCGCGATCAGGCGGAATCGGCTGATCGCGTGAAGATGCTCGCAAAACAAACATATAGAGCGGATTGTGTGAGCCCGTGCAAACGCAATTCGCTCTATGTAGGGCTTTGCGGAATTCCGACGAGCCGGCGGGCGCCGAGCCGTTCCGTGACAATCAGCATGAGGCCAGCCAGCAGAATGAGGCCGGCGCCGGCAAAGGTGGAGGGGCGCGGGATATCGCCCCAGATCGCATAGCCGAGGATGAAGGCCCAGATCAGCGAGGAATATTCCACCGTGGCGAGCGCCGAAGCCGCGGCCCGGCGTGCGGATTCGAACAGGGCGAACTGAGCGAGGCCGCCAAAGACACTGACGCCGAGTAGCAATACGAGCTCGCGGCCGCTCGGCATGCGCCATGTGAAGGCACTCACCCCACCGGCGCCGAGCATGAAGACGAGACTCATGGCGAAAATCTGCACAAGCGAGCTTTCATGCCGGGCAATCTGGCGCATCAGGATCACGCCATAAGCCCAGAGCGCGGCGGCGGCGAACACGAGCAGCGCCGGCAGGGAGATGTGAAGGCCGAACGGGTTGGTGACCACCATCACGCCCGCGAACCCGACGAGCACGGCAACCCAATGGCCGGACTTGACCCGCTCGCCCAGCACCGGCACCGAGAGCATTGTCACGATCAGCGGCGCCGCGAAATAGAGGCTCAGAAGCTGCGCGAGCGGCAAGGAGCGAGCGGCGGTGAAAAAGAGGAACCAGGCGGCAAGGATCATGACGCTGCGCAGAAGAAGCCGGCCTTTCATCCGCGTTGCCAGCATGCGCTCTATGAGGCGGAAACGGCCGATCACGAGACAGGTGATCACGATCGCGATGCTGCGGAAGAACAGCACCTCGGGGACCGGGAGCTCGGTGACGAGCCACTTGATCGTCGCGTCATGGACCGAGAAGAGCCCATACGCGAGAAGGCCGAGCAGGATGCCCGTGGTGCCGTTCTGCCCCCGGCTCTCGGTCACGCGCACACCATCCTGCTCATGCTGAGACCGCCGAACCCGGGCAGACCGGGCGCCGAACGTCTCCGCGTTACGTCGGCACCAAGATTAGACGGGGCGCGAAGCGGCGCCAAGGCGGGTCGCCGGCGGGCTATGAAATGCTTCTCTGCGCGGGAGCGGAAACGCGCAAAACCCGCGATGAGCCTTCGTTCCTTGCGCGATTCGCACGTGAGAGCGTGATGACCGAAGGTTGACGATTTCAGGTCATTACGACGCCGCTTATCCACGTCTCGGCGCCGAGCGCGACGAATTTCGCATCCTTGGCGCCGTGACCACCTCTCGTGGAATGCCCGCGCGTGCCGGCGGCCGCTTCAGCTGGCCAGCGCATAGCGCGGAATCGCCGCGGCCCGCTCTTCGGCGAGCAGAAGAGGCGGCAGCAATCGCGCCAGAGGCTCGCGTGTCGCCTTGCCTGCGCGGGTCAATGGCAGGCGCACCGAGCTGGAACAGAGCTCCAGCATCTCGAGCGCGAGCTTTACGGGAATCGGGTTGCTTTCGATGAAAAGCGCTTCGTGCAGCGGGGCGAGCAGATCGCGTATCCGCGCAAACCGCGCGAGATCGCCCTTGTCCCACGCCTCATGAAACGAGGCGCAGAGCGCCGGCACGAGATTGGCGGTGACGGAGACACAGCCATGGCCGCCCATGGCGCGGTGCGCTGCGGCGGTCGCGTCATCGCCGCTGAATTGTCTGAGATCGGGCCCGCAAAGTGCCCGCAGCCTTGACGGGCGGGCAAGATCGCCAGCGGCGTCCTTCAGCGCGCCAATCAATTCCTGGGCAAAGAGGCGCGCAATCGTCTCATCGGCAATCCGGATTCCGGCGCGGCCGGGCACATCATAGAGCATGATGGGCAGACCTGTGGCGTGAGCAACCGCGCGGATATGCGCAAAAATGCCGTCCTGTGTCGGCTTGATGTAAGGAGGAGCCGCGCAAAGCAGGCCATCGGCCCCGGCGCGCGCGCCGGCTTTCGCCAGTTCGATGGCCGCCGCCGTCGCTACACCGGTGCATCCGGCAATGACCGGCATCCGGCCGCAGACCGCTTGCACGGCGATCCGGACGGCATGCTCATGTTCCGTTATGCTCAGGCTGGCGGCTTCGCCAGTGCTCCCGCAAACGACGATGCCGGCGGTTCGATGTTCGATTTGTCGCTCGCACAGGAAGGCAAAAGCCGCCTCGTCAATTCGTTCGCCCCGAAACGGTGTGGCAATGGCGATAAGCGAGGCCCCGAGATCAGAAAAATGGAAGGTCATGGCTGCACAACTTTTCTCACTCAGGAAAACAATGCGCCGGCCGAAGCCGAACCGACGACGATGGCACGATTGCCGATATGGCGGAGCCGAACGGTTGGGAAACCCCGCATGCGCAGCGCTTGGGCGATCACGTTCGGCAAATGCTGCGCCGGATCGGGGCCGATGTGCAGAATGATCCGTCCCGAGCCGGCGAGCGCGCGATCGGCGCGGCAGATGGCGTCAAGGGCCCGCGCGGAGCTATCGGCCTCCGCCACGATCACCAGATCTGCCGAACGCTCCTCCGGACACGTGCCATGGCGTATCAGGCCGGCTTTTGTGGCACCTCTGTGCAAAGTCGCACACAGAAGCTCCAGGGCTCCGGCGCCGATGATCAGCACCCGCTCACCGCGAAGTGGGCTGGCCAGTTGCAGCAGAGCAGAGTCCCGGCCGAGAGAAGCCACGCTCGCCGGGCGCCTGCGGTGCGCTCTTTCATGGGCAGTGCGGGCTGATGCCAACATTCAGGAATTCTCCGGTGAATGACGGGAAGGAGAAGATTGCCGGCATCCCGGCGTGCTCCGCGCGCCGCAAGGCCTGCCTTTGCAGCCGGCTCGGAAGCTGATCGATGCGGGAAACCGTGTTCGGCATGGGCCACAAACGTCGTGCAAGGGGCATATAATTTCGATGGTCGGCATGGTGCGGCAGAATATCCGCGCCATAGTCTCCCAGCGCATCGCGGCCCATCTTCTTTCAGGGGAGACGTTCAGCCACCCTCTGTCATTGGTTTGTCGCGTGATTCAGACCTCCGGTGTCCCCACCTCCGGTCATCACGCTCCAGCTGGAGAAGGATAGAGCATGCCACTCGTTCGCATCGATCTTCCCCAAGGCCGGGATGAAAGCGGCCGCAATGCCATCGGCGAAGTCGTCTATGCCGCCATGACGGAAACGCTGAACGTGCCGAAGGGGGACCGGTTTCAGGTCATTGTCGAGCACCCGGGCGGCGACCTCGTGATCGACCCTGGCTATCTCGGAATCGCAAGAACGAAGGACGCCATCATCATCCAGATCACCCTCAATGAGGGGCGGACGATTGCCCAGAAGCAGGCCTTCTACAGGGCTGTGGCAGACGGGCTGAACGCGCGGGTCGGCCTGCGCCGCGAGGATGTCACGATCAGTCTCGTCGAGGTGAAGAAGGAGAACTGGTCCTTTGGCAATGGCGAGGCGCAGTACACGACATAGGCCGGTCAGCCCATAGGTCGGTCAGACTGGCGTCGGGCGCTCTCGTTTTTTGCCCCGGCTATTGGAACGGATTGGTGAGGACGCTGTCTCCGGTATGGAGCTGTCTGGCGCAGGCCTGGAAAGCGTCCGTCGCCCGGTTGCTCCCTCTCAGGGAGACGGTCTCAGCCGGCAAGGAACCGGCCGTGACCGTCATTTCATTGGCCTTTTCCATTGCCGAGATCATCGCCTCGAGCTTGTCCGTCGCGATGGCCGTGACCGCCACTTCGTTCGTATTGTCGCTGACATTCAGCGTCGTCCGGAACGCGCCGACCGCAAGGCCAAGAGTTGCTGGAACGTCTTCCGGGTTCGACCAGCCGGATTCGGCGTAGCGGATCTCGGTATCGACGATATTCATCTGGAACTCGAACAGGCGGCCGTTCTTCTGGGTGAAGGCCGAGCATATATAGGCCGGTGCCGACGGGGCGTCCCTCTGCTCCATCGCGACCCAGTCGCCGCTGGTGACGAGAACGACACCTTGTGCCTGGGCAAGGCCGACGCGCGGCCAAAACCCGACCAGCCCGGTCAGGCACACCGCGATCGCGGCCTGGGCACGTCGTGGCAGAGACATGTGCATCCCCTTTCTTCGTTGCTTTTTCGAGTCTCTGCAATCATGCACTGCCGGGCGCGGGATTTTCCATAGCAACATGACAGAGGTGCGACCGTGAAGCGCTTTTTCGAAACGACATCAGGCGCAAGCCGGCGTCTCCCGGCGCCAGGGCGTTTGCAATCGCAATGGCGATACGCGATGCTGCAGGGCAAGCAAGTCCGCCGGCACCGTGGGATGGAGTGAGCTCGGTTCAGCAAAAAGGGGGGAAACAAGATGGCTTTGATGATCATCCATCATCGGGTCCGCGATTATGTGACTTGGCGCCCTTTTTATGACGCTCACGAAGGCGCCCGTGCTGCCGCCACGATCACCAATGGCAAAGTGTTCCGGGGTGCCGATGATCCGAATGATATCCTCATCCTGTTCGAGATCGTGGACCCGGCGAAGGCGCAGGCGTTCGGAACGTCCGAGGATCTGAAATCCACGATGAATCGTGCCGGCGTCATCGGGGCTCCGGCGATTCACATGATCGGCTGATCGCGCCGCCCCTCGACCCCGCGCCTTTCGGGCCCCGTCCGCTCGCCGAAAGGCGGCCGCGCGAGCGGGAAGGGGAAGCATGGCCAGTTGGCGGTATTGCAATTAAGAATTATTATCAATATGGTCTTGGCGTCATGAGCGCCAAGACAGGAGTCATCATGGTCGGGCACTGCAGCACGACACATTCCGCCGCCTCGCCATCGGAGAGAGGTTATGGTGAGCGCCTGGCCATCTGGACCCTTCGCAGGATCGCCGAGGGGCCGAGTCCCTGTTTGCGGTCTGGGGGCAATGCCTCGTCAATTGATAGCCCCCAAGGTGATACCCCCAAGGCCGATGTCTCCTGGGGCCCGGGGCAGGATCTCCGCAATGTTGCCGTTGCCGTGCGAACGGCGCTTGACGAGATGGGTCGGCAAGGCGGCGCGCGGCTTCAGCTCGGCTGTCCTGGCAGCCTTGCCTTTACCCGGCATGAGCGCCGCTTGCTGCGAGCGCTGGCGGCCGCGCAAAGCGGCGATGACGAGCGAGTCGACAATTGCCTTTACAAGATCGTCCTCGATCGGGAGGTTCGCCGCCGCCTCGCGACGGCGGTGACCATGCTCGCGGCGTCGCTCGCCGCGGCGGGACATTGGCTTGCCGATACCACCCCCTGCTGGCCCTTGCCGGCACCCGCTCTGCCGGTCGCGAAGCTTCATGGCCGGATCTTGCGCGCCAGCGAGATCGCATGGCCATGAGTGCCGCCCGCGGCAAGAACACGCCGCTCCGGATGAAGCGTTATCTTCATGAATTGTCTTTACGGCGTCAGCGATCGCTCTGCCCTCTCCAGCGCTCTCACGAGATCGTCGAGCAGCTGGCGCAGCATCGCCATTTCGTCTGAACCGATCAGCCTGGCGAATTCCGCTTCGACGTTGCGGCTCAGCTGGACGAGCGTCTGGGCGACATTCCGGCCACGCGCCGTGAGGCGCACGGTCTTCGCGCGCCCGTCTGCCGGATCGGACCTGATCGTGACATAGCCCCCTTCGGCCAGGATTTCGACAAGATAGGCCATGCTCTGCTTCGTCATACGCGCCTTCTCGGCGAGATCGCTCACCCGTGAGCCCGTACGCGCGATATGCCGAAAGACGACGCTATGCGCGACCCGAATGTCCGGGAACCCGCTTGCGGCCAATTCGCCATAAACGCGCACCTGCAATGCGTCGTACAGGGAGCGCAAAAGAAAGCCCAAAGTCTGCCCGCTTTCGCTGAAGCTCATGTCGCTCATCACGGAACCTTGACAATAGACATATCGTCTGTCCATTATAGACAGATGATCTGTCTATCATGACGATGGTCAGACAGATAAGGAGTGAGCATCGTGAACATGGCAAGCAAGACGGCCGCCCTGACGAATGCTTTCTCTTTGCCAGGTGAGGGGCGTGGCGAGGCGATCATGGGCGTCACCCAGATCTACAAGCTGGAAGCACAGCGGTCCGGCGGTAGCCTGGTGTGTGTGGAGATTACCGTACCGCCCGGCGAGGGCATCCCGCTGCACACGCACCGGGATGAGGACGAGTCTTTTCATGTCATCGCGGGACGCGTCACCATCGAAGGCGATGATCTTCCGGCAGCGTCGGTTGCTCTTGATGCCGGGTCCCTCTTTCATGGCCCGCGCGGACGGCGCCACGGCTTCCGCTGCGCCGGCACGGAAGCAGCGAAAATCCTCGTCCTCATCACACCGGGCACAGGCTCGCAGGAGATGTTCGGCCGGCTCGCCGAGCTGACACGGCTTCACGGCACGAAGCTCGCCCCAGCG
Organism: Acetobacteraceae bacterium; assembly: GCA_035509315.1. Lineage (GTDB taxonomy): Bacteria > Pseudomonadota > Alphaproteobacteria > Acetobacterales > Acetobacteraceae > JAKAWQ01. The sequence continues at coordinate 94,065 of DATJLS010000003.1, read as the reverse complement.
CTCGTTGCGGAGGTCGCACGCGACTATGGCATCACACTCGCCGCAGCCGCATGACCCTCTGCTTTGAAGCGCGATGCGTTCGCTTTGCGCCCATGCTCGACGAAGGCACGGCTTCCATCGAAGCAAGCACAGCATTCATCCGGGCGAATCTCGGGATAGCCGAAGCCCGAAGCCAATCACCTGCCCCGACACGAAGACCCGACCTGTATCGCGAAATGCTTGGCGACAGGGCCGAGCGCGAGCGCGCGGAAGGAAGTAAGCCCACCCACGATGACGATCGTGCCGATCAGGAGAATCATCAGAAGGCCGTGCACGGTATCCCGGCGGCCATCACGGATTATCGTCTGACGACGCGGAGCCCGACTTCGAGGCGCCCCGCGAAAGGCATGATCGCGAGCGGGGAGCAAAGACGCAGCATCGGCGACCCGGCTTCCTCCCATGGCGTTTCCGCGATCGCATCGCGGATCATCGCAGCACCACGGGCGATGAGGCGCGGCGCGTCGCTGCTGGAAAGACCGACGATCGCGATTGTCTCCGCGGGCAGGAAGCGGATCGTCACTCGGTCCTTGCGCGAGGCCGCTGCTGCGCCACCATCGGCGAGCCCAATCCGAACCAGCCACCGGTCCGGTTCCTGCGCCGTCTGCACCAGCGGGCGGATCGTTCGCAACGAAATGCTGTCTCGATGGCTGCGCCGGATGAATCGGCCTAGCCGCTCCAAAGCCGTCACGCGGGCTTCGCCGAGCTCGCCCTTGACACAGGTCTCCGCGGCAAAGCCCGATTCCGTTTGGCGGATCTCGACCGTGCCGCAGGATGCGATCACCGCCTCCCGAGGCGGGTCGCTGAAGGGCAGCGCAAGCCAATGGTCGGAAACCAGGGGCCGAAAATGGCTCAGCAGGCGGGTGATGGCGTGCTCTCCGCGATCGAGCCCTGGGCAGAGCTGCGGGGAGGCCAAACCGCTGCGCGTCGTCGCCATTGCGCGCGCCCGCGCTACGCCCGCATGTCGCACCCGGGCGTGAGGCTGAGTGCTGAAACCGGCAAGGAAACGGCAACGGCGAAGGGGCTGTTTTTCATGGCGCCGAAGCTGGCGTGCAGGGCATATAAAAACAATTGGCGCCGGGGCCCCGCGAAATAACCATCCCATAGCGCCGCGCACCTTGCCCTGGACTTACACAAAAATATTTATAATCAAACGTTTGGTCAGAATTGTCCGGCGCCGGCCGCAGCGCCTCGGTGACACTCACCGGCCCTTGCGCTAATCGAAGGGCTTCCAGCTCCCCGAAAGCCCGATCGGACGATGACCAGCAGCAACGAGATCCGCGCCACCTTCCTCGATTACTTTGCCAGAAACGGCCACCAGGTGGTCGAAAGCTCGCCGCTCGTCCCGCGCAACGACCCGACCCTCCTTTTCACGAACAGCGGGATGGTCCAGTTCAAGAACGTCTTCACCGGCCAGGAGAAGCGCAACTACCGCCGCGCCACCACCGCGCAGAAATGCGTCCGCGCCGGTGGCAAGCACAATGATCTCGACAATGTGGGCTATACCGCCCGCCACCACACATTTTTCGAGATGCTCGGCAATTTCAGCTTCGGCGACTACTTCAAGGAAGAGGCGATCGCCTTCGCCTGGGAGCTCGTCACGCGGGATTTCGGCCTGCCGCGTGAGCGTCTTTCCGTCACCGTCTTTGCCGAGGACGAGGACGCGGCGAGCCTCTGGCACAAGATCGCCGGCCTGCCGCAGGAGCGGATCATCCGCATCGCGACGAGCGACAATTTCTGGCGCATGGGCGATACCGGTCCCTGCGGCCCCTGCTCGGAAATCTTCTATGACCATGGCCCTGAGATTCCGGGCGGCCCGCCAGGCAGCGCCGAGGCCGAAGGCGATCGCTTCGTCGAGATCTGGAACCTCGTCTTCATGCAGTTCGAGGAGGATCCGCCCGGCGCGCGAACGCCCCTGCCGCGCCCCTCGATCGATACCGGCATGGGGCTCGAGCGCTTCGCCGCCATCCTCCAGGGCAAGCATGACAATTACGATATCGACACGCTCCGCGCTTTGATCCTCGCCTCGGCGGAGGCGAGCGGGCAGGAGCCGGATGGGATCTATCGCGTCGATCACCGAGTGATCGCCGATCATCTGCGCAGCTCCGCCTTCCTGATCGCCGATGGCGTGCTGCCGGCGAATGAGGGCCGAGGCTATGTGCTGCGCCGGATCATGCGCCGCGCCATGCGCCACGCCTACCGGATGGGCGCGCGCGATCCGCTGATGTACCGGCTCCTCCCCTCGCTCATCCGCCAAATGGGCGGCGCCTATCCCGAGCTCATCCGAGCCGAGATCCTGATCTCGGACACGCTCAAGCTCGAGGAGAGCCGCTTCCAGGCCCTGCTCGAGCGGGGGCTCGCGCTGCTCGCTGAGGAAACCGAGAAGCTCGGCAGCGACGAGCCGCTGCCCGGCTCGGTCGCCTTCCGCCTCTACGACACATATGGCTTCCCGCTCGACCTCACCGAGGACGCGTTGCGCGAGGAGGGGCGGACGGTCGATGCCGAGGGCTTTGCCGAGGCGATGGCCGAGCAGCGCAGGCGCGCCCGCGCGTCCTGGGCGGGCTCGGGCGATGAAGCGACCGAGCGAGTCTGGTTCGAGGTCCGAGACGGCGTCGGCGCGAGCGAGTTCCTCGGCTACTCGACCGAAACGGCGGAGGCGACGATCACCGTGCTCGTGCTCGAAGGCAAGCCGGCCGAGACCGCGCCCGCCGGCAGCGCGGTCGCGATGGTGCTGAACCAGACGCCCTTCTATGCCGAAGCGGGCGGCCAGGTCGGGGATGCCGGCCGCATCACCGGGGCCGATGGCCTCGTGATCGAGATCACCGACACGCAACGCAAGGTGGGCGAGCTCATCGTCCATATCGGCCGTGTCATCTCCGGCACCGCGCGCGTCGGCGCGCCCGTTCTCGCCGAGATCGACCATGGCCGCCGCACCGCCATCCGCTCGCACCATTCGGCGACCCATCTGCTGCATGAGGCGCTGCGGCGGCGGCTCGGCACGCATGTGACACAGAAGGGAAGCCTCAACGCGCCTGACCGGCTGCGCTTCGATATCAGCCACCCACACCCGATCGCGCATGCGGACCTTGCCTGGGTCGAATCGGAAGTGAATGCGCGCATCCGCGAGAACACCGAGGTCACCACCCGGCTGATGAGCCCCGAGGCCGCCGTTTCCGAGGGCGCGATGGCGCTCTTCGGCGAGAAATATGGCGAGGAGGTGCGGGTCGTCTCGATGGGCGGCACCGACGGGAAGAAGGCTGCGTACTCGATCGAGCTCTGCGGCGGCACCCATGTCCGTCGCACCGGCGATATCGGGCTTTTCCGGATCGTGAGCGAGAGCGCGATCGGCGCCGGCCTGCGCCGGATCGAGGCCGCCACCGGCGAAGCCGCCCTGCAGCGCCTAGCCGAGACGGACAGGATCCTCGCCGATGCCGCGGCGGCGCTGAAAACCCCGCCCGCGGAGCTGCCTCAGCGGCTCGAGGCGCTGGTCGACGAGAGAAGGCGGCTCGAGCGGCAGATCACCGAGCTGCAGCGCCGCCTCGCCACCGGCGGCGAGGCGGCAACGGTGGAGGATGTGAACGGGGTGCGGCTTGCCGCGCGCAATCTCGGCGAGGTGCCGCCGAGGGAGCTCAAGAACCTCGCCGATGCGATCCAGCGCAAGATCGGCAGCGGTGTCGTCGCCCTCGTCTCCACCGCCGAAGGCAAGGCGAGCATCGTCGTCGGCATCTCGCCCGACCTTGCCGGCCGGTTCGACGCCGTGACACTCGCACGGGCCGCATCCGCAGCGGTCGGCGGAAAGGGCGGCGGCGGCCGTCCCGATCTTGCCCAGGCCGGAGGCCCGGACGCGAGCCGCGCCGAGGCCGCGCTCGATGCGGTGCGCACCGCCCTCGCTGCATAGAGCTGCATAGACAAATCGGGAAAGACGCTCAGGCCTGTTTGCCGAGCGCCTCCCGCGCTTCGGTGGCGAGCGCGTCGGCGCGGTGGTTCATCGCATCGTCGGCATGTCCGCGCACCCAGCGCCATTCGATCTGATGCCGTAACGTGGCTTCCAGCAGGCGCTGCCAGAGATCCTGGTTGAGCACGGGCTTGCCGTCGGCGGTGCGCCAGTTCCGCTTCACCCAGTTCGCCACCCACCGGGTGATGCCCTGCTGAAGATACTGGCTGTCGGTATGCAGGATCACGCGACATGGCTGCTTCAGAGCGGCAAGCGCGTCGGCCGCGGCGGTCAGCTCCATCCGGTTGTTGGTGGTCGCCGGCTCGGCCCCGGAAAGCGTGCGCTCGGCACCCCGAAAACGAAGGATCGCCGCCCAACCGCCCGGACCCGGATTCGGCCGGCAGCCGCCATCCGTCCAGATCTCGACCAGCGGCAGATCGGAATCAGAGCCCATAGGCATGTTCGTCCCGTGCTTCGAGATGGAAATAGAGGCGACGGAGATACTCGATCGGGTTCTTGCGGGTGACGAGCGCGCCTGCCGGCGTGTTCAGCCAGTCATAGAGCCTTGTCAGCAAAAACCGCATCGCCGCCCCCTGGCAGAGCACCGGCAGGGCCGCGCGTTCGGGTGGAGAAAGCGGGCGCACCGCGTCATAGGCGCGCAAAAGCGCCCGCGCCTTGGTGACATTGCAGGAGATGTCGGACTCGAAGCACCAGGAATTGAGGCAGACGGCGATGTCATAGGCGAAAAGATCCGTGGCGGCGAAATAGAAATCGATCAGTCCCGAGATCCTTCCTTCCAGGAAGAAGACATTGTCGGGGAAGAGATCGGCATGGATGTGCCCGCGCGGCAGTTCGGCGGGCCAGGCGGCGAGGATGCGGTCGAGCGCCTTTTTCATCTCGGAGGTGAGGTCGGGGCGGAGCGTGTCGCTCTCCGGCCCGCTGGCTTCGAGCAGGCGCGACCAGGAATGCGGCCCGAGGCCATTGACCCGCTCGGGCCGATAGCCTTCGCCGGCGAGATGGAGCCTCGCCAGCGCCTCGCCCAGGGGCGCGCAATGGGCGAGCTGGATGCGTCGCGGCCAGACACCCGGCAGAAAGGTTGTGATCGCCGCGTGGCGCTCGGCAAGCCGCCGCAAGGCCGAACCGTCACGCCCCGGCACCGGGCGCGGGCAGGGGATCCCCCGCCCGGCGAGATGCTCCATCAGCCCCAGGAACCAGGGCAGGTCCTCCGGCGCAACCCGGCGTTCATAGAGGGTGAGGATGTAATCCCCGTTCGTCGTGCGCAGCGCGTAGTTGCTGTTCTCCACCCCTTCGGCAATGCCACGGAAGGCGACGAGACGTCCGATATCGTACTCGGCGAGGAATTCGGTCACCGCTTCGTCCGAGACTTCCGTATAGACGGCCATCAGGCAGAAAATCTTTCTCTTTGGCGCGGCCGCCCAAGGAGGAGACCGGGGAAGCGCCCAGGGAAGCACCCAGGAAAGCGCCGGGGAAGCAGTTGAAGTGGCCATGGGGATCGGGCATGCTGGCTTGCCCGCACGATGCGCGCGCGGGAGAGAGCGGGGCGGATGATACGGCCCGCCGCCGAAGGCGCAACCGGCCCCCGGAAACGCTCAGGCAGAGAGGACCGCGCGTGCGGACGGGTCTCTGGAAAGCCGGCGGCATGAGTCCGTTGCCCGCCGCACCGACGGAGTAAGGACCCCCCGAGGCCGAGAGGACAGGGTCCGAATCTCTCAGGTCCCGCGACAGAGGGGGGTCTTTTCCGCCGGCAAAGGGCCGGCGGGAGGCCACTCTGGAGCGCGCGGTGACCGACGACGAGACCGACCTTGCGACAACCCCGCTCGATGCCCTGCACCGGCGTCTCGGCGCCCGCATGGTTCCCTTCGCGGGCTATGCGATGCCGCTCCAATACGGCAGGGGCATCATCGCCGAGCATCTTCACTGCCGGGCCGAGGCCGCGCTCTTCGATGTCTCGCACATGGGTCAGGCAAGTCTTGTCGGCGAGGGCGCGGCGGGCGCGCTCGAGCATCTGGTGCCGGGGGATATTCTGGGCCTCAAGCCGGGGCGGCAGCGCTATGCGCTGCTGACAGACGATCGGGGCGGCATCCTCGATGATCTCATGGTCGCCAATCTCGGCGATCGATTTTTGCTGATCGTCAATGCGGCCCGCAAGGCTTTCGATTTCGCCCATATCGCGGCCGCTTTGCCCGCTTCCGTGCGGCTCGTTCCGTATCCGGACCATGCTCTTCTCGCACTTCAGGGGCCGGCGGCGGTGCGCGTGCTCGCGCGTCTCGATCCGGGTGTGGAACAGATTTCCTTCCTCGGCGTTGCCGAGCGAACCCTTTGCGGCGCCTCCGCCGTCATCGCCCGTTCGGGCTACACGGGCGAGGATGGGTTCGAGATTTCCATCCCGACCGAGGCGGCGGAGCGGTTCGCCACTGCGCTTCTTGCCGAGCCCGAGGTCCGGCCGGCCGGGCTCGGCGCGCGCGATTCGCTTCGCCTCGAAGCGGGGCTTTGCCTCTATGGCGCCGATATCGACACGACGACGACGCCGGCCGAGGCAGGGCTCGGCTGGACGATCGGCAAGCGTCGCCGCATGGCTTGGGACTTTCCGGGCGCGGCGGTGATCCGTGCCCAGCAGGATGACGGGCCGGCGCGGCTTCGCGTCGGCATCCGGCCGGAGGGAAGGGCGCCCGCCCGCGCCGGCACGCCGCTTCTGGACGTGTCCGGCGCGGAGATCGGGCGCGTCACCTCCGGCTGCTTCTCGCCTTCGCTGAATGCGCCGATCGCCATGGGCTATGTGGTAGCCGCGCAGGCTGCCGACGGCACCAGGCTTTCGGCGCTGGTACGCGGCAAGAAGCTCCCTTCCGTCATTGTGCCGCTGCCTTTCGTCCCGCACCGCTATCTTCGCTGAAGGATCCGCGCATGCCTGAAATCCGCTTCACCAAGGACCATGAATGGGTAAGCCTCGATGGCGCCATCGCGACCGTCGGCATTACCGAGCACGCGCAGCAGGCGCTCGGCGATCTTGTCTTCGTCGATCTGCCGGAGTTGGGCCGCGTGGTCGCGGCCGGCGACACCTGCGCCGTGGTCGAGAGCGTGAAGGCGGCATCGGACATCTATGCGCCGGTGGCAGGGCGTGTCGCCGAGGTCAATAGCGCGATCGTCCAGGATCCTTCGCTCGTCAATCGGGATCCCGGGGGAGAGGGATGGTTCTTCCGCCTCGAGGGCGTGACGGTGGACGATTCTGCGCTGATGGATGAGGCCGCCTACAAAGCCTATCTGGAGACGCTTTGATGGATGCGCTCGCTGCGTTCGCTGCTCTCGGCGAAGGCGGCACCTTCGCTTCGCGGCATATCGGCCCGAACGACGACGAGATTGCGGCGATGCTCGCCGTGATCGGCTGCAAGTCTCTCGAAGAGCTCATCGCACGCACCTTGCCGGAATCGATTCGCTGCGACCCGCCGCTCGATCTTTCACCCCCGCTCGGCGAGGCGGCGGCGATGGAGGAGCTCGCCGCGCTCGCGGGGCGGAACGAGGTCAAGAAATCGCTGATCGGCCAGGGCTATCACGGCACGCATATGCCGGCGGTGATCCGGCGCAATGTCTTCGAGAATCCCGGTTGGTACACCGCCTATACGCCGTACCAGCCGGAGATCGCGCAGGGCCGGCTCGAGGCGCTGCTCAATTTCCAGACCATGATCCTCGAGCTCGCGGGGATGGAGATCGCCAATGCCTCGCTGCTCGATGAGGCGACGGCGGCCGCCGAGGCCATGGCAATGGCCCATGCCCTGGCACGCGGCAGGGGCAAGACATTCCTGATCGCTACGGATGCGCATCCGCAGACGCGCGCCGTGGCGGCGACGCGGGCATGGCCGCTTGGATGGACGATCGCCGATTTCGCGCCGGGAGATACGAACGCGATTCTTGCGGCCCGGCCCTTCGCGGTGCTGCTGCAATATCCCGGCACGAGCGGAGCGGTCCGCGATCTCAGCGGGGAGATCGAGGCGGTGCATGCGGCCGGAGGGCTCGGCATCGTCGCCGCCGATCCGCTCTCGCTCGCAGCACTCAGGCCGCCCGGCGAGATGGGGGCGGACATCGTCGTCGGCTCCGCCCAGCGCTTCGGTGTGCCAATGGGCTTCGGTGGTCCGCACGCGGGCTTTCTTGCCACGCGCGAGGACTTCAAGCGGCAAATGCCGGGTCGCCTCGTCGGCGTCAGCGTGGATGCGGCCGGAGGGAAGGCAATGCGGCTCGCGCTGCAGACCCGCGAGCAGCATATCCGCCGCGAGAAGGCGACTTCGAATATCTGCACCGCGCAGGTCCTGCTCGCGGTGATCGCGGGCTTCTACGCCGTCTGGCACGGACCGGAGGGCCTCGCGCGGATCGCAGGCCGCGTGCATCTCGGCGCGCGCCTTTTGGCGGGCACGGCGGTGCGTGCCGGATTCTCGCTCCGGCACGAGGAATTTTTCGACACCATCGCCATCGAAACAGAAGCCGGCGCGGACCCGCTGATCGAACGGGCGCTCACGGCCGGGTTCAATCTGCGCAGGCTCGATGAGAAAGCGGTCGCGATCGCGCTCGACGAGACGGTGAGCGTCGCCGAGCTCGAATCCCTGGCCTCTGTTCTTGGTTCTTCCCTTGGTGAGCCGCAGGGCGGCATCCCCGATGTGCTCGTTCGCCGCTCGCCGATCCTGACGCATGATGTGTTCCGCGCTCATCGCTCCGAGCATGCGATGCTGCGCTACCTCAGGCGGCTGGAGGAGAAGGATGTCACGCTCACGCGCAGCATGATCCCCCTCGGCTCCTGCACGATGAAGCTGAATGCGGCGGCGGAGATGATCCCGATCTCGCTCCCCGGCTTCACCGAGATCCATCCTTTCGCGCCTTCCGATCAGACCGAAGGGTATCAGGCGCTTTTCCGCGGGCTCTCGGCGGAGCTTTCGGCAATCACCGGATTCCCCGCGATCTCGCTCGCGCCCAATTCGGGCGCTCAGGGCGAGCTTGCGGGTTTGCTCGCCATTCGTGCCTTTCACGCATCGCGGGGCGAGGGAGGGCGTGATATCTGCCTCATTCCGTCAAGCGCGCACGGCACGAACCCGGCGAGTGCCACGATGGCCGGCTGCCGCGTGGTGGTGGTGGTTTGTGACGCGCAGGGGAATGTCGATCTGGCCGATCTTCGCGCCAAGGCCGCGGCGAATGCGACGAATCTCGCGGCGCTGATGATCACCTATCCGAGCACGCATGGCGTGTTCGAGGAGAATATCCGCGAGATCTGCGCGATCGTGCACGCCCATGGCGGGCAGGTCTATATGGACGGCGCCAATATGAACGCCCAGGTCGGGCTGACGAGCCCGGCCGCGATCGGCGCCGATGTCTGCCATCTCAATCTGCACAAGACTTTCTGCATTCCTCATGGCGGCGGGGGGCCCGGCGTGGGACCGATCGGCGTCGCCGCGCATCTTGCCCCGCATCTGCCGAACCACCCGCTTTCCGCCCTTGCCGGCCCGGCGAGCGGCTTTGGCCCGATCACCGCGGCCCCTTTCGGAAGTGCGATGATCCTGCCGATCTCCTACGCCTATATCCGCATGATGGGTCCGGCCGGTCTCAAGCGGGCAAGCGAGGTTGCGATCCTCAACGCGAACTACATCGCGGCCCGGCTCGGTGCGCACTATCCGGTGCTCTATGCCGGGGCACGGGGGACGGTGGCGCATGAATGCATCCTCGATTGCCGCGGCTTCGAGAAGGAAGCCGGAGTGACGGTGGAGGATATCGCCAAGCGGCTGCAGGATTTCGGTTTCCATGCGCCAACCATGTCCTGGCCGGTGGCCGGCACGCTGATGGTGGAGCCCACGGAAAGCGAATCCAAGGTCGAGCTCGACCGGTTCTGCGCGGCGATGACCGCGATCCGCGAGGAGATCGCGGCAATCGTCTCGGGCCGGCTCGATCGGCACGACAATCCGCTCAGGAACGCGCCGCACACGGCCGCCGAGCTTCTTTCCACCAACTGGCAGCACGCCTATTCGCGGGAACAGGCGGCTTATCCGTTGCCTTTTGTCGCCACGGCAAAATATTGGCCGCCAGTGAAACGCGTGGACAATGTGTACGGAGACCGGCACCTCTTCTGCACCTGCGCTCCGCTCGAGGCGTACGCGGAGGCGGCGGAGTAGAACCGGGAGGTTTTCCCAGGAGCCCGCAGCGAGCAGGGGTTGCGAACACGACCCGCTCTGGACAAGCACCCCGCGTCCGGTGGTCGGCGGATATGACGGACCGATCGTGCTGAGGTTGGTTCCATGCCCGTGTCGGCCATCTGCCGACTGCGATGACCTTTCAGAAAGCGGACGCAGCATGCGGAGACATAGTAGGCGGGCATGGGCGGATTACGAACTGTCTGCTGTCCGCCTGGCGTGCTGAAAAGGGACCGGAGTCAAGACAGATTGCTGGCGCCAGTTGCGACTCTGGCCCTGCGACTCTGGCCAGGCATTCGCCTGCCTATTTCGACGGGATGATCGGATGCGGTATGCGATGCCGCCTCTCTCGATAAAATCCGTTATCCAGAATGCACGGAGGAAGGATTCTGACCGATACCCTGGGCTGCGACGGCAGGTTCTTGCCTGACTTTGCTAGCCCGGCACGGACGAGGACTGCTGCACCCCGCATCCGTCGCCTTGACATCGCAACGAGCCAGCCCGCATTCCTCACACCAATGGATCACATCTGACATTTGAATCCGAAGAAAGATTCCCCTGGGATGGGTCGCTTGCGAATCTATTGCACGCGCACGGGAATATCGATCATGGTGACCCCCTTTGACCGCAAGCGGCTGGAAGCAATTTCGTAGAATCGCAACGCGCTGCAGAAGCACGTCTGGCGAGCGCAGATCGTCCTGCTTACGGCCGAAGGACATGGCACGAACGAGATCATGCGCCGACGGCAACCTCCAAGACCTGCGTCTGGCGATGGCAGGAGCGACCAGGCGACGGCACGGAACTCGTACCGCCATCCACCTGCGGGTCTCGACCGCATGCCGGTGGTGATACGGTTGGCCGAGGCGCGCGGAAAACATTGGGACGGCCTGCGATCCCGGAGCGCGTCGCAAGCGAGATCGAATCCCGCGCGACCTCCACCGATCTCAGCGTTCGTCAGATCCAGGCCAGGATCGCCGGCCGGACCAGAAGCGCGGCATCGTCGGCCAGATCCAAACGTGCCCGCGCACCCATATCGCGAACTCGTGAGGGTTTTCGCACCGTATCCTCAACCGACCTCAACCTTCCTCGAACGGTGACTGAGAAGCTACCAGCCGGCGGTAGCGGTCCCGCGCGGCCTCAAGATGTTGGCGAACGCAACGTTGCGCTCCATCCCTGTCGCCCTTTCTGACGGCGGCGTAGATACGTCGGTGCTCGCTCTGGACCAGCCCGACATAGGCGCGACGCTCCGTGGCCGTTTCCAGCCCCAGGCGGATTGTCTGCCGGGGAATGATGACCGGCCCGAGAAACTGCATGAATCGCTCGAAATACGGATTTCCGGTAGCCTCGGCGATGGCGCAATGGAATGCGAGATCCTCCTTGATCGCCGCCTCGCCCCTGGCAATCGCCTCGTCGATCCGGTCGAGGCAGCCACGGATCAGTCGCAGGTCCGCCGTGCTCCGTCGCTCCGCCGCGACCGCCGCCGCCTCGACCTCGACAGCGAGGCGGAGCTGCAGGACGTTCTCCACCTCGACCAACGATCGTAGTTCATCTGAGACGATACGAAATGGCCGACTGACCGTGTCGTCGGCAACGAATACGCCGGCACCCTGCCGACTGACAATCAGGCCCTCGGCGCGCAGCGAGGCCATCGCCTCCCGAACAACGGTGCGGCTGACCCGGAAACGCGCGATCAGCTCCTGTTCTGTCGGCAAACGCGTGCCGGCGCGCATTTTCCCGTCCCGGATGTCGCGGCCAAGCCGTTCGGCGAGTTGGGCCGTGCGGCTCAGCGTGGGTGCAAGCGGCTCAGCGGGAGGACGCATGGCGGATTCCTCTCAGCGTCCAACCGGGGTTGCCTCGTGGATCAGTCGTTCATGCTTGAGCTCCGCCCAGAACTGCGATGGCATGGGCGCGTGCAGAAATGCCAAATTCGCCTCCCCTCCGGCGACCGGCCGCGCGCCGGGAATGATGCTGGCGACCAAGGGATGGCGCAGCGGAAATTGCGGCGCGGCGGCTTGCAGTGGAACGTCGTGACGGGCGCAAGCTGCCTCGATCTTGCGCACTCGATCCAGGATCGCGGGGGAGGCCGGCCGGTCGTCGCCGGTGGCGAGGTCGATCACCCCGGTCGCCAAGATGCCGGAATTGTACGGTCCGCCGATAACCAGGCTGATCGAACGTTGCTCGCAGAGCGGCAACAAGCGCCGCATCGAATCCTGATCCAGCAGCGTGTAGCGTCCGGTCAGCAGGAAATAATCGAAGTCACCCGCTGTCGCGAAATCGCACGGCATCAGGCCTTGGTCGATGCCGATACCGATGGCCTTGATGACGACTTGGCTGCGCAATCCGGCCAGGGTCGGAAAGTCCTCGTCCATCGCCGCCTTGAAGTGGCTGCAGCTGAACGGTTCGACGCCAGCGCCGACATCTACCGCCTCGTCCGGATCATGGATCGCCAGCGTGCCGACATAGGACGTGCCGACATAGGACGTGCCGACACTGGGCGTGTCGAGGCGCTTCGGGCTCGCCTCGAGTGACCGCGGCATGGCGTCGCACGAGCAATCGAAATCGGCGCGCATCGGCGGCAGCCGATCCCACAACCCCGGCTTAAGCTCTCCGGGATCGACTGGCACCAGCGAATCCCCGGCCTTGGACGAGATCGCGATCTTCTCACGCGGCAGCGTGGCCATGCCCTTGCCGAGACGCATCTCGCCAAGGCCGAAATCATAGATCGAAGCCGTATCGAAATACCGGATTCCGGCCGCGGCGACCGCGTGCACCGTGGCGACCGCCGTTTCCGTCTCCGTCGTCCGATACATGTTGTCGAACATGTTGCCGAGGGGCGTATCGCCTAGACCGAATTCCATGACGGCAAGCGCCGTCTCGCCAATGCGGCGCTCCCTGAATCCTGTGAACATCGCTCTCGCTCCCGGCAATCCGCCAGCTTCCGCAATCAGCATCGAAAAAAATGTTGACACAAAATTCATCATATCACAATGTCATAAGACAAGTTAAACCTGCTATCGCTGCGCTGCGGCGTTGGCTGGGGAGGCCAAGGCCGTATCAAGCGCTTGTTCAAGACTCTTGGGGAGGGAGAAGATAAAATGAACAAATCTGCACAGGGCGAAGTTGACCCGCAGAGGTACGCGCGATCCAGGCGCCGTTTCCTGCGCAATGCCGGTGTCGGCGCAGCTACCCTCCCATTTCTCGGGTCCCTTGCTGATCCTGCGGACGCGGCGTCATCCATCCCTACCAAGAACCCGTGGCCCGCCTATCCGGCCTACAAATTTGCCTTTGTCTGTCATGTCACTGCCGACGTCTTTTTCAATTCCGTCCGCGCAGGTGCGAGCGATATGTGCGCGCTCCTGGGTACTTCGTACACCTGGACCGGCTCTGAAAACGACATCATTCCCGAGATGGTGAATGCGTTTAAAGTCGCGATGATCAATAAGGTCGACGGAATCGCAGTCGCTGTGGTTGACCCCAAGGCCTTCAACGCGGTGACGGACGAGGCGCTGGGCAAGGGAATCCCCGTCATAGCCTACAATGCCGAAGCCCCGGCCGGCTCCGGCAGCCACGTATTGTCCTATATCGGTCAGGACCTCTTCGAGGCCGGAGTGGCGGTAGGCAAGCGCATTCTCACCTACGTCAAGAAAGGCGACCTTGTCGGCGGTATGATCAGCGTCCCGGGCTCGCTCAATGAGCAGCCCCGCATGGATGGCGCCGCGAGCGTGTTCAAGCCGGCCGGCATCGATTTTGTCCAGGTCGGCGTCGGCGCCACCGAGGGGCCCGCGCTTGCCTCGATCGAGGCCTGGTATCAGGGGCATCAGAACGTCAAGTTTATGTTCTCGAGCGGCGGAAGCAATGGCGTCGCCGTCGCGAAGACGATCCAGAAGCTGGGCCTGGCGGCGAAGGGTATTGGTGGCGCCGCCTTTGACGTCGGCCTCCCCGTGTTGCAGAATATCGCCGCCGGGAACTTGGCTTTTACAGTCGACCAGCAGGCCTACCTGCAGGGCGCCATATCAATCTACCAACTTTTCCTCTATAACATCACGGGTGGATTGATCACGCCTACTGATTACAACACCGGCTTCAAGTATGTGACCAAAGACACTGTCAACGCCTATCTGCAAAGCAAGGATACGTGGGAAGGCTCGAGTCCGTCGCCGGTCGTGTTCACCCGGCCAAAATCGATCAGTTTCTAGTGCATCGCTTCCGGGAAGCGGCCGACATCAGGCCGTTTCATTGAACATGTCGTTCCAGGTACGGAAGACAGCGCAACGGTGTTGCCTGCCGCTGTCACTTGGCGTTTCCTTGCTTGCCGGGAAGTGATGCGGATATGGTGGAGCAGAGAACGGAGGCGCCTGGAGAAGAAGCTCTCGACGAGATTGAGCCAGGAGCCGCGGTGAGTGCGAATACGAAAGTGAAGCGACCGTCGCACTGTTGGGCGAGCCAGGCCGTGGTCTCTCTGGAGATGTGGGTGCAGTGATTGTCGAGGATAGGCTTGATTGCGGTTGTCGGCGGATAGGCGGCACCGGTGTTCTCTTATTCAACAAACCACGCTTAGGAAGGGATAAATCAGCCTCAATTTCGGGTGGATCCGCTTCGTGTGGTCGGGTTTAGGGAACCGGTGCATTCGTCAGTCGATTCGGAGTCCGTACAAGTCTGGTACGGCGGCCACTGAAAACAAAGAGCTGGTGTCCCGACGCATAATGACGATATTTACGAGTCGGGACACTAGGATATGAATTCAAACGCCCTGGCATCGCGCGAGGGGAACCGCCGTATTCCCGCATCGGCTATGCGGCGGTTCGTCGGCCAGCATCTGACCGAGGTGGTCAGCGCCTTGGTCGCAGTCGCGTTGGCAATCTTCTTCGCAATCCAGTCCCCGAACTTCCTCACATCCGACAACGCCCTGGTGCTGTCCCAATTCATCGCACCCTTCGCCATCTTTGCGCTTGCCGAAGTGCCGATCCTGATCCTGGGCGAGATCGATCTGTCCGTGGGCCAGATGTACATCGCAGCGCCCTTTTTCGTGACGTACTGGCATCACGCAGGTATCCCCGTGTTGCCGAGCGTCGTCCTTGCGTTGTTGGTCTGCTGCGGGCTCGGGTTCATCAACGGCCTGATCAGTATCAGCCTTCGCGTGCCGTCGTTCATCGCCACCCTCGGAATTGCCTTCGCCCTTAGGGGCATAATCCTCATCTATTCGAATGGGGCGCCGACGAATCCGATCGGTTCGCACATGTTGGTGAACATCCTGGGCGGATGGCCCTGGTCCGAGGCCATCTGGGCCGTGGGCATCGCCGTGTTGCTGCATCTCATGCTGCGAGGGACGACCTTTGGCCTGCACATCGTGGCCGTGGGGGGAAATTCAGAGTCCGCCAGGGAATCGGGAATCAGGGTCGAGCGCATCAAAATCTGGTGCTTCGTGCTGTGCGCACTGCTGGGCGGGTTGATCGGTATCCTGGACGGTTATCACCTTGGCAGCCTCGACCCCGCCACCGATGGCCTGACCTTCATGTTCTACGGCGTGACCTCCGCTGTGATTGGCGGCACCGCGCTCACCGGGGGACGCGGAACCATGGTCGGGGCCTGCATCGGCGCGTGCGTGCTGGGTATGATCAAGAATGGGTTTCTCATCCTTGGCACCAGTTCCTTTGCCCTCGATCTGGTCACCGGCATGACGATCCTGCTCGCCATGATCCTCAATGTTCAGATCGAACAGGCAACTTCCATGCGAGGGCCGCGCGGGTCGTTTGGCCGCGCCGTCAACTTGGTGTTCTCGATCGTCACGCAACGCGGAAAGGGAAAGGTACGCTCATGACGCCAAATGGCGGGGCAAACGGACCAGCCGGCGTCGAGAACGTGTTGCGGACCGAGCAGATCTCGCTGAACTTCGGTCCCGTTACCGCGTTGAGGAACGTGAACTTGCATCTGGAGCGCGGCGAGGTTCTGGGACTGGTCGGCAACAACGGCGCGGGCAAGTCAACGTTGGTCAAGATCTTGACGGGCCTGTATCGGCCGGATGGTGGCCGCATCTATCTCGACGGCGAGGAGGTGAGATTCCGTTCCGTGCAGGACGCACGCCAGCACGGCATCGAGACCGTGTTCCAGGACTTGGCGCTGGTTGACGAGCTCAGCGTGTACCACAATTTGTTTCTTAACCGCGAATACACGCGCGGCGGCTGGTTTCGGTTTCTTCGCAACCGGGCGATGCGCGCCGCCGCGAGCCGGTTTCTGGACGATATCGGAATCGATATTCCTTCCGTCGACGCACCAGTGGCGAAGCTGTCCGGCGGCCAGCGGCAGGCCATCGCCGTCGCTCGCGCGGTCCGGCAGGAGAACATCAAGATCCTGCTGCTCGACGAGCCGCTCGCGGCAATGGGCGCAAAGGAAACATCGCTAATCATTGGGCTGATCAACAGCCTGTCTAAGAAGGCGAACATCTCGATTATTGTCATAGACCATAACTACACACACCTCTTCGAAATCTGCGATCGCATCAATGTGATACAGCATGGTCAGGTGACAGTGAATAAGAGCTTAAGTGAGATCAGTCTGGAGGAACTCATCGAGTTCATGGTGCAGAGCTTCCGGCGGGACGTAGCCGCAGGAGATGCGAAATGATCCCTGGTAACGCGCGCCCGCGCGAAGGCGATGCGGTTGCAGCTTGTGCGCCGCGCAGATGCGCTGCCCCGATGTCAGCGAGATGCCGGCAGCGCAGGCCATCGCCCGGCCGGTCCGGTGCGCGGCCTCATGCGGCGAACCGACGCAGGTCGGCGCCACGAACCGCGCCACCGTCCCGGTGGCGATCGACGACGCCGAGGTAAGATCAGCCTATCGCGGAGGCACGCGTCCGTCCAAGAGGCACGAATTGCGGGCAGGACGCCAGGGGGAAAGTCCGGTCGCGGCCTTCAGCGGGGATTCAAAGCTGTTCGCGCGAAGTCCTATGTTGGCCGATGGCAGCTGAACCGTTCAGTCAGGGCGATGTCCGCTTTCGTTTCCTTCATGCTCCGAAACCGCCGTTCCGCTTTCAGCCAAAATTGGGATACGACGGCACCGATGGCAAAGGCCTCAGAGCCTGTTTGAGAATGTGCTGTGATGAGTCGGACGACCGCCACAGCCCATTCTCAAACAGTCTCTGAGAAGGATCGCGCGTTCACTGGTCGGCCCCTTGCATCCGGGCCGGGCCCCGGGACCTGGACCCCATCCCTTCCCGCAATGGACTGCAACGCCTATGCCCTGGCCGGTGATGGAGCCGGAGCGAGGAAAATATGGATCTGCAGCTTGCGAATCGCACCGCATTGGTCACCGGGGCGAGCATGGGGATCGGCCGCGCCATTGCGCGCGGGCTCGCCGCTGAGGGCGTGCGGCTCGCGGTTGTCGCGCGGCGCGGGGAGCTTTTGGAGACACTCACCGAAGAGATCGTGATCGCAGGCGGCATTCGGCCGGTTTTGATCGTCCAGGACATCATGGCCTCGGACGCGGGACGTAGCATTGCTGAGGCGGCGCTGGCCGGGCTCGGGAAGGCGGAAATCCTCGTCAATTGCGCCGGCGGCAGCCGGCCCTTGCCGATCGACGCACCGGAGGAGGCGTGGGAAGAGGCGGTCACCCTCAACTTCACCCGCCAGCGTCAGCTCACGCACGCGCTCCTGCCGCAGATGATCGTGGCGAAATGGGGCCGGATCATCAATATCACCGGCAAGTCCGAACCAGATCGGCTGAACGCCGCCTTCGCAGCGAAAGCGGCGATGCATGCCTGGGCGAAAGGGCTTTCGCGCGAGGTCGGGAAATATGGCATCACCGTCAACTCGATCCCGCCCGGGCGGATCATGAGCGAGCAGATTCTGCGCAACTACCCTGCGGAGGAGCGCGCGCGCTTCTCCGCCGCCGAGATCCCGCTCGGCCGTTATGGAGAGCCGGAGGAGCTGGCGGTGCTCGCGGTCTTTCTCGCTTCGCCTCGCGCAGGCTATATCACGGGAACGGTGATCCCGGTGGACGGCGGACTGCGGCGCTATTCGTTCTGATCCCGGTCGGATCGGCACCGCCCCGTTGGCCCGAAGCGGAACGGAGGCAACCCATGCGATCCTTCCTTGGCCTTGTCCTGGCTCTTTGCCTGGGGCTGGCGGCAACCCCGTCCCGCGCCGCGGATCCGCTGCTTGCCGAATCGATTGCGCTGACCGGTCCGGTTCTTTGGCTCGTCTCCGGCGCGCCGGGGATGGTGCTCGCGGTGGTGCGCGGCCACGACAGTGTGATCGAAGGCTATGGCGAGACGGAGAAGGGCAACAAGATCGAGCCGACGGCGAAAACCCTCTTCCGCCTCGGCTCCATCAGCAAGGTCTTCACGACCGAGGTTCTTGCCTCGCTCGTGGTTGACGGCACTCTGCGCCTCACCGATCCGTTGCAGCAATATGCCGGTAGCGTTACGGTTCCACGGGTGAGCGGCGCGCCGCCGATCACCTTGCTCGATCTCGCGACTCACACTGCCGGGTTGCCGCGCGAGATGGGCTTCGCGCCGGAGAAGCCGCCTTTCACATGGCCGACCCGCGCCGATCGGTGGGCCTGGCTCAGCCGCGAAAAGCTCGGCTGGGCGCCGGGGTCGGTTGCCGCCTATTCGAATGTCGGCTTCGATCTGCTCGCCGACGCGCTTGCCACCGCCGCCGGCCAGCCCTATGCCACGTTGCTCAGCGCGCGGGTGACCGGGCCGCTCGGCATGAAGGACACGACACTCGATCCGACGCCGGACGAGTGCCAGCTTCTGATGATCGGCAGCGGCATCGGCGGTCCCGGCCCCTGTGTCGATACGGAAGCGACCGGTGGCAGCGGCGGGCTCTACAGTACGGGCGCGGACATGGCGATCTGGCTCCGTCACAATCTCGACACCACCGACCCCGTTTTGCTGCTGAGCCATGCGATCTATCGCCCCCGCCAATCTCTCTCCGCGGCGATCGGCTTCGATGAAGCCGGGCCGATGGCCGGCATCGGTCTTGGCTGGATCATGCTCGCCGCGCACGGAGATCAGCCGATGCTGCTCGAGAAGAGCGGTGGCGGTGGCGGTTTCATGAGCTACATCGCCTTTGCGCCGGGCCGCGATGTCGGCGCCTTCGTGGTGGTGAACCGTGTCGATTTCGGGATGTTCGCGGGCCTCACGAAAGGGATCAATGACCTCATCGCCAATCTCGTGACGCGCTGACCATATTGACAAGGATCATGGCCAGGGCGCCGGATCGGGGCGAAAGAAGCTCGTGGCCCGAGCCCGCTCGCACCGGGCGTGGGTAAGCAAAGCAGCGATGATGTGTGATGACATTGCCAGCCAATCTTTCCGGCCAGACCGAGGGTCCGCGCCGCTGGGGCCGGGCGCAGGACCGGACCATCACCGACCCGTACAAGCGCTCTGGCAAGCTTCGCGAGCCGACGGTCTGTCCCCAATGCGGCGCGGTCTATCATGGCGGGCGCTGGCAGTGGGTTGAACGGCCCGAAGATGCGCATGAGGAGCTTTGCCAGGCCTGCCACCGGATCAACGACGATTATCCGGCCGGTATCGTCACCATCACCGGCGACTTCGTCGGTCTGCACAAGGACGAGATTCTTCACATCATTCGCCGGCAGGAAGAGATCGAGAAGGCTGAGCATCCGCTCAACCGCATCATCGGGATCGGCGATGAGTCCGGCCGGATCGTTGTCACGACCACCGATATTCATCTGCCACGGCGGATCGGCGAAGCGCTGAAAAACACCTTCGACGGCGAGGGTTCGTTTCACTACGATGAGCACGGCTATTTCCTGCGCGCGGAGTGGTGGCGAGAGACGTGAATCGGAAATTCTTGGCTTCAACGATGGAAGCGTGACACGGCCCGCTTGTTCGTTCCGTTTGCGGTCCGGTGTCGGCTCGCCGGGCGATTTTCGCCGGCAAACATTTCGCCCACAGGACGCCTGTCCACGGGATGCCGGGCGGGGTTTCTACCGCCGGGGGCAGATGCTATAGGCGCGTCAATTCTTCCGCTCCGGTCTCATCGCATTTCCCACCACAATGACTGACGATCCGCCCCCGCACCCGGCCCTGCTTCCTGCCGGCCTCTGCGATCTGCTGCCGCCCGAGGCGGAGTGGGAAGCGCGTGCGGTCGGCCTTGTCATGGATGTGTTCGCTGCCCACGGCTATCAGCGCGTCAAGCCGCCGCTGCTCGAATTTGCGGACAGTCTGCTCGCCGGTTCCGGTGCCGCTGTCGCCGATCAGACGTTTCGCGTCGTCGATCCGGAGAGCCAGCGGATGCTCGGCCTCCGTGCCGATATTACGCCGCAGGTGGCACGCATCGCGGCAACCCGGCTTGCCGGCGCACCGCGCCCGCTTCGGCTCTCCTATGCGGGGCAGTGCCTTCGGGTGCATGGCGGGCAGATCGTTCCGGACCGGCAGGTCGGCCAGGTCGGGATCGAGCTGATTGGCAGCACGAGCCCGGCGGCGGATGCTGAGATCGTGGTGGTCGGGGCCGAGGCCCTGGCCCGGCTCGGCATCGCGCGCGCAAGCTATGACCTGACATTGCCCTCGCTCGCTCCGGCGCTGATCGACGCGGCCGGCATCACCGGCGCGGAACGCCAGGCGCTCGCCCATGCGCTGGACCGCAAGGACGCGGCCGCTGTCGCCCGCCATGGCGGGGGCGGGGCGCTCGCGCGGATCCTGACCGAGCTTCTGCTGGCGGCCGGGCCAGCGGATGGGGCGCTTGCCGCCCTCGCCGCCGCCGCGCTGCCGCCGCCGGCCCTGGCGCTCGCGGAGCAGCTTCGGGAAACGGTCGCGGCCATCCGGGCGTTGGCGCCGGATCTCAGGCTCACCATCGACCCGATCGAGTTTCGTGGCTTCCGCTACCATACCGGCGTCTGCGTCACCGTCTATTCGCCCGGCCGTGCGGAAGAGCTCGGCCGTGGGGGCCGATATCTCACCGCCGAGCAGGAGCCGGCGACCGGCCTTACGCTCTTCTCGGATGCGCTTTTGCGCACGGCATCGCTTCCGGCTCCGGCACCTCGCGTCCTTCTCCCGGCGGGCGCGGATCAGGCGGCGGCGGCGCGTCTTCGCGCCGAGGGCTTCGCGACTCTGGCCGCGCTTGATGAAACCGAGGCGGCCGCGCCGCGCCTCGGCTGCACGCATGTGCTGCGCGGTGGAGTCGCCGTGCCGGTTGGCGAAGCCTGAGAGGTGGTCTCGTAGGGAATGGCGAACGTCGCGGTGATCGGCGCCCAATGGGGCGATGAGGGCAAGGGCAAGGTGGTCGATTGGCTGGCCAGCCGGGCCGAGATCGTCGTCCGGTTCCAGGGTGGCCACAATGCTGGCCATACGCTGGTGGTGGGCAACCAGACCTACAAGCTCTCCCTGCTGCCGAGCGGGGTGGTGCGGGGCAAGCTCGGCATCATCGGCAACGGGGTGGTGGTCGACCCCGAGGCGCTGCTCGCCGAGATCGAGAAGGTCGAGAGCCAGGGCATGCGGGTGACGCCGGAAAGCCTCCGGCTCGCCGAGAACGCGGTGCTGATCCTGCCGATGCATCCAGCCCTAGACCGGGCGCGAGAGGCGGCCCGCGGGGAAAGGCGGATCGGCACCACCGGGCGCGGCATCGGACCCGCTTATGAGGACAAGGTGGCGCGGAGGGCAATCCGTGTGGCCGACCTCGCCGAGCCTGCCACGCTCTCGGCCAAGCTCGACGAGCTCTTGCGCCATCACAACACGCTTTTGGCCGGCCTTGGCGCCGCGCTCTTCGAGAAGGAGGAGGTGCTCAACGGCCTGCTCGCTCTCGCCCCGCGAATCCTCCCTTTTGCCGAGCCTGTCTGGCAGCGGCTGGATGAGGCACGACGCGGAGGAAAGCGCATCCTCTTCGAAGGTGCCCAGGCGGTGATGCTTGATGTCGATCACGGCACCTATCCGTACGTGACCAGCAGCAACACAGTTGCCGCACAGGCGGCGGCCGGCGCCGGGATCGGCCCGGCGGCGATCGGCATGGTGCTCGGCATCGCCAAGGCCTATTGCACGCGGGTCGGCGCCGGCCCTTTCCCGAGCGAGCTTTCGGACGCGACCGGAAGGATGCTCGGCGAGCGGGGTAGCGAGTTCGGCACCGTGACCGGGCGGCCACGACGCTGCGGATGGTTCGACGCCGTGCTGGTGCGCCAGGCCGTGAAGGTCGCCGGCATCCAGGGGCTCGCCCTTACCAAGCTCGATGTGCTCGACGGTCTGCCGGAACTCAGGATCTGTGTCGCGTATCGGATCCGCGGTGAGCTATTTCACCATCTGCCGGCCGCGCCCGAAGCGCAGGCGGCGGCCGTGCCGGTCTATGAGACGCTCGAGGGGTGGGAGGCTTCGACACGCGGCGCCCGCTCCTGGGCCGAACTGCCAGCCCCGGCGGTGAAATATGTCCGCCGGATCGAGGAACTGGTGGAGGCGCCGGTCACGCTGCTCTCCACCAGCCCTGAGCGGGACGATACGATCCTGATGCGCGATCCGTTCGAGGGCTAAGCCAAGGAGCCCGTCAGGCGGAGGCGCCGGCAGCTTCACCCTGGGTGGCGAGGCGGCGCTCGGCCACCTTCGCCTTCATCGCCTTCTGCAGCTTCTCGAACGCCCGCACCTCGATCTGCCGCACCCGCTCGCGCGAGATGCCGTACTGCTGCGAGAGCTCCTCAAGCGTGGTCGGGTTGTCCTTGAGCCGTCGCTCGAGAAGGATGTGCCGCTCGCGTTCGTTCAGCGTCTTCAGCGCGCCGGCGAGCAAGGCCTTGCGGCCGTCCATCTCCTCGCGCTCGGCCATGGCCGTTTCCTGGCTCTCGGTCTCGTCGACCAGCCAGTCCTGCCACTCACCCTCGCTATCGACGCGAAGCGGCGCGTTCAGGCTATGGTCGGGCGCCGCGAGGCGGCGGTTCATGCTCACCACATCCTGCTCGGGCACGTCCAGCGTCTTGGCGATCGAGGCGACCTGCTCGGGCTGAAGATCGCCGTCATCGATCGCCTGCATCTGTCCCTTGAGGCGGCGCAGGTTGAAAAAGAGCTTCTTCTGCGCGGCGGTCGTCCCCATCTTCACGAGCGACCATGAGTGCAGGATGTATTCCTGAATGGCGGCCCGGATCCACCACATGGCATAGGTGGCAAGGCGGAAGCCGCGGTCCGGATCGAACCGCCTCACTGCCTGCATCATGCCGACATTGCCTTCGCTGATGAGTTCGCCGAGCGGCAGGCCATAGCCGCGGTATCCCATGGCGATCTTGGCGACGAGGCGCAGATGCGAGGTGACGAGCTTGTGGGCGGCTTCTACATCGCCGTGCTCGCGCCAGGCGCGCGAGAGGGCGAGTTCTTCCTCCGCCGACAGCATCGGAAACTTGCGGATCTCCTGGAGGTAACGGGAGAGGTTACCTTCCGGAGCGAGGTTCATAACGGCAGCGGCCATTGGCAGCTCCTTTTCAGCTGAAGCAAACGGGTCCCCTCCCCGACAGCACGGGGACCCTCCCTCCGACACTGATGATTGGGGGCACATTAACTCGGCCGACGCGGGTGGGCCCCTTAAAAGGCGGCAACCACTTCAGTCATCCAGCGCTCGTGCCCAGTCTTGCCGGATGGCCGGTCTTATACAGGACCGCCTCAGTCCTGTCAAGATTATTGACCTATCGGAAGTCTGCCATGCCCTGATCGAGGGTATCGAGCAGGGACGCGAAGTCGGGCGGCGGGGGTGTCTCGAAGCGGAGCGGGAGGCCGCTCGCCGGGTGGCAAAAGCCCAGGCGCGCCGCATGCAGCGCCTGGCGTGGGAAGTCGACACAGGCGCGGCGCAGGGGCTCGGGCAGGGTGCGGGCGACGGCCGGCATCCGACGGAGATAGACCGGGTCGCCCACCAGCGGATGGCCGGCATGCGCGAGATGGACACGGATCTGGTGCGTCCGCCCGGTCGCGAGCCGGCATTCAAGGAGGGCGAGCGCGCCTCCCCAGGCGCGGAGGATACGGTAGCGGGTGAGGGCGGGCTTGCCTCCGGCGCGGACGGCCATGCGTTTGCGCTCGCGCGGGTCGCGGCCGATCGCGCCCGAGAATTCGCCGTTCGCGGAAGCGGGAACCCCCCAGCAGAGCGCGAGATAGGCCCGCTCGATCGTGCGGGCCTGGAAAGCGGCGGCGAGCGCTGCCTCGGCGGCCTCGGTCTTGGCGGCGACCATCAGGCCGGATGTATCCTTGTCGAGCCGGTGGACGATCCCCGGGCGGAGCACCCCGCCGATGCCGCCAAGCGAATCGCCGGCATGGGCAAGAAGGGCATTGACGAGCGTCCCATCCGGGTTGCCGGGGGCGGGATGGACGACGAGGCCGGCCGGCTTGTCGATGACGATCAACGAATCGTCCTCATGCAGGACCGTGAGCGGGATCGGCTGGGGCTCAGGCGCGGCCGGCACTGGCGGCGGCAGGCGCAGCGCGTAGCGTGCGGCCGCCCGCACCGGCTCGGCCGGATCGGAAAGCGCCTGCTCGTCGCGCATGGCATGGCCGGCAAGGATCAGCGCCTTGACCCGCGAGCGCGAGAGGCTGCCGATGGCGTCCGCGAGAAAGCGGTCGGCGCGCTGGCCGGCCGCTTCGGGCGGGGCGAGGATATGGAAGGCGCCGGCGGCGTCGGGGCACTTGGACATGGGGAGAGGGATGAACGGGGCGGGTCAGGGGCCGAACATCGGGGCGGGCATGCGGTTTTTGAAGATCGCGGTGGCGGTGATGGGGGTGTTGATCGTTGTCGGGACGACGGTGCTTGTCGTCGTCATCGTCCACCGGCTCTCGGTGCTCCCGGGAAGCCAGCCTGCCGCCACCGCGGCTTCGGTGCCGCTCGATGAGCCGGCGGGCACGCGGATCGTCGCGATGGCGCAGGTTGCGAACGGGCTGGCGCTCGCGCTGAGCGGAGGTGGAGAAGGCGATCGGGTGGTGGTGATCGACCCCGCGAGCGGCCAGGTGGTGCGGCGGATCGATCTCCGGCCGTGAGCGCGCATGAGGATAGCATAAGGGTAAGGGAGAGGCGCTGTGCTTGCGGCCGGTCCGGGGCTCGATTAGAAGCGGCCGCCAAGGTCCCGTTCGTCTAGAGGCCCAGGACATCGCCCTCTCACGGCGGCAACAGGGGTTCGAATCCCCTACGGGACGCCATTTGTTTTCAGCCTCTCGGATCCGATTGCGCGTGACGACCGGAGGTGGGATCACCGCAGGTCTGAATCACGCGAGAAAACAAATGGCTAGTGTCCTGCCCCTGAAATGCCTTCGCATTTCAGGGACCAGCAGGCCGCTGAAAACAAAGAGCGAGTGTCCCGACGCATGATGACGATATTTGCGAGTCGGGACACTAGAGTGGGATACGTGAGTGAGAACGAGCGTATCCCCCCAAAGGGGGGAGGCGGCGGGGAGCCGGTCTCATCCGGGAGAGAGCGCCAGCCCCGAAGCCATTCCCTTGTTGGAGCAACATCGCGTTCTTAAGTGATCCCCATGGGGTCTCGGCCGCAGAGCAGCCGAGGTTTGACGCGATAGGACGCGTCGTGAGCGGCGGCGGGCGAGCGCCAGGGAGGCGCCGATGGCCACCGATTATCTCCTGTTCGCGATACCGTTTGCTTGCCTTTTGGCTGGCATCGTCTTCCGCATGGCTGTTCGCGGGCGCGACGGCCGACGACCACGGAAGCGGTGATCCTGATGAAGGCCGGAGGACAACCCGGACTGGCAATCCGGAGTCCGGGAAGCAAGATTGTATCTATATAATAGAAATTTATCACTTTTGTAACCACGGCGTGTGTTACATTTTGCAATAATATTTGTTGAAACAGTTCGCCAAAATATCAGTCGGCATATCAATTGACGCAACATTTCCAATCGAGATTCTTGCTTGTCGAGATCACGCCTCTTTTGCTACCGAGTTCATCTCGCCGTTGAACATTCCCGAGGCGGCGAGCGCCAAAAAAGGGGGCTCCATTTCCACGCTCGCTCTATCCGGCGGACCGCAACCGGGCGTGAGCGAGGTAGGTGTCCCTGTTCCGGCGTGCGATGGGGCGCGCCGTACATTGAACGCATGGGGTCACGGCGGAGTGTGCCCAGTGTTGCCACACTTGTGGGGAAAGATGTGTCGCCTGCCATCGTTCGTGCGCGGGCGGGTTTGTCTCTGAGCTCGCGGGGCCGCGGCAGGTCTCAGCACCTGGTCCGGAGGGATGCATGCCTGCGGATGTCGCGGCCGCAACGAAGGCAGGAGGAGCCGGTAGCCCATGTTCTATCTCCGCCTGGCTTATGAGCGGACGCAGCGTCTGCTGCAGAAATATCGGGATGCGCGCGACGCGACCGGTTCACGACTGCAAGGTGGCTATTTCATTGCGCAATTCTGCCGTCAGCGCTTCGGCTATCTGCTGCGCCATCTTCGTGCCCGCTCTTACATAAGGAGCGTCCGCATGGAAGTTCAGGCGAGCCGCCCTCATGATCGCCCGTGCCTTGCGCTCAAGGTCACGGGCGGCATCGGCGATTACATCGTCATCGCCCGCTACCTGCGCGATCTTGCCCGTGAGGTCGAGCCCTTCGCTTTCGATATCTATTGCAACAACATAGAGGTGGCAGAGTGGGTCTTCGCTGCGGTCCCGGGATTCCGGGAGGCTTTCACCGAGTTCCTCTTTGAGGACCTGATGCGCGAGTACGATATCGGTCTCTGGATCATGCAGGCGATCATCGTCCATCGCAAAACCGCCGCATGGCACCGGCTGCGGGCCAGCCGCAGGCTCTGTGCCGCCTTGCAGCATATCGCGCGCTTCAAGCCGAAGATCGAGCCCTTCATCGGCCGCCACCCGATGATGGACAATTTCCTGGCTCAGCGGGCCGTCTATATGAACTTCACCCGCTCGACCTTCCTGCAGGGCATGACCGGCATCCCCCCGGAGGGCGATGCGCTCGACCTCGCTGTGGATGAGAGCATTTTCAGCGCGACCGGCCTTCACCCCGGCCGTTACATCACGATTCAAAGCGGTTTCGATCCCGGCATGGTGGTGAGGGGGATCGGAAGCAATACGGCAACGAAATGCTATCCCCGGTTTGCCGAAGTTGTCCGGCACATCAAGTCCGAGCTGCCGGACCTCACGATCGTTCAGGTCGGCGCCGGTGCCACCAGCACCCCGATCGCCGGGGTCGACCGCAGCCTTGTCGGTGAAACGACGATCCAGCAGACAGCGGCTCTCCTTAAGCACGCGGCCTGGCATATCGACAATGAAGGCGGGCTCGTGCATCTCGGGCGGTGCTTCGGCACGCGGAGCACTGTGGTCTTCGGCCCGACGCCGATCGATTTTTTCGCCTATGAGGGAAACGTCAATATCCGCCCCGCCTCTTGCGGGGGCTGCTGGTGGATTACCGAGACATGGATGGCCCGCTGCCCGCGCGGCCATTTGGCGCCTCTCTGCACCCGGCAGGACCCTGTCGCGGTGGCGCGGGCGACCATCGATGCGATTTGCCCACATCCGGCACGCATCGTTGCGGCATCTGAGGCCAGCTCGGCCTGACCCGTCTGGCGGCCAATGCGGCAAGGATACGCACCGACGCCAGCAGCGCATCAATGCCGGGCTGCTTCCGTCAGCCTACCTATGGCGGCGCCGTTGCGGTTCCAGGTCGCGTGATTGGCATGGTCCGATCAGGAGGAGGATCGCGGCCTTGTCGCATCAGCGCTCAGCCGCCGTGCGAATTTCTACGAATGTCGGGCACGGCTTGAACAGTGGATATTGGCACCGTTAGACGTGAGGCCTTGATGCCAAACCAGAAGAGACCTCTCGCTTTTCTCCTCGGGATTAGCGAAA
The DNA here is from genome assembly GCA_035509315.1 of Acetobacteraceae bacterium. Taxonomy (GTDB): domain Bacteria; phylum Pseudomonadota; class Alphaproteobacteria; order Acetobacterales; family Acetobacteraceae; genus JAKAWQ01. The sequence continues at coordinate 66,144 of DATJLS010000003.1, read as the reverse complement.
ATCTTGGATTTGCAGCCGGCAATGTTGCCCTTGGCCTTCAGAAATGCATGCCCGGCGAAGATTACGATGTGCTGATTTATTATTCGACGCTTCATGACCAGGATCGCGCGGCGTTTGAGAAGATTCCGAACGTGCAACTTGTTCCTTTCGAATTTGATACGGATTTCTCAGATTCGATGTTGGCGCGGATCCCCGAGGGCTCGCGCTTCCGCGACATGAACAAGCTCATGTGTCTCTGCCATTTCGAGGCATTTGCACTGCTATCCCGATACAAGAGTGTCGTCTGGCTTGACGCGGACCTCGGCATCCAGGGCAATGTGAAGAACATCACGAGCTTTAAGCCATTCGGGATCACGTCGGATTCGCCATGGACCGTGCAGGAGAACTTCGCCCGGCCAATCGCCGGATATGACATGGATGCACCGGGATGGTGCACAGCGGTGATGGTGGTGCACGACGAGCTGCCACATGAGAACCTGCACAAATGGTGCTATGAGAAGGCAATCGAGTACGCGAGCGTGCTGCACAACCCGGATCAGGGAATTATAAATCTTGCATTCCAGCATTTTCACATTACGCCGAGCGAGATGCCGTATGAGGTTTGGCAATGTGTACCGCGGCGGGAACAGGCGGGCACGGCTTTGATCGTTCACTTTGGAGATGAAAGAAAGGTCTGGTCCGATTCGAACGTTTTTAGTGCCTTTCCCGAATGGTACCGGCTGCATAAGGAGTGGCTGCAGCTAGGCGGCCGCGATTTCGACCAGCACGCAACAATGCGCGCAAGGAATCCCCTCACGGCATTCGATGAGCTTGATATCCTCACCGGCACTGCCGGAAGGCGTTGGAGCGCGCCGACAACCGACAGTGCGCCGTCCACCTACGGCCGTTTCTATCTCGGCACTCGGCAGCTTTATTTTCGGATGAAATTCGATCATGCGCCCCCCGGCTCCGTTCGCCGCGCAGGCCATGAGCTCCTCAGGGCTCTTGGCACGAGGGCTGGTGTCGTCAAACCGATGGTTTCCACCCTCTCTTCGGGCCGGCCAGATGTTGCGTTCCGGCTTTGGGGTGGCCTCGGGGACCATTTGATCGCAGCCCGGTATATCCGGGATCTCTGTGCGGCTGTCGGCGATCTTAAATTCGATTTGTTTTCGTCACGCCCGCAGTTCGCATCGTGGATCTTCGCAAACGTTCCGAATCTGAACAATATCTACAACGAGTACCTTGAATGGCACGCGAGCTACCGCGAATACTCCCTTCCGATCCACTTGTGCGAATACATCTATCTCCACCTGGATCAAGCGGATTGCCGCAGGGCGCTCGGCAAGAACAGGGCGCTGGCTCGCATCTGCGAGTCGATCGAATATAATCGCTACCTGATTGCGGAGCATCTCGGCCAGCAGCCGTTTACAGATCACACCATGGCTCTTCAAATGGGGCTTCGGGGCTGGAACCGCTACAATCTGGCGCACAACATGTCGGGTCTCCCCTATGGGGGACATAGGCTGAACCTGGCCACTGACCCGACTGTTCTCGAGAAGCATGACCTGTTGCGCGATCCTTATATCACTGTCCACAACGCATCCGATGAAAACTTCCTGATCAACGGTGTGCCGATGGGACATCGTCAGTCGACCAAGCTCTATCCCCATTTCGACGGGGTGGTCGGTCTTTTGCAGGCGCAATTTCCGAGGATAAAAATCGTACACCTTGGCGCCGCCAACAGCCGCCGAATTCCTGGGGTCGATCTGGATCTGCGAGGAATGTGCAATATACAGGAAACCGCCGCGATGCTCTCCAATTCCCGGCTCCACCTTGACGTGGAAAGCGGGCTCGTGCATTTGGCCTCCTGTCTGGGCGTCAAGTCATGTGTCCTCTTCGGGCCGACGAGTCTTGATTACTTTGCATACAATGAAAATGTAAATATTCCGCCCGCAACATGTGGAAACTGCTGGTGGCTGACGCGGGACTGGATGATGAACTGCGCCAAGGGCTATCCAATACAGAAATGCCTGGATGACGTCCGCCCTGTGACGATCGTGAACGCGATCGCCGCGGACTTACGTCAGGCAACCGCGACCGATACCGTCGTTCGTGCCGAAATGGTGCGAAAGGCAGGTTGAGCATGTTGCGGGCGTCGCTCCGCGGCGCCCGCTATTGCTGGTCCAATGCAGCAGAAAACACTATATCGTATGCTGCAGGGAAGCTTCTTGATCCCATTCTCATTCCATCCGCGGCTTCCGCTGATACGCCGGGCATTCTTGCAAAAAGACGCTGCCCTGGCGGAGCGTGATACGGTGAGGGCTGGATGTGATGAGCCCAGACGAGCAGACAATCCCGGCTTCGGTGTCATTGATGTTCTTCGTTCGGGTGTTGATTGCCCGGTTATAATCAATTTTCCGGATCCAGGGCTTGGGACAGAAGCCCGATAATTTCTTGCACTTGTGCCGCCGATGGACGCGGTGAATCGTCGCTTCGTGCGTATCAGTGGGGACGCGGAACCATCGTATAGTCCACTGACGTCGACGAAGATGGGTCGTTGGATGACGAGATGGTGGAGCATGGCTGCAAGGTTTCCCAGTACGAGCATAGAATCACGGCTGCTCCGAGAACTTATGAACGATTTCATTTTTCCCCGTCGGGCCTGCCGTTCAGAGCAGCCCCAACGGCGCTCTCCGAGTTTTTGACGATATCATCGCCACCAACGGGCATTCCGGCCGCAGAATCCTTGTCGTGAAAGTGGACATCGAAGGTGCGGAGAGGGATGTGCTCCATGCTCTGACCGAGCGCACGACCCTCCAGCTCTCCCAACGCGTCATCGAACTGCACCATCTCGCAGGAATCGGCCGCAAGAAGCAATTCGAGCGCCCCGACGCGCCATGCACGGCCGCGGCAGCACCGAACTGCCACTGGCAAAAATCCTGCCTTTGGAACTCGGGCGCGCGCACGACGAAGGTCGAAGGCCCTTCCAAACGGCATATGGGCGCCCACTGCTACTACTCTCACTCCAAGCGGCAAAGCGACAACGTGTTTGTGTATCGCGGCCGCTGCGGGAACCTGATAAGGATCCCACAGCGGGATGGTCAGGGCATGTGCCTCTTTGCGAAACGGCTCGGGCGTGTCAACTTTCTCTGGTCGTCTGCCGCCGATGGCCGGGTGACGATGAGCCCGGCACGGCTCGCCTTGCTGCCGGAGGGGATCGACTGGTGCCCGTTCGACGCGGGTTAAGCGCATCTTTCCCTTGCACAGTTTGGTATCCTGGGGTTCACGACGAATGATGAATGGGATATAGGTAGTTTTGGTTTCGCACTCAACATATGCAATTTTCATATGCGGTTTTTCGGCAAGCTCACACTCGGCAATGCCGTCCTCCAAGGCACTCTCCGGCTCCAGCGGCTGCGCCTCTGTCTCACGATTGGCCGCTTGGCCATCCATCGCAACGCGGCCGAGCGTGGGCCGCGTGGGAGTGCCGGTGGCCCAGGCTTAGGGGCGTTGATCCGTTGGCTTGGCTCAAAACGATTTGCGACCGCATCGCGGAGCACGAGATGAACCGCGTCCATAAGCTGCCGCCGTGGCACCACAAACCACACCCGTGATGCCCAACGCCAGCGGACGTTCATCTTGGTTCGGGGTCGGAATGGATAGCAGCTTACAGCTCTTGTGGGAGGATGGCGAGCGCGTCTTCTGCAGAAAATGGCGCGATGGCGCCGATGGTAAGCGGGAAGCAGTTCTGGCCGTGCTTCCTGCCGCGGAGCACCCGGCACCTGCCAGCCTCAATCACCTCGCACACGAATACGAACTGAGGGACGAGCTGGACGGTGCGTGGGCGGTACGGCCGCTTGAGCTTGTGCGTGAGCACGGCCGGACCATGCTGCTGCTCGAGGACCCGGGAGGCGAGCCGCTCGAGCGCCTTCTTGGCCCGCCCATGGAGGTCGGACAATTCCTGCGTCTCGCCGTCGCGCTATCGGCCGCCCTTGGCCGGCTGCACGCACATAGCCTCATCCATAAGGACATCAAGCCGGCCAATGTGCTTTTCAACTCTGCGACCGGCCAGGTCTGGCTGACGGGCTTTGGGATCGCATCGCGCCTTCCAAGTGAACGCCAATCGCCTGAACCCGCCGAGTTCATTGCGGGAACGCTTGCCTACATGGCGCCCGAACAGACCGGGCGGATGAATCGTTCGATTGACTCCCGGAGCGATCTCTATGCGCTCGGCGTTACGCTATACGAGATTCTCACCGGCAGTCTTCCCTTTGCCGCCTCGGATCCGATGGAGTGGGTTCACTGTCATATCGCCCGACAACCGGTTCCGCCCGGCGAACGGCTTGCAGACGTGCCCGGACCCGTGTCGGCCATCATCGTGAAACTCCTCGCCAAAACGGCCGAGGACCGCTACCAGACCGCGGCGGGTGTCGAGGCCGACTTCCGCCGGTGCCTCGTGGAATGGCGGGCACGCAGACAGCTCGATACGTTCACGCTCGGTGTGCACGATATGCCGGATCGGCTATTGATCCCCGAGAAATTGTACGGGCGCGCGCGTGAGATCGAGATGCTGCTCGCGTCCTTCGATCGCGTCATGGCCAGCGGCAGGGCGGAGTTGGTGCTCGTTTCCGGATACTCGGGTATCGGCAAATCCTCCGTCGTCAATGAGCTTCATAAGCCGCTCGTTCCGCCACGTGGCTTTTTTTCATCAGGCAAGTTCGACCAGTACAAGCGTGACATTCCTTATGTCACTCTTGCACAAGCGTTTCAGGGCCTTGTCCGGCCGCTCCTCAGCAAGAGCAAGGAAGAGCTGGGCAAATGGCGCGATGCCATTCAAGAGGCACTTGGCCCCAATGCACTGCTTATGATCGACCTTGTCCCTGAACTAAAGCGCATCATAGGAGAGCCGCCGCCGGTCCCCGAGCTTTCGCCACAGGACGCGCAACGTCGCTTCCAACTGGTGTTCGGCCGATTTATCGGCGTATTCGCACGGCCGGAGCATCCGCTTGCGCTCTTCCTCGACGATTTGCAATGGCTCGATGCGGCAACGCTCGATTTGGTCGAGTACCTCCTCACCCGGTCGGATGTGCGGAATTTGATGTTGATTGGCGCATATCGGCACAACGAAGTTGAATCCTACCATCCGCTGATGCGCAAGCTGAAGGCGATCCGTCAGGCTGGAGTCGCGGTGCAGGAGATCGTTCTTGCCCCCCTCGTCCGTGATGACTTGGAACGGCTGATTGCGGATGCGCTTCATTGCGAACCAACGCATGCCAGGCCGCTCGCCGAATTGGTGCACGGGAAGACAGGCGGCAATCCATTTTTCGCCATTCAGTTCGTTTCGTCTCTGGCCGAAGAGGGCTTGCTCACCTTCGATCGCGGAGACGGGCGGTGGGCCTGGGATCTCAATCACATTCACGCCAAAGGGTACACCGATAATGTGGTGGACCTTATGGTGGGGAAGTTGAACCGTCTGTCTGCCGAAACCCAGAGAGCATTGCGGCAGTTGGCCTGTGTGGGCAATAGTGCGGAGTTCGACCTGCTGGGGACGGTTTACCAGGATTCGAAGCGGGATATCCATAGCGACCTGCAGGAGGCCACCCGAACTGAGCTCGTCCTCCGCTCCGAACGTGACTACCGATTCATCCACGACCGAGTCCGGGAAGCGGCCTATTCATTGATACCTGAAGGCGCGCGTAGCGCCGAGCATCTTCGGATTGGCCGTCTCCTCGCCTCATGGACGCCGCCGGCGGAGATCGAGGAGAAGATCTTTGAGATCGTGAACCAGATCAACCGGGGCTCGGGTCTCGTAACATCAATGGAGGAGCGCGCGCGCATCGCGGAATTGAATCTCATTGCGGGCAGGCGTGCGAAGCTGTCAACCGCGTACGACTCGGCCCTTTCCTATCTCGTGGCCGGTCGGGCATTGCTGAGCGAGGAGAGCTGGGATCACGATTATGAACTCATCTTCGATCTCGAATGTCTTACAGCCCAGTGCGAGTTGCTGACCGCGCAAATGGTGGCGGCCGAAGATCGGCTTTCGCTGTTGGCGCAGCGGGCGAGAAGCCAGCGCCAAATCGCAATCGTCACACGCCTGCGTCTCGTGCTGTACACGAACTTGGATCAGATCAACCGCGCTGTGGAGGTATGTCTGGAATATCTCCGTCTCGGCGGCGCCGACTGGCCGCCGCACCCGACCAACGATGACGTCATGCGCGAATATGAACGGATCTGGTCACAGCTTGGAAACCGGAAAATCGAGGATCTCATTGACTTGCCGTTGATGACCAACCCAGACCTCCTCGATGTTCTCGATGTCCTGGCCGAGCTTGTGATTACGGCAACATTCTACGAAGAGGCCTTCTCTTCACTCGTCATTTGCAGAATGGTAAATCTCAGCCTTGAGCATGGCCATAGCGATGGGTCGTGCTTCGCCTATGTCGTGTTTGCCATCATCGCGGGACCGCGTTTCGGCAACTATGATGCCGGATTCCGTTTCGGTCAGCTCGGGTATGATCTGGTCGAAAAACGCGGGCTGAAGCGTTTTCAGGCCGGAACCTATTATGCTTTCGGCTACAGCGCCCTGCCATGGACAAGGCATGTCCGAGCCGGCCGGGAGCTGGTGCGCCGCGGTTTCGATGCCGCAAACAAAATTGGTGATGTGACTTCCGCGGGTATTTGTTGCGACCATGTGGTCAGAAGCCTGCTGGCGGCGGGAGACCAGCTGGCTGAGGTGCAATGCGAGGCGGAGAGCGGCCTCCAGTTTGCGCAAAAGATTCGGTTCGGTCGCGTTGTGGACCATATAAGGCCGCAGCTCGCCCTCATCCGGACCCTTCGTGGCCTGACTTCGGAATTTGGATCCCTCAATAACGACCAGTTTGATGAGCTTCGGTTCGAGCTCTATCTTGCAAATGACCCAGGCTTGGCGGAACCCGAGTGCTGGTATTGGATCCGAAAACTGCAGGCCCGCGTTTTTGCCGGAGACTATGCTTCCGCCGTCGATGCCTCGTTGAATGTGCAACGCAGGTTCGCGACATCGCCATCCCGATTCCTGGTGCTCGATCCTATCGAAACGGCAGAGTATCACTTCTATGGCGCACTCTCCCACGCGGCATCGTGGGATTCTGCCTTTCCGGATCAGGGACAGCAGCATTTCGAGGCTTTGGCTGCTCACCACCGACGACTTGCCCTATGCGCGGAGAATGGCCCGGAGAATTTTGAAAACCGTGCTGCGCTGGTGGGCGCGGAGCTCGCACGAATAGAAGGCCGCGCGCTGGACGCCGAGCAGCTTTACGAGCAGGCAATCCGTTCGGCGCGAGCGAACGGCTTTGTCCACAACGAGGGACTCGCCAACGAGTTCGCCGCACACTTCTACGCGGCACGCGGTTTCGAGAAGATCGCGCACACCTATTTGCGGGACGCGCGGTACTGCTATCTCCGTTGGGGGGCTGATGGGAAGGTGCGGCAACTGGATCAACTCTATCCATATCTCGGGCGGGAGGAGCCGCTCCCCGCTCGGACGAGCACGATCGTGGCACCGGTCGAGCACCTGGATCTCGCGACTGTCATCAAAGTCTCGCAAGCCGTGTCGGGCGAGATCGTCCTGGAGAAGCTCATCGACACGCTCATGCGCACGGCGATCGAGCACGCGGGTGCCGAGCGAGGTTTGCTGATTTTTCCGCTCGGTGATGAGCTCCGGATAGAGGCGGAAGCCACGACCAGAGGTAGCACGGTCGTGGTGCAAGATGCTTCCGTTGCCTCCGCCGCGCTGCCGGAGTCGATCGTCCATTATGTCGTGCGCACCCACGAAAGCCTGATTCTCGCCGATGCCTCGGCGCAGAGCCCGTTTTCCGAGGATGCGTACATCCGGCAGTATCGCGCTCGCTCAATTCTCTGCTTGCCGTTGGTCAAGCAGGCCCAATTGATCGGTGTGCTCTACCTCGAAAATAACCTGGCCCCCAATGTCTTCACGCCCGCGCGGACGGCAGTCCTCAGGCTGCTCGCCTCGGAGGCCGCGATCTCGCTGGAAAACACCCGTCTTTATGGCGAGCTCAAGGAGCGTGAAGCGAGAATCCGCCGACTGGTGGAAGCCAATATCATCGGGATTGTCATCTGGCAGCTCGAAGGTCGAATTATCGAGGCCAACGAAGCCTTTCTCCGTATCGTGGGATACGGCCGTGACGATCTCGTGTCAGATCGCGTGCGCTGGACAGAGCTCACGCCCGCCGAGTGGCGCGCGGCCGACGAAGAGGCGCTGGCGGAACTTGCCGCCACGGGAATCTACACGCCTTTCGAAAAGGAATACTTCCACAGAGATGGCAGTCGCGTGCCGGTCCTGGTCGGTGCCGCTTTGCTGGAGGGAAGGCGGGACGAGGGCGTCGCCTTCGTGCTCGATTTGACCGAACGCAAGCGCACGGAGGAAACCTTGCGGGAGAGCGAGCGGCGATACCGCGAGGCACAGATGGAACTCGCGCATGCCAACCGGGTCACGACAATGGGGCAGCTGATGGCTTCGATTGCCCATGAAGTCAACCAGCCGATCGCCGCGACGGTCATGAGCGCCAGCGCCGGCTTGCGCTGGCTCGCCATCCAACCGCCTCGTTTGGAGGAGGCCCGGCAGGCCCTCGGCCGTATCGTCAGGGACGGCAATCGCGCCAGCGATGTCATTGGCCGAATTCACGCTCTCATCAGGAAGGCGCCCCCACGGAAGGAGCGCTTGGACATCAACGAAACCATCCTCGAAATCATTGCCCTGACCCGCGGCGAAGTGGTGAAGAACGGCATCTCCTCGCACATTGCGCTTGCCAATGGGCTGCCGCTCGTTCTCGGGGATCGAATTCAATTGCAACAGGTGATCTTGAACCTGATCACCAACGCCGTCCAGGCGATGAGCGACGTCAGGGAGGGGACACGGGAGCTGCGGATCGGCACCCAGGCAGATGTACCGGGCGGGGTGCTCGTCGCTGTGCAGGATTCCGGCCCAGGCCTGCCCCTTGAGAGTTTCGACCGCCTCTTCGACGCCTTCTACACCACCAAGCCCGATGGCTTGGGCATGGGGCTTTCGATCTGCCGTTCGATCATCGAAGTCCACGAGGGACGATTGTGGGCGACCGCGAACGTGCCTCGGGGCGCCATCTTTCAGTTCACCCTGCCTCCGGCCCCGGACAGTGTGCCATGATTCGGCGCGTCTTTTCAGGAGCATCAGCCCGCGAGTACGGAGGCCGCCTTGCCTTCGCGCTGTTGTCCGGTTTCAAATCGGAAGCAATCTTGCTCGCGGATCGCGGACATGACGCTGATTGGATCCGGGCCCTGACGAAGGCGTGGCCGCGGCCAACGTCGCACTTCGGGCACCAGGCGCCCTGCGGTCAGTCGAAATCGGCTGGTCGCGTGAGCTGGCGCGGGCGCAAGCCATTCTGGCGAACAGGAGCGCTCCGCCTCGCATAGGCATAGACCCCGGCCACCAAAACCGGCATCAGCTTGTCGCTTTCCGGCATATTGACGAGAAGGAAGCATACGGCGAGGTAAGCAAGCGAGAACAGGGCCAACGCGAACAGAGCATGATCTCGGTGACGCCAGCTCCAGACGGCGCTGGGCACGCTGACACCCGAGGCGATGAAGAAATCCACGGCCCCGGCCGGCCAAGCCGTCCAGTGCGCGTTGAAGAATAAGGGCCAGGGTATGCGGAACGTGACGAGCGCCAAGAAATTCCTTGCGTAGTAACCGACCGTCCTGAGCGGATAGTCCAATATGAGGACGTGCGTCCCGAATACGACCGGAAGGTTCCCCGGTGGGTTGCCGGAAGGGTCATTGGCGAAAGTACTGGACACCCACAGCAAGTGGCGCAGCTCCGCATCCACGAGGAGCGACCCGAAGATCATCACGGAACACAGAAGTGCCATCGGCAGAAGCCGTGCCCATGGACGCCCCGCGAGGATTGCCGTTGAACCTTGGCGGAGGAACAGCCAGATCGGCAAAAATATAGCCGTTTCCTTGGTTAGGATCATACCGAGGAAGATCAGCGCGAGCGTGGAGGCCCGGGCCCTGAGGGACCATGGCGCCGCGTCAGCGGTGAACATCAGAAGAAATAGCATCGCCTCCAAATTGGTCCACGGAAACCACCAGAAATTGAAGAGGAGCATCGGCACCGACGCGGCGAGAAACAGCCCGATTGCCGACTGGCCAAGCGTGAGGCGGCACTGACGGAAGAGGATTGCGGCGCAAAGGTTCTGGCCGACGAAGGTCCAGAACATGAAATGATGATAGGCGTCTGCATAGTCCGTGCGGAAGACACGTCGAATGGCTTCGATCAATAGGGGCGCCAGCACGCGGTTCTGGTCCGCAAGCCACGGCGCATGGCCCTCCAGCAATTGGTTTTGGTAGCTATAGAGATCGCCGATATGATGAGAATAGAAGTAGGCGAAATGCCAATACTCGGCGACCCCGAGCGCATAGGCCAGGAGCAAGGTGGCCACGAGAATCGTAAGCCCCTGCCGGACATTGGTTGAGGAAACAGAGTTCATTTTCTTGCCGACAATATCCGTCTCCTGTCGGAAGCGAGCCTGGCGCGTCATCTTTACTCGGAAAGCATCGAGACAGCAGCTTAAAGCGTGGTGACCGGAGGTCGACTGGCCGTAGGTCTCTCTCACGTAAGAAAACAATGACCGAGAGCGGGATGAGTGAGCGCAAGCGATCTCGTCCCGCTCCAGGAAGCTGATAAATGAGAGACTGGCTATTGCTTTCAGGGCGATCGCGAAGGGCGCGAAGCATGAAGTCGTGACCGTTGCGGGCGAAGGCGAGGGCGTCGCGATGCTGCGCCTCGCAGCCGCGCGCTCGACCACCGGGAAAGGAAAGCGTGCCCCCTGAAGCGGCAAGCCGAGGTCGGACACGGCTCGACGGAGAGGTATGGAGCTGAGGGGGATCGAACCCCTGACCTCCTCATTGCGAACGAGGCGCTCTCCCAGCTGAGCTACAGCCCCTGACCCGCGAGCGGCGCGAACATGCGAATGTCGCCGCGGGGTGTCAAGCAACGGTTGCCTCGGGAGCGGGCCGTGATTAGCTTCCGCGCGGCCCATGGAGACGGCGCCGCATGTATCCCATCTACTGGCTGATCTCGGAACTGATCCATCTCTATATCTGGGCGGTGATCATCGCGGCCGTCTACAGCATGCTGGCGGCCTTCGGTGTGCTCGATACCCGCAACCGCATCGTCTGGACGATCGGTGATTTCCTCTATCGCCTCACCGAACCGGCCCTGCGCCCGATTCGCTCGGTGCTGCCCAATCTCGGCGGCATCGATATCAGCCCGCTGATCCTGATCCTGCTGCTTGAGGCGCTGCAGATGCTGCTGGCCAGGGCCTTCTTCACGCTCGCCGGCGCCTGAAGCCCTTCCGCGTGCCCGCACGGATCATCGACGGGCGGGCGCTCGCCGCCGCGCTCAATGCCGAAACGGCGCATCGGATCGAGGCCGGCCGCTTTCGCCCCGGCCTCGCCGTGGTGCTGGTCGGGGATGATCCCGCCTCCGCCATCTATGTGCGCGGCAAGGATCGTGCGGCGCGTGCTGCGGGGATCGAGGCGCGAACGGTCCGGCTTCCCGCCGATACCAGCGAGACCGCGCTGCTCGCGCGAATCGCCGCCCTCAATGCCGATCCGGCGATCGACGGAATCCTCGTCCAGCTGCCGCTCCCGCCGCAGATCCGCCCCGTCGCGGTTATCGAGGCGATCGACCCGGCCAAGGATGTCGATGGTCTCTCGCCGGTCAATGCCGGGCGCCTCTTCGCAGGCCGGCCGTTCCTTGTGCCCTGCACCCCGCTCGGGGTGATGAAGCTTCTCACGGCCGCCGATGTCTCCGTCTCCGGCGCGCGCGCCCTGGTCATCGGCCGCTCGAACCTTGTCGGCAGGCCGCTTGCCGCCTTGCTGACCGCGGCCGACGCCACCGTGACGGTCGCCCACTCCCGCACCCGGGACCTCGCTGTCGAGTGCCGCCGCGCCGAGATCTTGGTCGCGGCGGCGGGGCGGCCGGAGCTCGTGCGGGGCGACTGGATCGCTTCGGAGGCGGTGGTGGTCGATGTCGGGATTCACCGTCAGGAAGGCGGCGGCCTCGTCGGCGATGTCGCCTTCGCCGAGGCCCTGCCGGTCGCGGCCTCGATCACCCCGGTGCCGGGGGGTGTCGGGCCGATGACGATTGCCTGCCTGCTCGAGAACACGCTGACGGCCGCCCTCGCCCGAAGAGGTCATCCGGGCAAGGGATAGCGCCGTCCCAGGGCGGCGAGCGAAGCGGACAGCAGACCAGGCAACCCCGGCTCCTCGTCGATCTCGCGCACCTTGCGCGCGAGCACCCAGGACGAGCCATAGCCATAGCCGAAGGGCAGGCCGAGATCGCCCGCCTCCTTGTCGAGAGGATACAGCCGGGCGCGATCCGCCATCCCCGCGCTCAACACTTCGAATCCGAAGGGCTCGCCGAACAGCAGCTTCAGCGCCTCGTCGGTGAAGCGCCAGAAATCGTTCGGTTCCTCATGCACCGGCCAAGCCTGCGGGGCGATGTGGTAGGTGAGGCCGCCCACCCGCAGCACACGGTTGATCTCGGCCGCCACGAGCCAGGGCATGGCGAGATGCTCGAGCACGGCACCCGAGAAGACGGCATCGAAGCTGTTCCGCCCGACAAGACGCGAAAGCGCGTGCGCGTCTCCCACCACGTCCACATTCGGCGCGGGGTGAACATCCATCCCGACATAGCGCCGCGCCTTCGGGAAGCGGTCGCGGAGCGACTCGGTGCGGCTGCCGACGAGCCTTGCGCCGATCTCCATCACCTCGAATTCGCGGGCATTGGACTCGGCAACGAAGCGGACGAAAGCGCGGTCCTTCTCCTCCGCCTCGCTCGCGATCTCGCCGGCCGGTGGCCCGGCGCGACCGGGCAAGGATAAGCAGAGCCGGGCCGGGCCGGCATCGGTCCCGATCCGGAACGTGACCGCCTCCCCGTTGCAGTTCGGGACGAAGAGGGAGAAACCGGTGGCCGGCTCCGCAAGCTTCGGCTCATGCGCGATGAGGTCGGGGCGCAGGGAGAGGCGCGGAATCGGGCGAGGCCCATCCGAGGGTTCGTGCGCGTCAAGGACCGCGACGGCGCTGATGCGCCGCTCATAGGCGTGGAGCCAGCCCTGGACATAGAGGCCGCCATCCTCCCGCCACCAGGTCTCGATCGCGCCCGCGACCGGCACGCCGCTCTCTTCTTCCGTCTCGGCGGGGCCGAGCCGCTGCATCGCGTCCGGCGGATGAGGCGGGAGGGTGAGCGCGCGGAAACCAGGCACATCCTCATTGCAGGCCAGGCGGATCGACGGCCGTGCAGCCAGTGCCACGGCAGCGAGCCGACGCCGCCACCAACCAAACGCGCGCAGCCGGGCCGGCTGGAACGCGAAAAGAAGAAACATCGCGCCAGCCGGATTGGCGAAGGCGGGAAAGCCGAAGGAGAGATCGGTCCCCCTGCGAATCCCGTCCAGCCGCGCCGTGCGCGTCGTGCAGCTCCGCGGATCGAGCAGAAGGATGGAGATCGGCCCCCGATCGGGATCGAGTGGCAGCGCCGGCAGGCAGATCGCCGCGAAGTCCGCCGGGGCGGGAAATCGCTCGGCGATCGCGGGTTGCCCCAGAGGCCGTCTCAGCCAGCGCAGGCTCAAATCCAGTAAGCCTCTCGCGAACCGACCCGCCATGACCTGCCGCTGCCACGCTGCCCGTAGAGCGGTATGCGTTCGCATGGGCTCACGCATTCCGCTCCACCTATTCGTTTTCCCGCGTGATTCAGACCTGCGGTGATTCCACCTTCGGTCATCACGCTTGAGAGCGGTATGCGTTCGCATGGGCTCACGCATGCCGCTTTACCTATTCGTTTTCCCGCGTGATTCAAACCTGCGATGATTCCACCTTCGGTCATCACGCTCTGAACAACGACTAAAAATCCGTGACCCGGCCTTTGTACTGCCAGTCGCCGTAACGGGTGGGCTCGGGCCCCGGCGGGCCGCCGATCTCCTTGGGATGTTTTTCGGGACCGGGCTTCGGCTCGGCCGGCGATTCGGCGCCAAGGTCGGCCGACGACTCGCTCTTCGTCTTTTCTTCGCTCATCAGCCTGATAATGGCGGACGCGGCGCTCGGTGCAAGGATCATTGACCGCCGGCTTCGGCAAGCCGTTGCTCGGCAAGGGCGCGCCAAGGGGCATTGGCCGGGGCCTTGGCGAGCGCCTGGCGGAAGAGATCGGCGGCGGTCGCGTTCACATGGCCGGCCGCGCGGGTCTCGGCCTCGGCGGCGGCGGCCGCGAGGGCGGGATCGAACCGATCGGCGAGCGCCTGGCGCCAGGTGACGGCTGCGGCGGAGAAATCCCCATTCTCCGCCTCGGCGCGGCCGAGCAGCAGCAGGCCCTCCCGTGCTTCCTCGGATCGCGGGTCGAGGGTTGCAATCTTCTGGCGCAGCTCGGCGATGGCCCGAGCCATCTCCAGATGCTGCGCCTGCTCGGCGGCGAGCCGGGGCGCAAGGGGCGCGGCCGGAAGGCCCGGATCGCCGGCCGGCAGATAGAGGGCGAGGGCGACGAGTGGGATCGCCACCAGCACGCCCAGCAGCATGCCAGGCCCGGCGCGGGAGCCTGTCTCGGCATCCGGCGTCACATCGGCGGCGAGCAGGCGCCGCTCCACCTCCCGCACGGCCAGCACATGCTCGGCTTCGCCGATCCGGTTTTCCGCTCGGTTGCGGGCGAGCTCGTCGAGCTGGGCGCGATAGAGGGCAAGGGCCGCCGCCCGCCGCCCGCGTGCGCCGCGGCCACGGAAGAAGGCGAAGCCGGCGGGAGCCAGCGCGGCGAGAGAAAGGAGCGCGAAAAGGCCCCACAACATGAGCAAAGCGTCCCGGACCTACTTGAGCAGCTCGGCGAGCCGGACCCTTTCGGCCTCGGTCAGGGCGGAAGGCTCGCTGCGGCGGCGGCGCGCGGCGAGCAGCGCCGTGGCAAGGCCCGCCGCGGGCGCCAGCACGGGGATCGACCAGAGCAGGAGAGTGAGCTGGTTGAAGGGCGGATCGAGGCGGATGAAATCACCGTAACGCGCCGTCATCCACTGCATGATCTCGTGGTTCGTGCGCCCGGCCGCGACCTGCTCGCGGATGATGCGGCGGATATCGGCCGCGAGCGAGGCATTCGATTCCTCGACACTTTCATTCTGGCAGACGACACAGCGAAGCTGGCTTCCAATCCTCTCCGCGCGCGCTTCCTGAGCCTGGGTGAGGGCGGGTGCGGCCGCAAGCGCGGGAAGCGTGACGGCGAGAAAGAGCAGGAAGATCGCAAGCCGGCGCATCAGGCGTAGGTCCTGAGCAGCGGATCGAGCGTGCCGGCGATGGTCTCGGCCGAGAGTGGTCCGCCAATATGCCAGCGGATCACCCCGCCGCGATCCACCAGAAAGCTCTCCGGCACGCCGCTGATGCCCCAGGCGATCGCGGCAGCGCCGGTCTTGTCGGCACCGAGGCGGACATAGGGGTCGCCATGCGCGGCGAGAAGGCCGGCCATCGCGGCCTCCGAATCCTCGTAGGCAATGCCCCAGATCGCAACGCTCTGGGATTGGAGCTGCATGAGCAGGGGATGCTCTGCCTGGCAGGGCACGCACCATGAGGCGAAGAAATTGACCAGCACGGGTTGCGGAAGGTTTCGCAGATCGGCGGACGAAAAACCTCTCCCCGGAAGTGCGGGGGTTGTGGTGAAGGACGGGACCGGATGGCCGACCAGGAAATTGGGGACCGCATGCGGGTCATAGCGGCCGGTCTGCATGCGGTCGAGCAATCGGAGGAACCCGAAGCCGCCGATCGCGGCAAGTCCGAGCGGGGCCACAAGCATCAGGCGCCGGCGCGTGGCGAGGCTGAGCGCCATCAGGCGGAAACCTGTGCGGCCCGCGACCCGCGCTTCGACTCTCGCCGCCACGGCGCGCCGACCCGTAGCCTGCGGTCGGCGAGCGAGAGGCCGCCGCCCGCCGCCATCACCAGCGCGCCGAGCCAGATCCAGGGGGCGAGCGGATCATAGCGCAGCCGCACCTCTGCCCCGCCATCATGCACGCTGCCGAGGGCGGTATAGAGATCGACAAGAAAATCGGTGCGGATGGCGGTGTCGGTGACATCCGTCTGCTGCACCGGGAAGGCGCGCTCCGAAGGATGCAGGACAGCGATGGTCCTGCCGTCGCGGCTGACGACGAGGGTCGCGGTGCGCGCCACGTAGTCCGGACCGGATTTGTTCGTGAGGGATTGCAGGGTCCAGTGATCGCCGGCGAAGTCGAGGCCTTGGCCCGGACGCAGGAACGTGACGCTCTGGCTCGCGAGCGTCATCCCGGCGATGCCTGCGATCGTCACGCCAAGCCCGGCATGGGCGATCGCCGCGCCGAGAGCGGCGGTGGGCAGGCCGGCCAAGCGTGAGAGACTCTCCGCCAGCGGGACGCGGAAGAGGCGAATCCGCCCGCCGAGATCGGCGGCGGCGCCGAGGATCAGCCAGGCGCTGCCGGCGAAGCCGAGTGCCGCCAGCCCGTGCCAGCCGAGGGCGGCGATAACGCCCACCACGCAAGCCGCAAGCGCGGCCCACCAGAGGCGGAGAAGCGCCGGGCCGAGCGTGGCGCGCTTCCAGGAAAGCATCGGGCCAAGCGGCATTGCCAGGATCAGGGGCGCGGCGAGGGGCAGCACGGTGGAATCGAAGAAGGGCGCGCCAACCGAGAGCTGGACGCCTCCGATCAGGTTGGCGAAGGGCGGATAGAGCGTTCCGGTCAGCACCACCGCGGCGATCGAGCAGAGAAGAATGTTGTTGAGCACGAGCCCGCCCTCGCGCGAGAGGATGGCGAAAATGCCGGAGGGGCTGAGAACCGGCGCGCGGAGGGCGAAGAGAAGGAGGCTCGGCACGACGACGAGGCCGAGCAGGGCGAGAATGAAAAGGCCGCGCGTGGGATCGTTGGCGAAGGCGTGGACTGAGTTGAGGATGCCCGAGCGGGTGAGGAAGGTGCCGCAAAGGCTGAGCGCGAAGGTCGCGATCGCGAGCAGGATGGTCCAGGTTTTGAGCGCCTCCCGCTTCTCGACGACAATCGCCGAATGGAGAAGCGCGGTGCCGGTGAGCCACGGCAGGAGGGAGGAGTTCTCGACCGGATCCCAGAACCAGAACCCGCCCCAGCCGAGATCGTAGTACGCCCACCAGGAGCCGAGAGCGATCCCGCAGGTGAGGAAGCACCAGGAAGCGAGCGCCCAAGGCCGGACCCAGCGACCCCAGGCGGCATCCACACGGCCTTCGATGAGGGCGGCGACGGCGAAGGCGAAGGGCACCGCGAAGCCCACATAGCCGAGATAGAGGATCGGCGGGTGGATCGCGAGCGCAGGGTCCTGCAGCAGCGCGTTCATGCCCTGGCCCTGCATTGGCGGCGGCCAGATGCGAGTGAAGGCGTTCGAGGCGGTGAGCGCGAAGAGGAGGAACCCGGCGGCGACCGCGCCGAGCACGCCGATCACCCGCGCACGCAGGGCGGAGGGAAGATTGCCGCCGAAAGCGGCGATGGCGGCGCCACAAAGCGCGAGCACCAGGCACCAGAGCAGGATGGAACCGTCGTGATTCCCCCAGGTGCCGGTGATCCGGTAGAAGAGCGGCGCCTGGCTCTGGCTGTTCTCGGCGACATTGCGCACCGAGAAGTCCGAGACGACGTTGCTCCAGACAAGGGCGAGGAAAGCGGTGCCGACAGCGATGAGCTGGCCGAAGGCCAGACCGGGCGAAGCCGACATCAGCCGCGCATCCCGCCCCTCAGCGCCGAGCAGCGAGAGCACGGCTTGAGTCAGGGCAAGGCAGCAGGCGAGCGCAAGGGCGAAATTGCCAAGCTCCGGCACCATTCTCCGTCAACTCCCGCGCTGGTTCGACGCCGGCAGCCTCATCGTGTCCCACGTGGCTGCCGGCGGCGGCGGACCGGCAGCGGGATTCCAGAGGCCGCGCTTCTTCAGCGCCTGGACGATTGCGGGCGGCATATAGTCCGCATCATGCTTGGCGAGCACCTGGTCAGCGCGGAAAACCCCGTCGGGCGCGAGACGGCCGGTGACGACGACGCCCTGCCCCTCCCGGAAAAGGCCCGGCAGGATGCCGGTGAAGGTGACCGGGATCGCGTCATGCCCGTCGGTGATTCGGAAGCGGACGAGCGGGCGGCCGCCGATCACCATATGCGCGACGCTGCCCTGCTGGACGAGACCGCCGAGGCGGACCATCCGCCCGATCTCCCCCGGCTTCGCGGCAAGGTCGGAGGGGGTGACGAAGAAGACGATGCTGCCGCTGAAGGCGGCGAGGGCGAGCCCGGTCGCCGTGCCGAGGCCGGCGAGGCAGGCGACAAGCACCAGAAGGCGCCGCCGCTTGCGGGTCATTTGCGCCTTCCTTGCCCTCTCTGGGCGCGGGGATCGATTGCGGCGAGCCTCCGCTCCGCCCGCCGCAGCCGCGCCCAGGCAGCAAGTGCGAAAGCGGCCGGCACCAGCACCCCGGCGGCATAGGCGAGGACGATGAAGGGCAGGACATTCATCCCGCGCCCATTCCCGCGATGGGGACGGCGCCGCCTTGCATGGTCTTTCCGCCATCGGCCGCGCGAACGCTGAGCAGGGAGGCGAGCCGCCGCTCGAGAATGGCCGCGCGGAGCCGGGCGATCACGATCGCGACGAAGCCCAGGCTGTAGCCGAGCGCGGTGATGAGCAGCGGCCAGAGCATCGAGATATAGATGGTGGGGGCTGAGAAAAGGCCGAGGCTGTTGCCCTGGTGCAGGGTGTTCCACCAGACGACGCTGAAATGGATGATCGGCAGATCGACGGCGCCGATCAACGCCAGAATCGCGCCGGCGCGGTGGCCGCGCGTCGGTTCATCGAAGGCACGGACCAGGGCGATGTGGCCGAGATAGAGGAAGAAGAGCACGAGCATCGAGGTCAGCCGCGCATCCCATACCCACCAGGCGCCCCACATCGGCTTGCCCCAGAGGCTGCCGCTGACGAGGCAGAGCCCGGCGGCGGCGGCACCCACGGGACCGATCTCGGCGGCGGCGAGATCGGCGAGCGGATGGCGCCAGACGAGAGACGCGGCCGAAGCGGCGGCGAGCGCGCAATAGCCCGACAGGGCCACCCAGGCCGAGGGCACATGGACATACATGATCCGCGCCGCCTCGCCCTGCTGCCAATCCGGCGGAGCGATGAAGGCACCCCAGAAGAGCCCGACCGCCGAGAGGACGATCCCGCCCGACGCCAGCCACGGCAGGAGACGGCCCGAAAAGCGCAGGAAGCGTCCGGGATTGGCGAAAAGATGAACCCTGCGCCCGCCCCTCACCGAAGGAGCGGTCGCGGGCGGCGCGGCGGCGGGTTCCACGGAGGGGAACTTAGGCCAAGGCCTCCGCAATTTGAAGCCGTGCCCGGGGCTCTCTACGATGATGTCACTCTCTATGGATCATAACCAAGGATCATGGCGCGCCCGACGAGCGCGGGACCCGTTCGCTCGTGCTCACGGACCCCGCTCCCGCCATTTGTTTTCCCGCGCGATTGACGCCTTCGATGATTCCACCTTCGCTCATCACGCTCTAGGATGCCGAGAATGCGCTACTGGCTGGTGAAGTCCGAGCCTGACGCCTTCGGCTGGCGGGAGCAGGTGGCCCATGGCACCGAGCCTTGGACCGGCGTGCGCAACCATGCGGCCAAACGCAATCTCATGGCGATGCGGCGCGGCGACCGCGCTTTCTTCTATCATTCCAACGTGGGCAAGGAGATCGTCGGTGTGGTCGAGGTGGTGCGCGAAGCCTATCCCGACCCGACCGCGAAAGAAGAAGCCCGGAAGGGAGCCAAGGGAGGAGCCAAGGGAGGAGAGTGGGTCGCGGTCGATGTGAAGGCGGTGGGACCGATGAAGCGGCCGGTGACGCTCGCCGCGATCAAGGAAGATCCGGCCTTCGCCGATTTTCTGCTGGTGCGTCAGGCGCGGCTCTCGGTGATGCCGGTGAGCGAGGAGCATTGGCACCGGATCTGCGAGTTGGGCGGTTTCCACGGATAGGCGGCGGCCGCAAGACGGCATGCCGGCGGATGCTGCGATGCAATAGAAAGCCGCGATATTCGGCCATGACCGCTCCCCGGGCTTGGCCCTTGCCGAAAACCGCGCCGCTCCGCTAAGCAAAGGGAAAATCCTGAAACGATGGTGGGCGTCCATGTCTGAAGAGCAGGTGATCCCCGTCAAGCCCGAGATCGCGGCGAAAGCCCTGATCGATGCAAAGCGCTACCAGGAAATGGCAGCGCGCGCGGCCTCCGACCCGGACGCGTTCTGGGCCGAGGAGGCGAAGCGCATCAGCTGGATGCGCTTCCCGACGCGGATCAAGAACGCGAGCTTCACGGGCGATGTCTCGATCAAGTGGTTCGAGGACGGCAGGCTCAATGCCGCGGCGAACTGCCTTGATCGGCATCTCGCGATGCGCGGAGACCAGATTGCGATCCTCTGGGAAGGTGACGATCCGACCCAGCAGAAATCGATCACCTATCGCGGCCTGCACGAGGCGGTCTGCCGTCTGGCCAATGCGATGAAGTCGCTCGGCGTGAAAAAGGGAGACCGCATCACGATCTATATGCCGATGGTGATCGAGGCGGCGGTGGCGATCCTCGCCTCGGCACGCATCGGCGCCGTTCATTCCGTGGTGTTCGGCGGCTTCTCTCCCGACAGCCTTGCCAAGCGGATTCAGGATTGCGGCTCGAATCTCGTCATTACGGCCGATGAGGGAAGACGCGGCGGACGGCGTGTGCCGCTTAAAGTGAATACCGACGAGGCGTTGGAATCCTGCCCCTCGGTCGAGAACGTGATCATGGTTTCCGTCACCGGTGCGGCGGTGCCGATGAAGAAGGGGCGCGATCATGCCTATGAGGCGCTTGTCGCCGCCGCTTCACCCGATTGCCCGGCCGAAGAGATGGGAGCGGAAGACCCGCTCTTTATTCTCTACACATCCGGATCGACCGGGATGCCCAAGGGCGTGCTGCACACGACCGGCGGCTACATGGTCTGGGCGAGCTTCACTCACCAATATGTGTTCGACTATCATCCGGGTGAGATCTATTGGTGCACGGCCGATGTCGGCTGGGTGACGGGGCACACCTATATCGTTTATGGCCCGCTCGCCAACGGCGCCACCACGCTGATGTTCGAGGGCATTCCGAACTATCCCGATGCCTCGCGCTTCTGGCAGGTGGTGGACAAGCATAAGGTCAACATCTTCTACACCGCGCCCACCGCGATTCGCGCGCTGATGCGCGAGGGTGAGGGGCCGGTCAAGAAAACCTCGCGTGCGTCCTTGCGGATTCTCGGCACGGTGGGCGAGCCGATCAATCCCGAGGCCTGGCTTTGGTACTATCGCGTTGTCGGCGACAAGCGTTGCCCGATCGTCGATACATGGTGGCAGACGGAAACCGGCG
Source organism: Acetobacteraceae bacterium (assembly GCA_035509315.1). Taxonomy (GTDB): domain Bacteria; phylum Pseudomonadota; class Alphaproteobacteria; order Acetobacterales; family Acetobacteraceae; genus JAKAWQ01. The sequence goes on along the minus strand of DATJLS010000003.1, from coordinate 44,736 downwards.
GCATCCTGATCTCACCGTTGCCGGGCGCGATCGCGCAAAAGCCAGGCTCGGCCACCCTGCCGCTGCCGGGTGTGAAGCCGGTTCTGGTGGATGGGGAGGGGCACCCGCTCGAAGGGCCGGCAGAAGGCAATCTCTGCATTGCCGATTCCTGGCCCGGCCAGATGCGGACGGTGTTCGGCGATCACCAGCGTTTCGTGCAGACCTATTTCAGCACCTTCAAGGGTCTCTATTTCACCGGCGATGGCGCGCGGCGCGATGAAGACGGTTACTGGTGGATCACCGGCCGGGTCGATGACGTGATCAATGTCGCCGGGCACCGGCTTGGCACGGCCGAGATCGAAAGCGCGCTCGTCGCGCATCCGCAGGTGGCGGAGGCGGCCGTCGTCGGCTTCCCGCACGATATCAAGGGGCAGGGAATCTACGCCTATGTGACGCTGAAGATCGGGGTCGAGCCGACCGACACGCTGCGCAAGGAGCTGGTGGTCTGGGTGCGCACCGAGATCAGCGCGATCGCGGCGCCCGACGTGATCCAATGGGCGCCGGCCTTGCCGAAGACACGTTCCGGCAAGATCATGCGTCGCATCCTGCGCAAGATCGCCGCCAACGAGACCGGCAATCTCGGTGATACCTCGACGCTCGCCGATCCGGCGGTGGTGAGCGACCTGATCAGCAGCCGCGCCGCCTGAACGCCGCGCGACGAAACGACGCGCGACGACCGGCCGGAGCGTGACAGGCGACACGCTTTGCGTGACACGCTCCGGCGAAACCATGGACCGGCGAAACCATGGATGATCCGCAGAAAGAGGAACGCCCGGCTCAGCCGGTGTGCGCCTCGGCGCCGCCGCGGAGCGCGGCCATCCGCCGGTCCTGCGAGGTCACCAGCCGCTCCATCTTCCTTAGGTCCGGCTCCTGCAGCCTGAGCGCCGCATCGACCCAGATATCGACGACATCGCGCAGCTCCTCGAGCGTCACCGACCGCACGCGCTGACGGGCCTGGAACATCGCGTAATGCGCGTTCCATTTCCGCCGATGGCTGTCGATATAATCCCGCGCCACGGACTCACCCTGGCCATCATCGGCCAGCACATCGACGATGCCCATCTCGTACAGCTCGGCTGCTGAATAAATACGCCCGCTCGTGATCAGCTTCTCGGTGCGCAGCACGTCGAGACGGCGTGAGAGGAAACTGTATGCCCCCATGCCTGGAAAGAGATTGAACAGGATTTCCGGCAGGCCCATCTTCGCGCTCTTCTCAGCGATGAGCAGATTGAGCGAGAGCGCGCACTCGAACCCGCCGCCGAGCGCGTCGCCCTGCACCAGCGCGATCGTCACGAGCGGGACATGGAACGACGCTGAGTTCCGGTAGACAGCCTCGATCGCGTAATGGGCGTAGCGCGTCATCGCGGCCCGGTCGCCCTTGCGGATCCGGTCGATGAAGAAGGCAAGATCGCCGCCGAGATTGTAGATGCCGGGCGTGTTCGATCCCCAAACGAAATAACGATAGGGCGGATGTCCCGCGGCGCGCCGTGCCTCGAAGATGCGTCTCACCGCATGCTGCATCCTTGTGATGTCGCGCATGACGGGAAGCGTGAAGCTCGGCCGTCCGAGCGGCGACATGGAGCACCAGATGGTCTCGTTTTCCGGATCGAAGCTGACCTCTAGATTTTCGTAGCATTCCACACCATCTTCCGGATGCGGGGCATGAAGCATCGGGGATTGGAAGCCAACCATGTGCGAAGGCGCGGAAAGCATCGCGTGATCGCGGCTTTCGAGCACCTCCGGGTTCTTCGGCAAGGACGTCATGACAGGGCTCCTCAAGCGACAGGCGGATGCCGCCATCATTGGCGGCGGGCAGGCTCGGCATTATCGCTGAGTTGCAGAGAAAAACGCGCAAAATACGCATCTGTAGAAACGGTCCCGAACGAAAAGAGAACGTTCGCGGTCGGAACGGCCATGGTTGAACGGGCCTCGCAGAGCGGGCCTCGCAGAGTGGGCCTGGCGACGGCTCCGGTGCCTTCGTCCGGATTTTGATCCCGGCTCCGTCACGGCTTTGTCTCGCGGCGCCGCGCACGTGAAGATTGGAGGCGGAAACACCGAAGGTCTGAATCACGCGGGAAAACAAAGACCGGGAGCGGGGTGAGTGAGCGCGGGTGATCTCACTCCGCTTTCGAGCAGGTTCGTCCCGCCATGGCTGGAAATGTTTCTTGCAACGGAGTACCGGGGGGGCGAGAGCGTGCCGGCGCGCGGCCGCCGGATCGACTGTCCCGGGCGCAACCGGATCGGAGGACGCATGGACAAGATCAACCCGCTTTATACCGCGACGGCCACGGAGACGGGCGGCCGCAACGGTCACACCGAGTCGAGCGATGGAATCATCAAGGCCGATCTCTCGGTGCCGAAGGAAATGGGCGGGCCCGGCAAACCCGGCACGGCGACGCCCGAGCATCTCTTTGCCGCCGGCTACGCCGCCTGCTTCGGCGGCGCGGTCGATTTTGTCGGCAAGCAGCACAAGAAGGATGCAAGCAAGGCCCGCGTGACCTGCGCGGTCTCGATCGGCCCGCGCGAGGGCGGTGGCTTCGGCATCGCCGTCAAAATGCATGTCGAGGATAAGAGCCTGCCGCAGGCGGAACTCGCGGCGCTGGTGACGGAGGCGCACGAGAAGATCTGCCCTTACTCGCACGCGACGCGCGGCAATGTGGATGTGCAGTTCGAGGTGGTCGGGGCCTGAGAATGCAAACAGCCGGAGCCGTCACCGCTCCGGCCGCAGCCCCGCGAAGAAGCTCCTGAGAAGGGCTGCGCACTCGGCCTCGCGCACACCGCCGATCACCTCCGGGCGATGGTTGCAGGTGGGCGCGGAAAAGATGCGCGGCCCGTGCTCGACCCCGCCACCCTTGGGATCGTAGGCGCCGAAGACAAGGCGGCGGATGCGAAAGAGGCTCGCCGCCGCCGCGCACATCGGGCAGGGCTCGAGCGTGACGATGAGATCGCAGCCGGCCAGGCGCGGCTGCCCGAGCGCGCGAGCCGCCGCAGTGAGGGCGAGCAGCTCGGCATGGGAAGCCGCGTCCTCCTGCTCCATGCGGTTGCCCGCGCGCGCGAGCATCGCGCCCTCCGCGTCGAGCACGACGGCGCCGACCGGCACCTCCCCACGCTCCGCGGCGGAAGCGGCCTCCGCGAGCGCGATCTCCATAGCGGAAAGAGGGGCCGAAAAGGGCGCCGACATGGGCGGCTCATGCCCTGCCGGCGCCAATCCGTCCAGAATTCCGTCCAGAATCAGGATCAGGCCGCGTCCACGAGAACGATCTCGGCATCCCCGAGCGCGGTGACGGAGAGCGTGGCTTCGTTCTCAATCGCCGCGCCGTCCCCCGCATCGATGGCCGTTCCGTTCACTTCGATACGGCCGCTCGCGGGCACGAGATAGGCGTGCCGCCCCGGCGCGAGCGCATAGTCCGCATTCTGGCCGGCCTTGAGCGCGGCCCCGAGCACGCGGGCATTGCTGCGGATCGGCAGCGCCTCCTCGTCTCCCGCAAACCCGCTGGCGAGGGTGACGAAGCGGCCGGCACGATCGGATTTCGGGAAGGGTTTCTGGCCCCAGGCGGGTGGGCCGCCCCGCTCGGTCGGCTGGATCCAGATCTGGAAGATCCGCGTCGGGCCGGGCTCGAGATTATATTCGGCATGACGGATGCCGGTGCCGGCGCTCATCACCTGCACATCGCCGGCCGCGGTGCGGCCTTCATTGCCGAGGCTGTCCTTGTGGGTGATCGCGCCTTCGCGAACATAGGTGATGATCTCCATGTTCGCGTGCGGATGGGGCGGGAAGCCGCTTTCCGGGGCGATCTCGTCGTCGTTCCAGACGCGCAAAGTGCCCCAGCCCATGCGCGCCGGGTCGTGGTAGCTGTCGAAGGAGAAATGGTGCTTCGTGTCGAGCCAGCCGTGGTTGGCGCCACCGAGGCTCCCATAAGGCCGAATGTCGATCATGGCTGCATCCTTGTCCGTGTCCGTTCCATTGGCCGCAAGATTGGACTGGCGCGTTCAATCAAAAAGAGAAACAATGGAAACGGATCGTTTCCATATGAGCATGGTTCACCGGCCCGATCTCGAAGCCTGGGTCGTCTTCGCCCGGGTCGCGGAGAGCGGCTCCTTCACCCGCGCCGCTTCCGAGCTTGGGCTTTCCAAGGCGACGGTCTCCAAGGCGATTGCCCGGCTCGAGGCGCGGCTGGGCGCTTCCCTCTTCCATCGCACCTCGCGGCGGCTCTCGCTCACCGAAACGGGTCGGGTCTCGGCGGTGGCCGCCGCGCGGCTGCTGGCCGAGGCCGAGGCGATCGAGGAGGAGGCGCGGGCGCAGTCCGCCGCGCCGCGGGGCACCGTGCGGATGACCGCGCCGATGTCCTTCGGGGTCGTCCATCTGGCACCGCTCCTGCCGGCGCTCCTCGAATCCTATCCGGGGATCGCGCTCGATCTCGACCTGACGGATGAGACCCGCGACCTGATCGCGGGCCGGTTCGATCTCGCGCTCCGCATCGCGGCCCTCCCCGATTCCAGCCTGCGTGCCCGGCATCTCTGCCAGGTGCCGCGGCGGCTCGTCGGCGCGCCCGCCTATTTCGCCCGCCATGGCCGGCCGTCCCATCCAGGCGAGCTCGCGGGCCATGTCTGCCTCGGCTATGCCTATCTGCCGGTGTCGGACCGCTGGCGCTTCTTCAACCGCGCCGGGGAAGAGGTCGAGATCGTGCCCAAAGGCCCCCTTCACGCCAACAATGCCGATGTGCTCGGCCCCGCGCTTCTCGCCGGCCTCGGCCTTGCCGTCCAACCGGCGTTTCTGGTCTGGGACGCGCTCGCGTCCGGCCGGCTCGAGGCGGTCATGCCGGACTGGTCGCTGCCGCCGATCGCGCTCAACATCGTCACACCGCCCGGCCGGCTGCGCCCGGCGCGGGTGCGCGCGGTGATCGATTTCCTCATCACCCATCTTGTCGCCGCGCCTTGGGCCGCGGCCGAGACTGGCAGACACGACTCATGACCATGTCGCTTCCACTGATCGGCCTTACCCTCGATGCCGAGGCGCCGGGGGGCTACTCGTCCTATCCCTGGTACGCGCTGCGCCAGAACTATGCGGAGGCGGTGATCGCGGCCGGTGGGCTCCCGGTGGCGCTGCCCCATCATGCGGAGATGGCGGCAGAGTATCTCGACCGGATCGCGGCGCTGATCGTCACGGGCGGGGCGTTCGATGTCGATCCCGCGCTTTACGGCGCCGGGGTCCGGCACGCGAGCGTGCGGCTCAAGGAAATGCGGACGAAGTCCGAGCTCGCGCTGCTCGAAGGCGCGCTCGCGCGCGGGATGCCGGTGCTCGGCATTTGCGGGGGTGCGCAGCTGCTCGCGGTCGCGCGCGGCGGGCGGCTCATTCAGCATATTCCGGATGACGTCCAGGGCGCACTCGCCCACCAGCAGACCGAAAGCCGCCACCGCGCCGCGCACGAAGTCACGCTCACGCCCGGCACGCTGCTCGCTCGCCTCGTGGGGGCAGAGCGGATGGCGGTGAATAGCTCGCACCACCAGGCAATCGCGGAGCCGGGCACGGCCTTGGTGAATGCGCGGGCACCGGACGGGGTGGTCGAGGGGATCGAGGATCCGGGCTTCCCCTTCTGCCTCGGCGTGCAGTGGCATCCGGAATTCTCCGTCGATGAGGGGGATCGGCGCATCTTCGCGGCGCTGATCGCGGCATGCAGAGCGTGAGCCCCCAAAGCAAGAATCCGCGGGGAATGCGGATCGCCCGCTTCCTTGCTTCGGCCGGCGTGGCGAGCCGGCGCGCGGCGGAGGCGATGATCGCTTCCGACCGCGTCAGGCTGAACGGCGCGGCGGTGACGCACCCCGCCACCTTCGTCACCGAGGGCGATATCGTTCAGGTGGACGGACGGGCGGTGGGCGCGCCGGAACGCGCGCGGCTCTGGCGCTACCACAAGCCGCCCGGGCTCGTGACCACGCACGCCGATCCGGAAGGACGGCCGACCGTCTTCGCCAATCTTCCAACGGGACTCGGGCGGGTGATCAGCGTCGGCCGGCTCGATCTCGCGAGCGAAGGGCTGCTGCTTCTGACGAATGACGGGGCGCTCGCGCGCAAGCTCGAATTGCCGGCCACCGGCTGGAAGCGCCGCTATCGGGCGCGGGTGCACGGCGCGGTGGATGAAGGCGCGCTTGCCGCGCTCAAGAAGGGCATCACGGTTGCGGGCCTGCGCTACGGCCCGATCGAAGCCGCGCTCGATGCGCGCAAGGGGAGCAATGCCTGGCTCAGCATCAGCCTCTCGGAGGGCAAGAACCGCGAGGTGCGGCGCGTGCTCGCCCATCTCGGGCTCACGGTGACCCGGCTCATTCGCATCGCGTACGGACCTTTTCAGCTCGGCCTGCTTGCGCGGGGGGCGGTGGAGGAGGTGCCGGCGAAGGTGCTGCGCGAGCAGATCCGCAGGAAATGAGGATCATCGGCGGGGATTTCCGCGGCCGCCGCCTTGTGGCACCCAAGGGGGACAGGACGCGCCCGACCGCCGACCGGGTCCGCCAGGCACTGTTCGACATGCTCGTGCATGCGCCTTGGGCCAAGGGAGATGCGGAAGCGGGTGCGGCGGTGGATGCCCGCGTGCTCGATGCCTTCGCCGGCAGCGGCGCGCTCGGGCTCGAGGCGCTTTCGCGCGGCGCGGCGGAGGTCCTTTTCTTCGAGACCGATGCGCAGGCGCGGCGCGCGCTGGCGGCGAATATCGCCGCCTGCGGGGTGGATGAGCGTGCCCGGATATTGGCAGCCGATGCGACGCATCCTCCGCCCCCGACGCCCCGCGACACGCCCTGCACGCTGCTGCTGCTCGACCCGCCCTATACCGAGGAGGGTCTTGCCGGGCGGGCGGTCGCGGCATTGGGGCGCGCCGGATGGATCGCGCCGGGCGCGCTGATCGTGCTGGAGACCGGCGCCAGGACCGGTCCGCCCCCGCTGGAGCGGAATGGGATCGCTCCCGCTCTTGGCACGCTGCTCGCCGAGCGGCGGCACGGCGTGGCGCGGCTTTTGTTTTTTCGCGCTGCTCGGCGCGATGAATTTTAATGCTATAGCGTAATGATTTTGGGTCATCACGCTTGCTTTGTTTTCTCGATCAATTTCATGGTTTCCCCTCGCGCTTTGCCAGATCGCTCCAGGCCGGGGTCCCCCGAGTCGATCAGAGGCCATATTGATCTAATCAGAAACGAATTGCCGCGCCTCGGCGAGCATGGCCAGCACCTCGCGATCCTCGAGCTGGGCGAAGTCGCGGTAGAACTGGCCGACGGAGAGAAAGGAGCGCGGCTCTGCAAGGCAGACGATCTCGTCGGCCTCCCGGCGAAGCCGGGCGATCGTATCGGGCGGCGCGACCGGCACGGCGAGCACGAGGAAGGCGGGGTTGCGCTGGCGCGTGGCGATGAGAGCGGCGCGCATTGTCGCCCCCGTGGCGATGCCGTCATCGACGAGGATCGCCGTGCAGCCGACCAGCGGTACTGACGGCCGGTCGCCGAGATAGAGTTCTCGCCGCCGCTCGATCTCCTCGCGCTCGCGTGCCACGATCGAAGCGAGCGTGGCGGAGGTGACGCCCAGTTCCGCAAGGAGCCGCGGATCGGTAAGGGTTTCCACCTCGGCGCCGAGCGCGATCGCGCCGAGCGCGAGTTCCGGCTGGCCCGGCGCGCCAAGCTTGCGCACGAGCATGAGATCGAGGGGGGCGCGGAGCGCGCGGGCGATCTCATAGCCGACCGGCACGCCCCCGCGCGGCAGCGCCAGCACGACGGGGCGGCGGTCCTTGAAGCGGAGCAGCCGTTCCGCGAGCTTCCGCCCGGCTTCATACCTATCGGCGAAAATCATGATGTTATTCTAGCAAACTTTACGGACGTGGACAGAACGGCCGGCCCTCTTGCAGTGCGGCACGAGGCTCGGCAGTATCAGATTGTCAGACGGGCCTCGGCGGCCCGGCCCGCAGGATTGGGGCGGGAAGCAGGAGGACTGTCCAAATGAGCGGTATCAACCGCCGAGCGATGCTGCTCGGTACGACGGCGGCGCTTGCTGCTCCGGCCATTCTCGCGCGCGCCGCGGACACGATCCGCATCGGCGTCGTCTCGCCGGAGACGGGCGCCGCGGCCGAATCCGGCCAGTATATGCGCAACGGCATCAAGCTTGCCCTCGATGGCATCAATGAAGAAGGCGGCGTGCTCGGACGCAAGCTCGAAATCGTCGTCGCCGATGACCAGACGACCAATCCGGGCGCGGTTCTCGCCTTCAGCAAGCTCGCTTCCGATCCTTCCATGGTGGCGTTCGTCGGCTCCATCCGCTCCACGCAGGTGCAGGCGATGGCGCCGAGCGTGCTGAAGACGGCGAAGCCGATGATGATCGGCGGCACCGACCCCAAGCTCACGCACCAGGGCAATCCCTGGCTCTTCCGCTGCCGCCCCAACGACTCCTATTCCGCCAAGACCATCGCTTCTTACGGCGTGCACACGCTCGGCAAGAAGAAGATCGCCCTCATTGCCTCGACCGATGCCTTCGGCACCGGCGGGCGCGATGCGCTCACCAGCGAGCTCAAGGCCCTCGGTATCACGCCCGTGCTCACGCTCGGCTACGCCAACCAGCAGGCGGACTTCACGCCCGTGGTGCTGAGAATCCGGAGCTCGGGTGCGGATCTGATCACCAGCTACTTTACGTATGAGACCGATCTCGGCGTTTTCGCCAAGCAGCTCCGTCAGCTCGGAATCCGCACACCCTGGCTCGGCTCGCCCTCCATCGTCGACACGGCGGCTTTGGAGCTCGCAGGGCCGGCACTCTACGGGACCTATGGCGTCGCGGACTACACCGTCGATGCGAGCCCGACATCGAAGGCCTACGCCGCCGCCTATGAGAAGCGCTTCGGCAAGGTGCCGGACAATCAGAGTTCTTGGGCGTATGATGCGATAAATGTGCTCGCGATCGCGCTCGGCAAAGCGAAGAGCACCACGCCGGAAGCGATCCGCACCGCGATCCTCGGCATCCAGGGTTACAAGGGCGCCGAGGGAACTTATGATTTCGACAAGAACGGGGACGGGCTGCACGGCTATTCCGTGGTCCAGAACCAGGGCGGCAAGATCAACTTCATCAGATACGTGGAGTTCCCGAAGCCTTCGTAAGGCGCGGCCGTGCTCGCGATCCTTCCGCAGCTTCTCTATACCGGCCTTGGCATCGGCGCGATCTATGCCATTGCCTCCCTCGGCTTCGTGCTGCTGATCCGCGCGGCGGATGTCGTGAACTTCGCCCAGGGCCAGTTCTCGATGCTCGGCGCATACATCATGCTGGTGTTGCTCGTCGGGATCGGCCTGCCCTACTGGGCCGCGTTCCTGCTCGCGGTGGTGCTGATGGCCGGCTTCGGGGTGTTGTTCGCCGGCGCCGTCTATTGGCCGCTGCGCCACCGCAGCCAGCTCACGGTGATCATCAGCACGATCGGCGCCTCGATCCTGCTGCCGAACGCCGTCCTCGCGATCTATGGGCCGAGCCCGGCGACCGTGCCCGGCCTCTTCGCGAGCCAGGGATTCCAGCTCGGCCCCGTCTTCGTCGATAGCCAGTATCTCTCGATCATCGTCGTCGCGATCCTGATGGTCGCGCTGCAATATGTCGTGTTCGAAAAGACGCTGCTGGGCAAGAAGCTTCAGGCGACCTCGCAGGACAAGGAGATGGCGGCGATGCTCGGCATCTCGGTCGCCGGGATGGTGCTCTTCACCTTTGCCTACAGCGCCGCACTCGGCGCGCTGGCGGGCGTCCTGGTGGCGCCCGTGCTATTCGTCTCGGTCGGCATGGGGGCGACGCTCGCGCTCAAGGCTTTCGCCGCCAACATCATCGGCGGATATGGCAGCATCCCGGGTGCGATCCTGGGCGGGCTCATCATCGGATTGGCCGAAACGCTCGGTGCCGCCTACATTTCCACCCCCTACAAGGACGCGTTCGGCTTCGTCATCCTGCTCGGCGTGCTGCTGGTGCGCCCGCGCGGGATCTTCGGCGAGCTGATCGCCGAGAAGGCCTGAGCGCGATGGACGGCGCAACCGCTTCGCCGGCGGCACTTCTCGCCAGGCTTCCGGCCACGCGCTGGTGGCGCGGCATGCCGGGCACATTGCTCGGCCTTTTCGTTGCCTGCGCCATCGCCGCCCTCGCGCCCGGCCAGGGCTATTACCTCAACATCATCATGCAGGCGGTGACGTACGCGATCGGCGTCGCCGGCCTTGTCGTCGTACTCGGCTATTGCGGGCAGATCTCGCTCACTCAGGCCGGGTTTCTCGGCATCGGCGCCTATGTGCTGGCGCTGCTGACGACAAGGCTCGGCGTTCCGTTCCTGGCCGCGACCCTTGCCGCGATGCTGATCTGCGGCCTCTTCGGTCTTCTCCTCGGATTCGCGAGCCTCAGGCTCGGCGGTCACTATCTCGCGATGGTGACGATCAGCTTCCAGGTGATCCTGACCCTGGTGCTGACGAACTGGGTCGGGCTCAGCGGCGGGCCGGACGGCGTCTCCAGCATTCCGCGCCCGGCCGGGTTCGCGGGCGGGCATGCCTATCTCGGCCTCTGTCTCGCGCTGCTCGTCCTGGCGATGTTCTATACGTGGCGGCTGAAGCTGAGCCGCCTCGGCCGCGCGATGCAGGCGGTGCGCGACAACGAGATCGCGGCCGGCACCTGCGGCATCCATGTCTTCCGCACCAAGGTCGTTGCCTTCGGCATCAGCGCGATGCTCGGTGGACTGGGCGGAGCGCTCTTTGCCGGCGCCTTCTCCTATGTCAGCCCCGATCAGTTCACCTTCGACGAGAGCGTGGTGATGCTGACGATGGCGCTGCTCGGCGGCGTGCGGAGCCCGTTCGGCGCGCTCCTCGGAACATTCGCGCTCGTCATCCTGCCGGAGTGGCTGCGCTTCCTGAAGCAGGCCTATCTCGCCGTCTATGGCGGCGCCGTGATCCTGATCATGATCTTCCTGCCCGAAGGCGTGTGGGGCTGGGCAGCCCATCGCTTCGGGCGCGCGGCACGCCCGATCGGCGATTGGCCCGTGCCGCCGTTGCCTCTTCTCTCGATGTCGGGCGGGGGTGGGGGAGAGAATGTGCTGGAGGTGACGGACCTCGCGATGCATTTCGGCGGCGTCAAGGCGCTGGACGGCGTCAGCTTCGCGGTGCGGCGCGGCAGTGTGCATGCGCTGATCGGCCCGAACGGGTCGGGCAAGACGACCTTCCTCAATGTCGTCTCCGGCCTCTATCGCGCGACCTCGGGCACCGTGCGGCTCGGCGGCACGGCGATGAACCGGCTGCCGCCGCATGAGCGCACGCGCCGCGGCATGACCCGGACCTATCAGAACATCCGCGTCTTCCGCGGCCTCAGCGTGCTCGAGAACGTGATGATCGGCGCCGAGCGTCCGGGCAACGATGTGCACGAGCCGGCCGCAGTCATGGCCCGCGCGCTTGCCGCGCTCGATTTCGTCGGGCTCCGGCGCGAGGCCTCGCAGCCTGTCGGCTCACTGCCCTACGGCCATCAGCGCTATGTCGAGATCGCCCGCGCGCTTGCCGGCTCGCCGGAAGTGCTGCTGCTCGACGAGCCGGCAGCCGGCCTCAACTCGACGGAGAAGCAGGAGCTCAGTCTCCTGCTCCGCCGGCTCAAGGGTCATGGGCTCACCATCCTCGTCATCGAGCACGACATGAAGCTGATCGAGGCGGTGGCGGACCACATCACCGTGCTCAATTTCGGCAAATGCATCGCCGACAGCACGCCGCGCGAGGTGCTGACCCATCCGGACGTGATCGCCGCCTATCTCGGGGAGCCGCAGCCCGCATGAGCCTGCTCGCGATCCAGGGCCTGCATGCGCGCTACAATGCGGGCGAAGTGCTGCACGGTCTCGATATCGCCGTTGAGGAGGGCGAGATCGTCGCGCTGCTCGGCGCCAACGGTGCGGGCAAGACGACAACGCTGCGCGCGATCTCGGGCCTGCTTGCGAACGTGTCCGGAAGCATCGCATTCGCGGGCGAGCCGATCCTAGGCAAGGGGCCGGGCGCGATCGTGCGCGCCGGAATCGCCCATGTGCCGGAAGGACGACGCATCTTCCCCGGGCTCACGGTGCGGGAGAATATCCTGCTCGGCGCCTCGAACCGAAGCGGGCTCGGCCGCGTGGCCCGCGAGGCCGAGCTCGAGCAGATGCTCGAACATTTTCCGGACCTGCGGCGCATGCAGAATGCGCTGGGCTGGACTCTGTCGGGCGGCCAGCAGCAGATGCTGGCGGTTGCCCGCGGACTGATGGCCGCGCCTCGTCTGCTCCTGCTCGACGAGCCTTCGCTTGGCCTCGCGCCGCTGATCGTGCAGCAGGTCTTCCGCATCGTCGCCGAGATTCGCAGCCGAGGGACGACGGTTCTGGTCGTCGAGCAGAACGCCCATGTGGCGCTTTCCGTCGCGGACCGCGCGTACGTGCTGGAAACCGGGCGGATCCTCCTCAGCGGCACGCCGGATGCGCTCTGGAACGACCCCAAGGTCCGCGCGGCCTATCTGGGCGACCTCGCCGAAGCCGAGGCGTAGAGCCTAATGAGACTGCGACTGTGGCGGTCGTCCAGCGTGTCTTTCTGCACTTCCGGTGCTCATGGCCAAGTTTGTTTGGCGATCAATTTTATGACTTCCCCTTGGGCTTTGACGGATCGCTTCGCTTTTCCGTCAGAAGCCATATTGATCTTGAGGCCGCTCCGCTCCGGTTCTCGAAAGCCGCGCCGGCCAGCGCCTGCGGCGCTTCCGACTCGCCACAGCGCATTCTCAAACAGTCTCTAAGGCCAAGCCAAGTAACGCTGCTCTCTGGCTCCTTTCGTTCACCCTGGCGTTGACGGGGCCGGGCAGCGGGAGAAAGTGTCCCTATGGCCCGTTCGTTCCGCTCCCTTTATCGGCATGGGTTCGTGCGCGTCGCGGCGGCGACCCTCGAGACGCATCTTGCCGATCCTGCCGCCAACGCCGATTCCGTGCTGGGGATGGCCGCAGAAGCCCATGGGCGGGCCGTTTCCGTGGTGGTCTTTCCTGAGCTTTGCATCTCCGGCTACGCGATCAGCGATCTTTTGCAGCAGGATGCGCTGCTCGGCGCCGTCGAGGCGGCGATCGAGACGATCGTCGCCCGTTCGGCGGAGCTGCTGCCGCTGATCCTGGTGGGCGCGCCGCTCCGTCATCGCGGGCGGCTCTACAACGCGGCGGCCGCAGTGCATCGCGGCCGGCTTCTCGGCGTGGTGCCTAAGATCCATCTACCGAACTATCGCGAATTCTACGAGCGGCGGCATTTCGCGTCCGGCGCCGGAGTGTGGGGCGAGGAGATCGCGGTCGGGGCGCTGAAGGTGCCATTCGGCGCGGATCTTCTCTTCGTCGCTGAGGATCTCGGGGATCTCGTTGTTCATGCCGAGATCTGCGAGGATCTCTGGGTGCCGATCCCGCCGAGCGCGGGGGCGGCGCTCGCGGGGGCGACGGTGCTCGCCAATCTTTCCGCGAGCAATATCACGATCGCCAAGGCCGAGACGCGGCGGATGCTTTGCCAGTCGCAATCCGCGCGCTGTCTCGCCGCCTATCTCTATGCCGCGGCCGGCATCGGCGAATCGACGACCGACCTTGCCTGGGACGGCCAGACCGGGATTTTCGAGAATGGCGTCCTGCTCGCGGAGAGCGAGCGGTTCCCGGCCGCCCGGCAGATGGCGGTGGCCGATATCGATCTGGAGCTGCTCGTCCAGGAGCGGATGCGCATGGGCTCGTTCGAGGACAATGCGCATACGCACGCTCGGCCGGGCGAGCCCTGGCGGCGTGTTTCGTTCCGGCTCGCGCCGCCGGAGGGGGATTTCGGGCTGGAACGGGTGGTGGCCCGGTTTCCGTTCGTGCCGGCGAGCGGGCCGCGCCTCGCGCAGGATTGCTACGAGGCCTACAATATCCAGGTCCAGGGGCTGAAGCAGAGGCTCGCCGCGAGCGGCACGCGCCGCGCCGTCATCGGCATCTCGGGTGGGCTCGATTCCACCCAGGCGCTGATCGTGGCGGCGAAGTGCTTCGACCTGCTCGGCCGGCCGCGGAGCGACATCGCCGCCGTCACATTGCCGGGGTTCGGCACCAGCGACGCGACCAAGGCAAATGCGGTGGCGCTTATGCGTGCCTTCGGGGTGACGGCGCGGGAGATCGACATCCGCCCGGCGGCGGAGCGGATGCTCGCCGATATCGGCCATCCCTTCGCGCGGGGCGAGCCCGTTTACGACGTGACGTTCGAGAATGTGCAGGCGGGCCTGCGCACCGACTATCTCTTTCGCATCGCCAATCGCGAAGAAGGGCTCGTGGTCGGAACCGGCGATCTCTCGGAGCTCGCGCTCGGCTGGTGCACCTATGGCGTCGGCGACCAGATGGCCCACTACAACGTCAATTCCGGCGTGCCGAAGACCCTGATCCAGCACCTGATCCGCTGGGTCGTGAGTTCCCGGCAGTTCGAGCCGGCGGTGCTGAAAACGCTCGGCGCGGTGCTGGAGACGGTGATCTCGCCCGAGCTGGTGCCGCCCGGGGCGAAGGCCGAGCTGCAGAGCACGGAGGCGATCGTCGGGCCCTACGCGCTCCAGGACTTCTCGCTCTACCACGTGCTGCGCTACGGGTTCCGGCCCTCCAAGATTGCCTTTCTCGCCTGGCATGCCTGGGCTGACGCGAGCGCGGGCGAATGGCCGGAGGGGATCGCGGAGAGCGCCCGCCGCGCCTACGGGCTTCCGGAGATCCGCGCCTGGCTTCGGGTCTTCCTGCAACGGTTCTTCGGCTTCAGCCAGTTCAAGCGTTCGGCGATGCCGAACGGGCCCAAGGTCAGTGCGGGCGGAGCGCTCTCCCCGCGCGGGGACTGGCGGGCGCCTTCGGACGGCAATGCCCGGGTCTGGCTCGAGGAGCTGGAGCGGGAGGTGCCCGAGGGCTAAAGCCCAAGGCCGATGGCTGGGGCCGATGGCTGGGGTTGGAGGCAGGGCAGCCCCATTGTGCGGTTGCGTTGACCGCTCTCGGGGCCGGGGATAAGGAGGGCCGGGCTTGGCATGCGCCTTGCCCCTTCGTTCCTTGGTGAGGAGCCGGTGATGCAGGACGTTCGCGAGGCGCTGATGGCTGGCCGCGCGAGCGACGGGCGGCCGGTGCGGCGGCCGCTTTCGCCGCACCTGCAGGTCTATCGGCCGCAGATCACCTCCACCCTCTCGATTCTCCATCGCATCACCGGGGTCGGTCTCGGGGCTGGAACCCTTCTTCTGGTCTGGTGGCTGGTGGCGCTGGCGAGCGGCGCGGCCGCCTTCGCTGGCGCGCAGTGGTTCGTCGCCTCCTGGGTCGGGCTGATCCTCCTCTTCGGCTGGACGGTGGCGCTGCTTTTTCACTTCTGCAACGGCATCCGCCACCTCTTCTGGGATGCCGGCTATGGCTTCGCGAAGCCGGCCTATCACCGGTCCGGTTGGGTTGTGGTGGGCGTCAGCGTGGTGGCGAGCCTGGTGATCTGGGCCGTCGGCCTCGCTATCTGGTAAGGGCGGGCGATGGCGATGAAGGAAGTCACGGGATCCGGGGCGATCATGCGCTCGCAACTCGGCCGCGTGCGCGGCCTCGGCACCGCGCGCTCCGGGGCCGGCCACTGGTGGGCGCAGCGGCTGACGGCCGCCGCCCTGGTCCTCCTCGCGGTCTGGTTCGTCCTCTCGCTCCTCGCCCATCTCGGCGCGGATCGGACATCGACGGCGCACTGGGCAGGGCGGCCCTGGAACAGCGTTCTCCTTCTCGCCCTCCTGGTCGCGCTCTTTCAGCACCTCGCGCTGGGTTTGCAGGTGGTGATCGAGGACTATGTACACGGTGAGGGCGCCAGGCTGACCAGCCTCGCCGTGATGAAGGCGGTGCTGGCGCTCCTATGGCTCGCCGCGGTGGTCGCGGTGCTCAAGCTCGCCTTCGCGGGCTAGGCCTGCGTGAGGCAAGGGATGGACGAGGGATGAACGCGATCACGCTGCCTTCCACGCGGGCCTACGAGATCGTCGATCACACCTATGATGTGCTGGTCGTGGGCGCCGGCGGCGCCGGGCTTCGGGCAACGCTCGGCATGGGCAGCACCGGGCTCAAGACCGCCTGTCTTTCCAAGGTGTTCCCGACGCGGAGCCACACCGTTGCGGCGCAGGGCGGCATCGGCGCCGCGCTCGGCAATATGGGCGAGGATGACTGGCGCTGGCACATGTACGACACCGTGAAGGGGTCGGACTGGCTCGGGGATCAGGACGCGATCGAATATATGTGCCGCGAGGCGATTCCGGCGGTCCACGAGCTCGAGCATTTCGGCGTCCCGTTCAGTCGCACGGAGGATGGGCGCATCTATCAGCGGCCCTTCGGCGGCCACATGACGCATTTCGGCAAATCTCCCGCGATGCGCGCCGCGGCGGCGGCCGACCGCACCGGACACGCGATCCTGCACACGCTCTACCAGCAATGCCTCAAGCACGCGGTGGAGTTCTTCGTCGAGTATTACGCGCTCGATCTGATCATGGACGAGGACGGGGTCTGTCGCGGGGTGATGGCCTGGTGCCTCGAGGACGGCTCGATCCATCGCTTCCGCGCCGGGCTCGTCGTGCTTGCGACCGGCGGCTATGGCCGGGCCTATCTCTCCTGCACCTCGGCCCATACCTGCACCGGCGATGGAAATGCGATGGCGCTGCGCGCCGGGCTGCCGACGCAGGATATGGAGTTCGTGCAGTTCCACCCGACCGGCATCTTCCCTGCCGGCTGCCTCATCACCGAAGGCGCGCGCGGGGAGGGCGGCTACCTGACGAACAGCGAAGGCGAGCGCTTCATGGAGCGCTATGCGCCGACCGCGAAGGATCTTGCCAGCCGCGACGTCGTTTCCCGCTCCATGACGATCGAGATCGCCGAAGGACGCGGCTGCGGGCCGAACAAGGAGTATCTTCTGCTCCATCTTGAGCATCTCGGCGCCGCGATCCTGCATGAAAGGTTGCCGGGAATTTCCGAGACGGCACGCATCTTCGCCGGCGTGGACGTGACGAAGGAGCCGATTCCGGTGCTGCCGACCGTGCATTACAATATGGGCGGCATTCCCACCAACCATCACGGCGAGGTGCTGCGGCCGACGGCGGAGGATCCGGATGCGACGGTCTCCGGCCTGATGGCGGTCGGCGAGTGCGCCTGCGTATCGGTGCACGGGGCGAACCGGCTCGGGACCAATTCCCTGCTCGATCTCGTTGTTTTCGGCCGGGCCGCGGGGCTGCGCGCGGCCGAGAAGCTGCGTCCGGGCGCCGGTCAGCCGACGCTTGCGCCGAAGGCCGGGGAGCGGGCGCTCGATCATTTCGATCACACGCGCCACGCCGCCGGCGGAACGAGGGTGGCCGAGCTTCGGCTTTCGATGCAGCGGACAATGCAGACCCATGCGGCGGTGTTCCGCAGCAGCAAGAGCCTGAGCGAGGGGGTCGCCAAGATGCACGGCCTCTGGGACGGTCTTGCGGACATGGCCCTGGAGGACCGCAGCCTGATCTGGAACTCCGATTTGATGGAAGCGCTCGAGCTCGGCAATCTGATGCACAATGCCTTGACGACGATGGTGAGCGCGGAGGCGCGGCATGAGAGCCGGGGCGCGCATGCGCATGACGACTATCCCGAACGGGACGATCAGCACTGGATGAAGCACACGCTTTCCTGGTGCGACGCCGCGGGTGACGTCAGCCTTGCCTACCGGCCGGTGAAGATGCGCACGCTCACCAACGAAGTCTCGGTGATTCCGCCGCAGAAACGGGTCTATTGAGTACGGGCGGCATGATGGTGATCTCCGTGCCCTCGCTGGTCGGCATGCTGATCATCGGCGCGCTCGCCGGCTGGCTCGCCGGGCTGATCGTGCGCGGGCGGGGCTTCGGCCTGATCGGGAACATCGCGGTGGGGATCGTCGGCGCCCTGGTAGGCGGGATCGTGCTTCATGCGCTCGGTGTGTTTCTGGTTGGTGGGTTCCTGGCCAGCCTCATCCGGGCAGCCTTCGGCGCGGTGATCCTGCTGGTGATCGTCGGGCTGGTGCAGCGGGCGGCGTGAGCGGAAAAATCTGATCGGAAAAGAGCGCGATGGCGAATTTCTCACTGCCTGCCAACAGCCGTGTCACCGCCGGCCACAAGCACAAGGCCCCGGCCGGCGCCAAGCGGGTGAAGCCGTTCCACATCTATCGCTGGAGCCCCGACGAAGGGCAGAATCCGCGTTACGACGGTTACGAGATCGATCTCGATGCCTGTGGGCCGATGGTTCTCGATGCACTGATCAAGATCAAGAACGAGATCGATTCGACGCTCACCTTCCGCCGCTCCTGCCGCGAGGGAATCTGCGGTTCCTGTGCGATGAATATCGACGGGACCAACACGCTCGCCTGCCTCAAGCCGATTGCCGAGGTGAAGGAGGCCGTGCGCATCACGCCGCTGCCGCATCTGCCGGTGGTGAAGGACCTGGTGCCGGACCTCACGCAGGTCTATGCGCAGTACCGCAGCATCGAGCCCTGGCTGAAGGTCGAGAGTCCCGCCCCGCCCGACGGCGAGCGGCGCCAAAGCAAGGAGGAGCGGGCCGCGCTCGACGGGATGTGGGAATGCATCCTCTGTTTCTGCTGCTCGACCGCCTGTCCGAGCTATTGGTGGAACGGGGACCGCTATCTCGGCCCGGCTGTGCTGCTTGCGGCCTATCGCTGGATCGCTGATTCGCGCGACGAGGCCACCGGCGAACGGTTGGACGCGCTCGAGGATCCGTTCCGCCTCTATCGCTGCCACACCATCATGAACTGCACCGAGACCTGCCCGAAAGGGCTCAATCCGGCGCGCGCGATCGGGCGGATCAAGCAGATGATCGTCGAACGCAAGGCCTGAGAGGCTATTTGAGCGGGCTTCGAGACCGGTCGCGGATTCCGGTGTTCGCGGGCGATGTGGCGACCGGCCGGGGCCGGCTTGCGGCCTGGTCGGACAGTCTTCTTGCCGATCATGGATTCTTCCGGGTGGCGTGGGGGAATTGGGCAACGGTCGTTCCCGGCCGGCTCTATCGCTGCAATCATCCGACCCCGGCGCGGCTCGCCGCCGCGACCCGGCGCCACGGCCTCAAGACGGTCATCAATCTGCGCGGGCGACGCGCCTGCGGGTCGGATGCGCTTTCGCGCGAGGCGGCGGAACGTCTCGGCCTTCGCCATATCGATGCACCGTTCGAGAGCCGGGGCGCGCCGCATCGCGAGCGGGTGCTGGCGCTTGCGGAGATCTATCGAAGCATGGAGGGGCCGGCGCTGATCCACTGCAAGTCAGGCGCCGACCGTGCCGGGCTCGCGGCGGCGATCTACCTGCTTCTCAACGGAACGAGCCTGGAGCAGGCGATGCGGCAGCTTTCCATGCGCTTCGGCCATTTCCGGCGCGCCCGCACCGGCATCCTGGATGCTTTCCTGTTCTGCTATGCGCGCGAGGGAGAGGGGCGCAAGCCGTTCCTCGACTGGGTGCGCGAGGATTATGACGAGGCGGCGCTGCGCCGCGACTTCGTCGCTGGCGGCATTTCCCATTTTCTCATCGACCGGGTGCTGAGACGGGAGTGAAGGGAGGCATCCGCCCGAACGCGAAGCGCGAGGTTCGAATAAGTTCCCTTTATTCCTGGGATATCCGCTTTTCAGCGCCCGGCGGATCGGGCTTCAGATAAACGATCAGGCACGCAATGCAAATTCCGAGTCCAACCGGTGGATATTTCAGCGCCACGACCGCAGCCACCCCGAAGAGGCACAAAGTCGCGATCGCGCGGAGGCACATGATCCTGCGCACCACTGGTGAGAGTTCATCAACCGGAATTCGATCAACGAGCTCCCAGATCAGACACATATAGGTTGCGTTCACGAGGAAGAAAACCGCCGCGTAGAAGGCAACCGGCTGCGGCGCCAATTCGCTCACCGCCATCCAGGCGGTCGAGAGCGGCAGCAGCGACATGCAAAACAAATGCGCGAAATTGGACCACAGGAGACGAGGAGTCGCCTCGTTGGCATAGCGCATGAGATAATGATGGTTTGTCCAGACAATGGCGATGAAAAGGTAGCTCACTGCATAGCTGAGCCATGTAGGCCAGAGCAGTAGGAACGCCTTGAAGGTGGGATGCTCCGGTGGCCGCAGGTCCAGCACCAGCACCGTAATGAGGACAGCGAACACGCCATCGGAGAACGCGCTCACCCGCTCCGGAGTCGCTCTGCGGAGCACGACCATATCCTTATCCTTCCCTGTGCAAAAGCGTGGTGCGTTCGCCTGTGCTCACGGATCCCGCTCTCTGGCATGTGTTTTCCAGCGTGATTCACGCCTCCGGTCGTTCCACCTTCGGCGATCACGCTTTAGAGCGTGATGACCGAAAGCGAACATATCCCGCTCTCGCCAGAAAAAGTAACCCGGGTTACAGTCTGCGAAGCTCTCTTTCGGTTTGATCCCGTCCATCGAAGGACGGGAGTTGGACCGATGACCGAGCTGCTGCCCCTGGATCGCCTGAACGCAATCGTCCGCAAGACCGCGGAGCCGGGCCTGCCGCTCCATCGGCCGGTCGTCACCCTCACATGGACGATCGACGCCACGACTGGCCGTCCGATCGGGCGCTGGGTCGTGGGCGACGGGCCGGGCGCGGCCGCGCCATAAAGCGGGATCATCGAAGGTCTGAATTCACACGAGAAAACGAATGGCTGGCGCGGGAGCAGACGCATCCCGCTCTCGCACGGCTGATCGTTCAGTCCACGCCGAAGCCCTCGCGTAACGTTACGATTGTGAAAAGATTGACCCGAAGCGGTCGGTCGTGCCCGCGCACCCTGAGCTCGGTTGCTGAGGAAGTGGGCGAGCCGACAGGCAGTGTCACGCCGGCGCGCTCGAGGATTTCTGCCGAAATCACCGCTGTCTGTCGAAGATCGCGAGACGCCTGCTCGAGCCGCGCGGCCAGGTGCACCACTTCGCCAAGCGCAGTGAAGGTCCGGATACCGCCGAATCCGATTTCACCCACCACCGCTGTGCCGCAATGCGCACCGATGCCGAAGGCGAGCCGCTCTTCGCTTTCGTCTTGCATCGTTTCGGTTTGTCCGCCGAGGGCTTGCGCAAGGCGGATGGTGGCGGCGAGCGCCGCGCGGCAGGCCTCGGCCGGGCCCGAAGCGAGGCCGAACAGGGCGAGCAGGCCATCGCCAGTGAATTGGTTAGGGACCCCGCCCGCATCGATCACTGCCATTGCCGCGCTCTCGACGAAACGGCGCAGCATGAATACCGCGTCATAGGGAAGGCGGCCGCGAACGAGCGCGGTGGAATCGCGTAGATCGACGAACATCGCGACGATGAACCGTTCTTCGCCCAGCATGCCCCGACCGCTTCCGACGAGGAATCTTGCGGCGATCCCGGGTGGGATGAGCGGATAGATGATGATCGAGCCAAGCGGGCGAAGCTGGCAGGCGAGCCGCACGCACCCCGGGTCCGCGCGCACACGGGCGAGCACCGCAGACTCTGAGGCGGTGGGCGGAGCCAGCGAAGCGGGATCCCCAAAAACCCGGACACGGCAGGTCGAGCAACGGCCGCGCCCGCCGCAGATCGCCGCGTGCGGAAAGCCGATTCGCAGACTTGCCTCGAGCACGGAGCAACCGGCAGGCAGACCGACAACACGGCCGTCCGGATAGGTGATCGCGACGCTGCGGCTGCTGCGCTCGCGCCATGTGCGCAGGCCCCGCAGCACCAGCACGAGTGCCAGCAGGATAAGCCAGCCGGCGATAAAGAGGTCTCGAACATGAAAGAGATGCACGGCCTCGGCCGGCGTGCCGGCCTTGGCGGCCCCGAGCTCGGCTGCGCGCCAGGCAGGCACGACCATCGCGCGCGCGACCTCCCGCCCTCCCTGCACGAAGCCGAGGAGGGCAAGCACGGGGAGAAGAATCGCGAGCACGAGCAAGAGGCGGCTTGCCCGTCCGTACCAGGGCTTTAGCCGGAAGGCGTAATGCATGCCGATGCAGCCATGGCCCCAGGCAACGATCAACACCACGACCTGAAGCGCTCCGAACAGCGGAACGAGCACCCAGAAAGTGGCGAGGACCTGTGGATATTGCTTGGGAATTCCGTAAAGCAGGAGTGCGAGACGCGTGTCGGCCAGATGGTTGGCCAGCAGTGCCGGCACGGCGAGACCGAGCACGAGCTGCGCACCCTCGAGCCACCTGAGGCCGAAGAAGCGACGCTGGTAGAACGCGAAGACCCCGAGCCCGCCATGGAGGAGGAATGCGCCATAGAGCAGGATCGAGCCGATCACGCCCTGCCAGAGCCAAAGCTGGATCGCAAGCATTGCCTGCATCGCGCCGAGGCCGATATTGCCGAGCGCGTGGTTGGTCAGATGCAGGGTGACGTAAAGGAAAAGGATGGAGCCGGAGGCGAGGCGGAGCCGCCGCGACCATGGACCGGCCGAATAGATGCCCACACTCGTGCGGGCATTCTCTGTCATTTCCCGCTTGAGATGCATCGCATTCACTCCCGCTTCCCAACATGGTAGCATCATTGGACGTGAGGCAGGCGCGAGGAATTTCCGTGGCGGAGGAGCGGGCGACTCTGGAAGCTCCCTTTGGCGGGCCGAGGAATCGGGAAGCGACGAGAGATATGGCAAAGCCGCAGCGCGATCTTGCCGCACGGCGAGCAGCACTTGTGACGGTGCCCCTCTTCAAGGCGCTTTCGGCGACTGAGATCGACCAGATTCTTGGGCACACGGCGCTGCAGCGCCGGCCGCGCGGGGCGCAGATCCTCCGCAAGGGGGAGCCCGGAGGCAGCATGATCGTCATTCTGCAGGGCACCGTGCGGGTCTCGGCGCTGGGCGTGGACGGCCGCGAGGTTAGCTACGCCGTGCTCGGCGCGGGCGAGATCCTGGGCGAGATTTCCCTCCTCGACGGGGCGGAGCGCAGCGCCGATGTCTCGGCCATCGAGGACTGCGTGTTGTTGATCGTGGAGCGGGCGGGGTTTCTCGCCCTGATCCGTAAAAATCCCGAACTTTGCCTTAAATTGATGGGCGAGCTTTGCCGACGGCTCCGGCGCACCAATCTTGCCGTCGAGAGTCTGGCGCTGCTCGACCTGCCAGGTCGGATCAGCAGGCTTCTGCTCGGTCTGCCGCAGATCGCCGGGCCGGCCGGCAACCGTGTCACGATACGGCTATCCCAGAGCGATCTCGCCACACTCGCCGGCGGGTCGCGGGAAAAGATCAATCGCCAGCTTCGATTGTGGGAGAAGGCTGGCGTCATTGCGCGTGACCAGGGCCATATCGTCATCCTGCGACCCGAAAGCCTTGCCTCCCTGAGCGAGAAGGAAAGCGGTCACTGATCTTCCACATGACCTCGAATCATCACGCTCTTGCGGCCGGTGCAATTTCATCGACCTCCCCGGATCACCGCGCGATTTCATCGGAAGCTCTGCCCGTCCGCTGAGAAAGCCGGCCCCTTCAGCGGCTGAAGCCGTCGAACGTGGTCATATAGACCGGGCGGAGACCGGCGATGGCCTTCTTGGCCTCCGCGTCCGGCGTGCCGAAAACGACCAGGCTGACCGGCTTCGCGAGTGTGAAGAAGCGCTTGGCGAATGGGCCGAAATCCTTCCCATGCTGCAGCAGGGCTTGGGAATCCGCATAGCGTTCGATCACGATGAGCGTCTTGCGATCGGCGCCGATGTTCCAGTCATATTCGAGGGTTCCGGGCTCCTTTTCCGCCGCGGCCACAATTTGCGAGACGAGCTCTGTCAACGGACCGTACTGGGCGGGCTCAATCGCGAGGGTGAACACCCAAAAGACCTCGGGACTTCCGGCGGCGGGCGTCGGTGTCTCTGCGGCGCCGGGGACCATCATGGCGCCAAGCGCGATCAGGGCCAGCATCATGGTTCGCATCGAGAACGTTCCTTTCCCTTTTCCGCCCCGCCGGTCAGGGGCTTGGCCTTGCCGGTTTGCCGAATTGTTCGGCAGGGGTCGCCGGCCGGCAATAAGCACGGCGGGATGGCTGGCGCCGGAGGCGGCGCGCTGTCAAATCATGCGGACCGACACGAGACGGCCGGCACGAAATGCCAGCACGAAATGCCAGCACGAAATGCCAGCACGAAATGAACGAGGAGCGCCCCGCATGAACGATTCGATCGCCCGCTATCCTTCTCTTTCCGGCAAATCCGTGCTGATCACCGGCGGCGCGAGCGGCATCGGCGCGGCCATGGTCGAGGCCTTTGCGGTGCAGGGTTCCCGCGTGTTCTTCATCGATGTGGACGAGGAAGCCGGCAAAGCGCTTGTCGAAAAGATCGGCCCTGGCGCGCGATTCGTTGCCGCCGATCTCACCGACATCGCGGCGCTGCGCGCCGCTGTCCGCGCGATCGAGGCGGAGGCCGGCCACGGGCTCGACGTGCTCGTCAACAATGCCGCCCGCGACGATCGCCATTCCTGGCAGGGCGTGGAGCCGGAGCAGTGGCGGCGGACGCTCGCGCTCAATCTCGATCACCAATTCTTCGCCGCCCAGGCAGTCGTTCCGGGCATGGCGGCGCGCGGCGGCGGCGCGGTGATCCTTTTCGGCTCGGGCTCCTGGATGCGCGGGATCACGAACATGGTCGGCTATACGACGGCGAAGGCCGCCATCAACGGGCTCACACGCACGCTCGCCAAGGAACTCGGCGGCAAGGGAATCCGCGTCAATTGCATCGTGCCGGGCGCGATCGTGACCGAGCGGCAGCGGCGTCTCTGGACGCCGCCCGAGGCGGATGCGGCGCTCCTCGAACGCCAGGCGCTGAAATTCCGCATCCTGCCGGAGCATGTCGCCCGCATGGCGCTGTTCCTCGCCTCCGAGGAGGCGGCCGGCTGCAGCGGGGCGAATTTCTTCGTCGATGGCGGCATGATGTGACCGGGATCAAGCCCTCGGCGGCGGGACCGCTTCGGGCGCGGCCTCGCCCGCCCGGGCGCAGGCCGCGCAAACGCCCGTCACCTCGATCAGGGCGTTCACGGGCTGGAAGCCGTGGCGCGCCGTCGCGCGCGTCAGCGCCTCGGCAATGGCGTGATCCTCGAGCTCGGTGACGGCGCCGCAGGCGCGGCAGATGAGGAACTGCGCCTGATGGCCATGCTGCGCCGGCTCGATGCAGGGAACGAAGGCGTTGAGGCTCTCGACCTTGTGAATCAGCCGGCGCGCGAGCAGGAAGTCGAGCGCCCGATATACCGTCGGCGGCACCGCGCCCTTGCGGGTCTGCTTGAGCCTGTCGAGAAGCTGGTAGGCGGTGAGCGGACCTTCCGCCTCGAGGATCAGCCCGAGCACAAGGCGGCGCAACTCGGTGAGCGTGCTGCCCTCGCGGGCGCAGGCCCTTGCCGCCTCTTCGAGCTGCCCCGCGATCCGGCTGCCGCCCTCCACCTCTCAGGCCGCTTGGGTGAGCCGCTTGACGAGCGCCGAGAAGCGGTGGCGGCGCAGTTCGGAGCGCGCCGCGGCGTCGGTCGTCATGTAGTTGAGCTGGACCACGTAGCGCCGCCCGATGAAAGTCTTATGGCCATGCCAGGCATTGGCGGCGTTTGGGAACACGAGCAACGCGCCATCGGCCGGCGGCACCTCGACCGCGAAATCATCGAGATCGTCGGGTGTGCGCAGCAGCCTGAGACACCCCTCATGCCGCGCCCAGGCGGCGTTCGCGGGGTTGAGATAGAGCAGCACCGTCACCCGCTTGGCGTCCGAATCCCGATGGATCAGGCCATCCCGCTCGGTCGAGGCGCCGCGCAATGTCAGCATGGTCGGCGCATCATCTAGGTCGAGTGAGAATTTGTCGGCGAGGGCCTGGCGGAACCGGGGGCCCTCCAGCTCCTCCATCAGCAGCGCGGCGGCAGGGCCGAAGCGGAGCGACCCGATCGGGAAGGAGCCCCTGCGCTCGAGCGAAGGGAGATCGGCAACCACCCGGGCCAGCGCCTCGGGCGGCACGAATTCCGGCACGATGATGTGCCGGAAAGGGTCGGAAGCGACTTCGGTGGCGGCGAGCCGGTCATAGGCGAGCTGGGTCATCGACGATCCTCCGAGGGACGCCTGCTTTTAAGTACATCAGCGCCTCGCTCTGTCCAGGGTTGCCTTGCCGGAGATTGAAGCGGGCGGATGGATCGGGGTAAGCGCAGCCAGCCATGGATGTTCTCCCGTCCCGGGCCGCCGCCGACAAGGAAGCCGCGGACGGGCCGCTTCCCCTCTATCGCGCGAAGCTCGCCCGGGGCGAGCTCGGGTCGGATCCCGCCCAGGCGCTCGCGGTCGAACGGCTTCAGGCGCTGTGGCAGCGCCTGCGCTTTTATGAGCCGGCGCCGGCTGCCAATGGCCAGGGCCTCCTCGGGTGGCTCCTCGCGCGGCGGAGCCCGGAGGACAGCGCGGCGCCGAACGGCCTCTATCTGGCCGGCGCGGTGGGGCGGGGGAAGTCCATGCTGATGGATCTCTTCTTCGCCACCGCCCCGCTCGCGCGCAAGCGGCGCGTGCATTTCGATCGCTTCATGCAGGATGTGCATGCAAGGTTGCATGCGGCCGCCGGCGGCGATCCGATCCCCCCGCTTGCGGATGCGATCGCGCGCGAGAATGTGCTGCTCTGCTTTGACGAATTCCAGATCAACGATGTCGCCGATGCGCTGCTGCTCGGGCGGCTCTTCGCCGCGCTCTTCGCCCGTGGCGTGATCGTCGTCGCGACCTCGAACACCGTGCCGGACGATCTCTTCAAGGGCCAGCCCGGGCGCGATGCGTTTCTCCCTTTCATCGAAATCCTGAAGAGTCATCTTGATCTTCTGGTGATCGAGGGCGGCCAGGATTGGCGGCGCGAGCGGCTCATGCGCATGCCGGTCTGGCATGTGCCGGCGGATGCGCGCGCCCGCGCCGCCCTCGATGCGGCGTTCGCCGAGCTCGGCGGCGAGCCGGCGGCGGAACGGCGCCTGATCGTGATGGGGCGAACTTTGCCGGTGCCGCGTGCGGCAGGAAAGGTGGCGCGGTTCGATTTCGCTTCACTTTGCGAAACCCCGCTCGGCCCCGGAGATTATCTCGCGCTCGCCACCCATTTCGAAACGCTCGTGCTCGATGCGATCCCCCGCCTCGATCCTTTGCGCTTCGATGCCGCGCGGCGGTTCATCACGCTGATCGATGCGCTCTATGACCATCGGGTCAAGCTCGTCGCCTCGGCGGCGGCGGATCCGGACGAGCTCTATCCCGAGGGCGAGGGATCAGAGGCGTTTCGCCGCACCGCCTCGCGGCTGATCGAAATGCAGACACGGGAATATCTCGCTTTGCCGCATCTGACATGACGAAAAAGCCCCTTGGCGCGACTTGCCGGGGTGCCGGTGATGGGCTAGGCAAGCGCGGCCTTCCGGGCCGGCGGGTGCCGGGGGGCTTTGCTGTGCGCGGCCCGCCCGGGTTCAAGGAACGCCATGGCTCGCAACAAGATCGCGTTGATCGGCGCCGGTTCGATCGGCGGCACGCTGGCTCATCTGGTCGGCCTCAAGGAGCTTGGGGACGCCGTGCTGTTCGATGTCTTTGGCGATGTCGCGGCGGGCAAGGCGCTCGATCTCGAGCAGGCGGGCGCGATCGAGGATTTTGACGCGGTCATCGCCGGCGGCTCGGACTATGCGCCCATCGCGGGGGCCGATGTCGTTGTCGTCACCGCGGGCTTTCCGCGTCAGCCGGGCATGTCGCGCGATGATCTCGTGGCGAAGAATGCCTCGGTGATCGCGGACGTGGCGGGGGGCATCCGCAAGCACTGCCCGGAGGCCTTCGTCATCGTCATCACCAATCCGCTCGATGCGATGGTCTGGGTGATGAAGGAGAAATCGGGGCTGCCGCCGGAGCGTGTGGTGGGAATGGCGGGTGTGCTCGATTCCGCGCGCTTCCGGCTGTTCCTTGCACGCGAGTTCAATGTCTCGGTGGAGGATGTAAGCGCCTTCGTTCTCGGCGGGCACGGCGACACCATGGTCCCCCTGGTGCGCTACTCGACGGTTGCCGGCATCCCGGTGCCGGACCTCGTGCGGATGGGCTGGTCGAGCGATGCGCGCATCAAGGCGATCATCGAGCGGACGGCCAATGGCGGCGGCGAGATCGTGAAGCTCTTGGGCAAGGGCAGCGCATTCTATGCCCCGGCTTCGGCGGCGGTCACCATGGCCGAGAGTTTTCTGCGCGACAAAAAGCGGGTGCTGCCCTGCGCGGCATGGTTGACCGGCCAGTACGGGATCAAGGATCTCTACGTCGGCGTGCCGGTGGTGATTGGCGCCAAAGGTGTCGAGCGCATCATCGAAATTTCCCTCACTCCGGAGGAGAAGGCGGCATTCGACGCATCCTGCGCCTCGGTGCGCGGACTGATCGATGCCTCGCGCAAGCTCGTCGGCTGAGGGCCGGCGATGAACATCCACGAATACCAGGCCAAGGAACTTCTGAAGAAGTTCGGGGTTCCGGTGCTGGCCGGCGCGGTCGCCTGGACACCGGACGAGGCGGTCAGGAAGGCTGAGGAACTGCCGGGCCCGGTCTATGTGGTGAAGGCGCAGCTCCATGCCGGCGGCCGCGGCGCCGGTCATTTCGCCGATGATTCCGGCGGCAAGGGCGGCGTCCGGGTCTGCCGCTCGCTCGGCGAGGTCCATGCGGCCGCGTCCGCCATGCTTGGGCACACGCTCATCACCCACCAGACCGGCCCCAAGGGACGACAGGTCCATCGGGTCTATGTCGAGGCGGGGGCGGCGATCGTCCGCGAGCTCTATCTCTCGCTGCTGATCGATCGCGCGGCCGGGCGCATCGCGCTGGTCGCCTCGAGCGAGGGCGGGGTCGAGATCGAGGAGGTCGCGGCGCATCATCCGGAGCGGATCCTTCACCTCACGGTTGATCCCGCCTCCGGCGTCTCAGCCTTCCACGGAAGGCGGCTTGCCGCCGGCCTCGGTCTTCAGGGCAAGGAGGCCATTGCTTTCGGCAAGCTCGTCACGGGGCTTTATCGCGCCTTTCTCGGCCTCGATTGCGCGCTTCTCGAGATCAACCCGCTGGTGGTGACGGCGGAAGCCACCGTGGTCGCGCTCGACGCGAAGATGGCCTTCGACGACAATGCGCTCTATCGCCATCCCGATCTGCAAAAATTGCGTGACGAGGCGGAGGAAGATCCGAAGGAGCTGGAGGCCGAGCGCCACAGCCTCAACTATGTCGCGCTCGACGGCACCATCGGCTGCATGGTCAATGGCGCCGGACTCGCCATGGCGACGATGGACATCATCAAGCTCTATGGCGGCAGCCCTGCGAACTTTCTCGATGTCGGCGGCGGGGCAACGCGCGAGCGGGTGACCGCGGCGTTCAAGATCATCCTCTCCGATCCGGAAGTCGAAGCGATCCTCGTCAATATCTTCGGCGGCATCATGCGCTGTGACGTGATTGCCGAGGGCGTGGTCGCGGCGGCGCGCGAGGTCTCTCTCGATGTGCCGCTGGTGGTGCGGCTGGAAGGCACCAATGTCGCCCTCGGCAAGGAGATCCTGGCGCGCTCCGGTCTGCCCATCATTTCCGCGGAAAACCTCGCCGACGCTGCCGAGAAAGTGGTCAAATCCGTGAGCAAGGCAGCCTGAGATGGCAATTCTGGTCGATGCCGAAACGCGCGTGATCACCCAGGGCTTCACGGGGGCCCAGGGCACTTTCCATTCGGAGCAGGCGATCGCCTACGGAACGAAACTCATGGGCGGCGTGACGCCGGGCAAGGGCGGCACCACCCATCTTGGCCTGCCGGTGTTCGAGACGGTGGTCGAGGCGGTCGCGGAGACGGGTGCGACCGCGAGCGCGATCTATGTGCCTCCGCCTTTCGCCGCCGATGCGATCCTGGAAGCGATCGATGCCGGCGTACCGCTCATCGTCTGCATCACCGAGGGCATTCCCGTGCTCGACATGGTGCGGGTGAAGCGGGCGCTTTCCGGCACGGGATCGCGGCTGATCGGTCCGAATTGTCCCGGCGTCATCACTCCGGATGCCTGCAAGATCGGCATCATGCCCGGCCATATCCATCGGCGCGGCAAGATCGGCATCGTCTCCCGCTCGGGCACCCTCACCTATGAGGCGGTGGCGCAGACAACCGCGGCCGGGCTTGGCCAGAGCAGTTGCGTGGGCATCGGTGGCGACCCGGTGAAAGGGACGGACTTCATCGAGGTGCTGGAGCTTTTCCTCGCCGACCCCGAGACCGCGGCGATCGTCATGATCGGCGAGATCGGCGGCGAGAGCGAGATCGATGCCGCGGAATTTCTCGCGCGCGCGCCCGTCAGAAAGCCGGTGGTCGGGTTCGTGGCCGGGGCCACCGCGCCGCCAGGCCGGCGAATGGGCCATGCCGGGGCGGTGATCAGTGGCGGGCGGGACACGGCCACGGCCAAGATGGAGGCGATGCGCGAAGCAGGTATCCATGTGGCGGAAAGCCCGGCCGCGCTTGGCAGCACGATGGTCCGCGCGCTTGGAGGGTGAGGGACCGTTGCGAGCGCGACTGCGTTGCTCGTCCGGTGTCTGCGGCGCGTCGGGCTCATCGCAAGTCGCATTCCCAATCGGTCTCCGAGGCACGGCGCATGCGGCGCGCGCAAAGCAGAAACCTCGCCACGGTGACATGTTTATGTGACGTTGTTCCTATTTTGACCGAAGTTGGTCTGCAAATCAGGCCTGAGAAGAAATCGACGGGGTTGCGACGATGGCGGGTGTGGACGTTCTGGCGAGCGCGTTCAGCGGTGCGAACGCGACGTTCCTGGCGGATCTCTACGCGAAATGGGTGGCGGATCCTGCCGCCGTCGATCCGAGCTTCGGCGAGATCTTCGCCGGCCTGAACGACGAATCGCGCGCCGTTCTCACCGATGCGGCGGGCGCTTCCTGGGCGCCGCGGCCCTCCCTCTTCGCGCCCGAGCCGCCGGCTTCCCGGCCATCGGAGACGCTATTGGAGGCTGGGGGGCTTTCCGCGGACGAGGTCAGGACCGCCACGCTTGATTCGATCCGCGCCCTGATGCTGATCCGCGCCTATCGCGTGCGCGGCCATCTTGAGGCCCGTCTCGACCCGCTGGGCCTCACCCAGCCCAAGCCGCATGCCGAGCTCGATCCCAAGAGCTACGGCTTTGCCGAGGCCGATCTCGAGCGGCCGATCTTCATCAACAACGTACTTGGCCGTGAAACCGCCACCTTGCACGAGATCCTCGACATCCTCCGCGCGACCTATTGCGGCCCGATCGGCGTCGAGTTCATGCATATCCAGGATCCGGACCAGAAATCCTGGATCCAGCGCCACATGGAAGGCGCGCCCTGGGAAAAGGCGTTCGACAAGGAGGCCAGGCGGCGGATCCTCCGCGAGCTCACGGAGGCCGAGGGATTCGAGGCCTTCTGCCAGAAGCGTTTCGTCGGCACGAAGCGCTTCGGGCTCGAAGGTGGCGAAGTGACGATCCCCGCCTTGCAGACGGTGATCGACGCCGCGGTCGCGGCGGGCGCGACCGAGATCGCGATCGGCATGCCCCATCGCGGAAGGCTGAACACGCTCGTCAACGTGGTGAAGAAGCCACTCACGGCCGTCTTCAGCGAGTTCGGGGGCGCGAGCTCCAAGCCCGATGACGTGCAGGGCTCGGGCGACGTGAAATACCATCTCGGCACCTCGACCGATCTCGAGATCGGAGGCCGGCCGCTGCATCTTTCCCTGCAGCCCAATCCCTCGCATCTCGAGGCCGTCGATCCGGTGGTGATGGGCAAGGTGCGGGCCCGCCAGGACATGGCCGGGGACACCATCGAGCGGCACAAGGTGATGGGCATCCTGATGCATGGGGACGCGGCCTTCGCCGGCCAGGGGCTCGTCTACGAGACACTGGCGATGAGCCAGCTGATCGGCTACCGCGTCGGCGGCACGGTGCATCTCGTGGTGAACAACCAGATCGGCTTCACCACCGTTCCGGCGCACGGCTTCTCCGGGCTTTATTGCACGGACGTCGCGAAATCCGTGCAATCGCCGATCTTCCATGTGAACGGCGACGATCCGGAGGCGGTGGTCTACTGCGCGCAGCTCGCGACCGAGTTTCGCAACACCTTCGGCGTCGATACGGTGCTCGACATCGTCTGCTACCGCCGCCACGGCCATAACGAGACCGACGAGCCCGCCTTCACCCAGCCGGTCATGTATCGCGCGATCGCCGCCCATAAGACGACGCGCACTCTCTATGCCGAGGCGCTCGCCGCCAACGGAACCGTGAGCGCGGCCGAGGCGAGCGCGATGTGGGACGAGTTCGCGGCAACTCTCGAGAACGCCTATCAGGCGGCGCAATCCTACAAGCCGAACAAGGCCGACTGGCTGGAAGGCCATTGGAGCGGGCTCACCAAGGAGGCCGAGGAGGCGGAGGAAGCGACCGCGGTCAAAACGGGTGATCTTGCCAAGGTCGGCGCGGCGCTGGTGCGCGTGCCCGAGGGGTTCGATCTCAATTCAAAGATCCGCCGCCAGCTCGAGGGCAAGCAGGCGATGCTCGAAAGCGGCGAGGGGATCGACTGGGCGACCGCCGAGGCGCTCGCCTTCGGCACGCTTCTCATCGAAGGGCATCGGGTCCGTCTTTCGGGCGAGGATACGGAGCGGGGCACCTTCAGCCATCGCCATGCGGTGCTGATCGACCAGAGCGATCAGCGCCAGTATGTGCCACTCAACACAATCGCGCCCGGGCAGGCGAAATTCGAGGTCTATAACTCGCTTCTGTCGGAGGCGGGCGTGCTCGGCTTCGAATATGGCTACAGCCTCGCCGATCCGCGCTCGCTCGTTCTGTGGGAAGCGCAGTTCGGCGATTTCGCCAATGGCGCGCAGGTCATCATCGACCAGTTCCTCGCCTCGGGCGAGACGAAATGGCTCAGGATGTCGGGCCTCGTGATGCTGCTGCCGCACGGCTATGAGGGTCAGGGCCCGGAACATTCCTCCGGCCGGGTTGAGCGCTATCTGCAGCTCTGCGCCGAGCGCAACATGCAGGTCTGCAATCTCACCACGCCGGGCAACTACTTCCACGCGCTGCGCAGGCAGCTCAAGCGGAACTTCCGCAAGCCGCTCATCGTGATGACGCCGAAATCGCTGCTGCGGCACAAGTTCGCCGTGTCACGGCTCGCCGAGATGGCGGAGGGAAGCTGCTTCAAGCCGGTGCTCCGTGAGGTCGGAGCGATCGCGCCGGAGAAGGTCGCGCGCGTGGTGCTCTCGAGCGGCAAGGTCTATTACGATCTGCTGGCGGAACGGGAAGCGAAGAAGATCACCAACGTCGCGTTGCTGCGCCTGGAGCAACTCTATCCGTTCCCGGAGAAGGCGCTCAAGCAGGCGCTCGCCCCCTATGCCAAGGCCGAGCTGGTCTGGTGCCAGGAGGAGCCGGAGAATATGGGGGCCTGGAGCTTCGTTGACCGGCGGTTGGAGCGTGTGCTCGAGGCGCTGGGCGGCGCCGCGCGCCGGCCGCGCTATATCGGCAGGGGAGAGGCGGCAAGCCCCGCGACCGGGCTTGCGAAAGTGCATGCGGCGGAGCAGGCGGCGCTGGTGCGCCAGGCATTGACGGTGGCTTGAGCGCGGGGAGAGGGGGCATGGCGAGCGAGATCAGGGTGCCGTCGCTCGGCGAGAGCGTGACTTCAGCAACCGTGGCGCGGTGGCTGAAGCAGGCCGGCGAGACGGTTGCGATGGACGAGCCGCTCGTCGAGCTCGAGACGGACAAGGTGACGGTCGAGGTGCCGGCACCGGCGGCGGGCGTGCTCACGGAGATTGCCGCCGAGACCGGGGCCGAGGTCGCGGTCGGCGCGGTGCTTGGCCGGCTCGACGGCTCGGCGGCCGCCGGCGCGCCCGCGAAATCTGCTTCCGCCACTTCCCCCGGCACGCCGGCTGCGCCCACGGCGGCTCCCCAGGTGCCCGGCGTGCGCGAGCCGCCGCAGCCAAGGGGGCCGGTCGCCCGGCCGGCCGCCGCCCCGTCTTCCCCACCGCAGCCGGCCGCGTCCGTCTTCCCGGCCGCGGCGCGGCTGATCGAGGAGAAGAAACTCTCCACGGAGGTCATCGGGGCCGGGTCCGGCAAGGATGGGCGGATCACCAAGGGAGATGTGCTCGCTTTCCTGAGCCGTCCCGCCGCCTCGCCAGCGCCTTTGGTCCCCGCGCCCGCCGTGAAGGCGCCGCGCGAGACCGAGCCCGGCGAGGAACGCGTGCGCATGACGCGGCTGCGCCGCACGATCGCGATTCGGCTCAAGGAGGCGCAGAACACCGCGGCGATGCTCACCACCTTCAACGAGGTGGACATGAGCGCCGTGATGGCGCTGCGCGCGGAGTACCGCGAGCTTTTCGAGAAGAAGCACAAAGGGGCTCGGCTCGGCTTCATGAGCTTCTTCGTCCGCGCCGCGGTGGCGGCCTTGCAGGAATTTCCCGCAGCCAATGCCGAGATCGACGGCGAGGACATCGTCTATAAGCATTTCGTGCACATGGGAATCGCGGTCGGCGGGCCGAACGGGCTCGTCGTTCCGGTGATCCGCAATGCCGAGCACCTCGGCTTCGCCGAGATCGAGCGGGCGATCGCCGATTTCGGCAAGCGGGCACGCGAAGGCACGCTGAAGCTCGAGGAGCTCATCGGCGGCACCTTCAGCATCACCAATGGCGGGATCTATGGCTCTCTGATGTCGACGCCGATCCTGAACCCGCCCCAGTCGGCGATCCTCGGCATGCACAAGATCCAGGATCGGCCGGTGGCGATCGGCGGGAAGATCGAGATCCGCCCGATGATGTACCTTGCGCTCACCTACGATCACCGCATCGTCGATGGGCGGGAGGCGGTTTCGTTCCTGGTCCGGATCAAGGAAGGGATCGAGGATCCGCGCCGCCTGCTGCTCGATCTCTAGAGCGTGATGATTTTCGATCGTCACGCTCCGGCTTTAGTTTTCCCGATCAATTTCGTGGCTTCTCCTTGGGCTTTGGCGGATCGCTCCGTGATCCGCCAGAAGCCATGCTGATCTGAAGGGGGCGTTCGGTGAGCGAAACATTCGACCTCATCGTCGTCGGGGCCGGCCCCGGCGGCTATGTCGCGGCGATCCGCGCCGCCCAGCTCGGCATGCGGGTCGGCTGTGTCGAGGGCCGCGAGACCCTGGGCGGCACCTGCCTCAATATCGGCTGCATCCCCTCCAAGGCTTTGCTGCAATCCTCGGAGGAATTCGTCCATGCGGGGCATGCGCTCGCGGCGCATGGCGTGCTGGTCGAGAAGGTCGGACTCGATCTGGCGCGGATGCAGGCGCGCAAGGAGTCCGTGGTCGAGGCCAATGTCAAAGGCGTCGAGTATCTCTTCCGCAAGAACAAGGTTGCCTGGCTCAAGGGATGGGGACGCATCACCGCGCCCGGCCAGGTCGCGGTGAACGGCACGACCTATGCGGCGCGGCACATCGTCATCGCCTCGGGCAGCGAAAGCACGCCGCTTCCCGGCGTGGCGGTGGATGAGAAGCGGATCGTCACCTCGACCGGCGGGCTCGCCCTGGAGAGCGTGCCGAAACGGCTGGTGGTGATCGGCGGCGGCTATATCGGCCTCGAGCTCGGAAGCGTCTGGCAGCGGCTCGGCGCCGAGGTGACGGTGGTCGAATTTCTCGACCGTCTGGTGCCCGCCATGGATGGCGAGCTTGCGAAGCAGCTCGAACGCGTGCTTGCCCGGCAGGGCATGAAATTCCGCCTCGGCACCAGGGTGACGGCTTCCGAGCCCGGCAATGAGGGCGTCCGGCTCCGCCTCGAGCCCGTCAAGGGCGGCGAGGTGAGCGAGCTTCTCGCGGACGTGGTGCTGGTCTCGGTCGGGCGGCGGCCTTATACGAACGATCTCGGCCTTGCCGATCTCGGCGTCGCGCTCGACAAAGGCGGGCGGATCGTGACGGAGCGCAACTTCGCGACCTCGGTCCCCGGGATCCATGCGATCGGCGATGCGATTGCCGGGCCCATGCTCGCCCACAAGGCGATGGACGAGGGCGCAGCGGTGGCCGAAATCATCGCCGGCCAGGCGGCGCACGTGAATTACGATGCCATCCCCGGCGTGGTCTATACATGGCCGGAGGCCGCTTCTGTCGGCAAGACGGAGGAAGAGCTGAAATCTTCCGCCATCGCCTACAAGACCGGCAAATATCCCTTCACCGCCAACCCACGCGCGCGCGCCATGGGCGATACGGACGGGTTCGTGAAGATCCTCGCCGATGCGAAAACGGATGCGGTGCTCGGCGCGCATATTCTCGGTCCCGATGCCGGCACGCTGATCGCCGAGCTGGTGATGGCGATGGAGCTTGGCGCCTCGGCCGAGGACATCGCGCTCACCTCCCACGCCCACCCGACGCTGAACGAGGCGATCAAGGAAGCGGCGCTCGCCGCCGATGGCCGGGCAATTCATCTTTAGCAGGAATGAAGTCGGGTCCAGGGCCTCCAGGCCCTGGCGGGGTCCGGAGGCAAAGCCCCTGCCTTGGCCTTTCTTGCCGATCGTCTGAATCGATGCGCCCGCTCGCACTCACGATGGGGGAGCCGGCCGGGATCGGCGGCGAGATCGCGCTCGCGGCCTGGCAGGCACTGCGGAGCGAGGGGCCGGTTTTCTTCGTCATCGACGATCCGGCGCGGCTGGAAGCGCTCGCTTTCTCGCTTGGCTGGCGCATTCCGGTGGCTGCGATCGCCGAGCCGGAGGAGGCTCCGGCGCGCTTTGCCACGGCACTTCCCGTCCTTCCTCTGCGGCTCGCGGCCACCGTCGTCCCCGGAAAGCCCGACCCGCGCAACGCGCCCGCGGTGATCGGCGCGATCGAGCGCGCCGTCGCCCTGGCGCGCGAAGGGCGGGCCGCTTCGGTGGTGACCAACCCGATCAGCAAGGAAGCGCTCTACGGCGCGGGATTCGCCTATCCGGGCCATACCGAGTTTCTCGCCGCGCTGACCGGCGGGGATCAGCCGGTGATGATGCTCGTCGGGCCGGAGCTTCGCGTCGTGCCGGTGACGGTGCATGTCTCCTTGCGCAACGCGATCGCGATGCTGGACACGGCGCTGATCCTGCGCCTCGGGCGGATCACGGCGGCTTCGCTCGTGCGCGATTTCGGCGTTGCACGGCCGCGGCTCGCGGTTGCCGGCCTCAATCCGCACGCGGGCGAGGGGGGCGCGCTCGGCACGGAGGACCGTGAGATCGTGGCACCCGCGATTGCCGCCCTCGCCGCCGAGGGGATCGACGCCGCCGGCCCCTACCCGCCGGACACAATGTTCACGTCGGCGGCGCGAAGGCGCTACGATGCGGCCCTCTGCATGTACCACGATCAGGCTTTGATCCCGCTCAAGACGCTCGACATGGCCCAGGGCGTGAACGTCACCCTCGGGCTCCCGATCGTGCGCACCTCGCCCGACCATGGCACGGCGTTCGATATCGCCGGCCGCGGATGCGCCGACCCGGCGAGCCTGATCGCTGCCCTCCGGCTTGCCTCCACCATGGCGGCGCGGCGCGAAGGCGCGCGATGAGCCCGATCCGACTCGGCCTCAATGTCGATCACGTGGCGACCCTGCGCAACGCGCGCGGCGGCGTGCATCCCGATCCGCTGGCCGCGGCGGAGATCGCGCTCGCCGCCGGGGCGGATTCGATCACCATTCATCTGCGCGAGGACCGAAGGCATATCCGCGATACCGATCTCGCGCGCATGCGCGAGCGGCTCGTCGCGCCCATCAATCTCGAGATGGCGGCAACCGAGGAGATGGTGGCGATTGCCTGCGCGGCGCGGCCGCATGCCTGCTGCCTGGTGCCCGAGCATCGGACGGAGCTGACGACAGAGGGGGGGCTGGACGCCGCCGGCCAGGAAGCTTCACTGCGCGGGCCGGTCGCGCGCTTGAGCGCAGCGGGAATCGCTGTCAGCCTCTTCATCGATCCCGATCCGTCCCAGGTCGTGGCGGCGGCGCGACTCGGTGCCGCGGCCGTCGAGCTGCACACCGGGCAATATGCCGAGGGCGGGGAGGGGGAGCTCGCGCGGCTTGCCACGGCCGCCCGGCTTGCGGCGCAGCTTCGCATCACCTGCCATGCCGGGCACGGGCTCACCTTCGGGAATGTGGCTCCCGTCGCGGCGATTCCCGAAGTGGTCGAGCTCAATATCGGCCACTTCCTGATCGGCCAGGCGATCCTCGAGGGGCTCGGTCCCGTGGTTGCGAAAATGAAGCGGCTGATGGAGCAGGCCCGCGGGGGATAGGCATCCCAGCCGGGGACTATGGGGCGGCGCGCAGCCGGTCTATAATTCCCGGGTCCCGGACGACCGCGCAACGCGGCACATCCTCCCCTGACGGAGGCGGGGCGGGGGAAGAAGGGTCGCCTGCTTGCTGCCAACCGACATTCGCAATCCCGACTACTTCCATAGAGTCGTCGATTGCCAGTGGGCCTGTCCGGCGCATACGCCGGTGCCCGAATATATCCGCCTCATCGCGTCCCGCCGCTACGCGGACGCCTATATGCTCAATTGGGAGTCGAACGTGTTCCCGGGGATTCTCGGGCGCACTTGCGACCGCCCGTGCGAGCCCGCCTGCCGGCGCGGACGGGTGGAGAAGGAGCCGGTGGCGATCTGCAGGCTCAAGCGCGTCGCCGCCGATTACAAGGGCGATATAAGCGCCCGCCTGCCGCGCCCGCCTGCGCGCCGAAACGGCAGGCGCATCGCCCTTGTCGGCGCCGGGCCGGCCTCGCTCACCGTCGCACGCGATCTTGCCCCCGAAGGGTACGAGATCGTGGTCTTCGACTCGGCCCCCACGGCGGGGGGGATGATCCGCAGCCAGAT
This sequence comes from Acetobacteraceae bacterium, assembly GCA_035509315.1. Taxonomy (GTDB): domain Bacteria; phylum Pseudomonadota; class Alphaproteobacteria; order Acetobacterales; family Acetobacteraceae; genus JAKAWQ01. The sequence goes on along the minus strand of DATJLS010000003.1, from coordinate 6,040 downwards.
TCCCAAATTCCGCCTGCCCGAGACGGTGATCGACGAGGAGATCGGCTATATCCTCGATCTCGGCGTCGAGACCCGCTTCGGCACGGCGATCGGCAGCATGAAGGCGCTGCTCTCCGAGGGTTTCGACGCCATCTTCGTCGGCAGCGGCGCGCCGCGCGGGCGCGATCTCGATCTTCCGGGTCGGCATGATGCACCCGGCCATATCCATATCGGCATCGACTGGCTCGCAAGCGTGGCCTTCGGTCATGTCGGCGGCATCGGCCGACGCGTTGTCGTGCTCGGCGGCGGCAATACCGCGATGGATTGCTGCCGTTCCGCCCGCCGGCTGGGCGGCGAAGAGGTCACGGTGGTGGTGCGCAGCGGCTTCGCCGAGATGAAAGCCTCATCCTGGGAAAAAGAGGAGGCGATGGAGGAGGGGATCCCGATCCTCAATTTCCTCGTGCCCAGGCAATTTCTCCATGAGCGGGGCGCGCTCAACGGCGTCGTCTTCGAGAAGGTCGCCGCAACCGAGGACGCGAACGGGAAACGTCGTCTCGTGCCGACCGGCGAGCCGGACGTGACGATCCCGTGCGACGACGTGCTGATCGCGGTCGGCCAGGAGAATGCTTTTCCGTGGATCGAGCGCGATTGCGGGATCGAATTCGACCGCTGGGACATGCCGGTGGTCGATGCCCGCACCATGCGCTCGACGCACGAGAAAGTGTTTTTCGGCGGAGATGCCGCGTTCGGCGCCAAGAACATCATCTGGGCCGTCGCGCATGGGCATGAGGCGGCGATCTCGATCGATCGCCTCTGCCGCGGCGAGGATATCGCGTCGCGCCCGCCGCCGTCGGTCAATCTCGTCAGCCAGAAGATGGGCATCCACGAATGGAGCTATGACAGCGAGATCTCCAATGATCTGCGCTTCCGCGTCCCGCATCGCGAGCACGAGATCGCGCTCAAGGACATCGCCGCCGAAGTGGAGCTCGGCTACGATGAGGCGCTCGCTTTCGCCGAGGCCGAGCGTTGCTTCAACTGCGATGTCGAGACCGTCTTCACCGACCGGCTCTGCATCGAATGCGATGCCTGCACCGATATCTGCCCGACCGATTGCATCACCTTCACGATGAACGGCGAGGAGGTGGCGCTGCGCGATCGGCTCGCGGCGCCCGCGATGGACAGGGATCAGGCGCTCTATGTCTCGGGCGCACTCGCCACGGGGCGGGTAATGGTGAAGGACGAGAATGTCTGCCTCCATTGCGGCCTCTGCGCCGAGCGCTGCCCGACCGGGGCGTGGGACATGCAGCGCTTCCTCCTGAAAATGCCATTGGCGGGGGACGCATGCTGCAACCGTTGAAAGCCTGCAATGATTTCGTCGTCAAGTTCGCCAATGTGAACGGATCGGGCTCGGCGAGCGCCAACCGCCTCTTCGCCAAGGCGGTGCTGCGCATGGGCGTGCCGGCGACGCCGCGCAACGTCTTCCCCTCCAATATCGAAGGCCTGCCGACCTGGTACGAGGTCCGGATCTCGGAGGCGAACCGTCTCGCGCGCCACGGCGAGGTGCATCTGATGGTCGCGATGAACCCGCAGACCTGGGACAAGGATGTCAGCGAGATCGCGCCCGGCGGCTATCTTCTCTATGATTCGACCCGACCGATGCGCGCGGAGAAGTTCCGCCCGGATATCGTCGTTCTCGGCGTGCCGTTCACCGCCCTCTGCAACCGCGAATACAGCGATCCAAGGCAGCGCCAGCTCTTCAAGAACATCATGTATGTGGGGGCGCTTGCCGCCCTCATCGATCTCGACATCGCCGTGCTCGAGGGTCTGATCGGCGAACAGTTCAAGGGCAAGGAGCGGCTGATCGCAGGCAATCTCCAGGCGCTCCGGCTCGGCCATGAGCGTGCGCAAAAAACCCTCGTCTGCCCGATCGGGCTTCGTCTTCGCCGCGCCGATGCGGTGGGCGAGCGGATCTTCATCGACGGCAACAGCGCCGCCGCGCTCGGCGCCGTCTATGGCGGCGCGACCGTCGCCGCCTGGTATCCGATCACGCCCTCGACCTCGCTGGCCGAGGCCTTCCAGCGCTATTGCCGGCGCTATCGGACGGAGCCGGAAACGGGCCGCAATCGCTACGCCATCGTGCAGGCGGAGGACGAGCTTGCCGCCATCGGCATGGTGGTGGGCGCTTCCTGGAACGGCGCGCGGGCCTTCACCACGACCTCGGGCCCCGGCATCTCGCTGATGCAGGAGACGATCGGGCTCGCCTATTTCGCCGAGATTCCGGCGGTGATCTTCGATGTGCAGCGTGCCGGCCCCTCGACCGGAATGCCGACACGCACGCAGCAGGCGGATATCCGCTCCACCGCCTATGCCTCGCACGGGGACACGCGCCACGTTCTGCTCTTCCCCGAAGACCCGCACGAATGCTTCACCTTTGGCGCGCTCGCCTTCGATCTTGCCGACCGGCTCCAGACGCCGGTCTTCGTGATGCTCGACCTCGAGATCGGAATGAACGAGCGGCTCGCGGCGCCCTTCGCCTGGGATGATGCGCGGCGGATGGATCGCGGCAAGGTGATGAGTGCGGCGGATCTGGACCGGGCAACCGATTTCGGCCGCTATCTCGATATCGACGGGGACGGCATTCCCTGGCGGACCTATCCCGGCACGCATGAGAGTCGCGGCGCCTTCTTCACCCGCGGCACGACGAAGGATGATCATGCCCGCTATACCGAGGACGGGGCTTCCTATGTCGCGAACATGCAGCGCCTGCTGCGCAAGTTCGCGACCGCGCGGCGCCTCGTGCCCGCCCCCGTCATCATCCCGGCCTCGGCGCCCGCGAGGCGCGGGGCGATCTATTACGGTTCGACCAGCCCGGCGATGGACGAGGCCTGCGGGATTCTCGCCGAACGCGGCATCGCGCTCGACCGGATGCGGATTCGTGCCTTTCCCTTCCCCGAGGACGTGTTCGATTTCATCGCCGCCCATGACGAGCTGTTCGTGGTCGAGCAGAATCGGGACGGGCAGATGCGGAGCCTCCTGATCGACGAGGGCGGCGTGGCCCCGGCGCGCCTTCGCTCCGTGCTGAGCTATGACGGCACGCCCATCACCAGCCGCTTCATTGCCGAGACGATCGCGGCGGAAATCTCCGCCGGAGACGCCATCCGTTCCCTGGAAGAAATCGCATGACCTTCGTCGCCAAACCGCTGCTTCGCCATCCGGACCTGCCGAAGAACGGGCTCGGCCTGACGCGCCGCGACTATGAAGGCGCGGTCTCGACGCTCTGCGCCGGCTGCGGCCATGATTCGATCAGTGCCGCGATCATTCGCGCCTGTTTCGAGCTCGATCTGCCACCGCACCGGATCGCCAAGCTCTCGGGCATCGGCTGCTCCTCGAAGACGCCGACCTACTTCCTCGGCCGCGCGCACGGCTTCAACAGCGTGCATGGGCGGATGCCGGCGGTGGCGACGGGCGCCAATCTCGCCAACCGGGACCTCGTCTATCTCGGCGTTTCCGGCGATGGCGATTCGGCTTCGATCGGGCTCGGCCAGTTCGCGCATGCCATGCGCCGCGACGTGAACATGGTCTATATCGTCGAGAACAACGGCGTCTATGGGCTGACCAAGGGCCAGTTCTCCGCGACCGCGGATCGCGGTGCGAAGAGCAAGCGGGGACTCGCCAATCCCGAATCGGCGATCGACCTCGCCGCCCTGGCTCTGGTGCTCGGCGCCTCCTTCGTCGCCCGCAGCTTCTCGGGCGACAAGCAGCAGCTCGTGCCGCTGATCAAGGCCGCCATTCACCATCGCGGCGCGGCCTTCATCGATTGCATCTCGCCCTGCGTCGCTTTCAACAACCATGCGGGATCGACCAGGAGCTACGATTACGTGCGCGATCATAATGAGGCGGTGGACGCGCTCGACGTCATCGTCGGGCGGGAGGAGATCCTTGCCGAATATGAGCCGGGCAGCGTGGAGGTCGTGGTCCAGCATGATGGCTCGATCCTGCGGCTCCGCAAGCTCGCGCCCGACTATGACGTGCATGACCGTATCGCGGCCCTGGCGCATATCCAAGAGCGTGAGCGTGAAGGGGAGATCGTGACCGGGCTTCTCTATGTTCGCCCGGACGCGAGCGACCTGCACGATACCCTCAATACCGTCGCGACCCCGCTCGCCGCTCTGGGTGATAACGAGCTGGTGCCTGGCGCCACGGTGCTCGCCGCCCTCAATGCCGGCCTGAGATAAGCGCCTCAGCCCGCGGGGACGCGGGAAGCGAGACCGGGTTGGGGTCGCCAGCGCCGCCGGCTTGGTGCGCATCCCAGGAAAAGCGAGGTTGGTCCCGCAGGCCGTCGGCCATGGCAAGCGTTCACAGCAGCGGAGTGAGCGGGTCAAGGCCAAACACCAACCTGCCAGCGGCCTCATAATGCCTGGCTGAGCCGCGGGTGTGCTGGTTCGCCGCGAGGGTATCCCGCAAGCACCGATCGAGGACGCCCTGATAAACCGCCGCCCCGCCCGCAGCCTTGCAGACGAGCTGCACTGCCTCGACACAGGCTCCGCCAACATGCAAGTAAAGTATCTCGAAGTGCGACAGCAATACGGGAGACGGTCGCCGAGCTTCGACCAATGTCTCCCAGAGCTCGCCGATGATCTGAAACGCGTAAGCCCGGGCGGAAAGAAGTGTTGCGTCAGCGCGCATGACCGCCTCCTGCAGATGGATATCCTCGGCAAGCTTTTTCGGCGGTTCCAGCTCGTTGCCGGTGCGGTACTGCCGCGCCTTCTTGCCGCGGGCTTCGTTGATTACAAAATCGATGGCGCGGCGCGCGATGCCGAGCGCCGGGGCGGAGAGCTTGGCCGTGAACAACAGTGGGAATGAATAGAGCGGCCCCGATCGCTTGACGATTGAAGGATCCTGGAAGCTGAATGTCTGCTCCGCGGGAACCAGGACATCCGTGACCGCGATGTGATGGCTGCCCGTTCCGCGCAGGCCGGAGGTGTGCCACGTGTCCAGGATTTCGAATTCCGACGGTCGCAGGAAGCACTGCCGAGTTTCCGGAACGCCGTGTTCACTGATACGCGGCGTGCCATCTTCCGTTACGACACACCCCACAAAAACCCAGTCGCAATGGTGCACGCCGCTGACGAACGGAAACCGCCCGCTGACGCGATAGCCGTCGGCGACCCGTGCCGCAACACCAACCGGCGTGACCGTGCTGCCTGTCGCCATGTTGATGTCCGAATACATCGCGCGGGCGACGTCCTGATCGAGAAAGGCGGACGCATAGCCGCTGTCGCAGTTTATCATCGCGCACCAGCCCGCGGATCCATTGGCCATGGCAAGGGCCTCAATGATCCTGAACTGTGTCAGCGGATCCAGTTCCAGACCGCCCCACTGCCGCGGCATCGCCATGCCGAAGATGCCCGCGTCCTTCATGGCAGAAGCGATGCTCTGGGGAAGCCGCCGCTCCTGTTCCAGCGCGGCGCTTGCGGCATCGATTTCATCGGCGAGCCCGATGGCGGCATGAAGGACCGGGGGATCGTTGTCGGTCGCTGTTCCCGCAGGGGCGATCATGGTGATGCTCCAACCCGTTGCAAAACCGCATCCATTACATAGAGAGCAGGCCTGTGCTAGTGTCCTGCCCCTGAAATGCATTCGCATTTCAGGGGCCAGCAGGCCACTGAAAACAAAGAGCGAGTGTCCCGACGCATGATGACGATATTTACGAGTCGGGACACTAGGCGGAATCCGGGAATTTCCGTGCCCCGTGGCACTCTCAGGTGTCGAGAGCGCCGTTAAAGCAGCTCGGGGACGGTCTCAGGATCGCTGTCCTCGAAGCCACATTCCGTAACGATTCTGAAATCTATCGGAGAAAAGGCCTCCGCCGCCCGAATGCGGCATCGCTGCGACTGTCGCGCTGCCTAAGGAAGAGAGGTTGACCTTGCCCCCTGGGATGTCCCCGATCTGAGCTAGAATCCGTTTCTTGCAGGAGACGGAAGATGAGGAAGAACCGGTTCACGGAAGAGCAGATCATCGGCGTGCTGAAGGAGCACCAAGCGGGGCTGCCGGTGGCGGA
>DATJLS010000002.1:0-95449 GCA_035509315.1 Acetobacteraceae bacterium | reverse complement strand
ACGGCGTCGACGGCCGCACCCACCACATCAAATTCCCCGACCTCGACGCCACCGGCGACAGCGCGCCCGGCTCGATCGTCGAGCTGAGGAAGTTCGACGACGCGCAAGGGCGTCGCCGCGTCGCGCTCGCCGTGCGGTCGGACCTCGCCATCGAGGATCAGGTGACGGCCAGCGGCGCGACTTGGCTCGACCGCCAAGCGGTCTCGCGTGATCCGGTCGACCTTAGCCAGACGGGCTTCGGCGCCGAGGTCCGCGATGCGCTGGAGCGGCGGGCCGACCAACTCATCGAGCAGGGGCTGGCCGAGCGACAGGCGCGGGGCATCACCTTCTCCCAGGGCCTGATCGGCACGCTCCGCCGTCGGGAAGTCGAGGCCTTAGGCGAGCAGCTCGCGGCCGAGAGGGGCCAGCCGTTCAATCAGGCCGCGGCTGGCGAGTATGTCGCCGGGGCCTACCGACAGCGCTTCGCGCTCGCCTCCGGCCGCTTCGCGATGATCGACGACGGTCTCGGCTTCCAGCTCGTGCCCTGGACGCCCTCGCTTGAGAAGCAGCTCGGCCGCCACGTCTCCGGCGTCACGCGGGGCGACGGCGGAATCGACTGGGGCTTTGGCAAAAACCGGGGGCTCGGCCTGTGACCGACCCCACCCATCAACGATCTCAGGAAAGGACGGCCGGCATGTCGGCGACGAAGATTCTATGGGGCCAGGTCATTACCGTCTTCGGAATCGTCCTCTTGACGATCTGGACCGCGACCGAATGGACCGCCTGGCGGCTCGGCTTTCAGCCGGAACTCGGCCGTCCCTGGTTCGAGATCCTGCACTTCCCGTTCTACCTGCCACCGGCCTTCTTCTGGTGGTGGTACGCCTACGACGCCTACGCTCCCTCGATCTTCATCGAGGGCGCCTATATCGCGGCGTCGGGCGGGATCATCGCCGCGGCCGTCGCCATCGGCATGTCGGTCTGGCGGGCTCGCGAAGCGAAGAATGCCGAGACCTACGGCTCCGCACGATGGGCGCAGCGACAAGAGATCGAGGAGGCCGGCCTGCTCGGTCCAGATGGCGTTGTGCTCGGCCGCTATCAACGCAGCTATCTCCGCCACGACGGCCCCGAGCATGTGCTGTGCTTCGCGCCGACCCGGAGCGGCAAGGGCGTCGGCCTGGTCATTCCGTCGCTCTTGACCTGGCCGGGCTCGGCGATCGTCCACGACATCAAGGGCGAGAACTGGCAGCTCACGGCCGGCTTTCGGGCGCAGCACGGTCGCGTGCTGCTGTTCGATCCGACCAACGCCAGGTCGTCGGCCTACAATCCGCTGCTTGAGGTGCGCCGTGGCGAGTGGGAGGTGCGCGACGTTCAGAACATCGCCGACATCCTGGTCGACCCCGAAGGCAGTCTCGAGAAGCGGAACCATTGGGAGAAGACCAGCCACGCGCTGCTGGTCGGCGCGATCCTTCACGTCCTCTACGCCGAGGAGGACAAGACCCTTGCCGGCGTCGCGTCCTTCCTGTCCGATCCCAAGCGACCGATCGAATCGACGCTCTCGGCCATGATGCGGACGCCGCATCTCGGTGAGGCCGGCGTCCACCCTGTTGTCGCCTCCGCCGCGCGGGAGCTGCTGAACAAGTCCGGCAACGAGCGATCCGGCGTGCTCAGCACGGCCATGTCGTTCCTCGGCCTCTACCGCGATCCCGTGGTCGCCGAGGTGACGCGGCGCTGCGACTGGCGGATCGGCGACATCGTCGCCGGCGATCGGCCGACGACGCTCTACCTCGTCGTGCCGCCGTCCGACATCAACCGGACCAAGCCGCTGATCCGCCTGATCCTCAATCAGATCGGCCGGCGTCTGACCGAGGACCTGCACGCCAAGGCTGGACGGCAGCGGCTTCTCCTGATGCTCGACGAGTTCCCGGCGCTCGGCCGTCTCGACTTCTTCGAGTCCGCGCTCGCCTTCATGGCGGGCTATGGGATCAAGAGCTTCCTCATCGCCCAGTCGCTTAATCAGATCGAGAAGGCCTACGGCCCCAACAACTCGATCCTCGACAACTGCCATGTGCGCGTCAGCTTCGCGACCAACGACGAACGGACCGCAAAGCGGGTCAGCGACGCGCTTGGCACGGCGACCGAGATGAAGGCGATGAAGAACTATGCCGGCAGCAGGCTTAGCCCCTGGCTTGGGCATCTCATGGTCTCGCGTTCGGAGACAGCGCGTCCGCTGCTGACGCCGGGCGAGGTGATGCAGCTCCCGCCGACCGACGAGATCGTCATGGTGTCGGGCGTCCATCCGATCCGGGCCAAGAAGGCGCGCTACTATGAGGATGGGCGGTTGCAGGAACGGATCGTGGCGCCGCCTATACCGGCGCGTCCGAAAGAGGGGCGTCCCGATGACTGGAGCACTCGCCCATTGCCGCCACGACCACCGGCTCCGGCTACGGGCCATGGCGAGGACAGCGACGACGAGGATCCGAAGAACGCCGATCGCCGCAAGCAGCCCGAGCTCAGCCAAGACACCATCGAGAAAAAGGAGCCGATCGAGAACGAGTTCGCGCTCGATCAGGTCGACGACATGGAGGAGGACACGCCTCGCATCGGCCGGATGAACGAGCTCATGCGGGGTCTTGCCCAGCAGGCCTCGCTCGATCCGGGCGACGATCTCGGGATGTGAGGCGCACATGGCCGCGCCGAAGAAGAAGGCTCAACTCTCCGTCTATCTCGACCCGGATGTGATGCAGGCTCTATCGGCCTACGCGGCGCGTCGGGAGCAGCCCATGTCGCTGATCGCCGAGGCGGCTATCGCCTCGTTCCTCTCGCCAGATGCCGACGAGCGGCGGGAGGCGGCCATCGCGAAGCGCCTCGACCAGCAGGATCGGCGCCTAGCGCGCCTCGAGCGTGATGTCGGCATCGGTGTTGAGACGCTGGCGCTGTTCATTCGCTTCTGGCTCAACACGACACCGCCGCTTCCTGAACCGGCTGCGAAGGGAGCTCGGGCGCAGGCGGGCGCGCGATACGACAATTTCGTCGCCACGCTCGGTCGTCGCCTGAACGAAGGGCCAAAGCTGAGGCAAGAGATCGTGCAAGACGTGGGCGAGAACCAACGGGAAGATTAGCGCTGCTAGATCGCCAGAACTCGACCCTGGCTGTGTGAAGATGTGCGATTAAGGTGAACATCAACAAGCGAGCTGCCGCTGATCATGCCACTCGCTCTAAACAACTATCTCGGCTGCCACTCGAGATATGACGGGCATTCGGGAGCAAGCCACTGAACGTCATGCGACGTCCAAATATGAAACTCGGGGTTCTTGCCTGGATTTTCGTCAAGCGTGGCCACCCTGAGAATAATGTGCGGCTGATCGGGCCGCTCAGCAAAAAGATGGGTTCCACAATTACTGCAAAATTTCCTTAACTTTCCCGGCGATGATTCAAAGGCACGAAGGAGTTCTGCCCCACGGTTGATCCGGAAATGTCCCCGCAAGACGCCAGCGGTGGTCGTATAAGCGCTCGCATGCGCCTTTCTGCAAGTTTTGCAGTGGCAATGCTCGACCGGCATGTCGAGCTGATCAATTTCGTAGCTTACCTGCCCGCATAGACATGCACCGTTCACAGCCATTGGCGACGCCCCTTGCTGATCGGACTGGACGATATCACGAGCCGGATGCGACGGGCATCCCGGTGTCTTCATTGCACAGAGCCGCTGCGGCCGATCTCATTCGCCGCGTTTGTGAGAAGTTGCCGCAGTCTCGGTGCTGCGAACGCGGCAAAGGCCCGCTGCTTCGAGGTCGCTGAGCCGCCCGATGGCTGCACCAAGTGCACGGGAATAGGCGGGGGCTCGTGCTGCGGGAGCAGCACTACGAGCTTGCCGGCGGCAATCGCTTCCGCGGCCTGATACGACATCACGCGGGTGATGCCGTGCCCGGCGACCGCAGAGTCGATGGCGGCTGACGCGGAATTTACCACCAACCTGGGCCGGATGGAGATCGGCAGCAGCGACTTTCCGGGCGCCGACGCAAATCGCCATAGTTCCATCTCCGCTCCGTCTCGTTCCATGATGCATGCATGTTCGCGAAGTGCCGCCGGCGCTCGGGGCGCCCCATATTGCTCGATGTATACGGGCGCAGCACAAAGGACACGCCGTACCTCTCCCAGTCGCGTCGCAACGAGGTTGGAGTCGGGTAGATGCGCGACGCGCACCGCGAGGTCGATCCCTTCTTCAACGAGGTTCGCGACCCGATCAAGCAGCAGGAGCCGTGCTTGCACGGCGGGATTGGCATCCAGGAACGCGTCGACAACTGGTCTGACATGGAGCTGCCCAAACCTTAGAGGCGCAGTTATCGTCAGCACTCCGCTCGGCTGCTCCTGTTCTGCTGCCGCGCCGCGTTCGACCGCATCGAGCGCGGTCAGCACGTCCCGGCAGGTCGCGAGAAAATTCTCGCCAAACTGAGTGAGGTGCAGCGCGCGCGTGCTTCGGTGCAGGAGTCGGGTTCCTAGCCGCCCCTCAAGCAGGGCAATGGCCCTCGTCACCGTCGCGGGCGAATGACCAAGGGCGCGCGCGGCCGAAGCGAGCGACCCCCGATCAACGCAAGTGACAAAAGTCCGCATGGCATCGATCCGATCCATTGTTGCAGATCCTGTAATCAGCCCTTTTAGGTGCCGGGCATTCTATCACAACTTGCAACGCTCTACACTGGCAACCACAATCGGTCGCGCTCGGGAGACGACTTCCATGCACACGATTTTCAATTCGCGAAAGCTCGGCGACGTCGATGTTTTTTATCGCGAGGCCGGTCCCTCGGACGCGCCCGTGATCTTGCTTTTGCATGGCTTCCCAACCGCGAGCCACATGTTTCGAGACCTCATTCCCGAACTCGCGGGGAGGTTTCGCGTGATCGCGCCGGATTTGCCTGGCTTCGGCAACACCATATCGCCGCCACGCGGTGTCTTCACCTACAGCTTCGACAATCTGGCCGACGTCATGGCGCGGTTCGTCGATGCGCTCGGTCTTACCAGCTACGCACTCTACATTTTCGACTACGGCGCACCGGTCGGGCTACGGCTTGCCTTGCGATTTCCCGAGCGCGTGACGGCGATCATCAGCCAGAACGGCAATGCCTATGTCGAGGGTTTCAGCGACGGCTGGGCGCCCTGGCAGACCTATTGGCGCGACCCGACACCCGAACACCGCGAAGCCTGCCGCACATCGCTGGCGCCGGAAACCATCCGGGAATGGCAGTATTTCAACGGTGCCGACCGGACGCGCGTGTCGCCAGACGGCTACACACTCGATCTCACCTATCTGGCGCGACTCGGTGCCGACGAGATCCAACTCGACCTAATCCTGGACTATCGCAGCAACGTCGCGCGCTACCCGGACTTCCAAGCCTATTTCCGCACGCACCGGCCGCCCTTCCTGGCCGCCTGGGGCCGGCACGACGCGCATTTCCTGCCGGCCGGTGCTGAGGCCTACAAGCGTGACCTGCCGGAGGCAGAAATCCACCTGCTCGACACCGGGCATTTTGCCTTGGAGACGCATGCCGCCGAAATCGGTGCGCTGATGCTTGGGTTCCTCGAGCGACATGGAATCTGACGATGACCTGCATTCCGCACCTGATGCAGGCCTTGATCGCGGAAGCCAGGGACGAGCCGCTCCGGCTCGTCCAGGTCTCCACGCCGCAGCCTGGTCCAGGCGAAGTGCTGGTGCGGGTCGTGGCCAGCGGAGTCAATCCGCTTGATGTGAAAATTCTTGCCGGAGCCGCCGACCACGCGCGTCAGCCGTTACCTGCCATCCTTGGCATGGACATGGCGGGCGTCGTGGTCGCCGCGGGCAAGGATACGACGACATTTCGGGAGGACGATGAGGTATACGGCCTGGCCGGTGGTGTCGGCGGACATGCCGGATCGCTCGCCGAGTACATGGTGGCCGATGCACGCCTGTTGTCCCGCAAGCCACCCAATCTTTCGATGCGCGAGGCGGCGGCTCTACCGCTCGCGTTCATCACGGCCTGGGAGGGCCTAGTAGACCGCGCCGAGGTCCGCGCTGGGCAGCATGTTCTGGTCCAGGGCGGCGCCGGCGGAGTCGGCCAGATGGCGTTGCAGATCGCCCGCGCGAGGGGCGCCACGATGACTGCCACCGGCTCGCCTTCCGCCCGCGAGACCATCGAGCGACTGAGCGCGCGGTTCGCGCACAAGGCGGAGTCACCGGCCGAAATCGTGGCGCGCTCGACCGGCGGCAAGGGCTTTGACATCGTCTTCGACACGGCCGGTGGGGCCTCGCTCGATGCCGCCTTCGCCATGGTCACTCGCTTTGGCCATGTCGTCAGCGCCTTGGGCTGGGGCACGCACACCCTGGTGCCGCTTTCATTCCGGGCGGCCAGCTACTCGGGAATTTTCACTTTGTTGCCGCTGCTGACCGACGTAGGGCGCGAGCACCACGGCGAGATTTTGGCCGAGGCCACGAGACTGGCCGAAGCCGGCAAGATCGTGCCAGCGCTGGATCAGCGCCGCTTCTCGCTCGCCACGGTGGGCGATGCCTATCACGCCATCGAGACCGGCACGGCACGCGGCAAATTGGTGGTCGATGTGGCCGAGGAGGCAGGATCATGAGCAACACAGAGGTGCCCGACCTCGTCGAGCACGCATCATCCCTGTCGTTCGATGCCACCGTTGAACATCTCGTCCAGGCGATCGTGGACCGCGGGATGGCGGTCTTCGCCAGGATCGATCACGCCGCGAACGCGCGGGAGGCCGGCCTGAGCATGCCGCCGAGCATTGTTCTGATTTACGGCAATGCGAAAGGCGGCACGCCGGTCATGCTGGCCACGCCACTTGCGGCGCTCGATCTGCCGCTCCGAGTTCTGGTGCGAGAGCGCGATGACGGAAAGACCGTAATCGCGTTCCATCCAGTTGCGGCCATGCTTCGTCGGGCCGGAGTGCGCGACGATCTCGCCGCTCGTCTGGAACCTGCACAGCAGGTGCTGCTCGTGGCTGTCGCGCCATGAGCGAGTCCGCCGTAGTGTTTTCGCAAACTCGGCCGCGCCTCGAATACCTGCCGGTTGGCCTATTCGGCTCGGTGATGGGCCTTACCGGTCTGTCGGTCGCGTGGCGACTTGCGCTGGCGCGGTACAGCGGCCCGGAGTGGTTATCGCTGGTCGCACCCATGATTGGCATCGGCGCGGTCATAGCGTTCGTGGCTATCCTGACCGGCTATGCGGTCAAGCTGATAACGGCCTTCAGCGCGGTGGAAGCCGAGTTCCGGCATCCGATTGCCGGAAATCTGTTCGGCACAGCTTTAATCAGTTTGTTGCTGCTGCCAATTGTGGTGGCTTCCTATAGCCTCATCCTCGCGCGAGCCCTGTGGATCGCCGGTGCGATCGGCATGATCCTCTTCGCCTGGCTTATCGTCAGCCGCTGGATGAGCGACCGCCAGCAGGTCGCCCATGCCACCCCGGCCTGGATTATTCCCGTGGTCGGCTTGCTGGACGTGCCGCTTGCCCTGCCAACCCTCGGGCTGCCGCCCATACACGGGCTGATAGTGTTCACGCTCGCTGCCGGACTGTTTTTCGCAATCCCCCTGTTCACGCTGATCTTCTCGCGTTTGCTGTTCGAGCCTCCTCTGCCGGATGCGCTGAAACCGACCTTGTTAATATTGGTAGCTCCGTTCGCGGTCGGCTACTCGACCTACTCCGTCACGACCGGACAAACGGATTTATTCGCTGAGGCGCTTTATATGCTGACGCTGTTCGTCCTGGCCGTTCTACTCGGCCAACTACGCCACCTGCCGGTTTGCTGTCCATTCCGGGTCTCTTGGTGGGCCGTGAGCTTTCCGCTCGCCGCATCCGCCATCGCCGCCTTGCGCTTTGCAGCTTCGGAACCCGGTTTCATTCCGGATTCGATTGCGTTGGCACTGTTAGCATTGGCGACGCTCGTCATCGCTGGGCTGTCCGTTCGGACGTTGGTGGGTCTCGTGCGGGGCGAATTGCGGACGCTGAGTGGTGCGTGAATACCAGGAGTAGGGGACGACGGACTGCCGCTTAACTGTTCAAAGGGGTAATGACGATGGCAAAGACATGGTTCATTACAGGTGCCTCTCGCGGTTTCGGTGCATTGATCGCCGAGGGGGCGCTGCAACGCGGCGACAATGTCGTGGCGACCGCGCGCAATCCGGCAGCGGTGACCGACCGCCTTGGCAAGTCGGAGAGACTGCTGGCTCTGGCCCTCGACGTGACGGATGAGGCACAAGCACGCGTCGCCGCCGATGCCGCCGTCCAACGCTTCGGACGCATCGATATTCTCCTGAACAATGCGGGCTTCGGCCTGCTGGGCGCGGTCGAGGAGGCGACGGCGGAGGAGATCGAGAGAGTTTACCGCACCAATGTGTTCGGGCTTCTCGCCGTGACCCGGGCTGTGCTGCCGCATATGCGCCGGCAGCACAGCGGTCACGTGCTCAATATATCTTCTATCGGCGGTTACGCCGCCTCCGCCGGGTGGGGCGTGTACTGCTCCACCAAGTTCGCCGTCGAGGCGCTGACAGAGGCGCTCGCGCTCGAGCTCAAGCCGCTCGGCATCCGCGCGACAGTCATCGAGCCCGGCTTCTTCCGCACCGACTTTCTGGATGCAAGCTCGCTTGCGACAAGCGGAGCGAGCATCGCCGATTACGCTGAGACAGCCGGCGCCATGCGCCAGTTCGCGGCTGGCGCCAACCACGCCCAGCCTGGCGATCCGGCCAAGCTCGCTCGTGCGATCTTGAGGGTTGTCGATGCGGATGATCCGCCGACGCGCATGCCGTTCGGCAGCGACACGGTGCGACGCATCGAAGCGAAGAACGCATTCGTTGCGGCCGAACTCGCGCGATGGCGCGATCTCGCCCTCTCCACCGACGCCGATGTTTGAGGAGGCTTGCGATGCTCGCGCAAAAGATGGCTGAGCCGATCCCCTACGCTTTCGGGGACGAGTTGCTGATTGGCAACCAATGGCGCGCTGGTCGCGCAGGCACGACGTATAGGGACGTCAACCCGTATTCGGGAGAAACCCTCGTCGAGATCGGCCAGGCGGATGTCGCCGACGTGGACGCCGCTTTCGCCGCCGCGGCCGCCGCGCGGGCGGAGTGGGCCGAGGCCACCCCTGGCGAGCGCGCGCAGGTGCTGCGCAATGCGGTCGCCGTGATGGAGGCGCGCCGCGCCGAGATCGTCGACTGGCTGATCAGGGAATCCGGGAGCGTTCGAGTCAAGGCCGAGCTGGAATGGCAGGCCGTCAAGGCGATCGTCGTCGAGGCGGCGACGCTGCCCACGCGGACGTGGGGTCGGATCATTCCGGGAGACATCCCCGGCAAGGAGCACCGCATCTATCGCGAGCCCGTTGGCGTTGTGACCGTCATCAGCCCCTGGAACTGGCCCTTCCATCTTTCCTCCCGGGCGGTCGCGCCCGCGCTTGCGCTCGGCAACGCCGTTGTCCTGAAACCCGCGGCCGATACGCTGGTCACCGGGGGGCTGCTGATCGCGAAGATCCTGGAGGAAGCCGGACTTCCGCCGGGCGTTCTCAGCGTCATCACCGGCGACAACCGGCTGATCGGCGATGCGATCGTCCTTCATCCGGCCTCACGGGTGATCTCGTTCACTGGATCGACGCCTGTCGGGCGGCGGATTGCCGGGCTCGCCGCGACGGGCGAGACGCTGAAGAAGGCGCAGCTCGAACTCGGCGGCAATAATCCGCTCGTCGTCCTCGATGACGCCGATCTGGATCAGGCGGTTAAAATCGCGGTGTTCGGCCGCTTCCTCCATCAAGGAGAGCTTTGCGTCAGCACCAACCGGATCATCGTCGAGGACAAGCTCCACGCCCGCTTTGTGGAGGCGTTCGTCGAGCGGGTGAAGGCGCTCAAGTATGGCGATCCCAATGACGAGACAACCGCGGTAGGCCCGATCATCAACAAGCGTCAGCTCGACGGTTTGCAAAGGATGATCGACGACGCGCGTGCCGACGGCGCGACGATGCGCGTCGGCGGCCCGGCTGACGGGCTGGTGCTTCCGCCCCATGTTTTCAGCGATGTGACCGATCGCGTGAGGCTTGGCCGCGACGAGATCTTCGGACCGATCGCGCCCGTATCCCGCGCCGCTGATGAGATAGAGGCGCTGCGCATGGCGAATGATACCGAATTCGGCCTGTCGAGCGCGGTGCTGACCAGCGATCTGGCCCGCGGCGAGCGCTTCGCTCACAAGGTGAAGGCCGGCATGACCCACATCAATGACCTGCCGGCGATAGACCTCGCCAACATGCCTTTCGGCGGCGAGAAGAATTCCGGCCTCGGCCGCTTCGGAGCGCTGGGCGTAGTCGAAGATTTCACGACCGAGCATTGGATTTCTGTCCAACACACCCCTCGTAGCTATCCGTTTTGAGCCATACGTTCGAAGGTCGTCGAACGTATGGGCGACGACTTTTAAGCAATGAACGGCCGCAGCCACGGCCAATGTCAAAGAGAGATTGCCAATGCAGGACCACACCGAAACTCGGACCACTGAAATCAATAGAGCCCTCGTCCAATCGAGCTTCGACCGATGGCGCGCGGGCACGGGCAGCCCATTCGAGCTTTTGGCACCGGAGGCCGATTGGACGATAGTGGGGTCGTCGCCCCTGTCGAAGACCTACCCAATCCGCCAGGCATTCCTCGACGAGGTCATCGGCCCCTTCAACGCCCGCATGGCGACGCCGCTGATCCCGTCGGTCCGCGGTATCTACGCCGATGGCGACATGGTCATCGCCTTCTTCGACGCTGCTGCCAAGACGAAGGACGGCCAGCCCTATCGCAACACCTATACTTGGTATCTTCGCATGCGAGACGCGAAGGTGGTCAGCGCAGTCGCATTCTTCGACACTAGAGAGTTCGATGAGTTCTGGAACCGCGTTCCGCCGACCCATTGAGGGCGAGCAGTATCTCTGGCGCTTGATTGAAGGCAGATAGCTCTCCGCATCCAGCAAGTATTTTTTCTCTGCTCTACGCTTCTCCCCTACGCCACCTGAATACTTGTTGAAACGCCCCATTTTCTTCCTTTTCTAATCATCCCCGTTGCCAATCGCGTGTCGCGATTGGCCCTCCGACGGGGACGATCGTGGCAGTTGCTCCACTCCATTCCGAGGCCTTCTCACGCGGCGCGCGCATGTTGCGCACCGCGCTTGGCCCGGCAATCGCCGCCTTCCTCGAAGACCCCTCGATCGTCGAAGTGATGCTCAACCCCGATGGCCGGCTCTGGATCGACCGGCTGTCGGGTGGGCTCGAAGACACCGGCCGGACGCTGTCCGCCGCCGATGGCGAGCGGATCGTGCGCCTGGTCGCGCACCATGTCGGCGCCGAAGTCCATGCCGAGCGCCCGCGAGTCTCAGCCGAGCTGCCCGAGACGGGGGAGCGGTTCGAGGGGCTGCTGCCTCCGGTCGTCACAGCGCCGGCTTTCGCCATCCGCAAACCCGCCGTCGCCGTCTTCACGCTCGACGACTACGTCGCCGTCGGCACCATGACCGCGGGCCAGGCCGCCGCACTGCGCGCCGCCGTGGCATTGCGCAAGAACATCCTGGTCGCCGGCGGGACCGGCACCGGCAAGACGACGCTGACCAACGCTCTGCTGGCCGAGATCGCCGGCACAAGCGATCGGGTGGTGCTGATCGAGGACACGCGCGAGCTGCAGTGCCGCGCCCCCAATCTGGTCGCGATGCGGACGAAGGACGGCGTCGCTTCGCTGTCGGACCTGGTTCGCTCTTCGCTCCGGCTGCGGCCGGATCGCATCCCGATCGGCGAAGTCCGCGGCGCCGAAGCGCTCGATCTCTTGAAGGCGTGGGGGACCGGCCATCCCGGCGGCATCGGCACCATTCACGCCGGCACTGCGCTCGGCGCGATCCGCCGCCTTGAGCAGCTTATCCAGGAAGCCGTCGTCACTGTCCCCAAGGCGCTGATCGCCGAGACCATCGATCTCGTTGCGGTGCTGCGCGGCCGCGGCTCCGAGCGCCGCCTCTCCGAACTCGCTTTCGTCGCCGGTCTCGATCCCGCCACCGGCGATTACCGCGTCCAACCCGCCGGGGCGGGCGGCGACCCCTTGCCCCCCGGAGACCTATCATGATCCGCGTTATCGCCGTCGCCCGCCATTCGCGCCGCCTGGCGGAGTTTCTCACCTTCGCCACCCTCACGCTGGCCTTCGCGCCCGCCGCCTACGCCTCCGGCTCTTCGATGCCGTGGGAGACCCCGCTCAACTCCATCCTGGAGTCGGTTCAAGGCCCGGTCGCCAAGATCATCTCGGTCATCATCATCACCGTGACCGGCCTGACGCTCGCCTTTGGCGACACCTCGGGCGGCTTCCGCCGGCTGATCCAGATCGTGTTCGGCCTCTCGATCGCCTTCGCCGCGTCGAGCTTCTTCCTGTCGTTCTTCAGCTTCTCCGGCGGAGCGCTGGTCTGATGGCCGCGATCGTCGATCCGGACGTGCCCGGCTTCTTCGCGCCGGTCCATCGCGCGCTCACCGACCCGATCCTGATGGGCGGCGCGCCACGGACCGTCGCGATCGCCAACGGCACCTTGGCGGCGGCGATCGCCCTCGGCCTGCGGCTCTGGATTCCCGGCGCGCTGATCTGGGCGGTGGGCCATGGCGCCGCTGTCTGGGCGGCCAAGCGCGACCCGCAATTCGTCGATGTCGTGCGCCGGCACCTCCGCTATCCGCCCCATCTCGGCGTCTGAGGCCCGCAAATGCTAAACCTCGCCGAATATCGCAATCACCCCGCCGGTCTCGCAGATTTCCTGCCCTGGGCCGCACTGGTCGGCGAGGGCGTGGTCCTCAACAAGGACGGTTCGTTCCAGCGAACGGCGCGCTTTCGCGGCCCGGACCTCGACAGCGCGACGCCGGCCGAGCTGGTCGGCGTCACCGCCCGTCTCAACAACGCGTTGCGCCGCCTCGGGTCCGGCTGGGCGATCTTCGTCGAGGCGCAGCGGATCGCCGCCCAGACCTATCCACATTCGGCCTTTCCCGACGCCGCGTCGGCGCTGGTCGATCTCGAACGGCAGGACGCTTTCGAGGAAGCTGGCACGCATTTCGAGAGCCGCTATTTCCTGACCTTCGTCTGGCTGCCGCCAGCGGAGGACGCCTCGCGCATCGAGGGCTGGCTCTACGAAGGACGGGCCCAGGCAGGCGTCGATCCGTGGGAGCTGCTGCGCGGCTTCGTCGATCGGACCAACCGCGTCTTGCAGTTGGTCGAGGGCTTCATGCCCGAGGCCGCCTGGCTCGATGACGGCGACACACTGACCTACCTGCACTCGACCATCTCGACTCGCCAGCAGCGGGTGCGCGTCCCCGAGACGCCGATGCACCTCGACGCGCTCCTGGCCGATGAGCCGCTCGCCGGCGGCCTCGAGCCTCGCCTTGGGTCGCACCATCTGCGCACGCTGACCATCGTCGGCTTCCCGACCGCGACCCATCCCGGCATTCTCGACGAGCTGAACCGCCTCGCCTTCCCATACCGCTGGTCCACGCGCGCGATCCTCCTCGACAAGACCGAGGCGGTGAAGCTGCTGACCAAGATCCGGCGGCAGTGGTTCGCCAAGCGCAAGTCGATCGCCGCCATCGTCAAGGAGGTGATGACCAACGAGGCCTCGACGCTGGTCGACAGCGACGCGGCCAACAAGGCAGCCGATGCGGATCTCGCGCTTCAGGAGCTGGGCTCCGACGACGTTGGCCAGGCTTATGTCACCGCGACCGTCACCGTCTGGGACCAGGATGCGGGCCTCGCCGCCGAGAAGCTGCGCCTCATCGAGAAGGTGATCCAGGGCCGCGACTTCACCTGCATGCCGGAAGGAGTGAATGCGCTGGAGGCCTGGCTCGGGTCCATACCCGGCCACGCCTACGCCAACGTCCGCCAGCCGCCGATCTCGACGCTGAACCTGGCGCACATGATCCCGCTGTCGGCGGTCTGGGCAGGCCCGGCGAAGGACGAGCATTTCCAGGCGCCGCCGCTGCTGTTCGGCAAGACCGAGGGCTCGACACCGTTCCGCCTCAGCCTGCATGTCGGCGACGTCGGCCACACCCTGATCGTCGGACCGACCGGCGCCGGTAAGTCGGTGCTGCTCTCGCTGATGGCGATGCAGTTTCGCCGCTATCGCAACAACCAGATCTTCGCCTTCGATTTCGGCGGCTCGATTCGCACCGCCGCGCTCGCCATGGGCGGCGACTGGCACGACTTGGGCGGCAGCTTGTCCGCCGGATCGGAACATTCGGTCTCGCTCCAGCCGCTGGCGCGGATCGACGACCAGGCCGAGCGCGCCTGGGCGGCGGAGTGGGTGACGGCGATCCTCGCCAAGGAAGGCGTCACCATCGATCCGATCGCGAAGGAGCATGTCTGGTCGGCGCTGACCTCGCTGGCGTCCTCGCCGGTGGGCGAACGCACCATCACGGGCCTAGCGGTGCTGCTGCAATCGACGGCGCTGAAGCAGGCGCTCCAGCCTTATTGCGTCGGTGGTCCCTTCGGCCGGTTGCTCGACGCCGAGGCTGAGCAGCTTGGCTCCGCGTCTGTCCAGGCCTTCGAGACCGAGGGCCTGATCGGCGCCGGTGCGGCGCCCGCCGTGCTGACGTACCTGTTCCACCGCATCGAAGGGCGCCTCGACGGTCGGCCGACCTTGCTCGCCATCGACGAGGGCTGGCTGGTTCTCGATGACCCGGCCTTCGCGCAGCAACTGCGCGAATGGCTGAAGACGCTGCGCAAAAAGAACGCCTCCGTCGTCTTCGCCACGCAGTCGCTTTCCGACATCGACGGCAGCAGCATCGCCCCGGCCATCGTCGAGAGCTGCCCGACCCGCATCTTCCTGCCGAACGAACGCGCCATCGAGCCGCAGATCACGGCGATCTACCGCCGCTTCGGTCTCAATGACCGCCAGATCGAGATCCTCGCGCGGGCCACGCCGAAGCGGGACTACTACTGCCAGTCCCGCCGCGGCAATCGCCTGTTCGAGCTAGGGCTCGGACCTGTCGCGCTCGCCTTCTGCGCGGCGTCCTCCAAGCAAGACCACGCCGCGATCGAGCGGATCATCGCCGAGCATGGTTCGGACGCCTTCACGCCCGCTTGGCTGCGCGATCACGACCTGGCCTGGGCGGCCGACCTCATCCCCGACCTGACCAACCTGGAGACCTCATCATGATGAAGCTGCGCCATCTGGCGGCGGCGAGCGCCGTCGCGTTGTCGCTGGGCATCGCCGCGCCGCCGGCGTCGGCGCAGTGGATCGTCTACGACCCGACCAACTTCAGCCAGAACGTGCTGACGGCCGCGCGCGAGCTTCAGCAGATCAACAACCAGATCCAGATGCTGGCTAATCAGGCGACGAGCCTAGTCAACCAGGCGCGCAATCTCGCCAACCTGCCGATGTCGACGCTGACCCAGCTTCAGTCGTCGATCACGCAGACCCAGTCGCTGCTCGGCCAGGCGCAGAACATCGCCTTCAACGTCCAGCGCATCGAGCAGGCCTATTCGACGAGCTACGGCTCGGCGGCGGGCACGGGCTCGACAACGGCCATGGTCGCCAACGCCCAGGCACGCTGGCAGAACTCGGTCGGCGCCTTCGAAGACTCGCTCAAGGTCCAAGCGGGCGTGGTCGGCAACATCCCGACCAATTCCAGCGCTATGACCTCGCTGGTTACGGCCAGCCAGAGCGCGACGGGCGCGCTGCAAGCGGCGCAGGCCGGCAACCAGCTTCTCGCGCTCCAATCCCAGCAGCTCTCCGACGTTGTCGCAGTGCTGTCGGCAAAGGGCCGTGCCGATGCGCTGGAACAGGCGAGGGTCGCCGCCGCCGAGGCGCAGGGCCAGCAGAACTACAAGACCTTCTCGACGCGCAGCGGCTACCAGCCCGGCAACGTCACCATGTTCAGCGGCAACTGAGGCGCGGCGATGCTGGGCCGGTCGGAGATCTTGCGCGCTGCCGCGATCATCGCCTTGGTCGCGTGCTTCGTCGCGACCCTCGCGGCGATCAACCGGCGTCCCTCGGTGCCCGTTGTCGAGCCCCTTCCGACCGTCACCGCTCCAGCAACCGATGACCTCACGGCCGAGCTGCGCCGATGCGGCGCGCTCGGTCCCAAGGATGCCGTGGATGCGCGTTGCGAGGCGGTTTGGGAGGAGAACCGTCGGCGCTTCTTCGGCAGGTCGGCGCGGCCGCTGCCGCCAACGCCCCCGGGCGGCGCCGCGCCGGCCACCCCCTCTACAGGAGACGCGCGATGAACAATGTCGGCGTCATCGACACCTTCCTCAACACGTTCACGACCTACATCGATTCCGGCTTCGGCCTGATCAAGGGCGAGGTCGCCTATCTGTCATCGACGCTGATCGTCATCGATATCACGCTTGCAGGCCTATTCTGGGCTTGGGGCGCGGACGAGGACATTCTCCAGCGCCTGGTCAAGAAGACCCTCTACATCGGCTTCTTCGCCTTCATCATCACCAACTTCAACAACCTCTCCGCCATTGTCTTCAACAGCTTCGCGGGGCTCGGCCTGAAAGCGGGCGGCTCCTCGATCTCAACCGCCACTTTTCTTCAGCCGGGCCATCTCGCCCAGGTCGGGCTCGATGCGGGCCAGCCGCTGCTCGATGCGGCCAGCCAGATGATGGGCTTCACCAGCTTCTTCGCGAACTTCGTCCAGATCGCGGTCCTGATGGTGTCGTGGCTCCTGGTGCTGATCGCCTTCTTCATCCTGGCGGTGCAGCTCTTCGTCACGCTGATCGAGTTCAAGCTGACGACGCTCGCCGGCTTCATCCTCATTCCCTTCGCGCTCTTCAACAAGACCGCCTTCCTCGCCGAGAAGGTGCTCGGCAACATCGTCGCTTCCGGCGTGAAGGTCATGGTGCTCGCCGTCATCGTCGGCATCGGCACCGGCCTTTTCTCGCAGTTCACCCAGACCTATGCCGGCGGCCAGCCGACCATCGAGCAGGCGCTGTCCGTCGTGCTCGCGGCGCTGGCCATGCTGGGCCTCGGCATCTTTGGGCCCGGCATCGCCACGGGTCTCGTCTCCGGCGCGCCGCAACTCGGCGCAGGCGCTGCCGTCGGCACCGGCCTTGCCGTCGCCGGCACCGCCATGGCCGGCGCTGGCGCGCTCGGCCTAGCCGGGAGAGGAGCGATGGCGGCTGCCTCCGGGACGGCCGCGGCGGCCCGGGGCGGTGCGGCGATGGCTGGCGGCGCTTCGTCCGCCTACAGCCTAGCCTCCGCCGGCCGGTCCGGCGCTTCGGGCGTGGCCGCTGGTCTTGGCGGTGTTGGTCGGGCCGCCGCTTCGGCTGCTGCGGCGCCTGTCCGCCGTGCGGCGGGCCGCGCCGCGGGCTCAATGCGTGAGAGCTTTGCGGCCGGCGCCCGATCAAGCTTCGCCGCCACCGGCGGCTCATCCACGCAAGGCACGGTCGGCGGCGCGGAGACCGCAAGCGGTGGCGGCACGCCCGAAGCCGGCCCGAATGCTTCCGGTCCGCCCGCCTGGGCCCGCCGCATGAAGCAGAACCAGTCGATGGTCCACGGCGCCCAGACCGCTGCCCAGGTTCTCAAATCCGGCGACAGCCATGGCGGCGGCCATTCCGTCGATCTCTCGGGAGAATAGACAATGGCGCTTTTTCGCCGCTCCACCGTCCGTTACGGCCGCACCCCAGAACCCGAGACGCCCTATCAGCGCGCCGCCCAGGCATGGGACGAGCGGATCGGCTCGGCCCGGGTACAGGCGAAGAACTGGCGGCTGATGGCCTTCGGATCGCTCGCGCTTTCCATGGGCCTGGCCGGCGGTCTCGTCTGGCAATCGACCCATGGCAGCATCGTCCCTTGGGTGGTGCAGGTCGACAAGCTCGGCCAGGCTAAGGCCGTGGCGGCCGCAACGGCGGACTACACACCGAGCGATCCCGAGATCGCCTGGTATCTCGCCCATTTCATCGAGATGGTCCGCTCGCTGCCGGCCGATCCGATCATCGTGCGGCAGAACTGGCTGCAGGCCTACGACTTCACCACCACGTCGGGTTCGCAGGCGCTCAACGACTACGCCCGCGCCAATGACCCGTTCGCCAAGCTCGGCCATCAACAGATCGCCATCGACGTCTCGAGCGTGATCCGCGCGTCGCCATCGAGCTTCCGGGTCGAGTGGGTCGAGCATCGCTACGAGGATGGCGCGCTCGCCGAGACCTCGCGCTGGACGGCCATCCTCACCGTCGCAATTCAGCCGCCAACCTCCGCCGACGTGCTCCGCAAGAACCCGCTCGGCATCTACGTCACCGCAATCAACTGGTCGAAGGAGCTGGGACAATGACCTCGCCGATTTCCATGGAAGCCGGCGGTCCGGCTTCACGTCTTTCAGTGTCTCAGCAGAGCCGGGAAGGAGGAATTACGTCTTTCCATAAAGCCGGCCTTGCGGCTTTGCTGCTCTCCGTCTCAGCGCTCGGCGGCTGCGCACACAAATTCATCCCGCCGGACATCAACTACGACAGCGCCGTGCCGGCCACGCTCACCGTCGATCCGCCGCCGCCGGTCAAGATCGTCGAGCTGCCGAAGCCCCTCCCGCTTCCGGGACAGTTGAAGCCGCTCGCCGGCGCAAAGCAGCCGTCGCAATCGTCCAATCCCGAAGTACGCGTCGATCGCGCCAACGCCGCCGCCCGCGTGCAGCCCGATCGCAACGGCTTCATCAACGCCGTGCAGGTCTATCCCTATTCGGCGGGCGCGCTCTATCAGGCCTATACCGCGCCCGGCGAGATCACCGATATCGCCCTACAGGAGGGCGAGCAGCTCGTGGGCACGGGTCCGGTCGCCGCCGGCGACACGGTACGCTGGATCATCGGCGACACCGAAAGCGGCGCCGGCGCGACCAAGAAGGTCCACATCCTGGTCAAGCCGACGCGGCCGGATCTCGTCACCAACCTCATCATCAACACCGACCGTCGCACCTACTTGCTGGAGCTGCGCTCGACCGAGAAGACCTACATGGCTTCGGTCTCCTGGCAATACCCCGAAGACCAGCTCATCGCGCTCCGCCGACAGAACGCCTCGGCCGAGGCGACGGCGCCGATCGCCAGCGGCATCGATCTCGCCGCGATCAACTTCCGCTACGCGATCGAGGGAGACAATCCGGCCTGGCGGCCGCTGCGGGCCTTCGACGACGGCCAGAAGGTCTTCATCGAATTCCCGTCCGGGATCCGCCAGGGCGAGATGCCGCCACTCTTCGTCATCGGTCCGGCCGGCGGCTCCGAGCTGGTGAACTACCGCGTTCGCGCCAACTACTACATCGTCGACCGCCTGTTCGCCGCGGCCGAGCTGCGCCTGGGCGACAAGGACAGCGAGCGGCGTGTCCGCATCGTCCGCACCGACGGAAGGCCGCGGTCATGACCGACGAGCCGGAAGAACAACAACCGGCGCCGACGCCTGTCGTCGCGCCGGACCTGCGGCTGCGAGGTGAGCGGGCGCGCGTGACCCGCCTCTCGCGCAAGGTGCTGATCACCCTTGGCGCGGTCTCGGCGCTCGCCGTCGCCGGCGCGCTCGGCTACGCGCTCCAGACCCGCAACAAGGGACAGTCGGGGCAAGAGCTGCTCAGCACCCAGAACCGGCCCTCTGCCGAGGGTCTAGCAGGGCTGCCGAAGGATTACACCGGCCTGCCGCGCCAGGCGCCGCCGCTCGGGCCGCCGTTGCCCGGCGATCTCGGCAAGCCGATCCTGAACGGCAGCGCTGCGGCCAACACGACCGTACCTGCCGGCGGACCGGACCCGGAGGCCCAGCGCCTCGCCCAGGAGACGGAGGCGGCGCGCGTCAGCCGCCTGTTCGCTCAAACCAACCAGCAGCCCCAGCCAATCGGACTCGTCACGGGGACAACGACCGGAGCGCAGGGCGGTCCGTCGCCGACACCCCCAGTCGACGCCGGGGCCGCACAGAACATGCAGGACCGCAAGATCGCCTTCCTCAACGCCTCGACCGACCGCCGCACCGTCAGTGACGATCGGCTCCAGGCGAAATCCTCGCCCTATGTCGTTCAGGCAGGCACCGTCATTCCGGCTGCGCTCATCACTGGCATCCGTTCCGACCTGCCGGGGCAGATCACCGCGCAGGTGACCGAGGCGGTCTATGATAGTCCGACGGGCCAATATCTTTTGATCCCCCAGGGGGCGAAGCTGATCGGCCAGTACGACAGTTCCGTCGCCTTTGGACAAAGCCGCCTGCTGCTGGTCTGGACGCGCCTCATCATGCCCGACGGCACGTCGATCGTGCTGGAGCGCCAGCCGGGCGCAGACACGGAGGGATACGCCGGGCTCGAGGACCAGGTGGACTATCACTGGTGGGAGCTCGCCAAAGCCGCCGTCCTGTCGACCATCCTGAGCGTCGGTGCGGAAGCAGGCACCAGCAATAACAATGGCGAAAGCAATCTTGCCGATGCCATTCGCCAAGGAGCTTCGAACAGCGTCAGCCAAACCGGGCAGCAGATCGTTTCGCGCCAGCTCAACATCCAGCCGACGCTTACCATCAGGCCGGGCTTCCCGGTCCGTGTGATCGTCACGCGCGACCTAGTGTTGGCGCCTTACGGCCAGGGAGGAGACCGATGATGAAGCTCAAGCTTGGGCCGCTCGTTGACGACAAACCGGTCAAAGTGAATGTCGAATTGCCCGCAGCCGTGCATCGCAATCTCGTCGCCTATGCCGAGACGCTCGGCAGGACGACAGGACAAGCTGTATCGGACCCAGTAAAGCTGATTGTCCCGATGATCGAGCGGTTCATGGCCACTGATCGCGCATTCGCAAAGAAGCGTAGGGACCTGAATCAGCCAACTACGGTGTCGCCGGAAAGATCCGGATAACGCTCGCGAAGTATGTCCAGAAACAGGCGCAGTGAGGGGTTTGGGTTCGACTCACGCCAATAGGCCCAGAAATCGATTCGCGTTGGGCCATCATGATCGTGCACCTCGCGAAAGGTCACGCCAGGATGAATCAGTCCAGTTGCCCCCTCAAAAGCGGGCAGCAAGCCCCATCCGGCACCGACCAAGCAAAGTAGCCGGTCAAGCGAAACGTCATGATGAACGACTCGGAACAAGTGCCCACATCCTAACCTGCTCTCGATCAATCTCAGCACTTCGGGCCCAGGACCGCGCTCAGGCAAAAGCAGGCACTCCGACGCCAGATCGCCCCAATAGATCGCGGCCTGATTGCTCAACGCGTGCCCCTCGGGGACCGCGACCACCACGCGCTCACTCCAAACAGGTAGCGACCTAACATCACGTCGCGGATTGCACGCCGCAACGAAGGCGATGTCGATAGTGCCGTCGAAGAGATCGGAGACCAGACTATTGCTCGATCCGTCGACTAAGCGCGCTTCTACCTCCGAGGCCCGCTGCCGATGCTCTATCAAGGTAGCTCTGAGGTTGCCGGCGGTGAGGGCCGTATGGACACCGATCGTTAGGTGGCCGCTCTCCCCGCGAGCGCAGATTCTAAGACGATCGGCGATCGCCTCGGTCTCCGCGACGATCTTCCGTGCTGCCTGGATAAACTCTTGCCCCGCGATCGTCAGATGAGTTCCACCGTTGGTACGTTCAAAGAGATCAGCACCCAGCCGCTGCTCAAGTGCACGCAAGCATCGACTGAGTGTAGACTGCCGGATGTTAAGTGCAGCCGCTGCCTGTCTAAGGCTTCGATGCTGCGCGGCAACAATCGCCCATCTTATATCCCGCAACTCGACGCTCACGGTCACACTCTCACTTCACCTCCCGCCGGTCCGATAACCACCTTTCATACCGCACCTCGGCTTGAAGGCCTTTGGTCGGCATCCCCAATGAATGTCAAAGATCGATCCGCTCAAGATCAGCGATCAAAGTTGGGCCTTGGGGATTCCAGGCCATCTTCCTTTTCGTTTCATGAGCTGAGGCCGGCATATCCTCACCGACGAACATGCTCAGCGGTCCGAAATGCTGCTGAGCCTCTTCCGCGCTGATGGACTTTTCCGGCACGCCCAGAACCCGGCTGATCACGCCGGCAATGACGCGCAATTCGACACCTTCTTCGGCGACCGCGTGATACTTTGCACCCGCCTCCGGTGTTTCCAGCACGAGCCTGAAAAGGCGCGCCACATCGGACACATGCGCCGCGGGCCAGCGGTTGCGACCGTCGCCGATATAGGCGGACAGGCCCTTGGCCCGTGCCACCTGCACCAGCCGCGAGACAAGCCCCTGCTTGACGGTGTTGTGAACCTGCGGAAGACGGATCACTGTGGCGAGGATGCCCCGCGACGCGAGACCCAGGGCCGTCTGCTCTGAAACGCGCGGAAACCTGTAGTTGCTTGGGACGTCGTCGTTCTCGGTGATGATGTGACCAGGAGTTCCCAGACCGGCGATTCCGTTGGGCACGATCAGGGGCTTGGCGGAGCCGGCAATCGCAGCCCCCATAGCCTCGATCGCTTTTCGATCCACCTCGCTGCTCTCCCTGAATTTGGAGAAGTCCGGGTTGTAAGCAAGATGAACGACAGCATCCGCATCATTGGCGCCTCTGCGAAGGCAATCAACATCTTCAAGGGACCCGAGATGGGCATCCGCCCCAACATTATTGAGTGCAGCAACGACACCCGTCGAGCGGGCAAGTCCAAGAACTTTGTGGCCATTGCTGAGTAACTCACGAACGACGTGCGATCCGACGAATCCGGTAGCTCCAGTAACAAAAACACGCATCTTTGTTCTCCAAACCTAATGATGTTGACCGTGGTCCACGTAGGGCCCCGGACTCGCCGATCCTTCAGCTATCGCAGCACAAGCGGAACCACCCTCGCGGATCTTGGCGTCCGGCGATGCAAAGGCCGCCTTCACAGCAGGTCCTCCAGACGAATGGGGAGTTTTCTCTGGCGCTTTGCCGTCGCGTGGAAAACCGCATTCGCGATCGCCGCGGCGGTTCCGGTCATGACCAACTCGCCCATTCCCTTCGCGCCGACCGAGTTTACGACCGGATCCGGCCTATCAAGCAACCCGACGTCGATGTCACCGATGTCCGCGTTGACCGCGACGACATAGTCAGCCAAATCATCGTTCAGGTAGCCGGCGAAGCGGGGATCGATCGCCGTCTCCTCGCGTAAAGCCGAGCTGAACCCCCAGACGGCTCCGCCGTACATCTGACTTTTGGCCGTCGTCGGGCTGATCACTCGCCCGACGTCCGCAATGCTTACTAACCGAGGCATTCTTATTCTGCGCGTTCTCGGCTCGATATGGAGTTCGACGAAATGCGCGATGTAGGACATCGCCGTTGCTTGGGGGAATTCGGGGCCGGCGACCGCAAGCCCGCCTCTGCGCATGATTTCCAAGGCTCCCGGATTTTGGCCCGGCGCCATCTCGGAAGCGGAGACCTCGATATATGGGCGCTTCAAACGGGCGAGCTGGATGTGGAGATTTCCTCCGAGTTGTTTGCCTCCGACGAGTTCTTTGAACGCGGCTTGCATTTTCGCGACCGCCTTTGCGGTCACCGGCGCCACGCTTGCCGTGCCCCATTGTCCGGCCGTCAGGGGTTGCGGCCCCGCGGAGGTATCGCCGAGCACGATCTCCAGCTTGTCGGCATCCACGTCGAGCCCCTGAAGAATCGTATCCGCGATCGCGGTTCGGATACCCTGGCCGAGTTCGTGACCACCAGTGACCAGCCTGGTCGTTCCATCCGCGCCGACCCTCAAGGTCGCCTCCGACGCGCCCGCAGATGCGTGGAAGATGCCACAGGCGAGACCCCATCCGACCAAGGTTCCATCGGGCAAACGCATCGAGCCGGGTTCATGAGTACGGCGCGTCCAGCCAAATCGCCGTGCTCCCTCTTCAAGGCATTGGGCGAGGTATCGAGCCGACATGGGATGGCCGGTCAGCGGATCCGTCTTCGTGTCGTTTACCAGCCGCAATTCGAGCGGGTCGCGGCCGAGCTTGTAGGCGAGCTCGTCGACAGCACTTTCCATGGCAAAACAGGCAGCGAACGTTTGCGTGCCTCTCATCGGACCTGGCGCCTGACGGTCGACGTAAATGTCGGAGCCAGTCCCGGAATAGTCGCCGATCCCGTAAAGCCGCGGAATGGCTTCATGATAGGCGCCAACCGCGAATATTCCGCCGGGCGTGTTTTCCTGGACGACATCGTAGCTCAGGCCGACCATGCGGCCTTCTGAATCGGCGCCGAGTTTTATGTGGTGCAGGCTGCGCGGCCGGTACGGCGCGAGGTGAAAGATCTGCCCTCGCGGCGCTACCAGCTTGACTGGGCGCCCGGTGAGCATGGCCGCGTGGGCTGCCAAAGCAGTCTGACGTTTGGGCATCCCCTTTTGCCCAAAGCCCCCGCCAACATAGGCGCTCTTTACATCCACCTTGTTGGGATCGATCTGCAAAGCACCAGCAAGGGCGTACTTGCCCATGGTAGCGGCCTGCGTGCAGTCGTAGACCGTCAGATGTCCGTCGGACCATATGGCCGTGGTCGCGAACAACTCAATCGGATTGTGGTGCTGGGTGGGCGTCTCGTAGCGTTCGTCCACAAGTACCGCAGTCTTGGCCAGCGCGGGCTCTGTCTCGCCAACCGCTATGGATTTACCAGGAACACGCGTTGCTCCTTCGCTGTTTATAAGTGGTTTGAAGGCTTGCGTATCGTATCTTGGCGTTATTGCCTCGGCGCCCTCGATTGCCGCTTCAAGCGTTTCGCCAAGCACGAGCGCCACCGGCTGTCCCAGATACCTGATACTGCTTTCGATGGTCGGGGGCGGAGGCGGTGCGCCTCCCCCCTTGAAGGGGGGCGGAGGCGGAAAGTCGCTCGCGGTGAGCACGCGTATGACGCCAGCGACTTTGGTCGCCGCGTCCGTGCTGAGTTCGACGACCCGGCCCTTGGCGATTGTGGCGGGAACCATCATCGCGTAGATCATGTCGGGCAAATGGTAATCGGCAGCAAAGCGGGTGCGGCCGAGCACCTTATCGTGCGCGTCGATCCGTTCCCTCTCGGCAAAAGGCCGCGCGGTCATCAGTTGTGTCTCCTGGCGGCGATCATCAGCGCGTCGGCCACAGTCCGGGCGCCGAGTTCGATTTTGTAGGCGTTCGAGGTTCCAGCCTCGGCGCCCTCGAAGGCGGCTCGACCGGCGTCAAGAGCCAGCGCCAGCGTCAGTCGTTTACCGGCAAGCAGGGTCTCAGCCTGCGGGGCACGCCAGGGACGGGTGGCGACGCCGCCCAGCGCTACATGCGCCCGCTGAATATGATCACCATCCAAATCCAAGGCCACCGCGGCCGAAGCAAGTGCGAAGGCGTAGCTCTCCCGATCTCGGATCTTGTGGTATGTCGACGCGCGGCCGGCCTTCGTCTTGGGTACAGTGATCGCGGTGATCATCTCACCCATCTCGATCCTGAACTCCCTATGCGGTGTCGACCCAGGCAACAGATAGAGTTCTGAGATCGGTAGCGTCCGTGCACCGGCCGGGCCCAGCAGTTCGATCGACGCGTCCATCGCGGTCAAAGCCACGGGCCAATCCCCAGGGGAAACCGCCGTACACGCGTCACTCTGACCCAGCACCGCCTGACCGCGGTCGAGCCCACCGATCGCCGCGCAGCCGGAGCCCGGCTCACGCTTGTTGCACGGATAGACGCCGACCGTGCTGGACGAGCCCGCGCCGTTGCGGAAATACATGCAGCGCGTGCGCTGCAACAGGTTGCCGCCGACCGTCGCCATGTTCCTGAGCTGCTGCGACGCGGCCCGCCAAAGCGCTTCCGATAGCACCGGGTAGTCGCGTATGAGGACGGGATCATTAGCGACCGCGCTCATTGGCGCTAAGGCCTCGAAGCGCAACGTGTCGCCGTCGGTGTGAATAGAATTGAGTCCCCGAATGGCAGTCACGTCGATCAGATGTGCCGGATGCTCGATGCCGAGCTTCATCAGGTCGTAGAGCGTGGTCCCACCCGCGATGTAGTGCGCTTCCGCGCCGGCGGCGACGAACGCCTTAACGGCTTCCTCGGGGGTTTGCGGGCGGAGGTAGCTGAACGGACGCATCAGCCTCTCCTCATTTTCGGAGCGGCATCCTGGATTGCGGCCACGATGCCGACATAGGCCCCGCAGCGGCAGATGTTGCCGCTCATATACTCGCGGATGCGCTCCTTGGACGTCGCGTTGCCCTCGCGCACGCACGCAATCGCCGCCATGATCTGCCCAGGCGTGCAGTAACCGCATTGCAGCGCGTCTTGATCGATGAACGCCTGCTGCATCGGGTGCAGTGTCTTGCCGTCCGAAAGCCCCTCGATCGTCGTGACGTTCTGGCCCTCGATCTTGGCCACCAGCGTCAGGCAAGAGGCTACGCGCCGACCATCGACGTGGACGGTGCATGCTCCGCATTGGCCATGATCGCAGCCCTTCTTCGCGCCGGTCAGACCCAGGTTTTCGCGAAGAAGGTCCAACAGCGAGGTTCGCGCATCCACCGGCAGCGATATGTCTCGATCATTGACGCGCGCATGCAGAGATACGACGTGTTCGCTTGAGACAACTGGGCTTCGAGCATTGCTGGGCGCATCTTGTGCTGATGCTGGGTGAAGATATCCAAGCAGAGGGGCCGCCGCGAGAGCGGCCGTTCCTTTGAGCGTCGTTCTTCGCGTTAAATCAGGAAGTGAATTCGTAGAAGGCAGATCGCTGGAGTGAGCGATCTTCCTCGATACTTCGTCGGATGGGCAAATCATGTTGCTCGCAACCTCACTGCGCTCCGCCCACCCAATATTGTCTGAGCATGGGTAGCGCCGGTTCCTTCACCTCGACCGAAATCCCGCGAAGCTCGGACGCGCTGCGATGGCGCTCCCGCGGGCAAGGTCTCGCTGGCTCCGTACATAGGGCATTAGCGTCGGGACGGTCCATGTCGTATAGTCCGCAATACCTTCGCGATCGTCCTGGAGTTGCCTATGGACCCACTTTCCGAGCTTCTCTCCCTGCTGCGGCCGCGTGGCGCAATATCGTCAGGGTTCGACGCCGGCGGCGACTGGTCGATCCGGTTCGGCGACCAGCACAAGCAGATCAAATGCTACGTCATCCTGTCGGGCGAATGCCGCCTTGCCGTCGATGGTATCGAGGACATCGTGCATCTCGAAGCGGGTGATTGTTTCATTCTGCCGAACGGTCGCCCGTTTCAGCTCGCCAGCGACCTCGCGCTGCCGCCGGTCGCCGCGGCGACGATCTTCGCTGGAGCCCGTGCGGGCGGTGTCGTAACCGTCAATGGCGGCGGCGAGTTCTCGTTGGTCGGCAGCCGGTTCGTCGTCAACGGCAAGCACGCCGACTTGCTGCTGGGACTGCTTCCACCCATCGTGCATCTTCGCAAGGAGTCGGACCAAGCCACGCTTCGCTGGTCGGTCGAACGCATGATGCAGGAGCTGCGGGAGGGACAGCCGGGCGGCTATCTGATCGCGCAGGATCTCGCCCATATGATGCTGGTACATGCTTTGCGGGTGCATCTCGCGGAAGCGATCGGCCAGGGCACGGGATGGTTCTTTGCCTTGGCGGATAAACAACTCGGGCGGGCGATCGCGGCGATGCACGCCGATCCGGCGCGACACTGGACGCTACGGGCGTTAGGCGAGCAGGCGGGCATGTCGCGCTCGGTCTTCGCGCTGCGGTTCAAAGAGGTCGTGGGCGAGACACCCATGCAATATTTGTCCCGCTGGCGCATGCTGCTAGCCTGCGACAGGCTGGAACACGCCGGCGATCCGGTTTCTGCGATTGCCGATGCCCTGGGCTACGAATCCGAGAGCGCGTTCAGCACCGCTTTCAAGCGCGTGATGGGTTCGTCGCCGCGACAATATTGTCGAGAGGCATATGAAGGTTATCGACGACACTCAAAAACGTCACCCTCTGGCAACGGGCTAGACAGCGAGGCCCAGACATCCGCATCCGATTGGCCAGCTCTGCATACGGCGCGTGAGACGACCGACGCAACCTGAGCGTAATCAAGGATAGCCGATGATGAAACGCGCGTGACCACGCCGAAGAAGAAAGCCCAGTCCCATCACAGTCCAGCATAATACAGATTCCTCACCATACGCGCTCTCGTGGAATATTTCGTGGAATTGGCTAGATGCTCGGCAGCATTCCGCCGTCTAGTCTTAGGTTGATGCCGGTTATGTATCCGGCCCGCGGACTAACAAGAAATGCAACAGCGTCGGCTATCTCCTCCAGGGTTCCGACGCGTCCAACGGGGACATGTCCGAATACGGGCAATACAGCCTTCTCAACTGCCTCCCACGGAGCGTCTCCCGCAAGCCCCTGCTCTACGGCCGCTTTGCGGAACCGGGCATCCAGCCTACTGCTATGTATTGTGCCAGGCGATACCGCATTGATCGTCACCCCATCGGCCGCGACCGCTTTGGCCATCGAGGCCGTCATGGCGTTCATGGCCGCCTTTGCAGCAGAATAGTCAGGCCTGGAAGACGGGGGCATGAGGCCGGCCAAGCTGGAGATGTTGACGATCCGCCCCCACTTGGCCGCCTGCATGTGCGGCAGGAGCCGCGTTGTGATCCTTACCGCCGCAATGACGTTCCGGTCGTAGGCGGACGCCCACGCAGCAGGATCGGTGTTCGTCCAGTCTTGAGTGTCGCCAGAACCACCGGCATTGTTGATCAGAATATCTATTGGGCCGGCGAGCCCCTGCGCATCGTCAACGAGCTGTCGCACTTCGTCATCGCGCGTAAGATCTCCGGCAATAGCATAAGCGCGCCCGCCCTGATCGATGATATTCCGCGCCACTTGGACCGCCTGGCCTCTGTCGCGTCCATGGACCACGACGACTGCCTCCTCGCGAGCGAGTCCCCTGGCGATCGCTTCCCCAATGCCTTTGCTGCTGCCGGTGACGAGCGCTATCTTCCCATCGAGTTTCAAATCCATCGCCAAACGCCCATGTAGAACCCAGTGTCTCGCAGCATGGACGGGAAGATGACGGAGACAAGTACGCACTTCAAAGTGCCTGTCGGATCCAGTGAGGGGGCGGCTTGCCTCGGCCCGGACGGTTCAGTGGCGCACGTCACCAGAACGCTTCAGATGATCAACGGACGCTGGAAGCTGCCGATCTTGTTTCGCCTCTACGCGGAACCATCAATGCGGACGTCGCAGTTGAAGCGCGACATGCCGGGGATTTCCCAGAAAATGCTTACGCAACACCTGCGAGAGCTGGAGCGCAGTCGTCTGATCGAAAGGAGAGACTTCGGCGAGCAGCCACCGCGAGTAGAGTATAAGCTCACCGAGGTCGGCCGCGCGCTCATGCCAGTGCTGACCGCGGCGAAGGAATTTTCGATTCGCCACGCCGCTTAGAGTCGGCCTCGACGCCAAGAACACATTTTATCCGTCCGCCACCTCGTTCAGCGATGAAGGTGTCAAATCGCCACAAGACCTTCCAGCTTACGGAACTACTCGACCCTCGCCAAAGAAATCCATCAGCACCCGCGCAACAGCGTCGGGCTGCTCCTCGGGCAGGAAATGGCCGCACGCTGCGATTGTCTCACCGCGGACATCGGATGCGAAGGGGCGAAGCGGTGAGGCCATGTCAGCGATCGAGCCCTGATCAGCGCTCAGCGCCAGCACCGGCATGGTGAGCCTCTCCTGGGCAACCAGCGCACGGTTCTGCTCGGCCGAGCGGCTGACCACGCGATAGGGCGCAAGCCCCGCCCGCAATCCGCCAGGCGAACGAAAAGCCCGCAGATACTCATCGATATCCGCTTCGCTGAAGCTGTTCGGATCGGCGGCCTTCCGGCGGAGGAACCAGTCGAGATAGATTCGTTCCTTGCCCTCGATCAGCGCTTCCGGGAGATCAGGTATCGCGTGGAAGGGAAAATGCCAGGTGCGCCAGGCCCGATCAGGCGCGGTTGGCAGCATGTCCGGCAGCGTCACACCAGGAATGCCGGCGTCGAGCAGAACGAGCCGTTTCAGCTCTTCACGAAACAGCAGCGCATGGGTGAACGCGACCCAGGCGCCTACGTCGTGACCCACCAAAAAATAGCGGGTGACGCCCAGGCGAATGAGCAGCGCACCGACATGCTCGGCCAGCGCCTGCGTATCGTATCCTTCAAGCGGCTTGTCGGTATCGCCTTGACCCGGCAAATCCAGCGCTACAACCCGATAGTGTTCGGTCAGCAGTGGAATGACCTTGCGCCAGGCGAACCAGGTTTCGGGGAAGCCCGCCAGGAGCACGACAACCTCGGCATTGTCGGGGCCGCCGATCACGAAGTGCGTACGCAGTCCGTTGACCAGCATAAAGCGATGGGCAAAGGTGGAGGGCGGCGGCTGATCGTTCATGGTACTTCTCCATTTCGGCTAGGGGCCTCGACTTGCGGACAGTTGGTTCGGCGCGCCGAGATCGCTTTTGCTGGCGGAATTAATCCGGGCTAAGAGATCGAAAGACTCGTTGCTCCGCCGCAGCGCGGATCCATCCGGTGACCTCTCAAGCGTCAGATGGCTTGAGTGCAGTCGATTGCAGCGCGATTAGCTGCCAGGATCCCTGTTCCAGAACCCAGACCGCGAGCGCGGCCGAATGGACTTGGCGCGGCTGACCCAGATGGATGACCGACATATCTAGCTGGTTGAAGACCATCGCGGTCTCGCCATGCACGACGATCTTCTCATTCGAGCGCCTTGCTTCCAGGTAGGACGATGCGCCAGCGCGCAGCTCGGCGAGATAGGCGTCGCGGTTCTCGATATCGCCGCTCGAATGCACATAGCGCAGGTCCCTGTGAAGCAGCGGCGCCAGCGCATCGATGTCGCCCGCCAGAAGCGCGGCAAAGCGCTGGTCTTCACGGGCCTTGATGTCTTCGGTGCTCATCAGAATCTCCTTTTCTCCGAAAAGGCCGCCCATCGTGGTTGCGAGCAGCGGCTTTTGGTTTGGCCCGCCTCAGAACGGCTGAAGCAGGCGAAGCACAAGTTGGTAGCCTTCGGGCCGGTTCTCGGTCGCAAACTCGCGATAGGCCGTCGCGATTGCCGTCGCGCTTCCGAGATTCCAGAGCACGCCCGGACCTAAGCCGAACGCCTGCTGACGTGATCCAGAAACCGGCGCCCCGCCGATCCTGGCATCGTCCAATTGTCGAAGCGCGTAACCCGAAACGCCTATTCGCCAACGCTCTGACACGGCGTAGGAGGCGGATAGATTCATTTCCATCTGATCGCCCGCCTGGATGTTGCTGGCCCCATATGCTGGCGAAGGGCTGTCGTTGCGGCTGCTCCAGTCGTAGGTCAGCCGGCTGCTGATCTCCCAACGTTGCGTCACGCGCCAGGTGGCGGCGAGATAGGGCGAAAGCTGCCAGGCGTTCTGGCCGAAGTTGATCTGGTTGTGAGGCGAATATGAGCCGGTCGGCGCGACGAACTGCAGGGCGAGCCGAACTGAAAGCGGGCGGCCGAACAGGGAAGCATCGGACCATTGGATAAAGGGCGCGACCGTAATGTCGCCCACGCCGCCCATAGTCGCTTCCGACTGCCCTACAAGGTCCGAATGCACCACGACAATGGGAAGGAGGCTTTCGACACCCAGATGCCCACCCACGAACTGTACGCCAGACACATAGGCTGGATGGAACGTGATGCTGCCGGTTTGTAGCTCATGGCGCCCAGGCAGACGCTTGCCGTTCGAATCGGTGAAATAGTCCGCCGTGACCCCATCGCCGATCACCTCGAGAAGAGCACCTTGGCCCGCCTCGCCATCGAGGAAGCTCGTCTGCCCGAGATCCATTGGCGGCTGAGCGACGGGCGGCGCTGCCCCCGCGGGATTTGCGACGGCGCCGGAGGCGGCGATAGCCCCGAGAGCAGTAGCAACGCGCCATCTGATCGATAACGACTTCACTGCGATCGCCTGAGGGGCCAGAAGTCGAAAAGGTCGGCCAACACGCCCATGCCCGGAAAGGTGATTGCGAGCATCACCGTCGAAATCCAGGTATCGAGCTCCGTTGCCGAAGCTAGGCCGCCTCGCCAAGCGGCGACTTGGCGGTAGAGCGGGTAGGCAACCACTGCGATCATGGCCGCCGAGCCAATAACGAAGAGGCCCCGGAGGGGCTGTCGCTGGCCGGAAAAAGCCGAGCCCTGCAACATCACCAGCAGGACGAACATCCCAAAAATGAAGGAGACACAAACACGGGCCTGGAACGTAGCGACATCCGCACCCGACCAGAGACAACACGCAGCCCAAAGCGCGATGGCGGCTCCAAGCGAAAAAGCGAGACCGGCGATGCCGCGCCCTGGCTGGTCGTTTAGGATCGGCAGCAACCTCGCCAACGCCGCCACCGGCCAGAAATCCAACGCGGCCAAGCCGAGAACGCCACCGGCAGATGCGACTGCAATCGCAACGATGTCGCGTGCGTCGAACAATCCTCCCGGATCGAGGCGCGCATCGTAGAATGCCGCCCCCCGCAGGAAAGCGTCGTTGAAGAAGAGGTGAACGCCGACCGCCACCGCGACATAGCTTGTCACCAGCGTCAGAAGTCCAATTGTGATGGGTGACTCCGAAAGCCGGCGAAATGGCCAACACTCGAACAAGAAGACCTGCCACAGGATGATCGGGACGGCGCAAACCAGCGGCATGATCACGAAGGGCGTCGGCCGCAGGTCGCCGCCGCCGAAACCCAGGAGAGCGGCAACAGAAACGCCCGCCCCGGATGCCGTCATGACCATGACGCCCGTCAGTCCTCGGAGC
The DNA here is from genome assembly GCA_035509315.1 of Acetobacteraceae bacterium. Taxonomy (GTDB): domain Bacteria; phylum Pseudomonadota; class Alphaproteobacteria; order Acetobacterales; family Acetobacteraceae; genus JAKAWQ01. The sequence goes on along the minus strand of DATJLS010000002.1, from coordinate 62,848 downwards.
GGCTGCCCGACGATTGTGCGGGGGTGCCCGCGCCACACTGTTGTCTGGACGATGAGGGTCGGCACTGCGGCTGTCAGCCCCAGTCCGACCCACCCATTGACCACTGGCGGCGGAAGGAGGGCCGCGGACGCAAACGAAAGTGCGACAACGAGGATCCCGCCCAAGACGCCAAGAATGGGCTGGGCGAGAAGGCCCGTGGGCGCATCTGCCATGAGTGAAGATGAGCGTTCGCCGGCCATCGGGCTTGATCCTGCTGTCAGCTAGCGATCGCAGCGCGCGGCCGGCTCGCCTCAACCCGGCGGATTTCATCGAACAGCGCAGCGAAGCCCTTGAGCGCATACTCGACGGCCGCTTCGTCGACGAAACGGCCATCGACAATCTTGCTGTGAACTTGGCCGACGACGATTTCGGGGGTGACGACGGGGCGGGCGAGCATCGAGGCCAGGGTCTCGCGCAGCTGGTATTGCGCGCGAACCCCGCCAGTGAACGCGGGCGATGACGTCACCATCAGCACGGGTTTCTCGGTGAACGGCGCGCGAAACACAGGCCGTGAACCCCAGTCGAGCGCGTTCTTGAGAACGCCGGGAACGCCGTGATTGAACTCGGGCGAGACGAGCACCACCCCGTCCGCCGCTGCGACTCTGGCCTTGAACTCCGACACGGTGAGGGGAAGCGCCCCCTCCAGATCCTGGTTGTAGTGGGGCAGCGCGCCGATATCGGCGAACTCGAAATACGCCATCGGCGCGGCGGCTTCGGCCAACGCCGTCAGGACCGCAGAGGAAAATGAATCGGCGCGCAAGCTGCCGGAAATGCCTAGCAGGCGAAACGGAGCTGACATCGGACGAGACCTCGAAGGGGGAACGACGGCCCCTCGACGAGGGACAGTTGGCATGATAAAGGAAGTTCATGTTTATGCTTCCGTGATTAGGCCAAACGACTCATAGATTCGGTCATGCCAGTTTCCCGCCTCACGGACCCTGATCGCGCCCCGCGCCCGCTGGTCGCCAAAGCGGAGGAGTATCCTTCGGGAAGTTCGATAGCGCGCCACAGCCATGAGCGCGCCCAACTGATCTTTCTCAGCCTTGGCGCCCTACGCCTTCAGACGGACGATGGCGTCTGGGTAACGCCGCCGGGTCGGGCCGCCTGGATTCCCGGCAGCACTGTCCACTGGGCGAATTATACGAAGCGGAGTTCTGTGAGTATCGCCTATGTCGATACGACGGCTTTCGATGGATTGCCGCGGAGCTGCGCAGTCTTCGCACTGACGGGGCTGCTCCGGGAACTGGTGATGCGGGCGATCGACCTTGGTTGGCACTGGCCGTCCGACGGCCGGGCAGAGCGCGCCATGCGCGTTCTCGTCGACGAGGTGACGAGCCTTGTGCCCCTCGGACTGTTTCTGCCGCACGGGCACGATCCGCGCCTGCGCCGGGTCATAACCGCGCTGACGGCGGAGCCTGGTGATGATCGTAATCTCGAGGATTGGACGGCAGTCGCCCGAACCAGTCCCCGAACGCTCGCGCGGCTCTTCCAAACGGAGACAGGTCTCTCGTTCGGCCGCTGGCGCGAGCAACTCCGTCTCATTTGCGCGATCGAGCGGCTGGCCGACGGCGACAGCATCACGCGAGTTGCGCACGACCTCGGCTATTCCGGTGCCGGCGCCTTCACAACGATGTTCACCCGAGCGATGGGGCAGCCTCCCAGGACTTATCTGGCCTCAATGAGCGGGAATCCCTCACAGGGTAAGATTCTTCTCTGAACCGAAGAATGCGCGAGTCCGCTCCTCAGATTGCGCAATGATTTCCGAGATAGCTACGAAATCACCGTAGATACCCGTTCGGTCGGGGCGGGAAGAAAACGCACAGCTAAAAGGCTGCCAACAACAAGCTCTATCCATGCGAGCGGCAACGCGACCGCGAGCGTCGCAGATTTCGCGAGATTCATATTCCACATCGCGACCCAGAAGAGCACGAAGAAGAACAGCCAGTTCAGCGTGCCGCCGAGCGAGCGCCCGCACCGAACGCTTGAGCATAAAGCCAGGTGAACAGCACGCTCATCACCACGAGCACCGTGTCCCACACCCCCCAGACCAGGAAGACCGGGAGGTTCATCGGCGCCACATTGGAGACCATCGCCAGCGTCCGCCGCGTCATCGGCAGGACGAAGACGAAGTAGCGGAAGATCTCGGAAGCGTTGACCCAGATGCTGACGATCACGCATGTCAGCACGAAGGCCCGCGTCGGAAACCGCGCTGTCGTCATCGGATGAGCCTTTCTTCGATTGGTCGGAGGAGGTTGTCCACGAACGCCGTCAACGAGCCCGGCTCCGGCGTGACGCGAGAAACAGACCACAAGCCCTGTGCGGCAATCGTCAGAAAGCGCGCGAGGTCGTCGATGACCGCGGCGTCCCGTGGCTGGCGTCGGGAGTATGCGCCCCAAAGGGCATTGCGGAAGCCGGCGTCCAGGCGGTCGAGATGGTGTCGCACCAGCGCGCTGAACGCTGCATCGTGCGGGCCGCTCTCGGTCATGGTGTTGGCGACGAGGCAGCCCGGTCCCGGCAGGCCCTTCGCAGCCGCCAGTCGGATCTGCATATCGAAATAGGCGCGGATGTCCGCAAGCCCGGCGCCTTTGGCCTCTACGCAACCAAACGCAGGTGAGACGACGGTCTCGAAGTAGGTCTCCATGACGGCGACGAACAGGCCGCGCTTATCGCCGAATTCCGAATAGAGTCCGTGCCGGCTCACGCCGGTCGAGCGCACCAGATCGTCGATCGAGGTCGCGTAATAGCCACGCGACCAAAACAGCTCCATGGCGCGATGGAGGACTTCGTTGCGGTCGTAGAGCTTGGGGCGCGACATGAAGCCAACATGTCAGAACGATCGTTCTGGAACAAGCGGTCGAGCTTCAAGTTGTAATGAAAGCGGATCGGCCGGCGTTGATAGCGATCCGGTTGCAACGATCTTGGATCGAGTTGCAATGAGCATGAACCGGAGCCGGAACGCCAGTTGTACTCAGCGTGATTCCATCATGTCGATGATTGCGATCCCGGCTGCGGATGATTGCAGTCCGTTACACGTAGAGACCGCCTAACAGCGCATCCGGCGCGTCCGGTGCCCAATTGGGCATTAATGGACCAGCACAGATTCCGTGTATGAGCGAAGCTGCACCCTCTTCATTAGCCGAAACAGCCAGCTTCGTCGTTCCAGGACGATCCCGAAGAAATCTCAGACTGCGCCGCATAGACTGTCCGAGCGACGATGCCGCATCGTCCGCCCAAGGCTCGCGTGGGTCCGCCGTCCTTGAAGTTTTATGTCGTCCGCGCGGGGCCGCAACACCAGCAACCCGGTGCGCCACCGCACCCGAATTCAGGGACCGATGACATGGCAACGCCACCGCCGCCCGAAAACGAAGCCGAGCAAAGCCAGACCGGTCCTGCCATGACGGACAACGCCTCTGCCTTCACCAAACTTGGGTGCGCCAAGGATATTCGCACGTTCGTTGAGGTCCTCGAACAAGAGGATGAGCTGCGTCGGGTGAGCGCGCCTGTCGACTGGCGTTACGAGGCGGGCGCGCTGGGACGGTGGGCGATGGAGCGGGGAGCGCCAGCCCCGCTCTTCGAGAACGTGATTGGCTATGAGGGTCAGAAGATTCTTGCGGGCGCTCTGGGGCCCTCGCATCCACACCTGCATGCACGGATCGCTCTGGCGCTTGGCTTGCCGAAAGACACCCCGCCGCTATCGCTGATTGAAATCGTTCGCGAGCGGATCCGCCACCCGATCGCCGCCGAACATGTCGCGCGCGCGGTTGCGGCTTGCAAGGAAATCGTCGTCACCCAAGCCGACGTCGACCTCGAAGCCTACGCCATTCCGTGGATCAAGGAGATCGACGGCGGTCGCTATGTCGGCACCCAGAACATCGTAGTCACACGGGACCGAGCCAGCGACTGGGTGAATTGGGGCACCTACCGAAGCCAGCTCCAGGGAAAGCGGGAGCTGACCATCCTCCTCTTCCCCGCGGCGCAGCACGGGGGCGAGATGCTGCAGGAATACAAGAAGACCATGCCGGTCGCCCTGGTCATCGGAGCAGATCCGATCAGCAATCTCGTGGCCGGCGGCGCGCTCCCTTACGGCGTCAGCGAAAGCGACGTCGCCGGCGGCCTGCGCGGCGAAGCCTTGCAGCTTGTCAAATGCGAAACCAACGATCTTTACGTGCCTGCCAACGCCGAGATGGTGATCGAGGCCGAAATCGATACCAACAGTCTCGTCTCGGACGGGCCGTTCGGTGAATACACCGGCCATGTGACTGAGCCGTACAGAGCGCCGCTCGCCCGGGTGACTGCGGTCACGCATCGCCGCAACCCGATTCATACGATGGCGAACATGGGCAGACCTCACGACGAGGCCACGACGATTGTCTACTTGATGATGTCCGCCTGCGCCCGTAACCGTCTTGAGGACAACGGAATCCATGTGAAATCCGTCTATCATCACGGGCCGGGGAATCCCGCGGTCGCCTATACTCCCAAGCCAGGCCTGCGGCGGCAGATCATCTCCACGCTCTGCTCGGGCCATCGGCTGATCGGCTCGGGTATCATCTTCGTCGAGGAAGATGTCGATGTGACCGATCCGGCCGACATCTGGTGGGCGATCAACACCCGCATGAACGCAGACACTCTGAGCGCCGTCCAAGACCTCGGGGCGAACCCGCTTTACCCGTGGTTGACGCCCGTGCAGAGAGACCGCCACGAGGCGCCGATATGGGTTTTGGACGCGACATTTCCCTTTGACTGGGACGCTGACTACAGAAAAGCGCAAACCGGGGTCTCCGATTTCTCCAACGGCTTTTCGAGCGGCACGAAAGAAAGGATCCTCTCCCGTTTAGCGGAATATGGCTACGAGGACTTCGAGGCGTGACGTTTAGTCTGTCAAGAACGCTTCGCTCACGTTCCCGGCTCTGCGGCCTTCGGCCCTCGGCGCGCCCTGTCTTGAAGCGGACCCGCTGAGGAGAACTGCGTTGGCGCCCAAACCTTCCCAGCGTTTGATCGTCGGCGTCTCTGGCGCCTCGGGGGCACTCTACGGCCTCCGGGTGCTGGACGCCTGCGCCGAGATGGGGGTCGAAAGCCACTTGGTGACGTCCAGATCCGCCGCCTTGACCGTCGCCCAAGAGACTGGACTCAAGATCGCCGACCTCAACGCCAAGGCGGCCGTTGTGCATCGGTCGGTGGACGTCGGCGCCGCCATCGCTTCAGGCTCGTTCCCGACCCTGGGCATGATCATTGCCCCATGCTCAGTGCGCACTATGTCGGAGATCGCTACCGGCGTGACTTCGACCCTGCTCACCCGCGCTGCCGACGTCACCTTGAAAGAACGCCGCACCCTGGTCCTGATGGTGCGCGAAACCCCACTACATGTCGGGCATCTGCGCACCATGTTGCAGTTGGCCGAAATGGGAGCGGTCATCGCTCCACCGCTCCCGGCGCTCTACACCAAGCCCTCGGGAATTGCTGAAATGGTCGATCAATCGGTGGGCCGGGCCCTCGATCACTTCGGCCTATCCTGGTCGCGGGTCAGGCGCTGGGGTGAGGATTTGGCATTGGCGCCTGGCGACGGGGCATGAAGGCCGGCGAATCGGCCCGGCCTTCGCGCGCGGCGATCAGGCGATGCTCGACAGGATGGCCGTAGGCCTACGCAACCGTGCGCCGCCCGTGTCGCGCTTCGCTGCAGCAGCCTTTGAAGTTCTCAACCTTCCAGCTTCTCCAATCTTTTCACGATCTCATGGCGTCGGCCCTGCATCTCTTCGAGATGTTGGTCGATTGCATCAAGCTTGCTCCGCAACATCCTTACTATCGTCGCCCGTGACCGGAAATCGGGCGCGGCCTCGCTTAGCGCGCGGCGAATTTCATTCAGTGAAAAGCCCAGTTGTTGTGCGTTATCAATCGTGCACAGCAACTCCGCGGTGGAGTCCGGATACTGCCTATAGCCATTATTGCCCCTGACCGCCTGAGGGAGCACCTCGTGCTTCTCGTAGAACCGAATACGCGAGGTCGAAATGCCGGTCCTCTTGGAAAGCTCCCCGATGCGCACCCGAATCTCCCTTGACCTTAAACTTATGTTCAAGGTTTAGCATCGCACGGCAGCGGGAGAATAGTCTTATGGCGCGGGTTTTGGTCACGGGGGGCACTGGGTTCGTTGGCGCCCATTGTTTGATCCGTCTGTTGGCGGCAGGACACGAAACGTCAGCAACGGTTCGCGACCTGGCACGCATGGGCGAGCTGCGGGCCATGCTTCGGCAAGGTGGCGCCGACGATGTCGGAGAGCGGCTCACGCTTTTCCGAGCCGACCTGAACGACGATGCTGGCTGGGCCGATGCAATGAGCGGCCGCGACTACGTGCTCCATGTCGCTTCACCCTTCCCGAGCACCGTGCCGAAGGACGAGAACGAACTGATCGCGCCGGCTCGAGATGGGACGCTGCGGGTGTTGCAAGCAGCGCGCGCTGCTGGTGTTAAACGCGTAGTAATGACCTCATCCTTCGCGGCAATCGGCTATGGCGCGAAAGACAGGGCGGCCGCCTTTACGGAAGCCGATTGGACAGACCCCAGCGGCCCCGGCGTTCAGCCTTATCACAAATCCAAGACAATCGCCGAGCGGGCCGCCTGGGACTTCATTTTGCGGGAAGGAGGCAGCCTTGAGCTGGCCACCGTCAATCCGGTCGGCATCTTCGGCCCCGTTCTGGGGCCTGACTTTGCAACCTCGATATTGATCGTGAAGCGTCTTTTGGATGGCTCCATGCCCGGCTGCCCCGACCTTTGGGTCGGCGCCGTAGATGTGCGTGACGTTGCCGATCTGCACCTGAAAGCGATGACTGACCCTGCCGCGCGCGGCGAGCGGTTTCTCGCTGCGGCTGGAGGCCTGTTGAGCGTTCTTCAGATTGCCCAAATTCTCAGAGACACGCTGGGCGCTGATGCTCGCAAGGTTCCGACGCGACCTTTGCCAACTTTGATGTTGCGGATCGTCGCGCTTTTTGATCGCCAGGCCAGAAGTATATTGCCGGAGCTCGGCAAGCGCAGGAATGCGACGAACGAAAAGGCACGACGGCTGTTGAGGTGGGCGCCAAGGAGCGAGAGAGACGCAGTCCTGGCTACGGCTCAAAGCTTGCTGAAGCTTGGGTTGGTGGAAACGCGCTAGCTTGCCTATCTTGCCCGCAGCGACTCGGAGGATTTAGGCCTCGCTCCAATATAGGCCGCGATGAGATGGCGCACCCGAGAGGACTCGAACCTCTGACCTTCGGCTTCGGAGAGCAACGGTCGATCTAAGCTGCCGGGCCGGGGAATAGCTCGCTCGACCAATTGCAAGGATCGGCGGTTGCGGGCGCCCGCAACCACGGAGCGGCACCGGGGCGTAGGCGGTCGCCGCCGGGAGGGGGCAGTTGCAGGAGCAGGATTTGAACTAGCCCGGCGAGCTTCGAGCACCGGATCGCAAGCGGGCGGCCGCGCCATCAGCGCGGAAGAGGGCGCCGGCCGACTTTCGTCCAATTGCATAGATTCTGCTTAGAGCAACAAGGAACCTCGGCCCTCTAAGCAAAGACGGCCCCGAAGGGCCGTTCTTAAGTCGCTCAAAATCTTGAGAGATTTTGGAGCGGGCGAAGGGATTCGAACCCTCGACCCCAACCTTGGCAAGGTTGTGCTCTACCCCTGAGCTACGCCCGCATCTGCGATCTCCTTCCCGTCTTTAGGCAAGCCCCGTCGCCTTGGCAAGCAACCCGGCCCGGTGGACATTGCCTCCGACGCGACGTTCCCTCCTTGTCCGGAGCGCCGAATCCATCATTTATGCGCCATCGCCCCTTGACCCGGGATCGTCCCATGGACCTCATCATCGGCCAGAAATCGCAAGCAACCGCGGGCTCCCTTGGAGGGCCCGACCCTACCGGCATGATCATCGAAGGTGATCAGAAAACCTTCATGCAAGACGTCGTCGAGGCGTCCCGCACCGTTCCCGTCGTGGTCGATTTCTGGGCCACTTGGTGTGGCCCCTGCAGGCAGCTCACGCCCACGCTTGAGAAGGTCGTTCGCGCGGCTGGGGGCCGTGTCAAGCTCGTCAAGATCGATATCGACAAGAACCGCGCCCTGGTCCAGCAGCTCGCCACCCTTGGTCTGCCGCTCCAATCCGTGCCCACCGTCGCCGCCTTCTGGCAGGGGCAGATCGCCGACCTTTTTCAGGGCGCTCTCCCCGAGTCCGAGGTCAAGCGTTTCGTCGAGGAACTGCTCAAGCAGGCCGGCGGTGCCATGCCGAGCGCGGATATCCTCGCCACCGCCAAGACCGCGCTCGAAGCTGGTGACGCCCCCGAAGCCGCGAGTCTCTTTGCCGAAGCCGTCGCAGCCGACCCGGAAAGCCCCGAAGCCTGGGGCGGCCTCATCCGCGCCGAACTTCAGGCCGGCGACGAGAAGGCCGCCAGCGACGCCCTCGCCCAGGTTCCGCCCCGGCTTGCCGAGCATGCCGAGATTGCCGGCGCCCGCGCCGCCCTTGCCCTGGCCGAAGAAGGCCGCAAGGCCACGTCCGGCCTCGCTGGCCTAGAAGCCCGCCTCTCTGCCAACCCCGGCGATCTCGAGGCCCGCTACGACCTTGCCACCGCCCTCAACGCGCTGGGCCGGCGCGAAGAGGCAGCGGATGCGCTGCTCGAGATCATCCGGCGCGACCGCGCCTGGCGCGAGGACGGCGCGCGTCTCCAGCTCCTCAAATTCTTCGAAGCCTGGGGGTTCGACGATTCCGCCACCATCGCCGCCCGCCGGAAGCTCTCGGCCTTCCTCTTCCGCTGAGCCCTCCCGCCATCCATGCCGGTGCCCGCGCCTCGCCTCGCCGATCTGCCGACGGAGTTTCCCGTCTTCCCGCTCGCGGGCGCCCTTCTCCTCCCGCGCACGAGACTTCCGCTCAATATTTTCGAGCCACGCTACCTCGCGATGGTGGAGGATGCGCTCGGTCGCGGCCGTTTTTTCGGGATGATCCAGCCCGATCCCTCCCGCGCGGACGTCCCCACCGGCGCTACCCTTTTCGCCGTCGGCTGCCTCGGTCGTCTCGTTGCCTTCAGCGAAACCGATGATGGCCGCTACCTCATCACCCTGGCCGGCGTCATCCGCTTCCGCGCCCTGGCCGAACTTCCGCTCGAACGCGGATATCGTCGCGTTCGGGCCGACCTCGTTTCCTTTCTCACCGATCTCGCCGCGCCTTCCGCACCCGTCATGGCCCGTGAGCCCCTGCTCGAAGCCCTCCGCGCCTATCTTGCCGCCCGTGGCCTTGGTGCCGATTGGAAGGCGCTCGAATCCCTGCCGGACGAGCATCTTATCGGCACCCTCAGCACTCTTTGCCCTTTCGCGCCCACCGAAAAACAAGCTTTGCTCGAGGCGCCCGATGAACGGAGCCGCGGCGAAACGCTGCTCGCCCTGCTCAAGCTCAACGCCTACGCTCCGCCCGGCGGCGAGACCGAGAAAACCCCTCTCATGAGCTGATGCCCTGATGCCCGATCCAACGTCCGAGCTGCCCCCCCGTCCGATCCCAGTCGATCCTCGACTGCTCGAAATCCTCGTCTGCCCACTGACCAAAGGCCCGCTCGAGTATGATCGCGCTCACAACGAACTGATCAGCCGCAAGGCCGGCCTTGCCTACCCGATCCGCGACGGCATTCCCATCATGCTGCCCGACGAGGCCCGCAAGCTCGAAGGCTGACCCCGTGCCGCTGCCCACCGAAATCCATCTCCGGCGCGCAGAGAAGACGCTCGAGATCACATTCGACGATGGCAGCCGCTTCATCCTTCCCGCCGAGTATCTCCGCGTCGAAAGCCCTAGCGCCGAGGTCCAGGGCCACAGCCCGGAACAGAAGCAGATCGTCCCCGGCCGCCGCCATGTCGGCGTCATCCAGATCGAGCCGGTCGGCAACTACGCCATCCGCCTCACCTTCGACGATCTGCACGACACCGGCATCTATTCTTGGGATTACCTTTATGGTTTGGGCCAGGAGCAGACGGACCGCTGGCAACGCTATCTTGAAGCCCTTGCCTCCCGGGGACTCTCCCGCGACCCCTAGACGGTTTCCCCCTGGCTTTGGCGGTCCGCGAAGCCATCGGGGTCCGCGTGGACGCGATCGGGGCTCCGCTTCCGCCGGAAGCCATCCACATCGATCCAGCGCACGACGCCCTACTTCGTGTCGCGCGGAATCACATCAACTGTCGCGGTTCGCCCCACCACCAGGCTCACGCCTGCCGGCACATGGTCCAACGCAATCCGCACCGGAATCCGCTGCGCCAGCCGCACCCAACTGAAGGTGGGGTTGACGTTGGCCAACAAATCGCTCCCGCTCACCTGCTCACGGTCGGTAATGCCGCGGGCAATGCTCTGCACATGCCCCTCGATCACCTGGCTTTGGCCCAGGAGATGAACACGGGCAGGATCGCCCAACGCGATGTGCGGCAGCCGTGTCTCCTCGAAATAGGCATCCACATAGAAGCTGTCGCTGTCGATCAGCGCAAAGACGGGTTGACCCGCCTCGACATAGTCACCCGGCCGCATCTGAAAATTGGTGATATAGCCATTGACCGGCGCCCGCACTTCTGACCGCACGAGATTGAGCCGCGCGACTCCGAGATCCGCCAGCGCCTGCTGATAGGCTGCCGCATCTTCGGCGGCAACCGCGAATCGCTGTTGCTGTTGCTCCGTCGAGACCGAGAGAGTGTTGAGCGAGCCAAAGCGACTCGCCTCCCGCACCGCCTCATCGGCTTCCGCCCGTCGGCTCGCGACCGTGGCCTCCGCCTGCTGTATCGCGAGGCGAAAACGCTGGGGATCGATGCGGAACAGCACCTGATCCTTCCGCACCGTCTCGTTGTCGTGCACCAGCACCTGGCTCACCAGGCCGGAGACGTCCGTCGTCACCTGCACGACATCGGCACGCACCACACCGTCGCGCGTCCAGGGCGCATTCATGTCATAGACCCAGAGCCGCCAACCCACGAAGGCAGCCACGCCCACCACCACGGCCGTCACGGCGAGACGTATCGCCCGGGCGAAGAACCGTGCCGCCGCGCCCTCCGTCCACCCCCCCGTCCGGCGCTCGGTATGGGGCGGCCGATCTTCGTTCTGCACTCTCAGGGTGTCAGCCATGATCCGCTCGCCGCAACCACTCCTCCAAGCACGATAACGAGCAACGCCAGGTCGAACAGCGGACGGTGCCAGACGAACCGATAAACACCGCACCAAGCGAGCATCCGGCGCAGCAGCGCAACGATCGCCATCGCGATCACCAGCGAGACCAGCATCCGCATCACGAAGACGCCGCCGATGGCAACCTCGCCGATCATGCCGGTTGCCTTTCCAGAGCGCTGTCCGCCAGCCACGGCGTATAGGGCGCGGCGTCCGGGAAAAGCGCCCGGCGGATCCCGCTCAGACACCTCAGCATGTCCGGTGTTGCCGCATCGGGCTTGCTGGTCACTGCGGCGATCGCGCGGTCGATCGCCTCCCGCAACTCCAGCCCGGCCGGTCTGCGGTGGAGAAAATGCTGAGCGAGTGCCGTCAGCATCGCATGCACCGCATCCCGTTCTGCCTTTGTCAGCCTGCCCATTGCATTTTGCAGATCGATCACGTTCATCCCAACGCGCAGATCCGCCAGCGCCGCTGCGGCGGTCTTAGCTGTATCCGGCGCACTGGCGGCCATCCGCGAGACCACCAACCCCAGGCGATCCACCATCAATCCTGCGAAGGCTTCACGAGTCTGCGGGTCGTGGTTGAGCGCGGCGCGCGCGATATCGACCCGGTTACGGCGCAAAAGCCGTGCCGTCGTCCATTCTGCGCTCACGGAACGGATGATCCGAATTATGATCGATGTGGCGCCGAGCCCGATCAGGGCGGCGATCCCGTCATTCACAAAACTGGCGAAGTCAGCACTGTACCTGCTGCTCAGCGCGAGCAGCGTGGCCGAAAGGAACGCAACCGGCGTCGCCGCGATGGCCGTCGGGGGAAAAGCCGCCAACACCCCTAGCAATAAGTATGCCGGGGCGAAGGCGAGCATCAGCATACCGAAACCATCCACCTGCGGCAGGATGACGAAAAGATAGACCGCATCGAGCACGAGCGCGATCAGCACACAGTACGTAAAACTGGTGATCTCAGAGGCCGGATCGTCCCGCGCCGCGAAGAATGCCGCGCCCACCGCCGCGAGCGATGCCGCCTCGGCGCCTTCGGGCCAAGCGGTGGCGATCCAGAAGGCCGAGATCAGGCCAACGACGAACGCCACAGCCAGCGCGGAATGCAGCGCCATCACGTGATCCCGGTGCTGGCGCATCCGTGCGGTCACGGCCGGTGGGACGGCAAGTTCCGGAAGGCGAGACCGGCCCTGCCGAATCTGCCGCCTGAGCGCGATGATATCGTGCAGAAGGTCGGCGAGCTCGCCAAGCCGCGCCAGCAGGCCGCTCGTTACGATATCGTCCCAACTCGCCCGAGCGTCGATCGTCGGCTCCACCGCCGCGATCTCGGCTCGAACCCGCTCCGCCTCCGCAAGATCGCTCGTGCGCGCGGTGCGGGTCCATTCGGACATATGGTTCAGCAATTGTCTCAACGGTGCGTTGATCGCCCCGTCGTTGCGAAGCACGCCGATCCTGTCCGCCATGCCGTTCAACACCGGCATCAGCAGCATCACACGCTGGCGCAGCAACCCCACCGGCACGGTCCCTGTCTGCAGGTTCGATGTGTCAAAGCCGAGATGCGTCATCAGCAACCCGATCTCGACGGCATCGCCCGCCAACCGACGCTGCGCCGCCCAAAGCGCCGCTTTGTCCGGGTCCTCCGTGAGCACGCCCACGATCCAGGTCGCCGCATTCTGCAACCAGCCGTCAAGCCGTGCGGTAAGCCCGGGGCCGAGCGGCGTGGGGAAAACGACGCTGCCGATCACCGTCGTGCAGACGATCCCGAGTGTAATCTCTTCGACACGCGCCAGCACCACGTACCAGATCGCCCCCGGCGTATCGACGCTCGGGAACCCGATCAGGGCGACCGTAAATCCGGCAAGGAGGAAGAAATAGCTGCGGGGCGTCCGGTCCAAAACGGAGAAATAGATGCAGATCCCGATCCAGAGCGCGAAGGCGCCAACCAGTAGGTTCGGCGTATCGACCAGATTCGGCAGCAGAGCCAGAGTGACGATCGCACCGACCAGCGTGCCGGCGAAGCGATAGATCGCCTTCGAGCGCATCGCCCCGGTCAGAGGCTGAGCCACGATATAGACCGTGGCCATCGCCCAGTAAGGCCGGTCGAGGTCCAGCTGAAGAGCGATCCACAGCGCCAGCATCGCGCTCGCGAAGGTCTTGATCGAAAAGACCCAGGCGTGGAGGCTCGGCCACACGACCGCATCAAACCCCGCGTCGGCACCATCCGATTTCATAAACCTAGCCCGCGCGCCTCGCCTCCCGCCGCTCTACCATCTCGGTCATCCCCCGCGCCAGCTTTCCAGGGTCGGGCGTGCCCTCCGGGAAGGACTATCGGCGAAAGTCACCCGAGAACCAGCTCCTTCTATCGCCGCTGGGGAGAAGGATCGCCGCCCCGTCTCGTGCGCCCGTCCCGTGCGCCCGTCCCGTGCGCCCGTCCTGTGCCCCGGTCCCATGCGTGGTACGCTGGCATGGTCGTCGTTTGGCCACATGCTGCTTTTCTTTGCCCGCGATCCGCACCACATTGCGCGCCGCCATGCAGATACATGCGAGCTGTGCCGCCCGCGGCGGCGCAGGCGTATTGCTGCTCGGGCCCTCCGGGACGGGCAAGTCCGACCTGCTGCTGCGCCTCCTCGACCACGGCTTTACCCTGGTCGCCGATGACAGGGTGGAGATCATGGACGGCGTTGCCTCCGCCCCGCCCGAGCTTGCCGGATTGCTCGAGGTCCGCGGCCTCGGTCTTGTACGCTTGCCCTGGACAGCGGCAGCGCGTCTTGCGCTGACCGTCGATCTGGCCGCTTCGCCCGAGCGCCTGCCGCAACCGGCCCGCCATGCGGAGACCGGGCTGCCGCTTATTGCCCTCGACCCGCGATGTCCTTCAGCCCCCGCCCGTGTGGGGCTCGCGCTGGCCTGCGCGCTCGGCCATATCAGACTGCAAGCCGGAGCTTTCGCTGCATGAGCGCCGAGCCAGCTCCGGCGTGCCTTAGGGTCGTCCTCGTCACCGGCCTCTCGGGCGCCGGCAAGGGGACCGTCCTCCATGCCTTCGAGGATCTCGGCTACGAGGCGGTGGACAATCCTCCGCTTCCCCTTCTCGATTCCCTCCTCAGCCGCAGCGACCGTCCGCTCGCCATCGGAATCGATGCCCGCACCCGCGGTTTCGATCCCGCTTCCGTGATCGCCGCCCTCACAGCACTGCGCCGGAATCCGGCGCTTGCCCCAAGCCTGGTCTTCGCCGAGGCCGACGATCCCGTGCTTCTCCGCCGCTATACCGAGAGCCGGCGCCGCCATCCGCTCGCCCCCGCGGGTAAGGTCGCCGACGGCATCGCCGCCGAGCGCATCGTCACCGCGTCGCTGCGTGCCGCCGCCGACCTCCTTATCGATACCTCGGAGACGACTCCTTCGGAGCTCAGACGGCTAATCGGTGGCCATTTCGCCTCAGGCGCCGACACCGGCCCGACCGTCGCCCTGGTCTCCTTCTCCTATGCGGCCGGCTTGCCCCGCGAGGCGGATCTCGTCTTCGATGTCCGTTTCCTCCGTAACCCCCACTATGTGCCCGAGCTTCGCCCCCTCACCGGCCGCGATCCGGCGATCGGCGCCTATATCGAGGCCGACCCCGACTACGCCGCCTTCTTCGCACGGATGTGTGATCTGCTGGTCCTGCTCTTGCCGCGCTATCGGCAGGAGGGCAAAAGTTACGTCACGATTGCCGTCGGATGCACGGGAGGCAAGCACCGGTCGGTGCATGTGGCGGAGCGGATCAGCGAGGTTCTGGGAGGGGCGGGCTGGCGCGTGGCGACAACACATCGCGACCTCCCGGCATGGATGCCGGGCGCCGGTGGTACGCCGGAAGTCAACCCGAGGAGGTCCGACAGTCCCGCGATGAGCGATCGGCAACAAACATGATTGGAATGGTTCTCGTCACCCATGGCCGCTTGGCCGAGGAGTTGCGCGCGGCGATGGAGCATGTGGTCGGTGCACAGCGCAACGTCGCCACCGTCTGTATCAGCCCGAACGACGATATCGAGGGGCGGCGGACGGACATCCAGCACTGCATCGAAAGCGTCGATACGGGGGATGGGGTTGTCCTCCTCACCGATATGTTCGGTGGCACGCCTTCCAACCTCGCCATCTCCATGATGGAGCGCAAGGGCGTCGAAGTGCTGGCGGGCGTCAACCTGCCGATGCTGGTCAAGCTCGCCAAGGTTCGTTCAAACGAGCCTCTCGCTTCCGCAGTGGTTTGCGCCCAGGAGGCCGGGCGAAAATATATCGCCTCTGCCTCCCACGTCCTGCACGGCGACAAAGTCAACGGCAACGGCAGCGCCAAATGAGCGAGCCGCAGGCAGGGCAGCCCCCGGTGCTCTGCCGCGCGGTCATTGTTCCGAACCGCCGCGGCCTGCATGCCCGTGCTGCCGCCCGGCTGGTAACCACCGCCGAACGTTTTGGCGCCTCGGTCGAAGTGGTGAAGGACGGTCAGGCGGTCTCCGCCCGCTCGATCATGGGCCTGATGATGCTTGGTGCCGGCCCCGGCAGCGAGATCGTGCTGCGCGCCGAAGGGTGGGATGCCAAGGAGGCGCTGGACGCGCTCACCGCCCTCATCGAAGCCGGCTTCGATGAGCAGGACTGAGACACCCCGTCGGCGCCCGTCTCCTGCCCGCCGCGCCCTGCCCGAGCAGCAGTTCCTCGGGATCGCGATCGCTTCCGGCGTCGGCATCGGCCCCGCTTTCGGCACCCGTGAGCCGCCGGTCGAGATCGCCCACCAGAAAATCGCCGCGGCCGATATCGAGGCCGAAGGCGCCCGGCTCGAGGCGGCGATCGTCCAGTCGCGCAAACAGCTCGCAAAGCTCCGCGCGCGCCTGTCCCTGCTGCCGGAGGACAGCCAGGCCGAGATCGGTCCGCTGATCGACGCTTATCTCCGCATGCTTGGTCCCTCGCGCCTGATCCGCGGCGCTCGCCGGCGCATCGCCGAGGGGCTGGTCACCGCCGAGACCGCCATCACCGAGGAAGCGGACGCGATCGCCACAGCCATCCTCGCCACGCCCGGCGACGAGGGCACGGGCCGACGCCGCCGCGCGGAGGAAGTGCACGAGATCGCCCGCCGCCTCGTCCGCAACCTGACCCGCCAGCCCTATCAAAGCTTTTCCAGCCTTCCCGACGGCGCCGTCCTGATCGCAGAGCAGCTCCGCCCCGCCGACGTCGCCCTGATCGACCCCTCGCGCATCGCCGGCGTCGCCGCCGCGATCGGCGGGCGTGAGGGTCATACGGCCGTCCTGCTCCGTGCCCTCGGCATTCCCTCCGTGCTGGGCGCCGCCGGTGTCGCGGAAGCCGTGCGCCCCGGCGCGCTCGCGATCGTCGATGGCGCCTCCGGCACCGTCATCCTCGACCCCTCCGAGGAAAGCCTTGCCGCGGCCCGCCGTTCGCTCGCCGCCTTCGCCCGTGAGCGGGCGCGACTGAGCCGGCTCCGCCGCCTTTCCGCCGAGACCCTCGATGGCCAGAAGATCGAGCTCCAGGCCAATCTCGAGCTTCCCCGCGAACTGCCGCTGGTCGCGCAATCGGGGGCCGCCGGCATCGGCCTCCTGCGCAGCGAGTTCCTCTTCATGAACCGCGAGGACCTGCCCGACGAGGATGTCCAGACCGACCATTATCGCAGCATCGTCGAGGCAATGGCGGGCGATCCGGTCACCATCCGCGTGCTCGACTGGGGTGGGGAGAAGGATGTCGAGGCCTTCGGCGGCAGCGTCATGCTGCCGAGCCCCGGAGAGGCCAACCCCGCGCTCGGCATGCGCGGCATCCGTCTCCTGCTGCGCCGGCCCGAGCTCTTCGAAGAACAGCTTGCCGCCATCCTGCGCGCCGCGGTCGCCGGGCCGGTGCGCATCCTGCTCCCGATGGTCACCAGCCTGGCCGAGGTGCGAGCCGCCCGGGAAACCTACGAGCGCGTCGTCCGGCGCCTGCGTCGCCGCGGGGAGCGGCTGCCCGAGCCGCTACCGCCGCTCGGCATCATGATCGAGACGCCGGGCGCGGCGCTGGCCGCCGATGCCCTGGCCTTCGAGGTCGATTTCTTCGCCATCGGCACCAACGACCTCGCAATGTATGCACTTGCCGTCGATCGCAGCGCCGCCGACGTTGCCGCCCTCTACGATCCTCTCCATCCGGCCGTGCTTCGCCTTGTCCAGTTCGCAACCGAGGCCGCGTTGCGCACCCGCCGCAGCGTATCCGTCTGCGGTGAGATGGCTGCCGATCCACGCTTCATACCGCTTCTTGTCGGCCTCGGCTTACGTTCCTTCAGCATGAACGCCTCCGCTGTTCCGCGTGTGAAGCAGGCGGTCCGCGGCCTGCGCGCCGACGATTGCGCCCGCCTCGCCCACCGCGTCATGGAACGCGGCGACCCCAACGAGATCCGCGCCATGATCGAGGCGTTCTCGAGGGCGGAGTCATGACGCCGCGCATCCGCCATCCGGACCGGATCGGCCTTCATTTGCGCATCGTCCTGCACGATCCCGTTGGCCGGCCGGTGGCTCTCGGCCCCGGCAAGGCCGATCTTCTCGCAGCGATCGCCGAAACCGGCTCGATCGCCGCCGCGGGTCGGCGCCTCGGCATGAGCTATAAACGTGCCTGGGGCCTTGTCGAAGCCTTGAACGCGATGTTCCGCGCGCCTCTCGTCGATGCCGCCAAGGGCGGCGCGGGTGGCGGCGGCGCCGCGCTGAGCACGCTCGGGAGGGAGATCCTTGCCGCCTATCGCGCGCTCGAGGCCGCTTCGGCGCATGCTGGCGCCGCTCCGCTTTCCGTCATCCGCCAAGCGCTGGCCGACGCAAAAGGAGCGGAATGAGGAAGAGGGCGACGACCTGCGATGCTATTCCGCGGCGGCGCGGTGGCCGGAAAGCTCGGCGCCCGCATCGCTCGCGAGGCGCATCGAGACCGGCACCGAGATCGATGCGATCATGGCCACCGCGAGAAAGGCCGCGCTGTAATCGACGAACAGCGGCTGCGGGTGACCGAGGAGGGTTGCGGACAGATCGAGCGCCGCCGCCCCCACCGCGACTCCCATGGTGATCGAAAGCTGCTGAGCGGTGCTGTAGAAGCTCGTCGCGGAGCTCATGCGACCCGATGGGATATCGGCAAAGGCGATCGAATTGAACCCGGTGAATTGCAGCGAGCGGAAGAAACCCCCGGCAAGCAGGACGGCATAGATGCAGGCGAGCGGCCAGCCCGGGCGAAAGCCGGCGCAGAGGGCGATGGTCGCCACGGAGAGCATACCATTGAAAACCAGCGTGGCACGGAAGCCGAAGCGGCGCAGCGCGTACTGCGCCCCGGGCTTCATCACCATCGAGCCCGCCGAACTCACGAACGTAATGGCTCCGCTCTGCGCCGCGCTCATGCCGAAACCGACCTGGAGCATGAGTGGCAGCAGAAACGGCAGCGCTCCGATGCCGACGCGAAAAAAGCTTGCCGCCGTCACGGAAAGCCCGAAAGTCGGGATACGCATCAGCGAAAGATCGACAAGCGGATGTTCGGTCACCCGCGCATGCAAATAATAGACGATGCCGGCCACCGCACCCACCGCAATCATGCCAAGGCCCACCGGCCACGGCACGACCCCCTTGCTCGCGATCTGCAGCCCGTACATCAGGCAGACCAATGTCACGGCGCTCAGCACGAGACCTGTCCAGTCGAATCGCCCTGGCGGCGAATCCTCGATCTCCTCGATAAAAAGGCTCACTAGCACGATCCCGAGCACGCCGATCGGCACATTGATGTCGAAAATCCAGTGCCACGACGCATAGGTCACGATGAAGCCGCCAATCGGCGGCCCGAGCACGGGCCCGATCAAGGCCGGTGTGGTGAACCAGGCCATCGCTGCAACGAGTTCGTTCTTCGGCACGGTCCGGAGCAGCAGCAGCCGCCCGACCGGCACCATCATCGCCCCGCCAATTCCCTGGAGAATGCGCGCGAGCACGAGAAACCAAAGACTCCCCGCTCGCCCGCACAGGATCGAGCCAAGCGTGAAAACCACGATCGCTGTGCGGAACACGGTGCGGCTGCCGAACCGGTCCGCAACCCACCCGCTCGCCGGAATGAACACGGTCAGGCTCAAAAGATATGAGGTGAGCGCGACGCTCATGTTCACTGCCGCGGTATGAAAGTCGCGCGCCATGGTCGGCAGCGCGGTTGCGACCACCGTCGAATCGAGATTCTCCATGAAGAGCGCGCAGGCGACGATCATTGCCGTGATCCGCGCACGCCGGGACATTGCCGGCGGCTCTGGGCGCTCCGGCCCGGCGACTCGCAAAAGGCTGGACATGAGAGAATAATCATCCCCGGTGCAGGCGCGGAAAACCCCTCGTGGCTGCGAGGCCGCCCTGCATTCCGGTGCCGGTTCGTCACATATTGTAACACCAAACCCGGCACAAAGCGCCGGGCGCTGGTGATCTGTCCCTAGGCAGGGATTATGGCAGCAGCACCGTGCTGCCGGTGGTCTGCCGGCTCTCGAGCGCCCGATGCGCCGCCGCCGCTTCGGAAAGCGGAAATGTCTGATTGACGCGGATCTTCACGATGCCGGCCGCCACCACCGCGAAGAGCTCAGACGCCATCCGCTCGAGATCGCCGCGCTTCGCCGCATAGGTCGCGAGGCTTGGCCGGGTCAGGAACAGGCTGCCCTTCGCCCCCAGGATCGCGATATCCACGAGCCCAACCGGGCCCGACGCGTTGCCGAAGCTCACCATCATCCCGAGCGGCGCCAGGCAGTCGAGGCTCGCCATGAAGGTGTCCTTGCCGACACTGTCATAGACCACCGGGACCATGGCCCCGCCGGTGAGCCGCTTCACCTCGGCGGGCAGGTTCGCGTGCCCCACCACCGCATGATCCGCGCCATTCGCGCGCGCAAGCTCCGCCTTCTCCGGGGTCGAGACGACACCGATCACATTCGCACCGAGATGTTTCGCCCATTGGCACATAATCAACCCGACGCCGCCGGCTGCGGCATGCACCAGGATCGTATCGCCGCGCTTCACCGGATAAGTCCGGCGCAATAGGTACTGTGCTGTCATCCCCGCCAGCATCATCGCCGCCCCGGCCTGGAAGTCGATCGTGTCGGGCAGCTTGAGCAGCCGCTCCGTCGCGATGACCCGCTCCGTGGCGTAGGCGCCCATGGCGCCGGTGCCATAGGCCACCCGATCCCCCGGCTTGAATTCGCCGACCCCGGGCCCGACCGCCGCCACTGTCCCCGCCCCCTCCATCCCCGGTGTGAAGGGAAGGCTCGGCGCCTTGTAGAGACCGGAGCGGAAATAGACATCGACGAAATTGAGCCCGACGGCCACATGGCGCACGAGCACCTCGCCCGGCCCCGGCTCCGGCGTCGGCACGTCTTCCCACTTCATCACCTCCGGGTCGCCGGGCTGGTGAATTCGGATCGCCTTCGTCATGCTTTGCCTCGCTGGTTACATGGAGCCTTGTCGCCCCGAAGGAGATGGCAGGGAGCGGCATTCGCACCCGAGCGGATAGAACGCCCCTCCAGGCGCGAGCAGCGTGCCGCGATCTTCCTCAATGATCGCAGCCGCGGTCTTGCCGGGCGTCAGCGGCCTGAACGGGATCGCCATCGGGAGTTCGGGCATCTGATTTTGCGCCGCATTCGCGAGCGGGGGATGCGAGACCCAGGCGTCCCCTCTGTCAAGTGCGCCGCAGCAAACCCGCCAAAGCCAGGGGCTCCTCCACGGGCAGGCTGCACACGCCGCCGCGGCAGACATAAGCGCCAGCAGCTTTGCCATGTGCCGGGTGCCCGAGGGGCACAAGAGACGGATCCCGCACCTGCAGCACCACCACCGCGGGGTCGGCAGCCGCGAGGGATGCCGCCGGAAGGCCCGGCGAATCCCCCACAATCACCACGCTTGCCCCGCCCGTCAGCAGGTCGGCCGCCCCGAGCAGACCCGGCATCGCCATCAGGGCCTGTTCGTGTCCGGCGAAGGCGCCGATCAGCCGCTCCGTCTTCAGCCGCCACAAATCCTGCCCGGTCAGATGGAAAAGTCGGGCAAAAACTTCAGCGAGCAGCCCGCTGCCAGACGGCACCGCGTGGTCTTCCGCCACCAGCGCCCGGCTCTCCGCGCCGAGCGGCAGGTCCGCCGCATCGTCGGCGCTGGAGAAGAAAGAACCCTCAGGTCCGCCGAAATGCCGCTCGATGGCGGCGACAATGGCGAGCGCCGTCTCGAGCCGTCGCGGCTCCCCGCTCGCCTCATAAAGGGCAAGAGCCGCCCGTGCCATTGCCGCCTGGTCCTCGAGCAGGCCCGTCGCCGAAATCGTCCCCTTTCGCCAGGCATGCGCAACCCGGCCGTCCGCCTGACCGAGATTCGCGAGCACGAAATCGAACACCCGTTCCCCCAGCACGAGCCAGTCCGGCTCGCGGAACACCTGGCTTGCCCGTATAAGGGCCGCGACGGCAAGCCCGTTCCAATCCGCCAGCACTTTGTCGTCGCGCCCTGGCGGCACCCGTTTCTCCCGCACGGCGAAAAGTCGCGCCCGGTTCCGTGCCAGCGCCGCCTCGGCAGCATGATCGCCGAAGGGCAGGGCGCGGTTGAGAATCGTGCGCCCCTCCCAATTGCCCCCAGGCGTCACCCCATAGGCATGCTTGAAGGCGGTCGCGTCGGCGCCGAGCACGGTGTCGATCTCGGCCGCCTCCCAGACGTAGAATTTTCCTTCCTCACCCTCGCTGTCGGCATCCTGCGAAGCCGCAAAGGCAAACCCGTCTCCATTCCCCGCCTTCATCTCGCGCTCGAGCCAGCCCACCGTCTCCTCTGCCCGCGCGGCAAAAAGCGGTTCGGGTTCGTCCGCCTGGGCCAAAGCCAGGAGTTCGAGAAGCTGCGCGTTGTCGTAGAGCATCTTCTCGAAATGCGGGACCAGCCAATGGCCATCGGTCGCGTAACGGGAGAAGCCCCCACCGAGATGATCATAAATCCCGCCGAGGCTCATCCTCGCCAGCATCAGCCGTACCGCGTCCCGCCCTTCACGCTCTCCCGATCGGAAGGAGTCCTGCCAGAGGAAGCGGAAGAGCGGCGCGTTGGGGAATTTCGGCGCGCCACGCAGCCCGCCCCATTCCGGGTCCGTCGCCGCCAGCACCGAGGCCGCGACCTTTCCCAGCGCCTCACCCTCCGGCAGAGGGCCCGGCCGCGCCTGCCCGAGCACCCGCAAATGATCGACCAGCCCCCGGGCATTTTGGGCGATCTTCTCGGCATCCCTTTGCCAAGCCTCGGCCAGCGCCGCCAGCACCTGGCGGAAGGAGGGCCTGCCCCAGCGCGGCTCCGGCGGGAAATAGGTCCCGCCCCAGAACGGGGCGCCGGCAGGCGTCAGGAACATCGTCAGCGGCCAACCGCCATGCTCGCCCATCGCCTGCAGCGCATTCATATAAAAGTGATCGACGTCCGGCCGCTCCTCGCGATCGACCTTGATGTTGACGAACCAGCGGTTCATCAGCGCTGCGACCGCCGGGTCCTCGAAGGATTCGTGCGCCATGACATGGCACCAGTGGCAGGCGGCATAGCCGATCGAGAGCAGGATCGGCTTTCCTTCGGCGAGCGCCTCGGCGAGCGCCGCAGCGCCCCATTCCCGCCAATGCACCGGATTGTCCGCGTGCTGGAGCAGATAGGGCGAGGAGGCGAGGTGAAGCCGATTCCCGGCGGGCTGCCCGGCTCCTGTTCTTTGTTCCATAAGGGGGTGCCCTTTCGCGATTCCGCTGCCACATAGGAGGGACCGCAGAGTTTGAGGACCACAGGAGAATGGGCAGCCCCAATGCCGCCGATCCGCCCCTTTATTATCGTTCGCACGTCTTTGTCTGCTGCAATCGCCGCCCGGACGGCCACCCCAGGGGCTCCTGCGGGGCCAAAGGCTCGGAAAAGCTACGCGACTACATGAAGGCGCGCGCCAGGGAACTGGGGCTGCCGGCAACCCGCATCAACACTTCTCTTTGCCTCGATCGCTGCGAGGAGGGGCCCTGCGTCGTCATCTATCCCGAAGGTGTCTGGTACCGAATCTCTTCGCCAGCGGATGTCGATGCGGTGCTCGAGCGGCATCTGCGCCATGGTGGCCGTGTGCCTGAGCTGATGCTTTCGCGGGCGGAATCTGCTGCGGACGCGGAGCAGGGTTGAGGCCCTCGCGCTAGTGACGATGTTGCAGCGCGATAGGATCGGTAACAGCTTACATGGGTTTTGTTGCTTGCCTTTCGCGTGAGAGGCAAGACGCGCCTAAGTTCTGGCGCTTGCAGTTCGCGGAGACGATGACGGCAATGGAGATGAGCGGAACGCAGACGAAGGGCGAGGTTCCGCTGTCTTTTTCGCATCAGCAAATCCTCAGAGTTCTGAGCGGCATTCTGCTTTGCATCTTCCTTGCCGCGATCGACCAGACGGTGGTGATTCCTGCGGTACCGGCGATGGCGGCCGATCTGCACGGCTTCAGCCATCTTGCCTGGATCGTCTCCGCCTATCTTCTGACCTCGACGGCGATGACGCCGGTCTACGGCAAGCTTTCTGACATCTATGGCGAGCGCAAACCGCTCCTGGTGGCACTTGCGGTGTTCGGGCTCGCCTCGACCTTCTGTGCGCTTTCGCACAATCTCTGGCAGCTGGTCGCCGCCCGCGCAGTGCAGGGAATTGGCGGGGCCGGGCTGATGGCGATGTCGCAGGCGGCGATCGCCGATGTCGTCAGTCCCCGCGAGCGTGGCCGTTATCAGGGCTACATGGCTTCGACCTGGGGCATTGCCTCGATCGCCGGACCGATCGTCGGTGGCTGGATCACGGACACGCTGACCTGGCGATGGATCTTTTGGTTCAACCTGCCGTTGGCACTGATTGCAATGCTTCTCTGCGACCGCGCGCTCCGCGTGCTCCGCCCCCGTGCCCGCGAGGCCCGGATCGACTGGGCCGGCGCGATGCTGCTCACCGCCGCGGTGAGCGCCTGGCTTCTGGTGCTGAGCTGGGGCGGGGTCGAGATGTCGTGGACGGCGCCGCCGCTGCTCGGGCTTGCCGTGCTCGGTCTCTTGCTGATGCTGTTGCTCGTCCGTCAGGAGCGGCGCGTGTTAGATCCCTTGCTGCCGCCGCGGCTCTTCGCCAATGCCGTCTTCGTGCGCGGCGTCGCGATCGCCTTTTGCGGCTCGCTCGGGCTTTTCGCCGGCAGTTTCCTCCTTCCGCTCTTCTTTCAGCTCGTCCGGGGCGTCGATGCTGCCACGTCTGGCGCCCTGGTCGTTCCCTTTCTCGGCTCCAACTGCGCCGGTGCCTGGTTTGCCGGCTCGCTTGCGCGCCGGCGCGGCAAGATGAAGGGAATCATGATTGCCGGCGTGACAGCGACGCTGGCCGGATTCGTTCTTCTCACCTTCACCGGCACCACAACGCCGCAGGCGGTTCTGGTGGCTTTCCAGCTCGTACTCGGCTTCGGCATCGGTATGGTCATGCCGAGTGCTCTGGTCTGCGTGCAGAACACGGCCGAGCGTCGTGATGTCGGCGCCGCCACCGGCTGCCTTCTCTTCCTTCGTTCGATGGGTGGCGCCTTCGGCACCACGCTGGTCGGCGCGCTGCTCGCAAGCGGGTTCGCGAGCCGCCTCGCCCGCATCGGCATTACCGCTCATATCGACCTTGGCGACATCCATCAGGGCAGCAAGGGGTTGCCGGGCGTCACTCAGGCTATGCTTCCGCATGTCGAGGCGGCGCTCGCCGGGGCCTTTCATCTGGCGTTCGTGGCCTGTGCCGCCGCCATGGCGGTCGGCCTCGTCATCCTGGCTGGCATGCGCGATTTGCCGCTGCGTACGAGTGCCGCCGGCGAGCCACCCCCGGAGCCGGCCGCACTCGCCCACTAAAGCCTGATGATCCTAGTGTCCTGCCCTTGAAATGCCTCCGCATTTCAGGGACCAGCAGGCCACTGAAAATAAAGAGCGAGTGTCCCGACGCATGATGACGATATTTACGAGTCGGGACACTAGGTGGGAATCATCATTAGGTCTGAATCGCGCCTCTGGTGTCCTGCCCTCGAAGTTCGTCGCCTTTCGCGACGAACGGATAGGATAAGCAGGCCACTGAAAATAAGGGCGAGTATCGCGATTCCGTCCCCATTCCAATGCGACGGACTTCGGCATCGGGACACGAGAGCGTGACCTCGGTGGACCGCTTCCGGAGATGACGCCCCAGATCAATTGGGCCCTGGAGGAATCGGGATCCAAAGCGAAGGGGTTTCCCGGCCAGCATGTCGGCAGGAGCCGCGATCATGCTCACGGCGTGCCCCCGGCACGGAGCCGATCCGCCAAAGCCAAAATTCATCGAGAAATCAAAGCAAAAGCGTGATGACCCGAAATCATCGCGCTGCAGTTCGATGCCGCTCGCGCGGAGCAGCGCCGGCGCCAGCCTCCTTCGCCGGCGGGCGCTGTCGTCTTCAGCGTTCTTCTTTCGCTCCCGGAACAAGCAGCGCGAGTGCGCTCTTTACCGCTCCCTCGAGCACGGCTCGCTGCGGACGGATACGCGCCAGAACCCGCACGCCCAGCAGAACGCTCAGCAAAAGCCTGGCCAGATCATCGTCCGATCGCGCGCGCGTGATCGTGCCATCCTGCTGCCCGGCGAGGACGCACTCGCGGAAAAACGTCTCGAGGAGGGCCAACTCCTCAGCGACGATCCTGCGAAACTCCGGATCGTGCGGAGCAAGCTCCAGCGTCGCATTGACCAGCATGCAGCCGCGCCGCTCTCGATCCGTGACCGAGCGCTCGACGATCTCTTCGAAGAAGCCGTGGATCGCCTCCTCGGCAGGCAGCTGTCGGAACCGCGCCACCCGACTGCGCACGCTCTGATCGAGATAATGATCGAGGCTACGGCGGTAGAGCAACCGCTTGTCGCCGAACGCATTGTAGAGGCTGGCGCCCGTAATGCCCGTCTGATGCACAAGATCCCGGACCGAAGTCGCCTCGTACCCGTGCGCCCAGAAGCACTCCATGGCGGCCTCCAGAACCACAGCTTCGTCGAACTCTCTTGGCCGTGCCATCGCGTCCGCCTTGTCCAGATGCCCCGCAATCCTGCCGCCCACCCGCACCTGTTGACATTCTAGAACGATCGAAATAAAATGCCAATAGTCTTGCCGCCATGCTCCTCGACTGCTGCCCCGAGTTGATCGCCATGCGGAACGCTTCTCTTCCCTTGCCGGCCAGTTCAGAGAAATCGCCGGGACGATCTGGCGACCAGCCTCCGTAACCGATCGCGGGTCTGCTGCGAATGGCCAGACATGGCATTGCTTCCGGAGTCCCCGTTCACAGGGCCGATGACACGCGCGTTCGTGCCGCTGCCGGACTTTGTGTGGCACCGGCTCGTCGGGAGAGTCCGGATGGCCGATAGCGAATGGAGCGCCTGGATGGCCGCCGCGCAATCGGGCGACAGCCGGGCCTATCATCAGCTGCTCGTCGAGGTTTCGAGCTGGCTGCACCGCTATTTCGCCGGGCGGTTGCCCCCGCCAATGGTCGAGGACGTGGTCCAGGATACGTTGCTGGCAATCCACGAGAAGCGGCATACCTACGATCCGGAGCGCCCGTTCGGGCCCTGGCTCGCGGCGATTGCCCGCTACAAGTGGATCGACCGGCTGAGAGCCTTGAAATCAGCCCCGACCGAAGCCTTGACGGATGAGCTCGCCGTTGCCGATCATGAGGAGTCGGTAACGAGTGCCAACTCGCTCGAACGCCTGCTGCAGGAACTCAAGCCGGCACAATCGGCCGTGATCCGCATGGTCAAGCTGGAAGGTCTCAGCATCGAGGAGGCTTCGGTCCGAACGGGGCAGTCCGTTTCACTCGTCAAGGTCAATATCCATCGTGGTCTGGCCCGGCTGGCAGCCAAGGTACGGAAGCATCCCGATGCCGCCGGATAGCCAGCTCATCGAAGACCTTGTCAAAGACCTCAAACCCGTGCGGCCGCGAAGTGCGAAGACCGATGCGCTGATTGCGGGGGGCCTCGGCGTCGTCGAACTCGCCCTCTTCCTCGGGCTCGGGATGGCACGGCCGGATATGCCGGCGGCCATGGCGCACCCCTCGTTCTGGTGGAAGCTCTGCAGCCTCGGGGTCATCGCGGTCCTCGGCGCGATCGCCGCCATCGTTTCCTTCGATCCTGCCGCCTCGCCCAGGCGCGGATTGCGCTGGGTGGCGATCGCCATCGGTGTGTGCTTCGTCGTGGGCTGGGTCGTCGATGCGGAGCGCGGCGGGATGCCGAACCTGCTCAGCCGCCTCGATTGGCGCAACGGAATTCAGTGCGCTCTCAAAATGGCGGCCTTGTCGCTGCCGCCGCTCATCGGTCTTGGCCTCCTGATGCATCGCGGCGCACCGACCGATACTTCGGGCACGGCCCTTGCCGTCGGCATCACCGCAGCCGCCTGGGGGGCTTTCGTCTTCGTATTCGCGTGCCCCTATGACGACCCGCTCTACCTCGCCGTCTGGTACACGGTGGGGTGCGGCGTGGTGACGATGTTCGCACGGCTGCTTCTGCCGCGCCTTCTCCACTGGTGACGGCCGATATCACGCAGATGCCGACAAATTTTATAAGAAGATCATCCGTCCAGAGATAGCCTCTGCCGAAGAAGGGCGGCTGTGCCGCGCGCTTCCTGCCCGGCTGTAACTCCTTCTCCCCCGCGGACGAATCCCAGTCTGCGGCTCCGCTTCCGGACCGCATCCTTAGGGAGTGATCGAATGGATCGCCGTACTCTCACCCTTGCTGTCCTCGGTGCCGCCGCCACCCTGGCAAGCGCCGTCGCAGCAGTCCCGGCATCCGCCGCGCCGAACGCGGTGCAGCTGGCGAACGAGGCAAGAGCCAGCCGTGATCATCTGGCGGCTTGCTACGGGATCAATGCCGTCGCGCGCAATGACTGCGCGGCCGGCGCCCATTCCTGCGCCGGGCAGGCAACCATGGCGCGTGATCCGAAGTCCTTCGTCCTGATCCCTGTCGGCGACTGCGCGAAGATCGATGGCGGCTCTCTGAAGCCCTTCTGATCGAAGCATCCTCATGTCTGGCGTCGATTCTGTCGCGCGCCGGGGCGTCAACCCGATCTCTGCTACGGCGGGGATCGGGTTGCGCTTCCCGCACCACACCACCTTCCTTGAGACAAGGCCGCCCATCGGCTGGGTTGAAGTCCATAGCGAAAATTATCTGAGCGGCCCGGCTTTCAAGGTTCTGGAGACCATCCGGCGCGATTACCCTCTGTCGCTGCACAGCGTCGGACTCTCGCTCGGAAGCGCCGAGGGGATCAGTGCAAGGCATCTTGAACGCCTTGCGGACCTCGCCCGACGGCTCGATCCGGGAATGGTTTCCGAGCATCTGGCCTGGGGTGCCGTCGATCATGATTTCCTGGCCGATCTCCTGCCGCTTCCCTTGACCGAAGAGAGCCTCGAAATCGTCAGCGCCAATGTTTCGCGCGCGCAGGATGCCCTCGGCCGGCGCATCCTGATCGAAAATCCAGCGACCTATCTGCAGTTTGCCAATTCGACGATCCCGGAGTGGGAATTTCTTTCGGCGCTCGCCACCCGCACCGGCTGCGGCCTCATCTGCGATGTCAACAACATCATCGTCAGCACGACGAACCATGGTTGGGATGCCGCGTCCTATCTCCGGGCGCTTCCGGCCAATGAGATTGGCGAGTACCATCTCGCCGGGCACCAGATCCGCGACAGCGAGGATGGCCCGCTCCTCCTGGATACGCATGATCGGCCAGTGGCGCCCTCGGTCTGGGACCTGTTCGAAGTGGCTCTCGAGATCATCGGGCCCCGGCCAACATTGATCGAGTGGGACGCGGAGCTGCCGCCCCTGCCGCGTCTTCTCGCTGAAGCGGCCGCGGCGGAGCAGCGGATCGATCGCTATTCGCATCGGCATGCCCTCGCTCGTTGAGCAGCAGCGCCAGTTCCGCGCTTGGATGCTTGGTGGCGGAGCGGATGTGGAGAGGGAAATCCTCGGCCGGCACATGGGCGCGAGCGCACGGCTCGCGATCTACCGCAACAATGTCGTCCTCAATCTGACCGGCGCGCTCCGATTGACATTTCCGGCAATCAACCGCCTGGTCGGGGCGGCTTTCTTCGACCAGGCAGCCGGGCATTTCATACTCGCCTCCCCTCCGTGGAGCGCCGATCTCTATGAATTCGGCGAGGGCTTCGCGGCGTTCCTCGACCGCTACGGGCCCGCGCAGGGTTTCCGTTATCTGGGCGATGTCGCGAGGCTGGAATGGGCTGTCAGCCGGGCGCTGCATGCGGCCGATGCGGCCTGGCTCGACGGCGCCGATCTCGCCGCCTGTGCCGATCCGGACATCCGTTTCCTGCCACATCCCTCTCTATCCCTCCTTCAGCTCGACCACCCGGCCGCCGCGATCTGGTCCGCCGTCCTCGAGGAGGATTCCAAGAAACGCGAGCAATCGCTGCGTCAGATCGATCTTCAGGCCGGCGCCGAGACACTCGCCATTGTTCGCGGGCCCAACGGGCTCGCAGTCACGCGCCTCTCTCCTTCGTCTTTCACCCTGGCCCACGCGCTCGCCGGCGGGACCGGGCTCTCCTCGGCGCTGCAGAACATCGTTCCCGAGGAAGCGCCCGGCATCCTGGCCGCCTTCGTCTCGCATGGATTCTTCACCCGATTCCGACCTCATCTGTCCAACAAAGGATGACACCCATGACCACCCCGGCTCTGGATGCAAAATCCATTGCGCCGATCGCCCTGATCATGCGCGGGATCGGTCTCCTCGAACGCATCCCTTTCTGGCTCATCGCGATTGTGTGCCGTGCCGGACTCGCGCGCGTGTTCTGGAGCTCGGCTCAGAGCCATCTTTCCAGTTGGCAAACGACTCTCTACCTTTTTGAGAATTCCTACCATGTACCGCTGCTGCCGCCGGACTTCGCGGCGTACCTCGCCGTCACGGTCGAGATCATAACGCCCCCGCTCCTGATTCTCGGGCTTGCATCGCGGCTTGCGGCCCTGCTCCTGACGGGTATGACGCTCGTCATCGAAATCTTCATCTATCCCCAGGCTTGGCCGACCCACATCCAGTGGGCTGCCATGCTGCTCGTCCTGCTCTGGCGTGGGCCAGGCCTGATTTCGCTCGACGCGCTGATTGCCAGCAAGCTCGGCGTCAAAGCGCAGGCTTAGGTCGCCGGGCACGAAGAGGTGGGGTAAGACGCACCCGCCTCAGCTCAGCCCGTAGCTTTTCGCAAGGCCTGCGCCGGGGTCGTTGCCGGTGCTGTATGGCAGGATCGGATAGCGCAGGCCGGCCTTGTCGAGCCCCTTGAGCCCGGCGATTCCAACCTCGAACTCTTCGGGCGGCAGAGCCATCGCAAGCTCGTCATCCGCGACGCCGCCATAACGCCGCTCGGCATAGCAGGGGATCGAAAGGCTGATTTCGCCCGAGGCGAGCGCCCGGCCCCAGGAATCCGCGCAGGCGGTCTCTCCGGTCACGCTGAAGCCGATGCGCCGATAGGTCCGCCACTGCAGCCCGTTGATGAAGAGGATCATCTGCGCCGGATTGGCGTAGAAGAGGACGATGTCAGGCGGATCGAGCCGCGCCTGACGCAGCGGCGAGGCGGCAAGCCCCCGCCACCGTCCGGGTGCGACACGCGGCATTTGCTCCTGGTGGGCATGCGCCGCTTCCTTGTTCTCGAACCACACACCCGTCATCGTCTCACCCGAAGCGAGCCGTGGGTCCGGGTCCTTGAGGCCGATCACCGAGGCGCAGCCGGTGAAAGGCAGAACACTCTCGGCAACGATGCCGATCGTCTGCCCGCCGAGCCGCGCATTGGTGACAAGCTGGCAGGTGGTGAAACGCCTTCCGTCCTGCGAGAGGCGGATCCCCGGAACCGCGAGCAATGCCTCGCGTTCGGCGAAGAGCTTCATCCCGATGGGAAGACTGCGCAGCTTGAGAAGCAAGGTGAGCTCGGACGCAAGCGCCCGCAGTCGCTCGGCCCCGATCATCGCGCGATCGCCCGGCGAAGTTCGACGAGCCCGAAAATAACGAAGAACAAGCCGGCAATGCCATCGATCAGGCGGCGCGCGCGCGCCCCAATCGCCGCCCGGAAGCTCACGATGACGGCCACCAGCCCGCACCACCAGAGGAGCGAGCCTGCGAATACCCCCGCAACCGTCAACCCTGCAGCACCGAGATCGAAGCCGTTGCGCGGCGCAAGGACCGAAAAGAACGCGGCAAAGGTAATGATCGTCGGCGGATTGGTGAGTGTGAGCAGCACCGAGCCGAGATAGGTACCGCGGCCGGGCTCTGGCGAAAGGCCTGCCGGCCGCGCGCGGAACGTGACAAATCCGAAATAGAAAAGAGAGAGAGCGGCGGCGAAATGAAGCGGACGGGCATGCGCCAGAAGGAAATGTGAGAGGCCCGTGAGGCCGGCAGCAGCCACCAGTGCGTAAAAACCGTCTCCGGTTGCAATACCAAGCCCCGTGGCGAGGCCGCGTTGCCAACCAAGGGCGAGACTCCGCCGCATGCAGAGGAGTGCCATCGGTCCGACCGGTGCTGCCACGGCAAGCCCTACCCCCACCCCTTTCACGAACAAAACGATCGAATGCATCCCAGCCTCTCCTCCCGCGGCCGGAATTTGCGCGCGGACGGCACTTCCGCCAAGAGGAGCAAAGAGGCGTGTCGCGGCAATCCGATCCTGGCTCTGCCGTCTGGCCGGCGGCAAGGGTTTTGGCTTGGGGTTTCCTGGCCCGGACAAACGCTTTCGTTCAATTCCCGAACGCCGAGAGCCCCGTCTGCGCGCGACCGAGAATGAGCGCATGCACGTCGTGCGTGCCCTCGTAGGTATTGACGGTCTCGAGGTTCATCACGTGCCGGATCACGTGATATTCATCGACGATGCCGTTGGCGCCATGCATGTCACGGGCAAGGCGGGCGATCTCCAGCGCCTTGCCACAGGAATTGCGCTTGCAAAGGCTGATCATCTCCGGCGCGGCCTGGCCTTCCTCCATCAGCCGGCCGAGGCGCAGCACCGCCTGAAGGCCGAGCGCGATCTCCGTCTGCATGTCCGCGAGCTTTTTCTGGATGAGCTGAGTGGCCGCGAGCGGGCGGCCGAACATCTGCCGTTCGAGCGTGTATGAGCGTGCCGCGTGCCAGCAGAATTCCGCCGCCCCAAGAGCGCCCCAGGCGATGCCATAGCGCGCGTTGTTGAGGCAGGAGAACGGGCCCCGCAGGCCCTTAACGCCGGGGAGGAGATTTTCTTCCGGAACGAACACGTCCTGCATCATGACCATGCCGGTCGTGCTTGCGCGGAGCGAGAATTTGCCCTCGATTTTGGGCGCCGTCAGGCCAGGCGTGCCCTTTTCGATCAGGAAGCCGCGGATCTGCCCCTCATCGTCCTTGGCCCAGACGAGGAAAAGATCGGCGATTGGTGCGTTGCTGATCCAGGTTTTGGCGCCATTCAGCACATGGCCGCCTTCGACGCGGCGCGCGCGCGTGCGCATCGATGCGGGATCGGACCCCGCATCAGGCTCGGTGAGGCCGAAACAGCCGACCAGCGCTGCCGTCCTGAGGCGTGGCAGGAAACGTTCCTTCTGCGCTTCGGAACCGAAAGCGTAGATCGGGAACATGACGAGCGAGGATTGCACAGAAAAGACGCTGCGATAGCCGGAATCGACCCGCTCCAGCTCGCGTGCGATCAACCCATAAGTGACCGCGCCGACGCCGGCGCAGCCATAGCCTTCGAGAGTGGCACCGAGAAAGCCCATCTCGCCCATCTCGTCGAGGATGGCACGGTCGAAATGCTCGTGCCGATTTGCCTCGAGCACACGCGGAAAGAGCTTTCCCTGGCAATAGTCGTGGGCGGCGTCGCGGATTTGCCGCTCCTCTTCCGTCAATTGCGTGTCGAGCCGGAGCGGATCATCCCAGGCGAAGGGGGCAAAGCCATGCCGGAGCGTGGCGCGAGCAGGCGAAGGGGGGGCTTCCGGACTCATCCAGGATCCTGCCTCGTTCTATTCGTGGCCCCCGGAGGAGCCGGTTCCGCGCGCGACGATGCGCATGAAAGCCGGCACGTCGTCGCCGAAGCCGAAGACCGGCGCCGCCGGCCCAGGAGCCGGCGTCGGCCCCCCGCCGCGGCGGGTGGAAGCGCGTGCGGGCGCCGGGGCGGGTTTGGCCGCCAGCTTGGGTGCACGCGGACGGGAAGGCGTGGACAGGGTCTCCTTGCCGGCCCCCTGCGGAGCAGACCGCGAGGTCGCGTTGCGGGCTTTCTGCCCGCCACGCCGTCCTCGCCGTTTTCCTTCGTCGGCGGACCAGTCGACCGGGTCGAGCCCCTCAACCGCAAGGCGGGGAATCGGGTGGCCAATCAGCCGTTCGATCGCCTCGATCGCAAGCCGGTCCCCGCCCGTAGCGAGGCTGAAAGCGCGGCCTTCGCGCCCAGCCCGGCCGGTGCGGCCGATGCGGTGAACGTAATCCTCGGCATGGTGCGGAACGTCGAAGTTGAACACATGGGAGAGCCCGCCGATATCGAGGCCGCGCGCGGCGACATCGCTGCAGACCAGCAGCCGGATCTCTCCCGCGCGGAATTTCTCAAGGGTCGCGAAGCGCACGGATTGCGCCATGTCACCGTGCAACGCGCCGGCGCTGAAACGGTGACGCAGGAGCGACCGGAGCAGGATATCGACATCGCGCTTGCGGTTGCAGAAGATAAGCGCGTTCTGCACCTGCTCCTCGCGGATCAGCCGCCGTAGCGCTTCGCGCTTGTCATGCTCGGCGACGAGGGCCAGCCCCTCCGTGATGGTGGCGGCGACCGAGGCCGGCCGCGCCACCGTGATCTCTTTCGGATTGTCGAGGAACGCATCGGCGAGGCGGCGGATCTCCGGGGCGAGTGTCGCGCTGAAAAGCAACGTCTGCCGCCGGCGCGGCAGAAGCCCAACGATTCGCTCGACATCCGGAATGAAACCCATATCGAGCATGCGGTCCGCCTCGTCGATGACGAGGATATGGGTATCGGTGAGGAGAAGGCCTCCACGTTCGAAAAGATCGAGCAAGCGGCCAGGCGTCGCAATCAGCACATCGACACCGCGCGCCAGGACGTCCCGTTGATCGTTGAGACTCTCGCCCCCGATCAGCAGCGCATGAGTGAGCTTTTGGTACTTGCCGTACTGGACGAAATTCTCGGCAACCTGCAGGGCGAGCTCACGGGTCGGCTCGAGGATGAGGCTACGCGGCATGCGCGCCCGCCCGCGCGAGCCGCTCAGGATATCGATCATCGGCAGGGTAAAGCTGGCCGTCTTCCCTGTTCCGGTCTCGGCGCAGCCGAGCACGTCACGGCCCATCAGCACGATCGGAATCGCCTGGGCCTGGATTGGTGTCGGATGCCGATAGCCCTTCTCGGCAACCGCCCGCAGGATCGGCTCCGAGAGACCGAGGTCGGAGAAAAGCGGCATTGTCTCCGCGGACGCTTCGCTTGCGTGCGCGGCCGGCTCCGCCGTACTGACAATGGTTTCGGACAAGTGGTGAAGTTCCGTTCCCACAAGGGATGCGTCGGGCCAAGCGGCAAGCGCAGGAAGCGCGTGGGCTCGCTGCCCGAAGCCTGCGCCCGTATGTGATGAAAAAGGCCGGAAAGTCAAGCAGTCCTGCCCGTACAGGCGATGGCAAGGGCCGGCTCGAGCCACGGAAGATCGGGTCCACGGGCGGTCCATGCGCCTTCCGCTGCCGCGATATCGGCTGCGTCGCGCGCGAATTCGATCGCCTGGGGAAGAGGCGCCGGCAGATGAATCGCGGTGCACAAGGGATAGTCGCGCGCACGCCATTCCGGACGATGGGTGATGAAAAACGCAAGCGTGGGCACGCTCCAGGCGTCGGCAAGATGAACCATCGCTGTATCGGTGGAGACGATCAGCGCGGCGCCGGCCACCAACCCCGCCAGTTCAGCGAGCGAGGGAACGGCGGGGCAGTAAAGAATTCGTGGATGCGGCTCTGCAGGCCTCCCCTGTGTGACGACGGGAAGGGTCTGCACCGCCAGAAGTGAAGCGAGCAGGCGTGCATGCACGGGCGCGGGCATGGTGCGCATTGCCATCGCCGCGCGCGGGCAGACAAGCACATATTTCCTCGGCAGGCCCGCGGGCCGGCGTGGGCGGATTGTGGCGGCGAGCCAGGTATTGCGTTTTGCGCCGGCAGGAATGCCGGCCGGGTCAACCCCGAGGCGAGTGAGGAAATAATCGATCATCGAGGTCGCACGGAAGGCGGGGTCGAAGGCGAATTCGCGAATGTCGATCCGCATTTCGAAAGGAGGCGCCAAAGCGGCACGGTAGGGGAACCAGGTCACGTCCGCGAACGGCGAGGCAGTGGCGTAAAGCTCATGGATGAGCCGACGGCCGAAAAGCGGCTTGCGCACCAGGAGTGGCCGCCTTTCCGCAAACCTGCCAGCACCAAGGACAGCAGCAAGAGCGGTGAGCCCGATCACACTGTCGCCGAGCGTCATCCCGAAGCCGTTCAGGATGGCCAAGCGGCGCGGCCGATGCGGGAGCGCCATCAGCCAGCGGCGGCGAGGATACGCAGCGCCAGCCTGTGATGCGGGCGGTCGATCATCTGCCCATCCAGCGTCAGCACCCCGGCCCCGGGATTGGCGGCGAACAGCTCGGCCACGGCGCGCGCCCAGCGCAAACGATCGGGCGAAGGGGTGAAGGCGGCATGTGCCGGCGCGATCTGATCGGGATGAATCAGGTACTTGCCGCAAAAACCGTCTTCCGCCGCTGAAGCGGCCTCGGTGGCAAAGCCGACCGGATCGCGCGGATCGGGAAAGGGTGTGTCGATGGCGGGCACACCGGCCGCAGCCGCGGCGATCAGCATGAGCCCGCGAGCGATCCCGATCGGCTGGGGAAAGCCACCGCCCGCGAGACGCGGGCGAATCCCGAGATCGGCGGAGAGGTCCTCGGCACCGAAGGAGAGCGCGAGCAGCCGCGGCAGGCCGGGGCCAAAGCGCCCGAGGGAATGGACGGAGGCGGCGCTCTCGGTGACGAGAGCGATCACCCCGATGGTGCGCGGCGCGAGGCCGAAGGCGGCCTCGGCCGTGTCGAGTCGCTGATCGAGCCTGAGCAGCGCCTCCGGCCCATTGCATTTCGGCAACAGCACGGCGGCCGGCCGACCCGGTACCACAGCCGCAAGATCCTCGACATGCCACTTGGTTTCCTCGGGATTGACCCGCACGATCACACCTGGGCGCGAGAGTCCCGGCAGCAGCGCCACAACCGCGGCGCGAGCCCCTTCTTTGGCCACAGGCGCCACCGCATCCTCGAGATCGAGAATGACGGCATCAGCCTCGCTCGCCAGTGCCTTGTCGATCTTCCGCGGTGAATCGCCGGGCGCGAAAAGCAGGCTGCGCAACCGCATCATGCGGCACCGGAAGATGTCGGGTGCCGTCGCATCAGGGCCGCCCGTTCGCAGGAGGCGACGAGCATACCCGCCTGATTGAACGCCTGGTGCCGGAAAGTGATGATCCCGGCATCAGCGCGCGAGCGGCTCGGCCGGGCCGTGAGCACGGTGGTTTCGACGCGCAGCGTATCACCGGCGAAGACCGGGGCGGGAAAGCGCACCTCGGTCATGCCGAGATTGGCGATGGTCGTGCCCTGGGTGGTGTTGTGAACGCTCATCCCGATCATCAGCCCCAGGGTAAAAAGCGAATTGACGAGCGGGCGGCCAAACTCCGTCTGCTTCGCATATTCGGCGTCGAGATGCAGCTTCTGCACGTTCATGGTGAGCGCGCAGAAGAACACATTGTCAGCCTCGGTGATAGTGCGCGTCCATTCCGCATCGATGACCTTCCCCTCGACAAGATCCTCGAAGAAAAGGCCCGCCATCCTTCAAACCGTCTCGGCCGTCGGATTGCGCGGCGGCACCGGGCGGCGATCGGCGAGGATCATGTCCGCTGCTTTCTCGGCGATCATGATCGTGGGCGCGTTGGTATTGCCTGAGGTGATGGTGGGCATCACGGAAGCATCGGCGATGCGCAGGCCGCCCAGCCCGTGCACGCAAAGCCGCGCATCGACCACCGCCAGCGGATCATCGCCCATCCGGCAGGTCCCGACAGGATGGAAGATCGTGGTGCCGATATCGCCAGCCGCGCGCGCAAGATCCGCATCGCTCTCCGCAGCGGGCCCGGGGCGGAACTCCTCCGGCTCGAACCGCGCGAGCGCCGGCGCTGCGGCGATCCGCCGCGTGAGGCGCATCGCCGCGATGGCGACGCGACGATCCCCCTCCGTCGCGAGATAATTGGGCCGGATCGCCGGCGCCCGGCCTGACTCCGGTCCTTTCAGATGCACCGAGCCGCGACTCTCCGGGCGGAGATTGCAGACCGATGCCGTGAAGGCCGGAAAAGCATGCGGTGGAGCATCGAAGCGATCAAGGCTGAGTGGCTGGACGTGATATTCGAGATCGGGCGTTTCGCGCGAAGGATCGCTCCTGGTGAAGCAGCCGAGCTGGCTCGGCGCCATCGTCAGCGGGCCACGCCGGAAGAAAAAATATTCCAGTCCCATGCCGATCCGCCCGGGCAGGCTGTTCGCGCGCTCATTCAGTGTTCGCGTGTGATGCACTTTGTAAGCCATGCGAATTTGCAGATGGTCCTGCAGATTTTCACCCACGCCCGGAAGCTCGTGCCGCACCGCGACACCATGCTCCTTCAGCAGAGATCCCTGTCCGACACCGGAAAGCTCGAGTAGATGCGGCGAGCCGATCGCGCCGGCCGCGAGAATGACTTCGCCTGCCTCGGCCTCCTCGGCGATGCCTTTTCGCAGGAACGCGACCCCCTTTGCCTGCTTCCCTTCGAAAAGAACAGCCCGCGCCTCGGCGCCGGTGATCACCGTCAGGTTGGGCCGCCCGCGCGCAGGACGAAGAAAGGCCTTGGCCGTGTTGACGCGCACGCCACGCCGCTGATTGACCTGAAAATAGCCGCAGCCTTCATTGTTGCCGCGATTGAAATCCTCGGTCGGCGGGATGCCAATCTCCGCCGCAGCGGCGCGAAATGCGTCGAGAATCTCCCACGAAAGCCGCATTTCCTCGACCCGCCACTCCCCGCCCGCGCCATGCGCTTCATCGGCGCCGCGCACCTGATCCTCCGAGCGGCGGAAATAGGGGAGCACGTCATCCCACGACCAGCCGACATTCCCGAATTGCCGCCACTGATCATAGTCACGTGCCTGGCCGCGCATATAAATCATGCCATTGATGGACGAGCATCCGCCCAGGACCCGCCCGCGCGGATAAGAGAGCGCGCGGCCGTTCAGCCCTGCCTCGGCCTCGGTCCTGAAGCACCAGTCGGTGCGCGGATTGTTCTGGGTATAGAGATAACCGATCGGGATGTGAATCCAGATGTAGTTGTCGCGCCCGCCTGCTTCGAGCAGCAGCACGGACGCGCGCGGATCGGCGGACAGGCGATTGGCCAGCACGCAGCCGGCGCTGCCGGCCCCGACAATCACATAATCGAATCGCCCGATCGACATCCCTTCCTTCCATTCGGAAGACCGCAAGATGAGGATCCTGAGCTTCCGTTCCTCGAAAGCTTCTATCAGAACAGGCGGCCGCCGTCCGGGACCTTGAAGTCGGGACGGATGAGCACGACCGCGCCATCTTCGTCCGGCAGGCCGAGAGTGAGCACCTCCGAGACGAATGGGCCGATGCGGCGGGGTGGCAGGTTGACCACCGCGCAGACCTGCCGGCCGATCAGTCGGTCCGGCGGGTAATGTTCGGTGATCTGGGCCGAGGATTTCCGCCGGCCGAGGTCCGGCCCGAAGTCGATCACGAGCTTGAGGGCGGGTTTGCGCGCCTCCGGGAAGCGTGCGGCTTCGACGATGGTGCCGACGCGGATCTCGACGCGGCCGAAATCCTCGATCGTGGCGCTCATGACCGCCCTCCCCTGAAGGTCGCGGAACGGAACGGCATCATGCCAGAGTCGGCGGCGTTGCCAATCGTGCGGTCCCGTGCCAGCGTCCGCGGCGGACGCGGGAGAGAGAATATGCGCGATTTCCATTTGCCGGGCCGGAGTCCCGTGTTCGCGACGAACGGGATGGCTGCGACCTCGATGCCAGCCTCGACGCTCGCGGCTCTCGATGTTCTGCGGGCGGGGGGCAATGCGCTCGACGCAGCGGTGGCGGCGGTCGCGGTGCAGTGCGTGGTCGAGCCGCAATCGACCGGGATCGGCGGAGACTGCTTCTGTCTTTATGCCCCCGCCGGCAGCCGCAAGGTCGTTGCGCTGAACGGTTCCGGCCGCGCGCCCGCAGCCGCGAGCATCGACTGGTTCGAAAGAAATGGCCCGACGGAGCTCGAGAATACCTCCGCCCACAGCGTGACCGTTCCCGGCGCCGTCGCGGCGTGGGAGACATTGCTCAAGGCGCATGGTACCAAGGGATTCGACGAGCTACTGCAACCGGCGATCCGCTACGCCGAGCAGGGCTTCGCCGTGCATCCCCGCGTCGCGTTCGACTGGGCGCTTCTCGAAGAGAAGCTTCGCAAGAACGGGACCCAGACATTCCTTCCGCACGGCCGCGCGCCGATCGCCGGTGAGCGCTTCGTGCCGCCGAACCTGGCGACCACGCTCCGGGCAATCGCCAAAGAGGGCGCCCGCGCCTTCTATGAGGGACCGATCGCAGCCGACATGGTGGACACGCTCCGGTCACGCGGCGGGCTGCACACGGAGGCGGATTTCGCCGCCGGGCTCAAAGGGGCCGAGTTCGTGCAGCCGATCCGCACAAGCTGGCGTGGCTTCGAGGTGTGGCAGTGCCCGCCGAACGGGGCGGGGCTTCTGGTCCTGATGCTGCTCGGGATTCTGGGGGGGATTCCGAGCGCGCCCGACGGGCCGATGAGCGCGCTTCGCCTGCACCGGCATATCGAGGCGGCACGCCTCGTCTATCGAGACCGTGACGCCTTCCTTGCCGACCCCGCGCAGGTAGAGGTGCCGGTCGGGCACCTGACCAGCCCCAGCTATCTCGCCGAACTGCGGGCGCTGATCGATGATGAGCGGGCGATGGAAATGCTCCCCTCGGCCGGCGAAGCGGCGATGCCGGTGCATGCGGACACGGTCTATCTTTGCGTCGTCGATCGCGACGGCAACGTGGCGAGTTTCATCAACTCCCTCTTCCAGGGCTTCGGCAGCGGTATCCTGGCCGAAAAGTCAGGGATCATGATGCAGAATCGCGGCTTCGGATTCCGCCTCGAACGCGGCCACCCCAACTGCATCGCCCCCAACAAGCGGCCGATGCACACCATCATTCCGGGCATGCTCACCAAGGATGGCGAGGCGGTCATGCCATTCGGCGTGATGGGCGGGCATTTCCAGCCGATGGGGCAGTCGCTTTTCCTCACGAATTTCCTCGAATATGGGCTCGATATCCAGGAGTCCCTGGATGCCCCTCGCGTCTTTCCCTATCATGGCAAGCTTGAGATCGAACGTGGCCTGCCGGCTGCGACAGCCGAGCAGCTGGTGCGCCGCGGGCATCAGCTCACAGTGGTCGAACGGCCGCATGGCGGCGGCCAGGCAATCTGGATCGATCGCACGCGGGGCGTGCTCAGCGGAGCCTCCGATCCGCGCAAGGATGGAATGGCGCTCGGATATTGAGCTGTGAGCGAGCCCTGCGATTTGACCGCGTTCGAGGCGCGGGCGCTGATCGGCCGTAAGCAGCTTTCTGCCGGCGAACTTCTCGAAAGCTGCATCCGCAGGATTGAGCGGGTCAATCACGCGGTCAACGCGGTCGTCGCAACCGATTTCGTGCGCGCCCGCGAAGCCGCGACTTCGGTGGACCGGATGGTGAAAAGCGGCGAGCCGCTCGGCCCGATCGCCGGTCTGCCGGTTGGGATCAAGGATCTTGAGGACACCGAGGGGCTCGTCACCACCTATGGAAGCCCGATCTTCGCGAAGCATGTGCCGGCACAGGATGAGCGCCTGGTGCGGGCGATCCGCGCGGCCGGTGGGATTGTCGTCGCAAAGACCAACACGCCGGAGTTCGGGGCCGGCGCGAACACGCGCAATGCGGTATACGGCGCCACCGGCAATCCGTTCGCCCCGCAGAAATCCGCTGCCGGCTCTTCGGGTGGTTCGGCGGTCGCGCTCGCAACCGGGATGATTCCGCTTGCTTCCGGTTCGGACACGGGCGGCAGCCTGCGCAACCCGGCCGCCTTCTGCGGCATTGTCGGCTTTCGGCCGACCCCTGGGCTGGTCGCGAATGAAAGGCGCCAGCTCGGCTGGTCGCCGCTCGCCGTGACGGGGCCGATGGCCCGCACGGTGCCCGATCTCGCACTTCTGCTCTCCGTGATGGCGAGCGACGACGCGGCCGACCCGCTCGCAACGACGATCCATGGACGCACCGTCCACGAACCTCGGCATTTCTTTCCGCTTCCGTCCGTCGATCTCACGCAACTCAAGGTCGCGCTTACGCCGGA
Organism: Acetobacteraceae bacterium; assembly: GCA_035509315.1. Taxonomy (GTDB): domain Bacteria; phylum Pseudomonadota; class Alphaproteobacteria; order Acetobacterales; family Acetobacteraceae; genus JAKAWQ01. Next base: position 21,326 of record DATJLS010000002.1, on the reverse strand, counting down.
TTTCGGCTTCGCGCCGACCGAGCGGCATATCGCCGAAATCTTCGCCGAAAAGACAGGCCATTTCCGTCATGTCTTTGCCCGCGCCGATGACGCGACACCCGATTGCACCGGCGCGGACGAGTCTTTCGCCGTGCTGCGGGCGGTCGGCTTTCTCGCCTCGCACCTTGCCAAGGTGCGTGAGCGGCGGCACGAGGTGGGTCCCAATGTGGTCGCCAATGTCGAGGAGGGTCTCGGCTATTCGGCCACCGATGTGGCAGAGGCAAGCGTTCTGCAGACGATGCTTTACCGGCGCTGGCAGGATTTCTTCCGCGAGTACGACGTGTTGCTCTCCCCTGCGATCACCATCAGTCCGCGCCCGTGGAGCGAGCTTTATCCCGCGGAGATCGACGGGAAGAAGACGAAGAACTATTTTCAGTGGCTGGCGCTCGCCTATGCGGTGACCCTGGCGGGCCATCCGGCAATCTCGCTCCCGGTCGGCCGCGATCGGGCTGGTATGCCGTTCGGGCTGCAGATTGTCGGGCCGCGCGGCGGTGATGCAAAGGTTCTCGCGGTCGCGGCCGCCCTTGAAGCCATGCTGGCGAGCAACCCGCTTACAGCCCGGCCCGTGCCCGACATCACGAGCCTGGCTGCCGCGCCGCCATTGGCTGAAAGCCCGGGGTTTCTCGGGTTCGATTGAAGTTCAGTCGGTGCGGCCGGCACCAAAGGCGTTGAAGGTAATCAGCGTGTAGGTGTCCTTAACGCCCGGAATGGCCTGAATGCGCTCGGTGACAAAGCGGCCGATATCCGCATCCGGACCGAGATAGAATTTCCCGAGCAGGTCGTACTGTCCAGAGGTCGAGTAGAGTTCCGAAAGTTCCTCGATCTCGTCCGCAGCGCGTTCGGCAACGCGATAGGCCCTTCCCATCTCGCACTTGATCTGAACGAAGATCGCGCGCATCGCGTTTCTCCCAAATCCACCGCAAGCATGCCACGCGCGTTGCACGCTGCCCAGGTGTGAGGCGGACCAAAGCGTGATTGCCGAAGGTGGGAAAACCGGAGGCGTGAATCACGCGGGAAAACAAATGGAAGGGAGCGGGATCCGTGAGCACAGGCGAACGCATCCCGCTCTAGGTGACGATCGCGCGCGAGCCGCCTATGCTCCGCAGGGAAGAGAGCCGCAAGGCGGAGGAGACCGTGGAGCTTGCAAAGGCGCGCAAGGCGCGCATGGTGCCCCGCCCGGGCGGCCGGATCCTTGCCGATGCTCTGGTGGCACAAGGCATCGACCATGTCTTCGAGGTGCCGGGCGAGAGCTATCTGGACGTGCTCGATGGCCTCTATGCCGTGCGTGACAAGCTGCAGCTCATCACCTGCCGCTTCGAGGCCGGAGCCGTCAACATGGCGGAGGCATTCGGCAAGCTTACGGGCCGGCCGGCGGCGGCGATGGTGACGCGCGGACCCGGGGCATGCCACGGCGCGATCGGCGTTCATATCGCAATGCAGGATTCCACGCCGCTCCTGCTTTTCATCGGTCAGATTCCGGCCGACCAGACCGACCGCGAGGCGTTCCAGGAGATCGACTATCGCCGCATGTTCGGGCCCATCGCGAAATGGGTCACCCAGATCGACCATGCGGCGCGGATTCCGGAAATCGTCGCGCATGCGGTGGACATTGCGGTTTCCGGACGGCCGGGGCCGGTGGTGATCGCACTGCCCGAAGACATGCAGCGCCAGACCGTCGAAGTGCAGGATATCGGCCCGGTCCCGATCGCCCTGCCGCAGCCCGGCCCGAATGCGCTCGCTCAGCTCTCGGCGCTGCTTGCGCGGGCCCAGAAGCCGCTCGCGCTGCTCGGCGGCTCGCGCTGGAGTGAAGCAGGGCGCGCTGCGCTGCGCAGCTTTCTCACGCGCCACGAATTGCCGGTGACGGTCGGGTTCCGCCGTCAGGCACTTTATGACGGCACGCTTGATAATTTCGTGGGCGATCTTGGCGTCGGCGCCGATCCGGCGCTGATCGCCAAGGCCAAGGAAGCGGACCTCGTGCTGGCGATCGGTACGCGACTCGGCGAAGCCACCACCCAAGCCTATACGCTCTTCGAGCCGGCGGGTGGCGTGCCTATCGTGCATGTCTATCCGGATGGCGGTGAGATCGGCCGCGTATTCCGCCCCACGCTCGGAATCGTTTCTGACTTGAGCAGCTTTGCCGAAGCTGCGGCGATGCTCCATCCCCCACGCATCGGGTGGCGCACATGGACAGAAGAGCTCCGCGCATTGCGGGAGGCTGGCCGCGTTGTTCCAGACTATCCGGGACCGCTCAATCTCGGCACGGTTATGCGCGAACTCGAAACGCTGCTCACTTCGGATGCGATCGTCACCACGGACGCCGGCAATTTCGCGACCTGGGCACCGCGCTTCATAAATTTTTCGGACCGCCAGAGCTATATCGGCCCGTGCAACGGCGCGATGGGCTATGCGGTTCCTGCCGCGGTGGGCGCGAAGATCGCTTTTCCCGAGCGCATGGTGGTGGCCACGGTGGGCGATGGCGGCTTCCTGATGACCGGCCAGGAAATTGCGACCGCCTTCCACCATGGCGTGGCGCCGATCGTGCTCGTCTTCAACAACCAGATGTACGGCACGATCCGTATGCACCAGGAACGGCATTTCCCTTGCCGGGTCTCGGGAACGGGACTCACAAACCCCGATTTCGCGCGCTTTATCGAGGCGTTCGGCGGCCATGGCGAAGTGGTGACGGAAACAGCGGGCTTCGCGCCCGCCTTCCGCCGCGCCGTCGAGAGCGGCCGGCCCGCCGTGATCGAGCTTGTCACCAACCCCGAGCAGATCACCACGCGCGCGACGATCGCGGATTTGCGTGCCGCCAGCAAGGCGCCGAAAGCCGCCGCGAAGCCCCGCCGCCAGCCCGTGCAGAAGCGCGGCTCGGGCAATCCGCGCCGCGGCACCGCTTCGGCGCTTGCCTCTCCGCTGGCCGGCCCCATCTCTGCGCCGCGAGAATGAAACGGAGACGCCGATGGCCGAAGCCGAAGATCCGAAGGTCACGCTGCTGGGCCGGATCAAGGACAAGCTGATCGAGCGCAAGCAGGAATGGGCGCGCGAGGGACGTCTTCTCACCGGGACTTGGGCGAACCCCGAGCAGCGCCTGCCGCCCGGCCAGCGCCTGGTCAGGGATTGGCCGGTGCTTGATCTCGGCGTCCAGCCGAGCGTGCCGCTTTCCCATTTCCGCCTGGATCTCGACGGCGCAGTGGAGAACAGGGCGCATCTTTCGTGGGAGACGTTCCTCGCCCTGCCGCAGGTCGAGAGCGTTTCTGACATGCATTGCGTGACGCAATGGTCACGCTACGACAATCACTGGAAGGGCGTGGCCGCGCACACGCTCGTCGAGCTCGTGACCCCGACGGCGGAGGCGCGGCACGTCGTCTTCCATTCCCATGACGGCTACACGACCAATGTGCGGCTGGACCAGTTCGACCAGCCGGACGTCTTCCTCGTGCACCAATGGGAAAGCAAGCCCATCCCGCGCCAGCACGGCGGCCCGCTCCGGATCCTGATCCCTCGTCTCTATCTCTGGAAGTCCGCGAAATGGATCCGGCGGATCGAGTTCACCGTCGGCGATCGTCCTGGCTTCTGGGAAGTGCGCGGCTACAACAACAACGCCGATCCGTGGCTTGAGGAACGCTACGGGTAATCGCAGGACGATATTCTCTGGCCTAGCTCAGCCTGCCTGAACCTCAGCGAGCGCGGCGGGCTTCGGGCCACCGGCCATCCAGTCGAGCAGTTGGACGGGATGGACGATGGGCAGGCGGCCGGCAGCGAGCTGGGTGATGCAGCCGATATTGCCCGCCGCGATCACCGCCGCGCCCGTCTCCTCGAGATTCGCGAGCTTCCGTGCACGGAGTCTTTGAGCGATCTCGGGTTGAAGCAGGTTGTAAGTGCCGGCCGAGCCGCAGCAGAGATGCGCCTCGCGCGGCTCGACGAGCGTGAAGCCGGCGCGCGTGAGCAGTGATTTGGGCTCGGTGGTGATACGCTGGCCATGCTGGAGACTGCAGGCGGCGTGATAGGCAAGCCGGATGCCGGAAGCGGGCCGGCTCGGCTCATAGCCGAAACGGTGCAGGAACTCGCTGATATCCATCGCGAGCCCCGCGATCTTCTCCGCCGCCTCTCGCTCGGGGGAAGTGCGCAGCAGGAACCCGTAATCCTTGAGCATCGTCCCGCAGCCGGAGGCGGTGACGATGATCGCATCGAGCTCCCCGCCCGCAATCTCGGCCTGCCAGGCACGAATATTGGCACGCGCCGCTTTCAGCGCCTCATCGTGCTTTCCCATGTGATGGACGAGCGCACCGCAGCAGCCCGCACCCTTCGCCACCACGACCTCAACGCCAAGCCGTGTCAGCAACCGGATTGTCGCGGCATTGATCTCCGGGTCGAGCACCTGCTGCGCGCAGCCAGCGAGCAGCGCGACACGGGCGCGCCGCGTTCCCTGTGCCCCATGGGTGCGCGGAGCGTCGGTGGGGCTGGGTGATGGCAGGCGGGAAGGAACAAGCTCAAGCATGGCCCTAAGCCGCGCGCCGAGGATTGAGCGCGCGGGAAGCAGGGCTCGGAATGGCCGCGCCAGCTGCGCCACGCGCAGGTATTGGCGAAAGAGCCGTGGCCGCGGCACGATCATGGCGAGGAGGGCGCGCACTGCCCTCTCCGCGGCAGGGCGGCGATGGTTGCGCTCGATATAAGCGCGGGCGTGATCGACGAGATGCATGTAATGCACGCCCGAAGGGCATGTCGTCATGCAGGCGAGGCAGGAGAGGCATCGATCGACATGCCGAACGACGTCCGGGCTCGCCGGCCCGCCCTTCTCCAGCATCTCCTGCATCAGATAAATGCGCCCACGCGGGCTATCGAGCTCGTCCCCGAGAAGAACGAAGGTCGGACAGGTCGCGGTGCAGAAGCCGCAATGAACGCAGCGGCGCAGCACCTCGTTGGAGGCGGCGATATCGGGGTCGGCAAGTTGGGTAGCCGTGAACCGTGTCTGCATGGCTGACTACGAATTGAGAATGGACCGCGGAACCTCGCGGCGCAGCAACGCCCGCAGACGCTCCGGCGTGAGGCTACGGATCATGCCCGGAGACGAACCGCCGAGATACATCAGCACCATCGCGCGAAGCTCATGGTCCGCAAGCCTTGCGAGCCCCCCGGGCACGAGGCGGCGCATCTCTGCAGGCGTCAGCCCGGTGATGCTCTCGGGCAGAAGGATGCGCACCGTTTCCGGGGACAGACTCTGCTTCGCCGCATCCGGAACGAGCGCGAGCAACGCGACTCCGCTCACGAAAAGAAAGGTCGCAATGCCGAGAAACCCATCGGTGACGACTGGTCTCTGCGGATAAGGATTAACGGCGAACGCATAGACCAGGAGCACACAGAACGTAAGAAGGGAGATCGCGATCAGCACGCGGGCGAGGGGCGTATTGTCGCTCCGCACGCGGTACAGCGCGATTGTTTCGCAGCCGAACCCGGCGATCAGCGCAAGAAGGATCGGCCAGGAAAGGAGCGTCATCAGCAGTGTTCAAACCCCGGCATACATGCGGCCGGGATTGAGAATTCCGTGCGGGTCGAAGGCGGATTTCACCCGGCGGGTGAGGCGCGCAAGCACCGGAGACGGTGGCGGCAGGACATCGAGACCCGCGCGCAGCGCCTCGGGGGCGCGGAGCAATATCCAAGTGCCGCCTGCCGCCGTGACCGCCGCGCTGATGGCCTGGTGGCTGTGGGCTTCGGCGGGGGCTGCGATCCACACCAACCCGCCGCCCCAATCCAGGAACCAGCGCGCGTCCGCCGCGGCGAGGGCGTGCACGAGCCCCGGGGCCGCGGAAGGACGGACAGAGACGCGCCAAACGGCCTCTTCCTCGCCGGCAGCCAGTGGCACTGCATCCCGGATTGCCCGCCAGATGGCGCGGCTGACTTCATCCTCCACCAGCCGGGACTGGCCAAAGCGATCGAGCCCGGCGGCAAGGCGCCCGGCGCGATAAGCGACGCTCGAGGCGAAGTTCTCGATCCGCGCGAGAGCCACGCCCTCGCCCACAGCGCCCAGTTCCGGCACCCGCGCAGCTGCCGCCGCGGGCAGATAGGCCGCGCCTGAAACCCCGAAGGGCGAGCCGAGCGAGGCGGCAAGCGCCGCCACCCCCTGCGCGGGATCGAGATTGGGGATGGCAAGCGTGGCCGTGCTCTCTGGGGCCGGCAAAACCTTGAGCGTGATTTCGGTCATCACGGCAAGCGTGCCGAAGCTGCCGGCCAGCAGCTTGCAGAGATCGAGCCCGGTGACGTTCTTGAGCACACGGCCGCCCGAATGGATGATCGTTCCTTCGCCATTCACCGCGCGCACGCCGAGCACATGATCGCGCATTGCCCCGCCGGCGATGCGGCGCGGGCCGGAGAGATTGGCCGCAACCATGCCGCCGAGCGTGGCGGGTGCGACGGTGCCGAGGAGCCGGCCAAGATCGGGCGGCTCGGCGACCAAGTGCTGGCCATGCTCGGCCAATGCCGCCTCGATCACCGGCACTGGGGTTCCGGCACGGGCGGAGATCACGAGTTCTGCGGGCGAATGGAGCGTAATCCCCGAAAGATTGCGCCCCGAAAGCCCGCGCGCCGCCTGCACAGGGCGCAACATCGACCGCTTGCCGTCATTGCCGGAGATGCTCAGCGGTTCGCGCGCGGCAATCGCGGCCAGGATAGCCGCAACGACTCCTGCATCATCCTCGGGCGCCTCGGCCTCGCTCATGCCGCCTTGAGGATTGGTGGGGGAGCGAGCGGGAAAACCTTGCTGGGGTTGAGCAGCCAGTCCGGATCGAAGGCCGATTTGACGCGCCGCTGCTGATCGAGATCGGAAGCAGAGAACTGGACCGGCATCAGGTCCCGCTTCTCGATCCCGACCCCGTGCTCGCCGGTGAGGCAGCCGCCCACGGCGACGCAGAGCTTGAGGATCTCGGCGCCGAATTCCTCCGCCTTGGCCAGGCTGCGCGCATCGTTGGCATCGAACATGATGAGGGGATGCAGATTGCCGTCCCCGGCATGGAAGATATTGGCGACCGCGAGCCCGTACTCCCGGCTCATCTCCCCGATCCGCCCGAGCACGGCGGGCAGTTGGGATGTCGGGATGACCCCATCCATGCAGAGGTAATCGGGGCTGATGCGCCCGATCGCGCCGAACGCCCCCTTGCGGCCTTTCCAGATCGCCGCCGATTCCTCGGCGCTGGTCGCGACCTTCAGGCTGAGCGGATCGAAGCGGCGAATGATCGCCTCGAGCCGGCCCAGCAGCTCATCCTGCTCGGCCTCGCTCCCCTCGACCTCGACGATCAGCATCGCCTCGGCATCGAGCGGGTAGCCCGCATGGGCAAAAGCCTCGCAGGCATGAATGGCTGGCTTGTCCATGAATTCGAGGGCGACCGGAATGACACCCGAACCGATGATCGCAGCGACCGCCGCGCCCGCTACCTCGTTCGAGGCGAAGGCGGCGAGCATCGCACGGGCACCCTCCGCGGCGCGGAGGATACGCACCGTCACCTCGGTGACGATGGCGAGCTGGCCCTCGCTGCCGATGAGGATGCCGAGCCAATCGTAACCCGCCGCATCGAGATGCGCCCCGCCCAGCGTGACGATCTCACCCTCGATCGTCACGATTTTCAGGCCGAGCACATTGTTTGCGGTGACACCGTATTTCAGGCAATGCGCGCCACCAGAGTTCATCGCGATATTGCCGCCGATCATGCAGGCGAGCTGGCTCGAAGGATCAGGCGCGTAAAAGAACCCTTCCTGCGCAACAGCGCCGGTGATCGCAAGATTGGTGACGCCCGCCTGCACCGTCGCGACCCGATCGGCATAGTCGATGGAAAGGATGCGGTTCATCCGCATCAGTCCGACGACGACGGCATCGGCGAGCGGCAGCGCCCCGCCCGAAAGGCTCGTCCCGGCGCCTCGCGGCACCACCCGAACGCCATTCGCATGACAGAAGCGGAGGATCGCGGCGACCTGCTCGGTCGTCTCCGGCAGCGCCACAGCCAGTGGCGGCTGCCGGTAAGAGGGCATACCGTCAGTCTCATAGGCCCGCAGCCGGACCGGCTCGGCGATCACAGCGCTCTCGCCTGCGACCTCCTTGAGGCCGGCGACGATTTCCTCGCGCCGGGCGAGAATGTCTTCTTTCGGTTCGGGCTGGATGGTCACGCACGACCTCCGCTGACTCGGACCCCTCAGGAACTCCCTAAAGAAGGATGGGCTGCCCGGCCCAGCGCGGCAAGCGCCCGGCTCAGCCCTGGCGGGCCTTCATGCGCGGGTTCTTCTTATTGATGACATAGACCCGCCCATGCCGCCGCACGAGCCGGCAGTTCTTGTCGCGAGTCTTGGCCGAGCGGAGGCTGTTGCGGATCTTCATGGCAAGATCATCCCATTGCCGCTCACCCGGTGTTTCCCGGGTGTGGACGCGCGGACCTAAGCGGAGGGCCAGGCCCTGTCAAGTCATCAGCGCCGGGTCCGTTGACACGGACGGCAGTCGGGCTGCATGTCGGCCCCTCATCGAACTTGGAGGACGGGGCGGGGGGTGGCCGGAAGACCGAGCGGAAGTGCGGCGGGCTTCCTTGCGATGGCGTTCGTCATTGTCGGCCTCGCCGGTATTTTCGGCACCTATGCCGCTCCGGTGCCTCTGGCACGCGCGCTCGTCCGCGAGGCGGCGCTGGATCAGGTCCTCCTTGCCGCATCGGCCCCGGACGAAGCGTCCCGGCTTGCTGCGCTGCGGCCCGTGCTCGGCGATAGCGCGGATGCTGTGTTGAGCGGAGCCGGCACGCTTCCAGAGCGGGTGGCCCGCGAACGGGCGCGGATCAGGGCGCGGTTCGAGCGGGAGGCGGCGAGCCTTTCCGACCGGCTTCGGCTGCTGATCAGTGTCGCGACCCTCGCTGCCGGCATTTTCGGCCTCGCCATGCTGGGCGTCGGCCGGCCGCCGAGTGGGTGAGACGTCAGAGCGCTTCGCCGTTTAAACTTGGTCTCGCGCCGGCTCGGCTATGGAGCGCGGAAGGGGTTTGCGCCATTCCTCGAAGCGCTGCATGGCGACAAAGAATGAAGGAACGAAGAGGACGGCGAGGCAGGTTGAGGCGATCATGCCGCTCGCCACGGTGATGCCGATCGATTTGCGGGAATTGGCGCCCGCGCCGGTCGCGAGCACCAGCGGCAGCACACCGAGGATGAAGGCGATCGAGGTCATCAGGATCGGGCGGAAGCGGGTATGCGCCGCCTCGATCGCCGCCTCCAGGATCGGCTTGCCGTGGATGATGCGCTGTTCCCGCGCGACCTCGACGATGAGGATCGCGTTCTTGGCGGAAAGCGCGATCAGGAGAATGAGCCCGATCTGGACATAGAGGTTGCTCGAAACGCCAAGCGGGGTGAGCGCGATCACCGGCCCGAGCAGCGAGAGCGGCACGGCCAGAATCACGGAGATCGGCGCAATCCAGCTTTCGTACTGTCCGGCGAGGACAAGATATACGAGAAGGAGCCCGAGCCCGAAGACATAGTAGATCTGATTGCCGACAATTTTCTCCTGGTAGGACATGGCGGTCCAGTCGTAGCCGGTCCCGGGCGGCAGCACGTGGGCGGCAAGATCCTGCATCACATCGAGCGACTGGCCGGAGCTGTACCCTTGGGCGGAGCTCCCGACGATGGTTGCCGCTGGATAGAGATCATAGAGGGTGATCAGACTCGGCCCGACCGCCGGCGCATTGCTCAGCACGGCGCCGAGCGGGACCATCTGGCCGTCTTCGTTCTTGACGTTGAGCTGCTCGATGTCGTTCGGGGTCGCCCGGAACCGGCCGTCCGCCTGGGTATAGACCTGGAACACCCGGCCAAACTTGATGAACTGCCCGACATAGCTCGAACCGAGATAGGCGCTGAGGGTCGAGAAGACCTGACCGATCGAAACGTGCAGACGCTCCGCCTTGACGCGATCGACATCGACTTTGATGGCCGGCGCGTCGGCACGGAAGGACGTGTTCAGTCCTTGCAGGCTGCTTTGCGCCGCACCGTCGGCGATGATCGTGCGGGTGAGAGTCTGAAGCTTGTCGAAATCGTCGCTGCCGTCGCGCAACTCCACCATCATCGTGAAGCCGCCCGCATTGCCGATTCCCTGGATCGCCGGCGGGACGATCACGAAGCCCACGCCGTTCGGCAATGTCTTCAGCGCATCCGTCAGATGATAATAGATCGCGCGCAGATTCTCGGAGGGGCCGCGCTGGCTCCAGTCCTTGAAGATCACATAAGCGACGCCGCCATTCGCGAGCGTGGCACTGTTGTCGAGCACGGAGATGCCGCCCACCGTGATCACGTGCGCGACCCCCGGCGTGGCGGCGGCGAACTTCTCCACGCCGGCCAGGGCCTGGTTGGTCCGCTCGAGTGAGGCGCCGTTCGGAAGCTGCACCGCGACCATCACGTATCCCTGATCTTCGATCGGCAGAAAGCCGGTCGGGATCCGGCCGAGCCCGACGAATCCGATCGCCATCAGGATGAATGCGATCGGCAGCATGATGGCAATATGGTGCGTCATCGCGCCGATCAGCCGCAGATAGGGCCGCTCCATCGCGCCATAGACGACATTGAAGCCGCGGAAGAAGAAGTTGCGCTTCTCGGGCGGCACCGCGGGCCGGAGCCAGAGGGCGCACTGCGTCGGCTTGAGCGTCGCGGCGTTGATGGCGCTGATGAGGGCCGTCGCCGCGATCACCAACGCGAACTGGGCGTACATCTGACCGGTGAGACCGGGCAGGAAGGCAGCCGGCACGAACACCGACATCAGGACGAGCGTGATGCCAATGATCGGCCCGAAAAGCTCCTTCATTGCCTGGATCGCCGCCTGCACGGGCGTCAAGCCACGCTCGATATGATGCGCGGCCCCCTCGACGACGACGATCGCGTCATCGACGACGATCCCGATCGCGAGCACGATCGCGAACAAGGTGGAAAGATTGATGGTGAAGCCAAGCGCCGCCATGGCGGCGAAGGCGCCGATGATCGTCACCGGAACGGTGGTCGCCGGCACCAGGCTCGCCCGCCAGTCCTGGAGGAAGACGACGATCACCACCAGCACCAGAATTCCGGCCTCGATCAGGGTCTTGTAAACCTCGTCGATCGAGGCCGAGACGAAGAGCGTGGTGTCGAACGGGATGTTCCACTCGAGCCCCTGCGGGAAGGTGGGCGCGAGCGCCTTCATCTCCTGCTTGACTTCGTGGGCGACGGTGAGCGCATTCGCCCCCGGCGTGAGATAGATGGCGATGCCCGTGGATGGGTGGCCGTCGAGCGTGAAGGTCTGGCTATAGGTCTGGGCGCCCAGCTCGACGTGGCCGATATCCCTGATGCGGACGATCTGGCCGCCGGTGCCCTGGCCCGACTTGACGATGATATCTGCGAATTGCGAGGGATCCGCGAGGCGGCCCTGGACATTCACCGTGTACTGGAAATTCTGGCCGGAAGGTGCCGGCGGCGCCCCGATCTGGCCGGCTGTGACCTCGGTATTTTGGTTCTGCAGCGCCCGCATCACGTCGTTCGGGGTGAGCTGGTACGCCTTGAGCTTGTTCGGGTCGAGCCAGACACGCATGGCATACTGGCCGGCACCGAAGACATTGACGTTGCCGACGCCGGGCAGGCGGGCAAGTTCATTGATGATGTTGATGGTGGCGTAGTTGCTGAGAAAGAGGCTGCTGTACTGGCCCTTGTTGCCAACCAGCGTGATAATCTGAAGAATCGCGGTCGAACGCTTCTGCACCGTCACGCCCTGGGCCTGCACCGCCGTGGGCAGGGAGGCGAGCACGCTCGACACCTCGTTCTGGACCAGAACCTGAGCAAAATCGAGATTGGTGCCGATCTGAAAAGTGACGGTGAGGTTATAGGTTCCGTCCGCAGCGCTGGTCGATTGCATGTAGATCATGCCCTCGACACCGTTCACCGCCTGCTCGATGGGCAGGGCGACATTCTGCATGACAGTGAGCGCGCTCGCGCCTGGATACCGTGTCGTGACCTGCACGGTTGGCGGGACGACGTTCGGGTACTGGGCGACGGGCAGGCCGAAAAGGGCGACGCCGCCGAGCAGCACGAAAAGAATCGCCAGCACATTGGCGAGCACTGGGCGGGCGATGAAGAACTGCGAGATCATCGGGGGCCGCCCTGCTTACGGGCTTGGATCGACAGTGTTGGTGATCGTCGTCATCTTGGGTGCGACGACCTGTCCCGGAATCGCTCGTTCATTGCCGCTGATGACGACCTTGTCCGTCGGTTCGAGCCCGCTCGTGACGATGCGGAGCGGGCCCTGTTGCTGTCCCAGCGCCACGCGGCGCTGCTCGACCCGATTGTCCGCGCCGATCACGAGCACATAGGTACCCTGCTGGTCGGTCGCCCAGGCGGTGTCCGGGATCAGGAGGGCATTGTCGAGCTTGCCCTCGGGGACCCGGACCTGAACGAAATAGCCTGGCAGAAGCGCGCGATCCTTGTTCTGGAAGATCCCTCTGGCAAGCAGCGTGCCGGTCGAAGGATCGACATCCGGCGAAACATAGTTGAGCACGCCTTGGTGCGGATAGCCGGTCTCATTGGCCAGTTGGACATCGACCGGGATTGCGCCGAGCTCCGCCAGGGTGAGGTGCTTATCCCGCAATTGCGCGCGGATGCGGAGGACGTCCTGCTCGGCGACGTTGAAGGTAACATAGATGGGCGCGATGGAGACGATGGTGGCGAGCTTGGTCGGGCCGGACTGGCCAACGAGTTCGCCGACCGATTGGAGGTGCCGCGTCACCACCCCATCGAACGGAGCGTTGACCCGCGTGTAGCTCAGATTGATGGCGGAGAGGGCGAGGTTGGCCTCGTCGTTCTGCACGGTCGCCTGATCGGCGTCGCGTTTCGCGGTGGCCTGATCGAGCGCGGATTGGGAAGCAAAGTTCTGGGAGGCGAGCTGGGACTGGCGGACATATTCCGCCTGGGCCTGAACGAGGTCGGCCTGGGCACCCGCGAGTTGCGCCTGCGCCTGCTGCAGCTTGGCCTGATAGGGTGGTTGCTCGATGACGAAGAGATTGGTGCCTTTCTTCACAAAGGCACCGTCCTGATAGTTGATTGCGGTCAGAAACCCGGAGACCCGCGCAACGAGATTGACCTCATCGGTCGCCACCGTGTTTCCGGTGATATAGAGATAGAGTGTAACGTCCTTCTTGAGCGGCGTGGCGACACCCACCTCGGGGGGCGGCGTGGCGACATAATGGTTCTCCTGCTTGCAGCCGGCAAGCATGAGGGCTGTGCTCATCACCGGAACAAGAAGGCCAGCCCACCGCACGCCGCGCATCACCCGCTCCCGCGACACTTCTTTCCCCTCTGCGCGCGCCGGAAAGTTCCAGCACCGCACCATATGCCGCCCGCACGGGCTTTCCTTCATCACCCGCCGCCACCCAACGCAATGAGTGTTACCGATACGCGCGCCGAGGCTCTCAGTGCTTGACTATTCCGGGGATGCCTGGTGCCGCAAGCCAAAGGATCGCGAGCGGAGCATGGTTAGACCCTATTCTTGCCCAATTGTGCCCCATCTCTCGCCTTTTTTGCTTCGCAGCATACTTCGAAGCTGGATGCCTCCCCAGCTCAGGCATGCGGCCTCGCCCCCAGCAAGGCGCGCATGTCATGCCTCTGGCCCGCGTCGGGCCGCCCCCGACCCGGCGCGGGCCTCTCTTATCAGCCACCCCTTCCAGGCTTAGGACAGGGCGAAATAATTCGCCTCACCCCGGAATCCAAACCGTTGCGCCATAATCACAATTTCAGACTACGGCCGCTTCCGTTTTCGCGCAACTGGTTCCGCCTTACGAGACGAACGTGCCTGACATCCCGGAAAGGCGGATTGCTGCTGGTGAGGATCGAACTCGAGGCGACGGGCGAATAAGTCCAATAATCTCAACGAATTGTCATCCCTCCGATAGAGCCATTCGACCAAGCGTTGACCCTTTTCCAGACGGGGGCCAACAAATGAGCACCGAGACTGCGGTTGTCCAATGGTCTTGGGCGGCATCTGGGGTCGCCGCTGGTTATGCCGCATGGGCGGCTGGTCGAAGGTGCGTCGCCAGATGACGGGGGCGCAGCAAGCCGCTGAGCAAGAGAAGGCCAAGCTGCGAGAGTGCATTGAGTGGTTGCGAAGGGACCCGCGAGAGGCCCGGCAGGAGGCTCAAGGGTGGCGGCGCAGGAGCACTCGCAGGAGGCTTTATCGAGACGCCCCTCGGATATCACCCCGGGTCAACATCCTTCGTCACCTGGTTATGAAGTCCCTGCGCCCCGACCCAGGACCGCCGGAGCAATGCGGGGTCCGAACGACACTCTGTCAAGAGCTGTATCCAGCTAACGAGTGGCTAGAGAAGGACGGCGCACAAGCCGGGTGACCGAGGTTTCGCCGGATAGGGCCGAAACCACCGCTGCGGACAGCCGAAGGGGGCCTGAAAGGGACTGGCATGGGTATTCCCTGGTTCAGTGTGAACTTCCTTTGTTTGCACCAACTTGTCGTAGCCATGCGTTTTATAAAAACGCCTATGCAGAATCGGTATGGGTATACAGATGAGGCCAACTCCGGGGACGGTGATTGATTTCAGGTCGCCCTTGCAAAAATTCCGAAACAATTCTCGATTTCCAAAGTATTGATAAAATAAACCAGGAGGAAGCAGACTTTTCTAGCAGCAGACACCGAACTCTACGTGACGTATTGCGGCAAACCCAGCCTATTCCGACATACTTTTGAAACACGCGAGAGACATGGTCGTGAGTTTACTGAATTAACCCTGAACGAAGGAATTTTGCCTGTGAAAAAATTTGTCCGGCTGCTTGCTGGAGTCCTAATCGCCACATCGCTTGCAGGATGCGCCGCGGAAAGTGGGTATTCGAGCGCCGGCCCATATACTTTGTATGATCATGCCCAGCGTTTGGTTGATGGCACCGGTGGAGGAGGTTAATCACTTACGGCGGCAGGCAGTTTCTTTCATAAATTCGGGTTGCGGGGCGGGACAATGCGCGCGTACGCCAAGATCCGCGCTCTCAGGATAACAAAATATCGGCTTACCGGCTTCGCTTTCCGTCTTGTAAAATGGCGGGTCAGATCCGACTTTCCGCCTGTTTCGAAGAGTCCGCGCAGTGACGGGCGAAACCTCTGTAATCATCTTGGTAGTTAACACTTTCTCAAATATACCCATTTTGGAATCTCTCCCGCAATTTTTAGACCTATGCCCGCATCTCCGATTTTCCCGCCTGCCACGCCGCCACCGCGGCAGGCCGGTTCGCCGCACCAAGGGCGCCTTTCAAAACGTACGGCGCACCCCGTCTGCAAGCGGTTTCTGCAATCCAATCTGAGCAGTCTCCATCAACGCATCCGACCTGTGGGTAAATGCCCTGGCCAAGATGGAGATCCGCGCGCTCCGGTCCTCATAACCCCTGCGGCGTCGAGCGCCACTTTTGAAACCAGGTTTCCAGAGGACCGATCGACTGTCAGGCCATCTCGCTTCCACCACCAGCAGACATCAACGACCGGGCTGACCTTCCTCCTCCCGGCCTGGCCGATCTTGGTTACGCCGCCGCGTGGAACTCCCTGCCTCGCCGCAGGATGACCCATGCAATCCGTGCAAGCTTACTGGCTGAGGCAACCACGGCGACATTTCTGTGGACGCGGGTCAATAGAGCCCGCAACCCCCCGTGAAGAGGCGTGGCGCTGGTCGCCAACGCGCGTAGAGCGGAGCGGGCGCCATGGATGAGCAACATGCGGAGATACTTGTTGCCGCATTTTGTGATACCCGGCAGACGCGGCTTGGCAACGGTCGTGACTTGGCGTGGAACGAGGCCAAGCCAGGCCGCAAAGTCATGTCCAAGGGCGAACGTCTGGCCGTTACCGATAGCAGCGACTGACGCCGTCGCATTCAGCACCCGATACCAGGGACAGTCGCCAGCCCCCGTGCATTTACGTTGCTACGGGCATACGCGACGAACTCGTTATCCAACGCGGCGATTCGATCATCCAGTTCGACCCACTCTCCCCGTATGTCGTCAATCAAATGACGCATCCTCAGGCTGACCGAGGTGTCGCTTTTCGGGTCTGGCATCGCTGCGAAAAAGGGGAAGCTGCGACGGGCCCGAACCAGACCGGCCGCGGGAAGCCCGGGACCAGGCGCCACCTCATCACCGGTCGCCAAGGCATCCCACTCGCGTTCCTGCTGACGGCGGCCAATGTCCTCCACAGCGTGCCCTTGGAACCTCTGCTTGATGCCGTTGACCATCGGCGTTCTCGCCGTGCACGCCGCCGGCGCCAGATCACGCCGCGTATCGCCCGGCGTAGCATCGAGGCAAGTCAGACACACGGCCATCATCGCTGGGTGATCGAGCACACCTTCGCTTGGATCTCCTGCTTCCGTCGCCTCACCACCCGCTACGATCGGCGGCTCGACGTTCATCACGCCTTCACCACCCTCGCCTGTTCGCTCATCCGCTTCAACGCTCTTCAGGACAGGTTTCGAACGGCGCTCTTAGACTGAGACCCGCCCCGGACGGAATTCGGAACAGCGGTAATCAATCCGCGCATCAGAGCAGGCCAACCGACGTCCAGCGGCTCCGCCTCCAGCCTTGCACGGCTTCACCACCTTTTTGGCCAGTCAGAGCCCACGAGGATCAGAATAACCGCAACCTCAACTCTTGAACGCAGACATCAGGTCGGCAATGCGCTAGTGGCGCAGGAGGGCCCGGCAAGACCGGGCCAACTACGGTGAACGCAATGGTACTTTCGTTAGGAGCTGCAGATTATGGACTTCGTGCAATATGACCTACCAGGCGAACAATCCGTCAGGTGAGAAGGCCTTCTCTGGTGCCGCTCCGATGAGTGCTTTGACTTCATTGATCATGTGCCCCTGATCAGCGAAACCGCAGGCGTAAGCGGCTTCTGCCCAAGCAGCGCCCCTATTCCGCATTAGCGCTAACCTTTCCACACGTGCCGCACGGGCAAAGTGTTTCGGACCCATGCCAAACATCGATCTAAATCGCCGAGATAAATGACGCTCGCTCACGTCAAGTTCGGCAGCAAGGTGGCGGACACGCAACGAAGGACAGCAGCGCAATCGCGCGGCTGCACGACTGGCGATTGGGTCGGGTTCTCGTTCACCCAGGCGTTCCAGTAAAAATCGTTGGGTTAAAGCGATCCGCTCGTGGCTACTGGCAGACTCCGACACCATTTCGGTCAACAAGGAAACGTCTCTGGTCTTGAAGACATCGCCAAGCGCGATCTTTGCGTCCGCCAAATTTCGTACGCACGAACCGAGAAGACGAGCCGCACCCTCTGGCCTCAGCCGCACGATGACCAAGCCAACGGGCCCGGAACCGCACACCACATTGATGCCATTGTGGACTGTGGTCACAACGTTCAAGTATGGCGAGTAATGATGCTCTACACCATCGAACTTCCAAATCGTACTGATCGGCGCTCGATACTGAATGATCACATAGGGTGTCGTCCGGGGCAGGACCTTGACCGCCAAATTCCGTCCGGCACCCGCATCGGGAAAGTCCCAGTCGATCACTTCTTCCACGATACTAGAAAGCCCGCGCGATCGACTGTCGAGATCGGGCACAATCCATTTCCCGACAAGCGGTCGCAGGCCGGGAGAATTCTCATGCGGCCTGAAGGGACGACAGACCGCATGGGATACCAATTTGGCATCTTCTCCGTCGGTCATTTACCTTATCACCTTCCCCTAGCACGCTGGTAGCGGCGACTGAACCATTGCCACATATGCCCTTATTTTCCGGATTTTCCGGATTTTCCGGCAATTCCAGCTGTTGGGCGGCGAATGCGATTCACCGTTCGCTCTTCTCCTGAATGTAACCCAACATCCAGAGTCCAGTTTGCGCCTCTATTACAAATCATGACGCAAAGAAATACGTGCAAATTTGAAAATATGCAAGTGCCGCGTGACAATCTAGATGGGAGTCTAGCGACAATAAGGATGAGAGGTCGGGGGCGTGGCGGCGGAGAGCGTAGTCCCAAACCGTCGTATTTGCCCGGCGGCGCGGGGTTTTGAGGGCATGCCGCCAATGCTCGGGCCGTCTGGGCATCGACAGGGTTCTCGATTCAGAGAGGACCCCCAGAGTGCCCTATCGGCATGTCAACAACCATCAAATTAAGTTGTTCATGAGATACCGACAGAGCGACCAGGTGCCGTTGGCAACGGCCATGGCAGAAGAAGCCACCGCGGACGCGCCGTTGCGCAAATACGTTGGCGGATATCTTCGAGGCGGAATCGCGCCGATCCTGAAGGCCGAACCGGGCTTGCGCGCAGTCGCGATGATCGAGGAGACGGTGCGGCGCCATCAGAGTTCGATCCTCGCGTACGGCGGACGATGGAGCGCAGCGCCTCCTTTATTGAGTGCCCGCCTGACAACCGGGCGCTCGAACGCGGCGATCCAGCCGTCATAAGCCTCGATGAGATCTGTGGCTTTGGTGTCCTCGTCGAATGCGCCTGCCTCGTATTTCTGAACCCACACCAAAGAACGCCCTTCAAGACCTGTTAGTACTTTGGTTGGGGTTTATTCATGAGGAGGGATGGCATCCCCTTTGGTCTCCGACGGACTTCGGCAAATCATCGACCCGCCGCTGCCGGCGGCACCTGCGAAGCCGAAGAGTGGCAGGGCTCCGGTTCCAAATCGGGCGGCGCTGACCGGCATCCTGTTCGCGCTGCGCACGGGCATTCCGTGGGAGATGCTACCGCTTGAGACGGGGTGCAGCTCGGGCGTGACCTGCTGGCGGCGATTGCGCAACTGGCAGGCAGCGAGTGTGTAGGATCGTCTGCATCGCGAGTCGCTGCATCGGTTGCGAAAGGCGGGCCTGGTCGGCTGGGGCCAAGCCTGCGTCGACAGTGCATCCATCGCGGCGAAAGAGGGGCAGCCACGGGATCGAACCCGACCGACCGCGGGAAGCCAGGGACCAGGCGCCACCTCATCACCGATCGCCGAGGCATGCCGCTCGCGTTCCTGCTGACGGCGGCCGGTGTCCACGATAGCGTGCCCTTGGAACCTCTGCTCGATGCCGTGCCGGCGGCTGCCGGAAAGCGCGGCCGGCCACGCCGGCGTCCGGACAAGCTGCACGCCGACAAAGCCTATGATTGTCGCCGTGCATGCCGTCAATGCCGGATCAAACCGCGCATCGCTCGGCGTGGCATCGAGGCGAGCCAGAAACTCGGTCGTCATCGCTGGGTGATCGAGCATGCCTTCGCTTGGATCGCCCGCCTCCATCGCCTCACCACTCGCCACGATCGGCGGCTCGACATCCATCACGCTTCACCGCTATCGCCTGTTCGCTCGTTTCCTTCAACGCTCTTCAGACCTGGTTTTGAAAGGCATTCTTAATCAGGTTGCAGGAGAAGTCGCAACACTTTGCCATCCCGTTTAAGGCCCCTCCGACCAGGAAATCCTGGGCAGTTTGGCGCTTGGACTCGAGGCTGCGGGCTCGGCGTCTCGTTATAGATCTCCATTCCCGGCAAGCCTGGTCTCTCGGTCAAATCTCGGCTGCCTACCAGTCGGGCCCCAGGGGCGCACCGCACCAGGAGGCCAGTTCGGGATGTCGTTTAACGGGCTGCACAAGGTGGATTGGCCCTTCACGTTTGGCGCAGCCGTCCACAGCTTGGCGCTCCCACCCAAGCTCCAGACGATGTCGCCATGACCAAGCAGCCCGAACTTCGCCGAGAGATTGTCTGCCCGTGCCCTAAACACCACAAGATCGAAGAGACGCCAATCGACGGCCGCCACTCTTTCGAGTGCAAAGGTCTTTACGCCCCGCTGTGTCCGAAGCTGATCGATTGCCGTGTCTCCTGTTCCCACCGCTCGATGCCACGGCTGCCAATCCAGCTCCAACGCCAGGGTGGTGGTGATACCTGTCACCGCCGCTCGCCGACTTTTCAATGGCCAGTATGCAAGTGAAACACCTGTATGTCCGATTTCTACAATCCATAGCACCGACTGACCTCTACCTTAGAGACAAAAGCGTATGGCTTACCATCGGTTTGGTGACACTGCCCTCGGCGCTTTGGAATAAGGGAGAGAGGAAACCACATGACTGTGGAGTTCGTTCCTTGCGGGTCTACCGCGCCGCGGGTCGGCTCTGTCTTCGGGACCAATCAGGTCGGGCCGAGTGTGAAATACAACGAGGCGATACAAGTGTTGCTGGTCGACATCGACTTGATGATCCGACACTGCCTAGTGGACTATCTAGCGGACAGTGGGATGGACATTTCAGTAGCCTCGAACGTGACATCCGCTCTACGCGAGCTCGATCCATTGAACCTACATCTTGTCCTTCTTGCCCTGAAGCAGGAACGACGGGAAAGCCTGAGCCTAGTCCCCGCATTTCGCTCAAGATCGATTATTTCGGGTATAATCGTGGTGCTTCTAGAGACCAAAGGAAACTGCGAGACCGACCGCGTGGCCGCGCTTGACCTCGGCGCGGACGACTGCATAACCGAACCCTTCGGCCGACGGGAACTCTTGGCTAGGATTAGAGTGATCCTGCGGCGACGAAAGGTAGGATTGGGTACGTCGCCATGCGTTTCACGGCCCAGGGGCAGCCGTTTCGGCGGATGGGAACTCAACCACTGTACGCGCAGGCTTATCAGTCCGATTGGCTCTCAGGTTGCACTGTCGCGGACCGACTATGCCCTGCTGGTCGCATTTCTCGATGCACCGCAACGCGCGCTCACGCGCGAGTATTTAATCAATGCCACTGGGATGCACGAGGATAGGCTTGATCGAAGTATTGATGTAAGAGTTCTGCGGCTGCGGAGGAGATTGACAGCTGCGTCGGAGACGGCACAGCTCATTCGGACCGAGCGCGGGGTGGGTTACATTTTCGACGCATCGGTGGAAACACTGTGACCTTGCCCCATCTTGTCCTCGCTCATAGCCAGAATCCGTTTTGGTTGTAGTCCGCGCCGAACCGGGCCGTGAATTCATTGGAGTTGAGCCCAGGCGGGCTTGCGTGTGGACGGTGGGCGCTATAGTCGACTCGCTTGGCTTCCTTGATCCTCAAAGCCGCAAGTATGCCCGCAAAGACGTGCTCATTGAGACGTTCATCGCACACTCGGCCGATCGGGTTTCGCCGAACGCATTCTGTGCTGGCTCGACGGGTGCGAAGTAATGCGAATTGACACCTTAGTGTCTGACTGAGAAAGGGTTGAGTGATTTCAGCGGGTTGTGATTCAATCGGATTGCGAGCCGCGACGGAACCAACGATGCCCTGGACTGAAATCACTCGCCTGCAGTATCGGCGGGAAGGTCTGCGTTATGCAAGC
>DATJLS010000001.1:0-14413 GCA_035509315.1 Acetobacteraceae bacterium | reverse complement strand
GCGGGAATGCTCGTTGAGGACCAAGGCTCACGCTCCGCCCCCGTGAGCTCGCCGATCTGTTGGTAACTTCCGGCGAGCATGATGGAGCCGCGCTCCCAGGCCTTCCCCCACACCAGGTTGACGCTCGGGTTATTAACGTCTCTGGCATGGTCCAGGGTGGCGTTCGCCTCAAAACCATTGAAGTTCTTGCGCAGAATTGTGTTTACTGCGCCGCCTAGCCTGGAACCCCACCACGGGTAGTGGGCTAACGCCGCCCACTTGAGCAAGGCTCATTTCGGTCGGAACCGCGCTGCTCGGCGCTCGCTGACATTATCCGTTCTGTAGATATACTCGTATATTCCACAGAGTTATCAGATCTTCTGATCCAGGCGGGCGTGATCACGGTGGCTTATTCCTGTGCAGAGGGTGGCCTATTTTCCGCGTTTCACGCGAGTTTTTTCCTCCAAATCCTTGATTCCGCTTGCCACGGTAGTCCTGATGTGACATAGTGGAACTATGTCTAGTAGGTCTCGTATAGAGATAACAGACAGTAACATCAGGCAGGTCTTTCTCGAACCGGCCAACCCCACCCACCGCCAATACGAAGCCCTCCGCGCCTACTTCGTCGAAGGAGTCCCCTCGGCTGAGGCCGCGGCGCGCTTTGGCTATACCCCGGGAAGTTTCCGAGTGCTGTGCCACTGGTTTCGGCAGGACCCGCATCGCTCGTTCTTCCTGCCGGTACTCAAGGGGCCGCACGCTTCCGCCAAACGCAATAGCACCGGGGAGAAGATCATCGAGCTACGTAAGCAGAACCTCTCGATCTACGATATCAGCCGAGCGTTGCAGGAAGAAGATCGCCGGTTGAGTCCGGCGGCGGTGGCGAAGCTGCTCAAGGAGGCGGGCTTCGCCAAGCTCCCGCGTCGCGCCGACGAGGAGCGCCCCGAGACGCTTAAGCCCGAAGCGGCTGCCGCGGCCGACGTCCGGCAACTGGATTTGTCCCCACGACACTTTCGCACCCAGTTCGGCGGACTCTTCTTGTTCGTACCGTATCTGGTGCAGATTCCCTTGGAGCGGATGCTTCAGCAGACAGGCTTCCCCGGCACGCAGCAGTTACCGGCGGCGCAGGCCATGCGTTCTCTGTTGGCCTTGAAGCTCTTCGGCAACGCGCGACACAGTCACGTCATGAGTTCGGTCTTCGATGAGGGGCTGGCGTTGTTTGCCGGACTCAACGTAACACCCAAGCGCAGCTTTCTGACCGAGTACAGCTGCCGGATTCCGCCGGCGGCTTATCCCAAGCTCATGCACCGCTGGTTTGATGCCCTGCAAACCTTGGGGTTCCAACACGGGGTCTCCTTTGACGTGGACTTCCACACCATTCCCTTTCACGGCGAGGATGCGCTGCTGCAGAAGCACTATGTTTCCAAGCGCAGTCGCCGCCAGAAGGGCGTGCTCGCCTTCCTCGCGCAGGATGCCGACAAGCGCGTATTCTGCTACGCCAACGCGGCCCTACGCAAAGAGGGTCAGAACGATGAGATCCTGCGCTTTATCGAGTACTGGAAGCAGCGCACGGGGCATTTACCCGAAGAGCTGGTCTTCGACTCCAAGCTCACCACCTATGGCAACCTCAGTCGGCTCAATGCGCTCGGCATCCAGTTCATCACGTTGCGGCGGCGGGATCGCACAATGCTCCAGGAGATCCATCAGCAACCGCGTTCGGCCTGGCGGCGCATCGAGCTCGAGAGTATTGCGCGTGCGTATCGGACGCCACGGATTTTGGATCAAACGATCACGCTGCGCGACTATGACGGACCCATTCGTCAGATTGTGGTCACCGATCTCGGCCACGAGGAGCCGACCTTCGTGCTGACCAACCAGCTGCGGCGTTCCGCCGTTCATCTGGTCGGCCGGTACGCGCAACGCATGCTCATCGAGAACGGGATTGCCGACGGAGTGGATTTCTTCCACATGGACGCGCTCTCCTCGGCGGTGGCGATGAAGGTCAGTTGCGATCTGCAGCTCACCCTCATGGCCAGCAGTCTGTATCGGCTCCTCGGTGAGCGCATCGGCAACGGCTACGCGACCGCCAAGTCCCAGCACATCTTCCGCGACTTCATCAATGCCGCGGCCCACGTGATGATCACCGAGCGCGAGATGACGGTGCGTTTCCAGAAGCGCGCCCACAACCCCTTGCTCATGGCTGCCGGCTTTGACAAGACTGATCTGCCGGTGCCGTGGCTGGGAAGAAAGCGGTTACAGCTGGTGTTCGGATAGTGCCTGGGCTCGCAGGTGCCGCTCAGCGCAGCACGGGTAGCGATTCCGGCTTAATGAGCAGCTCGATGCTACGGGCCACACCGGGCGTTCTGCGGATCAGGCCGAGACGTTCCAAGGTGAGCACCATTTGATGCACGGTGGGCGGAGTGACTTTGAAGTACCGTTGGATGTCCGCTTCGGCCGGTGGCCGACCCAGCACCCGCGTATAGGCGTAGATGAATGCCAGGTACTGTCCTTGTTTTTCGGTAAACAACGGGGATTGCACAACAACTGACATGAGAGCCACACTGCCGCTCAGTGTCTCCCAACGGATCCATCGTGTCCACGAGGTGGCTTATGGCGCGTGCTGCGCGCAATCGCTCTAAAACTACCGCGCAAAAGCGTCGACGGACTCCGCCCGCACCCAAGCGCGGAGCTTCCACCCCTTGGCCGACCATCGAGGAATTTCTCGACTCCGAAGAGGGCGACATTACCCTTGGCGCCATCAACGACGCCTCGCTGGGCTACACGGCCGTCGCAAGTGATGGGCACGACATGCTGGTGGCGCTCGTGCGCAAGCGCGGCGAAACGCTACATCAACTACTCGATCGACTCGAGCGCGCGCTGGGCCCAGCTCTCGAGGACGGGATCCATGTCGACGAGATTAATGAGCCCTGACCTCGCCAAGCTCAAAGCCGCCACAGCGCACAGCGTCGGCGCTTCGCCATCGGCCGGGACTACCGTGGTGTCTACGGTTCAGTTAACGCGCCCCGGGGGCCCCGGCCACCCCGTCGGCGTTAGCCGCGCTAGGCCCCGTGGTAATCGAGGCTAGCCGCGGCACCGGCTGCGGAAAGAGCTTTTCTGCGTAAATGCTTTCGTTTTCCTCGCGAGTCGCGCCCCAGCCCGGCTGCCCGGCCATGGAATCCATGAAGCTCGCAATTCCCGGGGTCATGATGGTACCGGGTGCGATGGTATTCACCGTAACGCCCTTGGCGGAAATCATATGCGACAAATTGATCGTGAAGTTGTGAACTCCCGCCTTCGCGGGGCCGTACTCGAGCAACTGGCCAAGCGACTGATAGCCTGCAACGGAGGAGACATTGATGATTCGACCCCAGCCCCGCTCCATCATGGGCGGCGCCAGTTTCTGCGACAGACGAACGGCCGCGACGACGTTGATATTGAAGCTGCGCAGCCAGTCCGACGCGGGCACCGTCGTCCAGTCCGGATTCTCCGGTCGAATCAACAGTCCGGCATTGTTGACCAAGATATCGATCCCGCCGAAAGCCTTCAGCGCGTCGGCCGCGACCCTGTGAGCATCCTCGTCCAGCTCCAGATCGCCGACGGTGACCGCAGCGTCACCGCCGGCACGGGTTATCTCGCGAGCCGTTGCCTCGGTCCGCCCGCGATCGCGTCCATGCACGACGACCGAGACACCCTCGGCGGCGAGAACGCGCGCGCACTCGGCGCCAATGCCGGAGCTGCTGCCGGAGATCAGTGCGCGTTTGCCGACCAGTAAAAGGTCCAATCAATCGGCTCCGTTCATGTTCCGCCTTGTTGCATGGCGATCATTCGGACATGACGTTTGGTAATCTTCCACTCCGATCCCATTTTGACGAAGCAATCGTCGTACCAACCGGCGGCCCGGAGGAAGAGGGCGCCGTCCGAGCGCAGCAACAGGGCTCTAAAATAAGTCCGCCCCGTCGCACGTCCCTCGCCGGCCTCGGAGATCACGAAATTGGTATTCATGTGCATCGTCGTCAGCCCGGTATGGAAGTGCTCCATGAATTCGTTCAGTGCGTCGGCTGACGACCATGTCTGACCGGTGCCGTAATCGACGTCCACCTCGTCGGTCCAGCAGCTTCGCAGCAATGCCCAATCGGCCGTATCCAGACCTGTGGCATAACGATTGATCAATGCGATGATCTGCCGCTCGTCCTCCGCCGATTGCATCACTTTGGGCATGGCGGCTCGCGACTCGATGAGCGCCGCACCGAGCTAGCCGTCGTAGCCCGGATTGACGCGATCCAGCCTGCGCAGCAGCGCCGGCCATGCGAGCGCGTCGGCATATTTCTTGAGATCCGGATCGTCCAGCAATTCGCCCGTTGCGGCGATCGCCTTGGGATCCGCCGCATGCAGCGGACGGCCCATGCCGAGCGTGCGAACCTGGACGGTGCAGCTCCATTCCAGAAGGTACATGAGCACGAAGGCCGAAGGAATCGTGGCCGCGACCGACAGCGTACCGTGGTTGCGCAGCAGCATCAGCGGCTTGTTGCCGAGGTCGGCGCCGAGACGCTCGCGCTCCTCCTCATTGTTGGCGACGCCCTCGAACTCATGATGGGCGATGTGACTTGCGATCGTCATGGCGGTCTGGTTGAGCGGCAGCAGTCCGGCTTCGGTCGCCGAGACGGCGACACCGTCGAGGCTGTGCAGATGGATGGCGCAGTTGATGTCGGGACGCGCCGCCAGCACGGCGCTGTGGATGACGTAGCCGGCGCGGTTGACCTGGTAGGGCGTCTCCTGAAGGATGTCGCCGTCCATATTGATCTTGATCAGGCTCGAAGCCGTGATCTCGTCGAACAACAGACCGAGCGGATTGATCAGGAAGCACTCCTTGCCGTCTTCCCGCGGGAGCCGTGCCGAGATATGCGTGGCGAGCATATCCTCCCAGCCATACAGCGCGACGAGGCGATAGCAGGCGGCAAGATCCCTGCGGATCCTCGTCTCTTCTGCGCTGATCCGACTGGAAAACACCCGGTCTCGAGGCTTCTCAAGTGTCATGCTCATGGTCGGCCCCTCCTGGTAGCTGAAGTCCGAATGGGTTCGTCATAGGGCTTACTTTTAGTCTCTCGGCGCCGATAGGTATTGATCTCCCGAGACAGATCGTAGCCGATGCGCCCGATGCGCGAATCGAGGTCGTCCCCGCTCGGTCTCATGGGGTCAAGACCGGAAGGAACGGAACTGTAACTCTCGCCGCGTTGCGTGAGGGGTTGCACGTGCATTTTTCGCTCGCCCTGGCGATGACGGGTGCCTGGTTCGGACTGTGTGCGGTCTGCGGGGCCGCTGCCGGCCCCGACGCCCAATATGTCGATGCGGCCAGCGGGACCGATTGGCCGGGGTTCGGCCGGACCTACGGCGAACAGCATTTCAGCCCGCTCACCGAGATCGACAGGCGCAATGTGGGGCGCCTCGGCCTCGCCTGGTATATCGATTTGCCGCCGGGCAATGCGGCCACCGAGCCGGTCGAGGTCGGCGGCGTGCTCTACTACGCTCAGGGGCTGAGTCTCATCCACGCGGTCGATGCGGCCAGCGGCAAGGAGCTGTGGCGCTACGACCCGCGTGCGGGCGAACAGGCGGGCTTGGGCTTGCGCTTCACCTGGGGTGGACACGGGCTGTGCTGGTGGAGCGGTAAGATCTATATCGGTACGCCGGACGGGCGGCTGATCGCGCTCGACGCCAAAACGGGCCAGTTGATCTGGAGCGTGCAGGACGCAAAAAAGGGCGGCGGCCAATTCATCAGCGCGGCGCCGCGTGCCTTCGGCGGCAAGATCATCGTCGGCGAGGCCGGCGGCGACTTCTCCTTCGCACGCGGCTATACCACGGCCTACGATGCGGGGACCGGCAAACTGCTGTGGCGCTTCTACACCGTCCCCGGCGACCCGGCCCGAGGCTTCGAGAACAACGCCATGGCGATGGCGGCGAAGACCTGGACGGGGCAATGGTGGAAATGGGGCGGTGGCGGTGAGCCCTGGAACGCCTTCACCTATGACGCAGCGAACAATCAGATCCTGTTCGGCGTCGGCAACGGCTATCCCTGGAATAGAGAGATCCGCTCGCCCGGCGGCGACAATCTGTTTCTGTGCTCGATTGTCGCGGTTGATGCGAACACCGGGGAATATCGCTGGCACTACCAGTTCAATGCGGGCGATTCCTGGGATTACGACGCCACCATGGATATCGAGCTGGCGGATCTGAGGATCGGCGGCAGGCTGCGTGAAGTGGCGATGGAGGCGCCGAAGAACGGCTATTTCTATGTCTTCGACCGCACCGACGGGCAGCTGCTTTCGGTCGGGCAGATCGCGGACAAGCTGACCTGGGCGAAAGGCATCGACCTGAGCACCGGGCGCCCGGTCGAGGTGGCCGGGATCCGTTACCAGAACGGCAAGGCGTTCGAGATGTGGCCGTCGCCGCGCGGCGCGCATAGCTGGATGCCGATGGCTTTCAGCCCGCGGACCGGCCTCGTCTACATTCCCAGGCTCTCGCAGGGCCTTACCTTCGATTCTCGCGGGATAGACGCCGGTGAGAATCTGCGGGTCGTCGGCGCCAACATCGGTGCGGCAAAGCCGAGTCCGCTGGACGAGACGAGTGCCCTGATCGCCTGGAATCCGGTGACCCAGAAGTTGGTCTGGAAGGTGGCCACTTTCGGCGGCTGGAACGGCGGCGTGTTGGCCACGGGCGGCGATCTGGTGTTCCAAGGCCAGATCACCGGGAGGTTCAGCGCCTACGATGCGCACCACGGCAAGGAGCTATGGCACTTCCCCGCGCAGGATGCAGTGCTCGCGGCGCCAATCAGCTACCGGGTGGGCGGCAAGCAATATGTATCCGTCGTCGTCGGCATGGCGGGCTCGGCGGGGATCGATCCCCCGAGTCTCGGCGGCCTGACATTCGACTATCGAACCCAGAAGCGACGCGTCCTTACGTTCGCGCTCGACGGCGGGGCGCAGCTCCCGCCTGCGCCGCTGCCTGTGATTAAAGCCGCGCTGGATCCCGGCTACAAGCCGGATGCGGTCCTGGCCGCCCAGGGGGCGGCCGCCTTCGGGTTCAAGTGCGGGATCTGTCACGGTGCGGCGGCGGTGAGCGGCGGAACCGCGCCGGACCTGCGCTTAAGCGACGTCGTGTCGGAGAAGGACACCTTTCGCGCGGTGGTGCACGACGGCACGCGGGTAGCGGCAGGCATGCCCAGCTTCAACGATCTCAAGGACAGTGACATCGCCGCGATCCGTCAATATATCCGCAGCCAGGCGGCCGATCTGCGCGCCGGCCAGGCGAAGTCGCCCGCGAGTGTCATGGTCGCGCAGTAAGCGCGCTCCAGAACGACCCGAATTTCGGCCGGGCCGCCGCCGACGTCTCATGGAGTCAAGACCGCGAAGGCCGCGAATTGTAGGTTCATCGAAGATAGGGCGAGGAGAGCACCATGCATTTCAAAGTCGAACAACTTCCCGGCCGGCCGGAGTTCGGCGCGGTAGTCAGAGACCTGGCGCCCGAGAGCCTGAGCGATCCGGCGACGCGCAAGGCGCTCTACGATTTGTGGATCGACCGCGGCTTGATCATTTTCAAGAACATGGAGGGCATCGATACCCATCTCGAGCTCTCCTCGGTTTTCGGCGAGCCTGAAGAGCATCCGCTCCTGCGCGGCGTGGACAGACCGCGCGAGCACAAGCTGATCATCGACATCGCCGACGGCATCGATGTCCGCAGCGACGGCACGATCGATTACGAGTCCGAGGAAAGCGATGTCTACGAGATCGACGGGGAGCTGCGGGCGGCCTTCCTCCCCTGGCATCTGGATCTCGTCTATGTCGATGAGATCAATCACGGCGGCATCATCCGGCCGGTTACCCTGCCCAAGAATGACGGCCAGACCGGCTTTATCGACCGGATCGAGGCCTATAGCCGGTTGCCGCGCGATCTCGCCGAGCGCATCGAGAATCTCAGCGTCATCTATCGCTATATCGTCGATGCTTCGAAGGCGAAATATGGCTGGGTGCCGCAGAAATGCCTGAAGCTCCGTACCAAGCTGTTAATGGCCGAGAAGCACAATTCGGTCCGGTCGCGGTCGATCCATCCGATGGTCTATGCGCAGAAGGAAACAGGCCGCAAAGTGCTCAACGTCTCGCCGTGGTTCGCTGAAAGCATCGAGGGTATGGACGAGAAGGAAAGCGACGCACTGTTGCGCGAAGTCATCAGCTATTGCACCGACAAGTCGCGCGCCTATTTTCATTCCTACGAGCTGACCGACATGGTGCTCTGGGACAATTGGCGCATGCTGCATTGTGCCAACGGCATGCCGGCGGGCCAACGGCGGCACATGCGGCGCACGACGATCGCGGGCGATTACGGCCTTGGGCGCTTCGAGAAGGCGAGTCCGGCCGTTTCGGCCGAGTAATCCTGCTCGAGGTCAGGGGTCGGTCCCTAGGGCAGATCGAGAATTCTCGCCGCCTCAGTGCGGCTGGCGGGACGCTTGCCCGCTGCGTGACAGACGCCGACCATTTCTTCGACCAGTTGTAGATTCGTCGGCTGCCGATCGGCGGCATGATCTTCCAATCCGATCCGCACATGCCCACCGCGCTCGATCGCGTAGCGAGCAAGCCCGGTCGCGTAGAGATCGCCGCCGGGTACGGCGACACCCCAGGTGATACCGGAATCACCGATCATCTCGACATAGGCATCCAGCGCCTTGCGCGTCGGCGGCAGACCGAAGGTGTAGCCGCCTTTTACCCCGTCGAGGAAATTATGGTCCCCGCCGAAATAGAGGTTGGCGATGGCTCCGCGCGGCAGCACGCCGGCGCGCTTGAAGGCGAGCACCAGGCGCAAAAAGCCCGGCTCGTAAATGCCGAGCGACAGCCCAAGCCCCAATCCGGCGATGATGCGGAAGGCCCGCTCGACCATGTCGATCGAATAATCGAGGCAGCCTCGCCAGGCGCCCGGCAGGCCGTTTTCGCCGCTTGCAGCGAAATTCTCGACGCCGGGATCGATGGATGCCATCCGCGCCCCCGCTTTTTTTGCCGGTCCCAAGAAATTCAGCCGCTCGTCGAGATCCGCCGCCTGCTGCGTCGTGGGACACAAGATGGCATCGGGCACCGCTTCGCGAATGGGCGTCCAGGCGAGCGCATAGCGCTCCGCGGCTGCCGAGCCGGTCAAGTTGATGTCGCCCATGTGATTGTGCAGGACCGCGACGCCGGCCCCGAAGCAGGCGACCGCGTCGGCGACAATCTCTTCGGGCTTGTGCGGAACGTGCGGATTGCGCTTCCTGCTGGTCTCGCCGTTGATCGCCAGAGTGATGATCACCGGATTCGTCATTCTTCATCCCCCGGCGTCGAGACGGGTAAAGGAATTCACATAGTCGATGCGAATCTCCGGATGCAACTCCCAGCGATCGAAGCCGGGATTGCCGGGGCCGCCGCCGAAGCGCTGCGCCACACAGGGCCGCGTCCGCTGAAACACAGCCTCGGCATCCGGGTCGGGGAATTCATAGAGATGCAGGAATCGCGGCGCACCCAGAGCGCTGTTCTCATACGCGGTGACCAGACCGTAGCCCGGAATATTGGCATCGACGATGCCGGGAAAATGGACGAAGTCGCCCCAGTCGCGCAGGCTTTGAGCGGCAACCTCGTCCTCGAGGTTTCGCGTCGAAATCATCACCACCGACAGACCGCGCGTCGGGAGGCGCAGCACGCCCTGCGACGGGCGCGGATAGCGGCGGAACAGGAGGGTACGGACGCTCTCGGGCACGATCGACGGATCGACGGGGCCGTCGATCTCGCAGATGCCGAGCATCTCGAAATCCTCCACGGTGCGCAGCTTGCCCAGCCAATCGGCGCGGTTCAGCTGGACATTTTTCCACCAGCTGATCCTTGTGATGCCCGGCAGGGCGCGCAGCCTCCCATCCCAGTCGCGCCGCCGGGCATCGGCGGCACGGTCGATCATCACGAACAGCAGCCCCGAATTGACGCGGTCTTCCATCCCGGGCGCCGTTCAAAGATAGCCGATCGGCTCGCCCAGCCGGGCGTCGCCCTGCTGATACATCTTGTACACATCGGCCGTGCTCAGCACCGAGCCGGATTTGACGGGCTTGAGGCCGCCGGCCGACATCAGCTCCGTATTGACATGCCTCGCCTGGGCCCGCAGCGCACCCACGGTCGCATCCTTGCGATCGATGTGCTGGAACGGATCAATGTTCAGAAACCGCATGGCGTTCAAGTGGGTGATCTTGTCGATCTCCTCGCGCGGGTAATCTTTGACGCTCGCCCAGAGCTGTTCCGGCGAGGTCGGCCAGGTCGAATCGGCATGAGGATAGTCGCACTCCCACGAAATCTGATCGATGCCGACGTCGTGCCGCACCGCCAGGCCGAAATGGTCCTCATGGAAGCAGAACAAGAAGTGCCGGGCGAGCAGATCGCTCGGCAAGAGATCGCCCAGATCGGCGTGCGTCCAGTAACGATGATTGCGATATTCGGCATTGGCGCGCTCGCGCAGGAACGGCACCCAGCCCATGCAGCCTTCCGACATCAGGATGCGGAGCCGGGGGAACTTGAGCAGCAGGGGCGAGAACAGCAGGTCGGTCATCGCCTCGGCGATCTTGATGTTCAACAGCGTCACACCGACATCGGCGGGCGATTCCAGGGACGGCGTA
The DNA here is from genome assembly GCA_035509315.1 of Acetobacteraceae bacterium. Lineage (GTDB taxonomy): Bacteria > Pseudomonadota > Alphaproteobacteria > Acetobacterales > Acetobacteraceae > JAKAWQ01. Next base: position 3,771 of record DATJLS010000001.1, on the reverse strand, counting down.
GGCAACAGCCCGCCCGACGTGCCGATATGCACCGCCACGGCCATGTCCCGCTCGACGATCTCGGCAAACAGCCGGTCCCAATGCCCCCAATGAATCGATGGCTGGCCGAAGCCGGTCGGATTTTCGGGAAAACTGACGACGCGGCAGCCGGCATCGTGGATCCGCCGGAGCTCCGCCACCGCGAGATCGACCTCCCACAGCGGCAGGATGCCGTTAGGGATGAGCCGCGCCGGATAGCGGCCGGCCCAGTCCTCGATATGCCACTCGTTGTAGGCGCGGACGATCGCCAGCATCAGCTCCTTGTCCTTGCCCCTGACGAGCTTCTCACCGGCAAAACCCAGCAAGCTCGCGAAATTGAGCGACATCAGCGTGCCGTTGGCATTCATATCGTCGATGCGGGCGTCGACGTCCCAGGTGCCCTTGCGGACATCGCCGTAGCGGGTCGGCTCATCGCCGAGCTCTTCGCGCTTGCGCCCGGCGACCGCGGCCGGCCCGACGCCGCCCCAGGCGTTGCCTTCGACGACCCAGCGCTCATCGCCATTGGCGTATTGTGCAACGCGTGGTGTCTCGTCCTTGTATCTGGCCGGCATCCGGCCGACGAACAGATCGGGCGGCTCGATCGCATGATCGTCCACGCTCAGCATGATCATGTCGTCCATTGTCATCTTCTCGGTCATGGCATCCTCGGGATTTTGCCCATCAGAACACGATTTTCGCATCACATCTTGACCCAAGAGGACTGACCGGGAGGTCCAAACGCGGGGCCCAAATGGTCCCGTGGGATCAAGGTCGGGGTCTCATCGCCCCGTAGCATGTGTCAGGCTTCAGCAGACAGGGGGGGTTGCCTCCATGGTCACAGCCGGCAATTTCGGGCCTCAAGAACAGGCGATGCAGGGCTATTTCCGCGAGGGCGAAGCGCGAGCGATGACGCTGGGCAATCGCGGTCCGATCCTTTTCACGGACCAAGGCGCGCTGCATCCCGATATTCTCGCCGCCTATAACCGCGTCGGTTTCTATGTGTTCGAGAACGTATTGGGCGCGGTGGAGCTGTCGGAGCTGCGCGCCGAATTCCATGAGATGCTCGAACGGTTGCCGAGTACGCCGGAGTCCCCGCTCGACGGCAAGGGCCGACCGGCGTTGGGCGCCGGGAGAGATTCTCCGGTGGCCATGTGGTCCAAGCCGCTCGGCGATCCGCTCGGCGGCACGGGGCTCGCCAATGGCCGCCATGTCGTAAAGATGTTCGAGCCGGTGCCGGCGCCCGACTTGCCCGAGCAGGTGCCGTTAATCATTCTCGGACCGCTGCAATATTCCGAGGCGACCTTGCGCCTGTCCGGCCATCCGCAGCTGCTGCAGATCGCCGAGACGATCTATGGCAGCGACTTCGTCCCTTTCACCGAGGCGGTGATCATCAAGAAGCCGGGTGAGGGAGCGAGTTTTTCGTGGCACCAGGACGGCACCACGCATTGGCAGGCCGCCGACTGGGATCTCGCCACCCACGGCTTCAATTTCATGGCGCAACTTTATGGCTCGACTGCGGCCAACGGCGTCTGGTATCTGCCCGGCACGCATGCGACCGGCCGGGTCGATCTGAAAGCGATGCTTGCAGCAGCGGGCTGCGACCGCTTGCCGCACGCAGTGCCGCTGATTGCGAGGGCGGGCGATGTCGCGATCAGCAACCGGCAGGTGGTGCACGCCTCTTTCCCAAATACGAGTCCCGATTGGCGCGTCACGATCAACGTCGGATTCCACCGCCGCCGCTCGGTGCTGGGCGCCACCGGATTCCATGCCCACGACAACAAGCCGGTGCCCTATGATGCCGAGCGTATCCGCAAGCGCTCCCAGATGATCGGCTATGCCATCGCCGCGCGGCAGCAGCGCTTTCCGGAAGAGACGCCCTACCAGTATCGGCCGCATTTGCAAAGCGGCGAGCGCTATCGGTGGGACGAGGCGGCACGCGCGGCGGTGCAAGGATATAACCGCGACGACCTCGTCATCTGACTCAAGAATGGGGGAGAAGTAACAACATGGCCACGACCCGACAGAAAGCGCTCGATGTCGCCGGCAAGATGCTGCCGCCGGATCTCGTGCAGCTCTTGAGCCCGGACAATCGCGCGCCGTTCGGCGCCGAACTCAGCGATCTCGGCATGACCATGATTTTCGAGCCGTTGTGGACCCGCGAGGGGATCGATTTGCGAACGCGCAGCCTCGTCACCGTGGCGATGCTGATCGCCTTGCGGGCGCACAGCGAGCTGGCCATTCACGCGCCCGCGGCGATCCGCAACGGTGCGACCGTCGCCGAGCTCGAAGAGGTCCTCTATCAGGCGGCTGGCTATGCGGGCTTTCCCGCCGCGGCAAGCGCCCGCGACGTCGTCCGCGAAGCGCTGAAAAAAGCCGGCATGCTCTCCTGAGCCGGCGTGAGGATGAGGTCATGAAGCTCAACCTGTCGGTCGATGACGTATTGACCACGACCCGCGCCGTGCGGAAACGCCTTGATTTGAGCAAGCCGGTCCCGCGGGCGCTCATCGAAGAATGCCTAGAGCTCGCTTTGCAGGCACCCAACGGCTCCAATCTCAATGTCTGGAGATGGATCGTGGTCGATGACCGCGCCACGATTGCCGCCATTGCGGGCATCTACAAAGCCGCGCTCGAGGATTATGCGAAGCTCCACCGGCGCAGCCACCTCGGCATCCCGCGCGAGGACAAGCTGATGGATTCCGCCATGACGCTCTTTGGGGTCTTGGATCGGGTGCCGGCGCTGCTCATTCCGCTGATGCCGGGACGCGTCGAGGGCAAGAGTGCTTTCGACCAGGCCGTGATGTGGGGCTCCATCATCCAGGCCGTGTGGAGCTTTTGTCTCGCTCTGCGGGAACGCGGTCTCGGTTCGGCTTGGACGACGGTCACACTGGAGCGCGAGAAGGAGATGGCCGATGTCCTCGATGTCCCGTTCGAGCAGTACACTCAAGTGGGCTTGTTTCCGATCGCTTATACGCTCGGCACCGATTTCAAGAAGGCGTGGCGGAAACCCGTGTCCGAAGTGCTGAGCTACAATAAATTCTGAAAAGAGAGAATGATGCAGGTCGGATACATGCCCGTCGGCTTGGGGGTCCTGGCGTACCCGGATGCCATCGTCGAGGTGGCGCGAAGCGCCGAGGAGCTCGGCTTCCATTCCTTGTGGGTGGGCGATCATGCGCTTTTTCCCGAAACCTTCAACTCTGCGTACCCTTACAGCAGCGGCGGGGAATTTCCGAAAGAGGTGTTGAAGACGGATTTTCTCGATCCATTCGTGGCGCTGGGTTTCATGGCGGCCCATACGAGGCGTCTGCGGCTCGGCATTGGAGTGTGCATCCTCGGCGAGCGTAATCCGCTGACCACGGCGAAGGCGGCCGCTTCCGTCGATCGGTTGAGCAAGGGGCGTTTCGACTTCGGCATCGGCATCGGCTGGCTCAGGGAAGAGTATGAGGCGCTCGGCGTCCCCTGGGCGGGGCGTGCCCGGCGGACGGAAGAATATCTCGAGCTCATCAAGCGGCTGTGGGCGGAAGAGAAGACTGCTTTCGCGGGAGAATTCTGCTCCTTCCCGACACTCTATTCGTATCCGAAACCCGTACAGAAGCCGCATCCGCCGATCATCTTCGGCGGTGGAGCGGCGGCGCGGCGCCGGGCCGCCCGTCTCGGCGACGGTTGGTACGGGATGGAATCGACGGTCGAGGAGACGATCGCCCAGGCCGCCGAGCTCCGCTCCTATGCGGCGGAATATGGACGGAATCCGGATTC